>NZ_JBIWEF010000004.1:119531-331751 GCF_044762405.1 Streptomyces sp. NPDC097107 | reverse complement strand
CGGCGGCGGCATTACGGTAGCCGTTGCCCTGCCGCGACCGCCGCACCGCCGTACCGGAGAGCCGATGCCCGCCCACACCACGAACGACGCCGCCCGCAGGGAGGCCGCCGCCGCACCCGGCACCGGGAACGCCGAAACACGGCCCGAGCACGCACCCCCTCCACCCCCTCCATCCGCTGCCTCCGCTCCCTCCACCCCGCCGGCCGAGGCGGTCGCACCGCTGCTGCGCGGTATCGCCGTACTGCGGCGGCTGACCGAAGCGGACGAAGGCGGCACCCTCAGCCTCAGCGGCCTGGAGAAGGCCACCGGCCTGGCCCGCTCCACCGTCGACCGCGTCACGGCGACCCTCGCCCGTATGGGATACGTCCGCCTGGACGGCCGCGACGTCACCCTCGCCCCCCGCCTGACGGAACTCGGCAACGCCTACCTGGCCGCCCTCCGCCTCCCCGCTCTGCTCTCCTCCCGTGCCGACGCCCTGGCCGGCGAACTGGACGAGTCGGTCTCCCTCGCGGTCGGTGACCGGGACGGCATCCGCTTCATCCACCAGGCCACCCGCCGCCGCGCGATGTCCCTGAGCTTCCGCATCGGCGACCTGCTCCCCGCCGAACGCACCGCGCCGGGCCCGCTGTTCGCCACGGAGTGGACGGAGTCCGACTGGCGCCACTGGCACGAGCGCCGGGCCGCGGACCCGGAGGACCGCACCTTCCCCGCCGTACCCCCACGCCAACACACCCCCCAGAGCGACGACTTCGAGCAGCGCACCGCCGCCGCGGCGGCCACCGACTGCGCCCTGGACGACCAGCTGATCGAACCCGGCCTGGTCGCGATCTCGGCCCCGGTACGGGACACCGGCACCGGCCGGGTGGCGTGCGTGGCGAGCGTGGTGAGCCACACCAGCCGCCACACGGCCGAGGACCTGCGCACCACCCTGCTCCCCCACCTGCGCGCGGCGGTCACCGCGATGGAGAACGACCTCCGCACCGCCCCACCGCCCGAACCGGGCACCCCCCGCTCCGGCCTGGCCACCTGGACGACCGCGTCGAAACACGAACTGGGCCGGGAGTTCGTCGAATCCCTGGCCCGCGGCCTGACGGTACTGACGGCGTTCGGCGAAGGCCGCAGCGCGCTGACCCTCACGGAGGTCGCGAGGGCGACGGGCCTGGCCCGCGCGACAGCCCGCCGGGCCCTGATCACCCACGAACACGCGGGCCTGGTACGGCAGACCCCGGACCACCGCTTCACCCTCACCCCCCGAGTCCTCTCCCTCGGCTTCCCGCCCCTCTCCCGCACCTCCCTGCCCCAGATCGCCCAGCCCCACCTGACCGCCCTCGCCGACCGCGTCCACGAGTCGGCCTCACTGGCCGTCCTGGCGGACTCGGGCGAGGAGATCCAGTACACGGCCCGCGCATCGACGAGCCGCGTCATGAGCGCCCACATCACACTCGGCACCCGCCTCCCGGCCCGGTCGACGGCGATGGGCCACGTCCTCCTCTCCCTCCCGGAGGCCCGCTCTCTCGGCTACGCCCTGGTCGACGAGGAACTGGAGGCCGGCCTGCGCTCCCTCGCCGTCCCGGTACGCGACCGCGAGGGCCGCACGGTGGCCGCCGTGAACGTCGCCATGCACGCCGCCCGCCGCACGGCAGCGGACTGCATGACGGACATCCTGCCGCCCCTGAAGGAAACGGCCACGCACATAGAGGCCGACCTACGTGAGGCGGGCCGCTTCCGCCGAGTCCCCCTCACCTGACCAGCCCGCCACCCTCCGACCCACCCGCTACACTGTCGGCGGTGGCACATCCGCACCTCACCGTGCCGCCACCGGCCTTCGTAGCTCAGGGGATAGAGCACCGCTCTCCTAAAGCGGGTGTCGCAGGTTCGAATCCTGCCGGGGGCACAGAGAAACACCTGGCCAGAGGCCCTTCCGTCCGTCGGACGGGAGGGCCTTCGCACTCGCAGCACACATATGGCACACACGGGCTGCGGGCAGAGGTGGGGAGCTGTGCGACATGCCCGCGAAGGACGAGCTGGCCCGGCGCCGGCACGAGAAGCTGGTCGACCGGCTTGAGACGTTGATGCGGGCCGGCCTGAAGCCGCAGTACGAGGGCTACTACGGTCAGCTGATCCTGAGCCGCGACGATCTCACGGAGATGGGCGAGCTCAAAGATGTTTGGCGAGCCGCTCGGGAGGCCGGAGGACGTCTCGGCTGGAAGGTGACCACCCAGCTCGTCGACGGCAGGCTCTTCGTGCTGGACCAACGGGAGGTTCCGGAGGAGATCGAGCGGCTGGTCGGCCATGCGGCCGCCGACGCCATCGACCGGGCCCGGGACGAAGCTCGCCGACCACGGCTGACCTGAACCGCAGGCGAGGCGGAGGGCGCCGCCGACCGCTCTGCTGCGCTGGTCTGTCAGCGTTCCGAGGACGGTGTGCGGGGCGGGGTCTTCTGGGCGGTGACGATGACTGCGGGGAGGAGGGCGAGGGCGAAGGCGGCGCCGGTGAGGGCGAGGAAGGGGTAGCTGGCTGCGGCGACGACGATCCCGGAGGTCATGCCGCCGGTGGCGCCGGCAATGGCGATGGCGACGTCGACCATGCCTTGGGTCTTGGCTCGCGTGGCCAGGGGGACGGCGTTCGTGATGATGGTGGTGCCGCTGACGAGGCCGAAGTTCCATCCGATGCCGAGCAGGATGAGAGCGACGGTGAGCAGGAGGACGGAGTCGGCCGGCGCGGCGGCGGCGAGGATGCCGGCAGCCAGCAGGGTCAGTCCGGAGGCGGCGGCCGTCACGGTGGGGCCGTGGCGGTCGGTGAGTGCTCCGGTCAGGGGTGAGGGCAGGTACATCGCGCCGACGTGTAGGGCTATGACGAGGCCGGAGACGGCGGTGCCGTGGCCGTGGTCGTGCATGTGCACGGGGGTCATCGTCATGATCGCGACCATGACGAGCTGGCTGAGGATCATCACCAGTACCCCCAGCGGCAGGCCGGGGCGGCGGTGTGTGGCGGGTTGCTGGACGTGGGGCGCCGATCCTGTGCCGGTGCGCTCCGGTGCCTCCGGCTCGGAGGGGAGGGTGCGGGCGAGCAGGAGGGGGTCGGGACGCAGCCAGATCAGGAGGGTCAGTGCAGCCAGGGCGAACGCCGCGCTGGAAATGAGAAACAGGCCGCTCAGCGGGGGCAGTGCGAGGGCGGTGGCGAGGTGCCCGGCGGGGGCGGTCAGGTTCGGGCCGACGACGCCGCCCAGCGTGGTGGCGACCAGGACGGTAGACAGGGCGCGGGCGCGGTGACGCGGGGCGGCGAGGTCGGCTCCGGCGTAGCGGGCCTGGAGATTGGCGGCGGTTCCGGCGCCGTAGAGGAAGAGGGAGATGAACAGCAGGGCGGGGTTGTCGAGGGCGGCGGCGACGACGACTCCGGCACCGCCGAGAGCGCCTGCGAGGTAGCCGGCGGCCAGGCCGGGGCGGCGCCCGCGGGTCTGCGAGACGCGGCCGATCGTGACGGCGGCGAGGGCGGAGCCTGCGGTGAGCAGGGCGCTGGGCAGCCCCGCCAGAGTGGTGGAGTGGAGCATGTCCTGCGCCAGCAGGGCGGCAACGGTGACGCCGGCCGCGAGTCCTACACCGCTGAGGATCTGGGACGCCAGCAGGATGACCAGGATGCGCTTCTGCGTCTCGGGGAGCGAAGGGCCGGGAGTGGCCGGTGGGGCGTCTGCCGGCCCGCTGGGTGGCGTAGTCGCGGTGTGGGGCATGGTGTCTCCGTTACGAGCCCAATGGTTGTGGGCGGGCGTGGTGTTGGGGTGCCTTACGTGGTCCTGTCCGGCTGCGAGTCAGGTGGCCCGTGCGAGCTGCCTGGGGCCGTCAGCGAGCGGACACGGGGACCGGTGTGCTCGGCAGGGTGTAGGCGTCGGCGATCAGTTCGGTCGAGCGCAGGAGCGCCTGAGGGGTGTGGCCCACACTGGCGATCATGATCTCGTCGGGCCGGGCGGCCTCGTGCAGGCGGTCGAGGTGCGCGGTGACCCGGTCGGGCGTGCCGTGCAGGACGGTGTTGGTCCAGCGGTCGAGAACCAGCTGCTCCGAGGCGGTGTAGGGGTAGGAAGCCGCCTCGTCGGCCGTGGGCACGAGGTAGGACTTGCCGTGGAGCATGCGCATCATGCTGTGGGCGTAGCTGCGTGTCTGACGCAGGGCCTCGTGCTCGTCGTCGGCGGCCATGACGGCGAAGCTGGCCAGTGCGTACGGCTCGGTGAGGACGGCCGAGGGGGTGAACCGGTCGCGATAGAGCTGGAGCGCACCGGCGACGTGATCGGGAGAGAAGTGCGCGGCGAAGGCGAAGGGCAGGCCCAGGCGGGCGGCGAGCTGGGCGGAGTATCCGGAGGATCCGAGCAGCCAGACCGAGGGGCGGCCGGTCGTCTGCGGAAGACCGTTCTCCTTGTCCTGTCCCGGTCCGGGCACGGCGTAGACGCGCTCGCGGTAGGGGTGCTCTTCGGGGAAGTCGTCGTCGAGGAAGCGCAGCAGCTCGACGACCTGTTGCAGGAAATCGTCGTCGTCGGAGCGGCCTCGTCGCAGGGCGGCGGCGGTGGCCTGGTTGGTGCCCGGGGCGCGGCCCAGACCGAGGTCGATCCGGTCTGGAGCGAGGGCCTGGAGCAGGCCGTACTGCTCGGCGACGATCAGTGGGGGGTGGTTGGGCAGCATCACTCCGCCCGCCCCGAGCCGCAGCCGTGTGGTGTGGGCGGTCAGCCGGGCCAGCAGGACGGCGGGGCTGGAGGAGGAGACGCCGGGCATGGAGTGGTGTTCGGTCACCCAGTAGCGGGTGAAACCGCGCCTCTCGGCGAGTTCGGCCAGTGCGATGCTGCCGGACAGGGCGTCGGCGGCGCTGACGCCGCGGCCGGCCAAGGCGGTGTCGAGGACGGACAGCGGCGCGGGAGCGGAGCCGCGCGCCGTGTCCCTGATCGGGTCGTTCACGGGGATTCCTTCTGCGGTGCGCCGGCCTGGCGCGAGTGGCCGGGCCGGGGAAAGGACCGCCGCGGTGCACGCGTGGCGCGCCGCGGGGCCAGGGCGTTCGGTGTCAGGCCAGTTCGACGCGGTCGATCAGTCCGGCGGTGGTGAAAGCGTCCACGAGCTGCTCGCGGCCCTCGGTGAAGTGGGCCCAGCTGTCGAAGTGGACCGGCACGATCCGGCGGGCGCCCAGGATGCGGGCGGCCTCGGCGGCCTGAGCGCTGTCGAGCGTGAGCAGCGCGCGGTCCAGGACGGGAGTGCGGACCGCGCCGGCGAACAGTACGGCGGTGTCCACCGGGCCCGACCGGTCGGCGATCTCGCGGACCAGGGAGAGCTGGGCGTTGTCGCCGCTGACGTAGATGGTGGGCAGGCCGTCACCGCTCAGGACGAAACCGACGACCTCGCCGACAACGGGTTCGAGGTCCTCACGCGTGCCGGGCCCGTGCAGGGCCGGGACGCCGGTGACGGTGATCGTGCCGCCATCGGGGCGGTCGAGCTCGATGGACTCCCAGTCCTTCAGGGGGCGTGCGGTGCCGCCCAGCCGGCCCGCGCCACTGGGCGTGGTCAGGGTCAGGGGGACATCGGTGAGCAGGGCCCGGCCCGAGGCGTCGAGGTTGTCGTCGTGCTCGTCGTGCGACAGCAGCACCACATCGATACGGCCCAGATCAGCGGGCGTGGCGGAGGCGGGCGCGGTCTTGGCCAGGCCGGAGGGGTAGGTGCCGGGGGCGTCGAAGGTCGGGTCGGTCAGGAAGCGCAGCCCGCCGTACTCGATGAGGGCGGTCGGACCGCCGAAGACACGGATGGGGATCTGCTCGCTGGACGCGCCGGTTGCTGCCATGACGAAATCACCTCACGGATAGATTGGCTTACATCCGTGACCATAGGCGTTTGTCACGGATAGAAGCAAGCTGTAGCGTGAGATGCGTGAGTGAGACCGATACCGCCACCACCGTCGAAGCAGTCGGCCCGGGGCTGCCCCCGGCACCGGGCGCTGAGCAATACCCCGCCCTCGACCTGGCCAACAGCGCCATCGCCCTGCCGGGCGGCCAGTTCCTCGATGCGTTGGGCACGCCCTCCGGCGCCAACCAGTGGCTGGTGGACCACAACCTGGCCCCCGCGGACGCCGGCATGCAGGAGATCTGCGCGGCACGTCTGCGCTCCCTGCGCGAACAGGTACGCGCCCTGCTCGCCGCCCAGGTCGGCGGGCATCCGGCTCCCGCCACCGCGCTGGCGGCCGTCAACGACGCCCTCACGCGGGTGCCCACCGCCTCCCCGCTCGGCTGGGACTCGGTCCGCGGCATGCACCGCACCGCCCCGCACCCCATCGACCAGATCGTCGACCAAGCCCTCGGCATCCTCGCCGCCGACGCCGCCGACCTGCTCACCGGACCCGACGCCGAACGCCTGACGGCCTGCCCCTCCAACCCCTGCAACCGCTACCTGCTCCGCGCGGGACGCCGCCACTGGTGCTCGGTCCGCTGCGGCGACCGTGCCCGCGCCGCCCGCGCCTACGCCCGCCGCACGCAGACCACCGCCGACTGAGTCCGGCCACCTCCGCCCCGCCGCCGGTTCACCGGACCCGCGCCGGGGCGCGGTTTCGCACGCCCTCAAGCCCCCGGCATGGACGGCCCAACTGGCCCTCCATCCGGTCGTTCCCCACGATCGACGAAGGACCATCACCTCTCATGACGGCCACATTCACCCTGCTGACCACCGGCTACGACAGCCTCGACGCCCGCAACGCGGACCGCGACGGCCGCGAGAAGCCGTGGCACGTCGCCTCGACCGTCTGCCTCCTGCACGACGGCGACACGATCGTCGTCGTCGACCCCGGCATGGTCGAGGACCGCAAACTCATCCTCGACCCGCTCGCCGCCGCCGGGATAAGCCCCGAGCAGGTGACCGACGTGGTCTTCAGCCACCACCACCCCGACCACACCCTCAACGCCGCCCTGTTCCCCAACGCGCGCGCCCACGACGTCTGGGCCGCCTACCACAACCACCTCTGGTACGACCGCCCCGCCGACGGGTACCAGCTCTCCCCCTCGATCCGCCTGATGGAAACGCCCGGCCACACCCCCCAGGACATCTCCACCGTGGCGGAAACCGCCGAAGGGACCGTCGTCCTTACCCACGCCTGGTGGAGCGTCCACGGCCCCGCCGAAGATCCCACCTCCGACGACCACGAGGGCCTGCGCGCCACCCGCCGCAAGATCCTCGCCCTCAAGCCCGCCCTGATCGTCCCCGGCCACGGAGACCCCTTCGTCCCCGACGAGAGCACCCCCGTCTGAACCACGGAAGCCGGCCCCGGACCGGCCGGCTTCAATCCGCCACAGCGCGGGCATCGGCACTACGCGGCTGCGACGGCTCTTGGGGTCGTCGTCGTACAGCTCGCCCCTGCGCCGCTGAGCCTGGTGTCTGACGTGGAGTACCCGGTTGTCCAGGTCCACATCGGACCAGCGCAGGCCCACAAGCTCACCCCGTCGCAGACCCATGACGATGGCCAGGACGAATGCGGCGTACAGCGGGTTCTTTCGCGCAGCCTCCAGAAAGGACAGCGTCTCTTCCAAGGACCAAGGCCGAATCTCCCGTTGCTCGACTCGCGGTGGCTCCACCAGCGAGGCAACCCTCCGCGTGATCAATTCCTTCCGCACGGCCGCCGTGAGCGCGGTGCGGAGCACACGGTGCGCCTCCTTCGCGGTGGCGGCCGTATGAGCGGCGAAACCATGCTGCTCTGCGGCCGAGGTTTCGCGACGGTCACGTCGCCGGGTGGTTCAGCGCTCACCGGTGTGGCCCGTCAGGCCAGGGGTACCGCCGGCCGTGTTCCGATCCTCTGGCGACGAGTCCACCGCGCCGGTTTCCCACTTGTCGTGGGCTTGCTGGTCGGATGCCGGCCGATGGGAGGGAGCGTGAGCGGGATCAGCGTGCCGGAAGGACGGCAGACAGTACGCTGAATCCAGCGGGATCGGGCCCGCAGCACAGCGTCCGGGAGGTACTTCATGACGGCCGAGATGGTGGCCCCGGCGTGGATGCATGAGCAGATCACGGCGGAGGAGTACGAGTCCTGGTCCGAGGAGCAGTGCGCCGGCATCGAGGTCGTGGACGGGATGGTCGTCGTGAGTCCGAGCGCGTCCAAGCGGCACAACCGACTGGCGCGGATTCTCGCGAACGCCCTGGATGCCGCCGCGGGCCCGGAGTGGAACGCCGACACGGACTTCGACGTCCGGCTTCAGGACGTCCCGCTCACCAATCGCCGCCCGGACGTCGTCGTGTACCGCGCGGACACGATCGACATCACCCCCACCCGTCCTGAGCACGTGCTGCTGGTCGCGGAGGTGGTGTCGCCGGGCTCGGAGACCACCGACCGGATCGTGAAGGTCGACCAGTACGCCAAGGCAGGCATCGGCTTCTACTGGCGGATCGAGCAGGCCGTGACAGGCGTTCCTCTCGTGTACACCTACGTTCTCGACCCCGCGACGAAGACTTACAGGGACGGAGATGTGTTCACCGGCGTCGTCAAGGCAGCGGCCCCCTTCTCGGTGGAGATCGACCTCGGCCGGATCTGACCACGCGCTGTTCAGCAGTCGGCGACGCGTGAGTGACGCGTGAGTGATGCGTGAGCGGACTGCCCGATACAGGGCGGCTTGAGCCGGATCAAGCGGCTCGCCGCGCGGTTCTGACCCTCGAAGCGGAGCTCCCGTGGTCGCCGCCCGGGCTCGTGGCGTCAGCGGTGGATCGACCAGCCGCGTTCGCCGAGGGCTGTGCTCAGGGCGGGGGCCGCTGCGGGGCTCACCATCAGTTGGACCAGGCCCGCTTGGCGGCCGGTCGCGTGGTCGATGTGTACGTCCTCGATGTTGACGCCCGCGCGGCCGGCGTCCGCGAAGATGCGGGCCAGTTCGCCCGGCTGGTCGCTGATGAGGACGGCCACCGTCTCGTAGGAGGCGGGCGCCTCGCCGTGCTTGCCGGGCACTCTGGCGCGGCCCGCGTTGCCCCGGCGCAGGACGTCCTCGATGCCCGCCGCGCCGCCGCGCCGTTTGGCCTCGTCGGCGGACTGCAGGGCGCGCAGCGACTCGACGGTGTCCTCCAGGTCGGCCGCCACCCCCGCGAGCACCTCCGCGACGGGGCCCGGGTTGGCCGCGAGGATCTCGGTCCACATCCGCGGGTCGGACGCGGCGATCCGGGTGACGTCGCGGATGCCCTGACCGCACAGTCGCACCGCTGTCTCGTCGGCGTCCCGGAGTCGTGCGGCGACCATCGAGGAGACGAGCTGCGGGGTGTGTGAGACGAGGGCGACGGCCCGGTCGTGGGCGGTGGCGTCCATGATCACGGGCACGGCGCGGCAGAGCGCGACCAGTTCCAGGGCGAGGTTCAGCACCTCCGTGTCGGTGTCCGGCATCGGGGTGAGCACCCAGGGGCGGCCCTCGAACAGGTCGGCGCTCGCCGCGAGCGGGCCGGAGCTCTCCTTGCCCGCCATGGGGTGGGTGCCGATGTAAGAGCCGAGAGGGAGGCCCAGGTCCTCCAGCTCGCGCCGGGGGCCGCCCTTGACGCCGGCGACGTCGGCGTAGCCGCGCGCCACCCCCGCGCGCATCGCCCCGGCCAGCACGGCGGCGGTGTGCGCGGGCGGCACGGCGACGAGTGCCAGGTCCACGGGGCCGGGGGGCGGCTCGTCGCTGCCGGCGCCGAGGGCCGCCGCCGTCCGGGCCCGGTCCGGGTCGTTGTCGGCCAGATGCACCGTGACGCCGCGTCCGGCGAGCGTCAGGGCCGCGGATGTGCCGATCAGGCCGGCTCCTATGACCAGGGCGGTCCTCATCGGACGCCGTCCTCGTGCCAGGCGGCCGCCACGTGGCGGAGGAGGGCTGCGAGGGCTGCGAGCCCTTCGTGCTGCTGGTCAGTGTTCACTTGCTCCGTCCAGGTTCGGGAGTGGGCGCCATCACCAGGCCCGCGCCGGTCCCATTCGTCAGGAACGTGCCGGCCGGTCCGGGGGCGGTGTCAGTCGTGCCAGTGTTCGAGGACCCTGCGGCGGATCCGCTCCGGGTAGGCCTGGGCGAAGGAACTGTGCGGGAGCCGGCCTTCTCCGGGGGCGGGCAGCAGCCCGTCGTGGAAGACGATCGGGCCGGACTGGGCGGCGCGCTCCTCATGGGTGTAGCAGTTCAGCAGCGGGTGGACGAAGCCGTACCACGCCTCCGCCCGGCCCAGGGGGTGGATCCGGGTGGCCAGCGCCCACAGCAGGTCGGTGTCGTCGGCGGGGTCGACGTCGTCGTCCAGGACGAAGGTGGCCGCCGTGGCGCGGCCCGAGTGGGACTCGGAGAGCACCTTGCCGATCCGGTGCGTGAGTTCGGCGGAGTCGACGCCGGGCAGCCGCTCCCGCCAGTCCCGCGGGACGGTGACCACCATCCAGTGCGACGCGGCGCGCAGCGGCGACCAGGCAGTGGTGACCGGCAGTCCGGCGGCGCGCAGCTCCGCCAGGACCTCGGCCGCCTGACCGACGCCCGTCACGGTGTGGAACTCGTCCACCGGCCGGCCCTCGGCCACCAGCGGCCAGATCGGGTCGTCGCGGTGGGTGATGGCCTCGACCGTGTACACCGGCTGCATCGACGTCTCGGTGGAGCCGTATCCGGCGAACTCGCCGAACGGCCCCTCCCGCGCGTCGCGGCCGACTGACAGGTGCCCCTCGATGACGATCTCCGCGCCCGCGGGCACTTCCAGGTCCACCGTCTCGCACCGTACGACGTCGACCGGCTCGCCGTGCAGCGCCCCGATGTAGCCGGCCTCGTCGACCCCCGGCGGCAGCGGAACGCCCCCGACGAACGGGACGGCCGGGTCGCCGCCCTGCACCAGTGCGTACGGCATCGGCTCGCCGATCTTCACCCACTCCGACCAGATCATGCCGATGTGCTGCGCCGGGATCACCAGGCCGGTCATGTGCTTGCCGTCGATCAGCATGATCCGGGCGATCGACCAGTTGGTCCAGCGGCCGTCCGGCGTCCTGGCGACGATGATGCCCCAGGTGTTGGCGTAGGGGCCGCCGTCGAACTCGTGGACCCGGGGCACCGGGAAGCGGTCGAGGGTGGCGTCGTCGCCCAGCAGCACGTTCTGCTTGCAGGGCGCGTCCTCTCGCGCGACCGGCCGAGGAGGGACGGGTTTCGCGTCGCGGGTACGGGCCAGGTGGTCGACCAGTTCGGCGGCGGTGGTCCCGGCGGGCAGGCCGACGGACAGCGCGACCCGGGCCAGCGGCTTGCCGGGGGCGGAACTGAGCGCGGCGGGCGCCCCCAGCAGCCGGAAGCCCGGCTCGACGCCCGCCACGTTCTCGAACAGCGGGGCCGGGGCCTGTCGTTCACAGGACAGGCGGCTGATCGCGGCGGCCTCCAGATCGGCGCTCACCGGCCGTGTGACGCGCCGCAGGTCGCCGAGCGCCTCCAGCGCGTCGAGGTAACCGCGCAGCTCACCGAACCGGATCAGCGGGCTGGGGCCGGCCGTGGGAGCGGTCGTCGGGCTGGTCGCCGAGCCGGTCGCGGGAGCGGTCGCCGGCCCGGCCGTGGGGGCGGTCGCCGAGCCGGTCGCGGGAGCGGCCGCCGGCCCGGCCGTGGGGTCGGCCCCCGGCCCGGTCGCAGGCCCGGCCGTGGGGGCGGCCCCCGGCCCGGTCGCAGGCCCGGCCGTGGGGGCGGTCGCCGAGCCGGTCGCGGGAGCGGCCGCCGGCCCGGCCGCAGAATCGGCCGCGGGGCCGGTCACCGAACCGGACGCGGGACTGGTCGTAAGGCTGGCCGTGGAGGCGGTCGCCGGCCCGGTCGCCGGGCTGGTCGTGGAATCGGTCGCCGACCCGGCCGCAGAATCGGCCGCGGGGTCGCTCACCGACCCGGCTGCGGACTCGGTCGCCGCTCCGCTCGTAGGCTCGGTCATAGGCCTGCTCATGAACGCGCGCTCCTCTGCTGCGTACCGTTGTGGCGTATCACGGGGGCGTCGGCCGCCGGGCCCGTCCGGCCGGCCGGCTGCCGCCGTGGGAAGCCCTCCCAGCGGCGGGCGCCGGTGGCCTCGAGACCGAACTGGTCGAGAACCCGCATGACGATGTGGTCGACGATGTCGTCGACCGACTCCGGCCGGTTGTAGAAGGCGGGCATGGGCGGCACGATCGAGACGCCCATGCGGGCGAGTTCCAGCATGTTCGCCAGATGGATCTCGTTGAGCGGCGTCTCCCTCGGCACCAGAACCATCCGGCGCCGCTCCTTGAGCGTCACGTCGGCGGCGCGGCCCATCAGCCCCTCGGCGTACCCGGCCCGAATGCCGGCCAGCGTCTTCATGCTGCACGGGATGATCACCATGCCGTCGGTGGGGAACGAGCCGGAGGAGATCGCCGCACCTTGGTCGTCGGGCGAGTAGGTGACGTCGGCCAGCGCGGCCACCTCGCGGGCGCTCAGCCCGGTCTCCAGTTCCACCGTCGCGCGCGCCCAGCGGCTGAGCACCAGATGTGTCTCCACCTGCGGGTTCCGCTGCAACTCGGTGAGCAGTCGAACGCCCAGCACCGCGCCGGTGGCGCCGGTCATTCCCACGATCAGCCGCATCCTGGCCCCCACCGCAATCTTCCGTGTACGGAATGTCCTTGTACTGAATATACTGGCCGACATGGCGAACACAAGCCCTCGGCCGCGGCCACAACTGGAAGAGGCGCTGCCGCATCAGCTGCGCCGGGCCGGACAGGCGTGGGCGGCGCTGTGGCAGCAGCGCCTGCCCGACCTGACCAGTCCTCAGTTCGCGGTGCTGCTCGCCCTGGACGACCACGGCAGCCTGGACCAGTCCGCGCTGGGGGCCCTGACCGCCGTCGACCGCTCCACGCTCACCGTTCTGCTGGACCGCCTGGAGGCGCGCGGCCTGGTGACCAAGGAGATGGACCCGGCGAACCGCAGGCGCCGCATCGTCGCCCTCACCGACACCGGCCGCCGGCGTCTGGCCGAGGGGGTCGAGGAGGCCGCGCAACTGCACGCACGGGTGGAGGAGCTGCTGGGCGAGGAGCGGACGAGGCAGCTGGTCGAGATGCTCCGCGTCATGGGGGACATGCCGCAGCCCACTCCCCCTCGATAGGCCGCAGCCCCCTCCCCCTCAAAAGGCCGCAGCCCCCTCCCCCTCGAAAGGACGCAGCCCACTTCCCCTCAATAGAGGGATGGGCCCTCCGAGCCGGCGCTGGAAGTGTGATCAGCGAACCGACTGGCTCCGCCTGGGAGGGCTGACGCATGTACAGACCGGCAACCGCGCAACGGCTTGCCGGGCGCCTTTCCGGGCCGGTGCTGGGGCCCGGGGACGAGGGATACGCGGCCGAGGTCGCCGGGTTCAACCGGGTCCTGCGGCACCGGCCCGCGATGGTCCTCGGCGCACGGGACGCCACGGAGGTGCGCAAGGCCGTCGCCTTCGCGGCCGAGACCGGACTGCCGACGGCGGTCCAGGCGACCGGCCACGGTCCCTCGCGTGTCACCGAGGGAACCGGGCTGCTCGTCAACACCCGCCGGATGACCGGCGTGACCGTCGACCCCGCCACCCGGGTCGCCCGGGCCGAGGCCGGCGCGCGCTGGCGGCAGGTCGTCGACGCGGCCGCCGTCCACGGGCTCGCTCCGCTCAACGGCTCCTCACCGCTGGTAGGAGTGGTCGGCCACACCCTGGGCGGCGGACTGGCGCTGCTGTCCCGCGCCTACGGTTTCGCCGCCGACCACGTCACCGCGGTGGACATCGTCACCCCCGACGGACTCCCCCGCACCGCCACCGCGCGGCGGCACCCGGACCTCTTCTGGGCGCTGCGCGGCGGCAAGGGCAACTTCGGCGTGGTGACGGCCCTGGAGTTCGGGCTCGTGCCGGTCACCCGGCTCTACGGCGGCGGTCTCTTCTTCCCCGGCGACAGGACCGCCGAGGTGCTGCACGCCTGGCGGTCGTGGACGGAGTCCGTGCCGGAGGAGACCGCCTCCTCTCTTGCGCTGCTGCGGATGCCCGACCAGAGGCCGATCCCGCCCTTCCCGCGGGGCGGGCTCCTGGTGCACCTCCGCGTCGCCCACCTCGGCCCGGGCGACGAGGGGGAGCGACTGGTCAGGCCCCTGCGCGCCGTCGCCCCGACGCTCGCGGACACGCTGGGAGAGATGCCGTACACCCGCTTCGCGGACATCCACAAAGACCCGGCCTCCCCCATCGCCTACGACGAACGCTCCACCATGCTGCGCGAGCTGGGTCCGGACGCGGTCGACGACCTGCTCCGCCTCGCCGGTCCGGGCAGCGGCTGCACGGACGCCGTGGTCGAGTTACGGCACATGGGCGGCGCGCTCGGCCGGCCGGCCGCGGTGCCGGGCGCGGTCGACCACCGCGACGCCCTGTACTGCCTGACCACGCTCGGACCGCCCGGCGGACGCCCGGAACACGTCGTGGACGGCATGGCGCATCGCGGGACGGGCCGCGCCCATCTCAATTTCCTCGCCGGACCGGGTACCGCCCGGCTGGCCCACCGGGGTCACACGCCCGCCGACTACGCGCGGCTGGGCGAGATCAAGGCGCGGTACGACCCGGAGAACCTCTTCCGGTTCAACCACAACATCCCACCGCGCGTGCGGGCCCTCGAACGCCCCGCGTGACACCCCCCGACCACACCAAGGCGCCGACTCGGCACACCTCACGAATCCTGGAAGGGACGACTCTCGATGACCACCAACAGCGCGGTGCAGGCTCCGCCGCGAACCGCACCCGGTGCGGGCTTGACCGGGCTCAGGCTCGGAGCCCTCTTCGGCCCAGTGATCTTCGGAGTGACCGCTGCGGGCGTGGCGCTGCCCGACGTCGCCATGGAGATGGAGGTCCGCCCGGCGGTCGCCGGCTGGGTGCTGACCGCGCACGCCCTCGCGCTCGGCGTGGGCACCGCGTTCTTCGGGCGGCTCTCCGAGAAGTGGGGCGTGCGCAACACCCTCCTCACCGGCGCCCTGTTCCTCGCCGTGGGCGCGGTGCTGTGCCTGGTCGCACAGGACTTCGGCACCTTGATCGCCGGCCGGTTCGTGCAGGCGGCGGGCTCCGGCGCCATGACCTCCAGCGCCCTCACGCTCGCCTCGGGAGCGGCGGCCGAACACCGGACGAAGATCCTTGCCATCTTCGGCGCGTCCATGGCGCTGTTCTCCTCCACCGCCACCCTCATGGGCGGCATGGTGACGGACTGGCTGGACTGGCGGCTGACCCTGGTGCTGCCGGCGCTCTCGCTGCTGCTGGTGCCCTTCTGCCTGGAGCTCGCGGCCTCCCGCCCCGGCTACGGCAAGGCCGTCGACGTGACCGGCGGCGTCCTGCTGGGCGCCGGCGCGACCTCCCTGCTGCTCCTCATCCAGGCGTCCTCCCTCGACCTCGACACCCCGCTGGTGATCGGGCTGGCGGTCCTCCTCGTGGTGTCGGTGGGCGGCCTGCTGACGCGGATCGGCAAGCGGCCCGACGGGTTCCTCCCGCGTGAACTGGCCACCGACCGGACCTTCCTTACCTCGGCGGCGATCGGCGTGGGCGGTTACGCCGGGCTGTTCGCCGCGATGTACGCGGTGCCGCAGATCCTCACCGTGCAGTACGGCTGGGGTGTGTTCAAGATCGGCGCCTGGCTGCTCCCGGGCGCGGTCGTCGGCGCCGTGGCCGCCCGCGTGGCCAGCAAGCTCACGGTCGGCAAGGGCGGCAGCCTGCTGCTCGCCGGGACCGCCGTCAGCTGCGCGGTGTTCCTCGGCACCGTCGGCCTCGTGGACGGCGGCATCGTCGTGATGCTCATCGGCACCTCCATGGGTATGGCGACGTTCGCCGCCACTCAGGTGCTCACCACCGCCGTGCTCTCCAGCCGTCTCGCGCCCGCACAGCGCGGTGGCGCCATGGGCGTGCTCAACCTGCTGTTCTTCGTCGGCGGCGGCATCGGCTCGGCCGCGGCCGGGACCCTCTCCGAGCACATGGACCTCACCAGCGCGCTCGCCGTCGTCGCGGCGCTCCCGCTGCTGGCCGGGCTGATCGCCCTGACGCTCCCGCCCGCCCGGGCGCAGCAGGAGGCCTGACGCGTACGGGCGGAAGCCCGAAAGCCGAAGCCCTGAAGCAGCGACCCGGGAGCTGAGGCCCAAAGAGGCGGCCCGGACGGTGAAGACGCAGCACGCCCCTCCCCCTGGTCCTGTCCGTCGAGGAGCGGAGGGAGGGGCGTTGCCGTGAGCCGGTTCAGTAGGCCGCGACGCCCAGGTCGACGTCGCTCAGGTCGAGCCAGAGGGACAGGATCCGGCGGAGCCCGTCGCGTTCGGTGCGCAGCAGGTCGTTCTCCAGCCGCAGTTGCTCCAACGGGTCGGCCGTGACGGGGTTCGGCGAGGTCCGGGAGAGCAGCGCTATGCCGGCCGGGCGGCGGCCCCGGTGACCGTCAGAACGAGGGGCGGCGTAGGCCGGCGGGTCCACGGGAGGTGAGCCTGCCGGGGAGAGCCGCCCCACCAGAATCGACTGGTGCAGGACGTGCAGGTCCCGGGCCGGCTCGATGCCGAGGTCCTCGGAGAACCGCGCCCTGACGGCGCGGAAGGTCTTCAGGGCGTCCGCCTGGCGGCCCGAGTGGTAGAGCGCCAGCATCAGTTGGGCACAGGCTCGCTCCCGGAAGGGGTTCTCGGAGACGAAACCGGTCAGATCGCCGATGATCCGCTGGTGGTGCCCCAGTTTCAGCGCCACGTCGAAGTACTCCTCCTGCACGGTCAGCCGGTCCTCGTGCAGCCTGACGACGAGCGCGGTCAGCGCCGGGCTGTCGAGGCCGGCCGCGACCGGTCCGCGCCACAGCGCGAGCGCCGCCTTCAGCAGTTTCTCGGCGCGCTCCAACTGGTCGTCGCGGACCATGGCCCGCCCCTGGGAGACGAGCCGCTCGAAGGTGAACAGGTCCACGGCGTCCTCGCCGTGGACGCTGATCCGGTAGCAGGAGGGGTGGGTCTCGATCACGCTGTCGCGCTCGCCGCCCCTGAGCAGGCGGCGGAGGCCGGAGACGCAGATGCGGATCTGTCCGTGGGCGGACGCGGGCGGCTTGTCGTCCCACATGACGTCGACGAGCCGGTCGAGGCTGACCATCTGATTCGGCTGCAGAAGCAGCGCGGCGAGTAATTTCTGCCTGCGGATACCGCTTATTTC
The DNA here is from genome assembly GCF_044762405.1 of Streptomyces sp. NPDC097107. Taxonomy (NCBI): domain Bacteria; kingdom Bacillati; phylum Actinomycetota; class Actinomycetes; order Kitasatosporales; family Streptomycetaceae; genus Streptomyces; species Streptomyces sp. NPDC097107. Next base: position 314,667 of record NZ_JBIWEF010000004.1, on the reverse strand, counting down.
TATTGGCTCCCCGCCGCTCGTCACGAGTAGCGGGCCAAGTATGTGGAACACGTGGTCGGCGCACATATCTATACCCCCGGTAATGATGTGCGAGAAAATGACGCACGGGCGCGTGAAGACCCGTAATCACGCCAATGCAGTTGCCATCGGCATCAGGTGAATGTCGATGGCAACTGTCGTCGGCGGCACGGGACTACGGTCGTGCGAGATGTTCCTGGACCTCTGAAGAACCCTATTCGTAGCGGTAGAACTTCGTGTGATCGAGCAGATCGGCCGGTGTCATCGTGTACCAGGGCGCGAGCTTGGTGTGCAGCGAGGGCACATCCGGGTGCTCTTCCACCGGAAGGTACTGCGGAACGTCCGGGTGCTGCTTCTGCCAGATCGTCCAGGCCTTGTCGAGGAAGGAGTGGTGCATGAAGAAGATGGGGTCGTTCGGCGACCCGATGTACAGCATGTGGCCGCCCACCCAGGTGTGGCCGGCGCCGTGCAGCTTGCCCAGGTTGGCCTCGTGGGGGAACTTCGCGTACCCCTCCAGGTGGTTGCGCAGGGACTGCGTCTCGGTGCCGTACCCCGAGGTGTAGTTGTAGGGCGGCGTGTCGTACGTCGGCAGGGCGAGGGTGTCCGCCAGTTCCTTCGTCGTCGGCAGGACGGGGTTGGTGGTGCCGAAGTCGCGGACCAGGTAGTCCCGGTCGTCCGCGGTGTAGTTGCCGTTGAACGCCGGGTGCTCGTCGCCGACCGGGACGACGCTGACGTTCAGCTTCCAGCCGTTGCAGCGGGCGAACGGGCCGGTCATGACCCTGCCGTCGCCGGGCCGGCCGTTGCCGCCCATGAAGTCGTCGGCCCACAGGGGCGAGTCGGGACTCTGGTCCTTGGTCCAGTCCCAGTACGGGATGGTGACGGTGGGGTCGAACCGCTGCATGGCCCGCTCCAGGACCAGCAGGTACTGGCGGTGCCACGGGAACAGGCCCGGGCCCATGTGACCCCAGCGCTTGCCGACGCCGCCGTCCTTGTCCAGGTAGTCGCCCGAGTTGATCTTTATGTGTATGCGGACCAGCTCGTCGTAGACGCCTGTCTCCTTGACCCGGAGCAGGGCGCGGATGAATCGTCTCTTCTCCGCGCGGGTCATGTCGAGGTGGTTCTTGCGAACGGGAACCATGGGCTTCTTCCTTCTCGGTTCTCTCGCGTCCGGGTCAGGCATGGTGGTGGCCGCCGGAGGGCAGCAGGTTCGCCCCCCGCAGCTCGTCGACGGCCTGGCGGCCGGCGGCCAGCGGGGTGGCCTCGAACCGGTAGTGGCACATCGAGCTGAGGTACGCGCCCTCGCCCAGCTTCATCAGGTGCAGTTCCCGGCCGTCTATCCGCACCTTCCCGGTGCTCTCCGTCACGGTGATCGTGCGGCCCTTGTACTGCTCGGTGTACAGGTCCCCCGGCTCTTCCCCGGCCGCCCCGGGGGCGGCCGCGTCTTCGTTCGAGGCGGCCCAGGTGTTGCCCGCGTGGATGACGGCGGCGGGCGCCGCCGCGACCGCGACGGCGCCCGCCATGCCCTTCATCACGTCACGTCGTTTCACTGCTGTCCTCCTGATTGAACAATCCACCAGACAGTGGTAAGCGTCCCGGCCAGCCTTGCAATGGGATGTATCGGCGGGATATCGCGCCGGTGCTACCGCGCCCGCGGGTGCGCCGCGCCGCTCTTTCGCGAGCTCAGGCCCGCCGGGGACGCGGCGCGATGTTGTGGTTGAACCGGAAGAGATTGTCCGGATCGACCTGGGCCTTGATCGCTGCCAGCCGGGCGAAGGTGGCCGGTTCGTAGCCGCTCTCGGTGAGGTCCGCCGCGTCGGGACTGGCGAGGAAGTTGAGGTAGCGGCGCCCGGTGCCCCACGCCGCCATGCCGTCCACCACGAGCGGGGGCCGGTTGTCGGGCAGCGAGAGGGTCGACAGCGCGAAGGCGGCGTCCCGGTGGTCGACGGCGTTGGGCGTCTTCGGCGGCCGGCCGGCCGCGCCGCCCAGCTGCCGCAGCTCCACGGCCAGGTCGATGCAGTCGGCGCCTGGGCCGGCCAGCTCCAGCAGCGCGCGCACGGCCGCCTCGTCCAGCTCGCGGAGCATCATCGACCGCTCGCTGTAGGGGATCGGCTCGGTGGGGTCGTTGTGGATCTCTCCGCACCTCGTGTACGGCATGTCGGCCAGCGTGTCGACGACCAGCGGACCGGCGGCGCGCAGCGGCCCGGCCAGCTTGTCGCCGTCCTCGGCCGAGCCCAGGTAGGCGATCCGGACGTGCACGGTCAGCCGGCCGCGCAGGAAGGGCGGGATCGACTCGACGTCCGGCAGCCGCAGCAGCGCCAGCGAGGAGGTGACGTCCTCCGGCACGGTCGCGGTCCACTCGCGCCAGGCGTGCAGCACCTCCGCGGCGGCCTCGCCGGCGAAGAACAGCCCGCCGCCGTACAGCCGCTCCACCGGGACGAGGCCGAACTCCAGGGCGGTGACGACGCCGAAGTTGCCCTTGCCGCCGCGCGCGGCCCAGAAGAGGTCGGTGTCCTGGTCGGCGGTGGCCCGGTGCGACCGTCCGTCGGGGGTGACGATCTCCAGGGCGGTGACGTGGTCGGCGGCGTAGCCGTACTTGCGGGCCATCAGCCCGAGGCCGCCGCCGAGCGTGTAGCCGATCACCCCGGTCAGCGGTGACGAGCCGTTGAGCGGGGCCAGGCCGTGCTCGGCGGCCGCCTCGACCACCTCGAACCACTGCGTGCCGCCCTCGACCCGGGCCGTCCGAGCGGCCGGGTCGACGCGCACGCCCCGCATCCCGCGGGTGCTGATCAGCAGCCCGCCGTCCGCCGCGGTGGACGGGCCGTGGCCGGTGGCCTGGACGGCGACCGGCATCTTGCGGGCGGCGGCGAAGGACACGGCCTCGCGCACGTCCTCGGCTCCCGCGACGACCGCCATCAGGTCCGGAGCGTGCTCGGTGATCTGGTTGAACCCGTCCAGCTCCGGGGCGAAGTCGTCGTCCCCCGGCAGCAGGACCCGGCCCCGGAGCCGTTCGGAGAGCTCCGCCGCGGCCGGCTTCTCGATGCTCTTGCCTGTCGTCATCCTCAGTCCTCCCGGACCCGGTTGTGTGGCGGGACGGAAAGGACTCTGCCAACGGCGGGGGCCGTGTCCCATCCCCCGTTTGAGGAGGATGCGGCGACCGGCCGCCGGACCGGGCCCGGCGGCCGCCGCCGTTACGGGAGACAGGCGGCCCCGTCGAGGATCCGGCGCCCTGCGGGCAGCTCGCCGCGCATCGCCGCGCCGAGTTCCTCCAGGTCCTCGTGGACGAGTGCCTGGGGCCCGTCGCACAACGCGGTCGCCGGGTCGGGGTGCACGTCGACGATGACCCCGTCGGCGCCGACGGCCAGCGCCGCCCGGGTCAGCGGAAGCACCAGGTCGCGCCGCCCGCCCGAGTGCGAGGGGTCGACGATGACGGGAAGGTGCGACAGCCGCTGGACGATGGGCACGGCGGAGATGTCCAGGGTGTTGCGGGTGGCCGTCTCGAACGTCCGGATGCCGCGTTCGCACAGCACGATGTCGAGGTTGCCGCGCTGCGCGACGTACTCGGCGGCCATCAGCCACTCCTCGATGGTCCCGGACATCCCCCGCTTGAGCATGACCGGCTTGTCCACGTCGCCGACGGCCCGCAGCAGCGCGAAGTTCTGCGCGTTGCGGGTGCCGATCTGCAGCATGTCGGCGTACGAGGCGACCAGTTCGACGTCGTGGGCGTCGACCACCTCGGTGACGACGGGCAGGCCCGTCTCGGCGCGCACGTCGGCGAGGATCTTCAGCCCGGCCTCGCCCAGGCCCTGGAAGGCGTAGGGAGAGGTCCTGGGCTTGAAGGCACCGCCCCGCAGGACGGTCGCGCCGGCCGCCCGGGCCATCAGCGCCGCCCGCAGCGTCTGCTCCGGCGTCTCCACCGCGCAGGGCCCGGCGATCAGCGTCGGCGCGCCGGGGCCGATCGGCGACCCGCCCACCCGGACCACCGAGCGGTCCGGGTGGCTCTCCCTGCTGATCAGCTTGTACGGCACCGAGATGCGCACCACCTCGGCGACCCCGCGCAGGGCGCCGAGGCTGAGCGTGCCGAACTGCTCGATGTCGCCGACCAGTCCGACGACGGTACGGCTGGTCCCGCGGCTGACGAAGGCCTCGCCGCCCGCCGACTCGACCCGCGCGACGACCGCGGCGACGTCCGACACCGTGGCCTGTGCGGCCATCACGATCACCATGTCTCAACCCCGGACAACGGCCTGCCCCCAGTCCTCGTCGGGCCCGAACAGTTTGCGCGGCTTCATGGCGTCCAGTTGCTCCGCCAGCAGCGCGGTCGGCACCAGCGTGCCCTCGGGTACCGCGCCGGCCACACAGGGCACCCCGAGTTCCGCCTCGACGGACGCGGCGAGCGACGCGGCGGCCTCCGCGCCGTCCGGGCCGGGTGCCTCGAACTCGACCACCAGGCGGTCCCGTTCGGCCCTGGCCCGCCAGAACAGCACGCCGTGGGAGGCGGGCAGCCGGTAGACCATCTCCTCCACCTGGATCTGCCCGAGGCGCCGCCCGGCGACCGTGTAGCCCTGGCCGAGCCGCCCCATGACCCGCACGGTGGGGAGCTGCCACCCGCAGGGGCAGTCCTCGTACCGCAGTTCCACCAGGTCTTCGAGGTTGTAGCGCACCAGCGGCATCGCCTCGCGGTACAGCGGGGTGATGACCAGCTGCCCGGCGCCCTCGGCGGTGATGCGCCCGGTCTGCGGGTCGTAGATCTCCGGCAGCACCCGGTCGGCCCAGAAGTGCATCCGGCCGTACGGGCAGTCGCTGCCCAGCGGGCCGACCTCGGTGCAGCCGTACTCCTCGATGACCGGTGCGCCCCAGATCTCCTCGATCCGGCGGCGGCGCGCGTTGCTCATCGGCTCGCCCGCCACGTACAGCGCCCGCAGCGACTTGAAGGAACCGGCGGGGCAGCCGGCGGCCTTGGCCGCCGCGACCCACAGCAGGCACTCGCTCGGCGTCGACCAGGTCAGCGTCACCTCCAGGTCGCGCAGCACGCGTACCACCCGCGAGTAGGGCACCGCGAGCGAGCGGCAGTCGCCGGGGACGACGGTCGCGCCGCCGCGCATGGCGGCCCAGTGGGCCATGTGCCCGGCGAGCACCAGCCCGTAGGGGATGCGCACCAGCATGGTGTCCCCGGGGCCGAGCGGGACGGTCTTGCGGACGAACCGGTCGGCCAGGTCGGTCCACTCCGCCTCGGTGAAGTAGGCGGGGGTCGGGTTGCCGGTGCTGCCGCTGGACTCGTGGTAGGAGGCCAGGCGCTCCCTGTCCACGGCGAGCATGCCGAAGGGGTAACTGTCGCGCAGGTCCGCCTTCCCGGTGAGGCCCACCGTGGACAGCTCCTGCCCGGCCCGCAGACGCTCGGCGTAGAACGGCGAGTCGAGAGCGTGCCGCAGCGTCGGACCGATCCGTTCCCGCTGGAGCGCCCGCAGTTCGTCGAAGGTCTTCCAGTCGCCGATGCCCGGCAGCGCGCCGGACGCCGGACCGGAGGCGGCCGCTTCGGTGTTCAGGGCGACGGTCACGGATTGCCTCCCGCCCGGGCGGCCTCGGTGATCGCGCCGGAGGCGATCATCTCCACGACCGCCGTGATGTCGCCGTCCATCTGCCGGTCCTTGGCGGCGAAGGGGACCTCCTTGCGGATGCGCGCGTGCACGGCCCTGGTGCGCGGGCTCATCTCGTCGACACCGCGCAGCTCGACTGCCTGGCAGGCGGCGAGGAGATGGATGGCGGCGACCTCACGGGTCAGTTCGATCACGTTGCGCGCGTCGCGCGCCGCGATCGGGGCCATGCTGACCTTGTCCTGGTTGTGGGCCTCCGTGGAGCGGGAGAACGTGGAGGCCGGACCCGCGTGCTTGAGCGCCTCGGCGGTGAGCGCCGAGCACGCGATCTGCATGCCCTTGAAGCCGTGCTGAAGCCCGGCCTCGGTGTCGTCGTCGTCCACCCGGGCGATCAGGTTCGGGGTGAGGCCGTTGTTGAACTTCTCGTCGACCAGGAGCGCGAGCTGCCGGTCGAGCAGGTCGGCGACGCCGGCGACGGCCGTCTTCAGCGAGTCCATCGCGGTGACGACGTGCCCGCCGTAGAAGTTGCCGCCGCTGTACACGGCGCCCGTGGAGGGGTCGAACAGCGGGTTGTCACTGGAGGAGTTGATCTCCACGGTCATCCAGGTGCGGACCCAGTCGAGCATGTCCCGCAGCACGCCGTTGACGTGCGGGGCGCAGCGCAGCGAGTAGCGGTCCTGGATGCTGCGGGCGAGCTTCTGGTAGTGCCGGCCGTCCAGCGGGACGTTCAGGTCGACGACCTGGTCGTACGTCATCGCCAGCGAGGAGCCTTCGAGCATCTCGTGGATGAACGCGGCGCTGGCGCCCTGGCCGCTGTGCGGCTTCTCGTTGTGGATGAACGGCGCGTAGTGGCCCCGGTTGCCGAGCATTCCCTCGCCGGCCAGCGCGGTGCAGATGTCGGCGACGTCGGCGAGTTCGGCCGCCGCCTCGGTGTTCAGGACGGCGAACGCCGAGCTGAAGGAGGTGCCGTTGATCAGCGCCAGCCCGTCCTTGGCCTCCAGCGTCACCGGTTCGAGGCCCAACTCGGCCAGCACCTCCGCGGTCTGGCGGGTCTCGCCGCGGTGGCGCACCCTGCCCTGGCCCGTCAGGGCGTTGGCGAGGTAGCAGAGCGGGACCAGGTCACCGCTGGCGCCGACCGAGCCGCGCTCGGGGACGGCCGGCAGGATGTCGTGCCGGAGGAAGTCCAGCAGCAGGTCCACGACGGGGAGGCTGACGCCGGAGTTGCCGCGGGCCAGGCAGTTGGCGCGGATCAGCACGGTGGCGCGCACGACCTCGTCGGAGGCCAGCGGGCCGGTTCCGTTCAGGTGGTAGCGGATCAGCTCGTTCTGCAGTCGTGCGGTCTTCTCCGGTGATATCTGCCGGTTGACGCTGTCACCGAATCCCGTCGTCACCCCGTAAATGGGCTTGCCGGTCGCGAGGATCTCCAGCTTCAGGTTCCGGGAGGCGTTCATCGCCCGCAACGCGTCCTCGGAGACCGCGAATTCCGAACCTTCGCGGGATGCGGCGGCCACGGTCTGGGCGATGCTCAGGCCGTGCCCGTCAATCTTCATGGTCGTCACTTTGTGGACACCTTTCTCGCCGGTTGCCCACGAGTCTTGACCGCTGATGTTTCCCGTCGATATCGGAAGGTCGCCGCACGCGATATGCGGATGAGACGCCGAAGATACCCGCCCTCTTCAAGGTTGATCCAAGACCGGCACGGAGAAATGAGGAACCCCCATGATCTCCAATGGCGCGTTCGGCAGGCGGCTACGCCTGCGGCGCCTCTACCGAAACGATTCCGAACGGCTACTGATCGTGCCGATGGACCATTCGGTGAGCCAGGGACCGATCACCGGCGGCGAAGGGCTCGACGGACTCGTGGGCCGGCTGGCCACCAACCGGGTGGACGCCATCGTCCTGCACAAGGGCAGTCTCCGGCACGTCGATCCCGCCTGGTTCGGCAGCACCTCGCTCATCGTCCATCTGAGCGCCAGCACCGTGCACGCTCCCGACCCGGACGCCAAGTACCTGGTGGCCGGCGTCGAGGAGAGCCTGCGGCTGGGCGCGGACGCGGTGAGCGTGCACGTCAACCTGGGTTCGGACGGCGAGCAGCGGCAGGTGTCCGACCTGGCGGCGGTCGCCGAGGCCTGCGACCGCTGGAACGTACCGCTGCTCGCGATGATGTACCCCCGCGGCCCCAGGATCAGCGATCCTCGCGACCCCGCGCTGGTGGCGCACGCGGTGACCCTGGCCGCCGATCTCGGCGCGGACCTGGTCAAGGCCCCCTACGTCGGCTCGGTGACGGAGATGAAGGAGATCGTCGCCCGCTCTCCCGTCCCGGTCATCACCGTCGGCGGTCCGCGCAACGACGACGAGGGCCAGGTCCTCGCCCACGTCGGCGAGGCGCTGAGCGCCGGCGTCGCGGGCGTGGCCATGGGCCGCAACGTTTTCGAGGCGCCCGATCCCGGCGTCATGGCCGGGAAGCTGGCCGATCTCATCCACAGTGTGTGACCCCTAGGAGCCCTGCACATGAAGCTCAGTTGGCTGGACATCCGAGGCGTCGACGAGGCGCGGGACGCCATCGTCCAGGAGGCGCTGCACCAGCGGGTCGACGGCATCGTCGCGGCGGACCCGGCACCCCTGGAGGGCCTGCCCCCGACCGTCACCAAGGTGCTGTTCCCCCGCGGCAAGACCCTCCCGGAGGACTTCGGTGAGGCCACCGTGATCATCGTGGACCCCGACTTCCACAAGATCACCCCCGCCGAGCTGAAGCTCAGGCACCCGGAGCTGGAATTCGGCCGGTTCGTGGAAATCGTCGACGCGAAGACGCTGGAGGACGCCTGTCAGTCGGCGCGCACCGAGCAGTGGAGCCTGCTGCTGTTCCGCGACCCGACCAAGATCCCGCTGGAGATCGTCATCGCGGCGTCCGCCGCCGCCCGGGGCAGTCTGATCACGGTGGCGGCCGACGTCGAGGAGGCCGAGATCATCTTCGGCGTGCTGGAGCACGGCTCCGACGGCGTCATGATGGCGCCCCGCAAGGTCGGCGACGCCACCGCTCTGAAGGCCGTGGTCAACGCCGAGACCCCCGACCTGCTTCTGACCGAGCTGGAGGTCGTCGGCACGGAGCACGTCGGCATGGGCGAGCGCGCCTGCGTCGACACCTGCACCTACTTCCGCGAGGACGAGGGCATCCTGGTCGGGTCGCACTCCAAGGGCATGATCCTCTGCGTCAGCGAGACGCACCCGCTGCCGTACATGCCGACCCGCCCGTTCCGGGTGAACGCCGGCGCCATCCACTCGTACACGCTGTCCAAGGACGGCCGGACCAACTACCTCAGCGAGCTGAAGGCCGGCAGCAAGGTCGTGGCGTCCGACGTCGAGGGCCGCACCCGGCTCGTCACCGTCGGCCGGGTCAAGATCGAGACCAGGCCGCTGATCTCGGTGAACGCGGTCTCCACCGACGGCCGCGAGGTCAATCTGATCCTCCAGGACGACTGGCACGTGCGGGTGCTCGGCCCGGGCGGCAAGGTCCTCAACAGCACCGAGCTGAAGCCCGGCGACAAGGTGCTCGGCTTCCTGCCGACGGAGGACCGGCACGTCGGCTACCCGCTCGACGAGTTCTGCCTCGAGACGTGACGTAGTGGACGCGCTCCTGTACGTCCCGGTCCGGGTCGGCGACCTCGACGGCGCGGCGGCCGTCGTGCGCACGGCCCGGCCGGGTGCCGGTACCGAGCGGGTCGGCCTCGCCTTCACCCGCGAGGAACGGCTCCACGCCGCGCTGGGACCCACCCAGCGGTGGATCCGTCTGTCCCGGCCCGCGCTCCTGGCGCTGCTCGGGCCACTGGGCATCGAGCACGTCCGGATCGACCCGCTCTACGTCGGGCCTGAGATGCCGAGAATGCCGGAGGCGGCCGGCCTGCCGACCGTGCACCTCCGCGGGGACGGGCCCGTCCTGACCGGCCCACGGCGGTACGCGCAGTGGCTCCCGGACGACGTGTGGTGACGGTCGGCGTCACCGCCCCGGAACCGCCAAGTGGCGTACGGTGGAGTCAGGTTGTGACAGGCAAGGCTGACTCTTCATCCGTACACCACCCCGGAACGGAGTGCCGGAGATGCCCACTGCTCTCGGTCGCGACGAACTCCTCCTGCGCGCCGGACGCGCGGACAGCCCGCACACGCTGTTCAGCACGCTGGCGACGCAACTGCGCAGGGCGGTCCCGTACGACGCCGCCGTCTGGCGGGCCACCGACCCGGAGACCGGCATGATCACGTCGCCGATCTTCGCGGAGAACATCGAGGACCACAGCTGTGCCGTCTACTGGCAGTACGAGCTGTTCACGGAGAAGATCAACCTGTTCCGGGACCTCGCGCTGGCGCCGGTACCGGTGGCCAGCCTGTGGGAGACCACGGGGGGCGAGCCCGAGCGCAGTTCCCTGTACCGGGGCTTTCTGGCGCCGCGCGGGGTGCACGACGAGTTGCGGGCCGTGCTGCGGGTGGACGGCCGGCCCCACGGGTACATCAGCCTGTTCCGGGAGACGGGGCGGGCCGAGTTCTCCACCGGGGAACGCAGGTTCATGGAGGATCTGGGCACGCCCGTCGCCCGCCTGCTCAGGGCGTACGCCAAACAGCGTCCCGAGCCGTCCGGCGACGCTCTGACCGGCACCGGGCTGCTGCTGTTCGACGCCGAGGGCGCCCTCGTCTCGGTCAACGACGAGGCACGGCGCTACCTGGAGGAGATGCCGCGGGGTCCCGCCTCGCTCACCGCGCTCGGTCTGCGCATACCCCTGTGGGTGCACGGCACCGCGATGCGGGCCAGGGCGATCGCCGAGGAGCGCGGCGGGGACACCGCGCGGATCAGGATGCGCACCCGCACCGGCCGCTGGCTGGTGTGCCACGCGTCCTGCCTGCGCGGGGCCGACGGACGCCCCGGCGCCTCCGCGGTGATCATCGAACGCGCCCCGGTCTCCGACGTCACGCCGCTCGTCGTGCAGGCCTACGAGCTGTCGGAACGGGAGCTGGAGGTCACCCGACGGGTGGCGCGGGGCCTGTCCACCAGCGGGATCTCCGAGGAGCTGCACCTGTCGCCGCACACGGTGCGCGACCACATCAAGGCGATCTTCGAGAAGCTCGGCGTGTCCAGCCGCGGCGAGTTGGTGGGCCGGCTGTTCACCGAGTACTACGAGCCCATGGGTTCGTCCCCCACCGGCCGGCGGAGCTAGGCCCCGGCCCGCCCCCGCGGATCAGGCGGCGGGCCCCGGGCCCGGCACGCGCCCCGAAGGAACCGGCACAACCCGAAGAACCGACCGCACCACGCCACGGCCCCGGGCGGGCCGCCGTCCGAGCGGCCGTGCCCGCGCGCGCCCGCGGCCGTGCGCAGGGCCGGCACGTGCGCAGGGCCGGCACGCGCTCGAACCGGCACGCGCTCGAACCGGCACGCGCTCGGGCCTGCATGTGCTCGGGCCTGCATGTGCTCGAACCGGCACGCGCTCGGGCCGGCCGCGGATCAGCTACCAGGAAGTGAAGCTGCCGACCTCACCCATGCCTTACGGCGCCCGGCCGTACGCGCCACCCCGGGCCGACGGCCCGGAATTCACCGTCCTGCTCGGCCCGGACTACTCGGGCAAGTCGTCGGTGCTGCGGCGTCTCGCCGACAGCGGCCACTGGACGGTGGTCACCTGCGACCAGACGCCGCTCGACACCGACTACGCGCTGATCGGCCGGGCCCGCCGGGAACTGCTGTCCGAAGCGCTGAGGGCTCCGGCCGGACGCTACTCGCCGGACATCCTCATCACCCTGCTGCAACTGGCCGTGGTGCACATGCGCGACCGCGTGACCGGCGCACCGCCCGGACGCCCCCCGAACCGGGCTCCGGCATCGACCGTGCCGTCGACGCCGTCGTGCACGCGACGGGGCATCGGGCCGGTGTCTGACATGGAGGCGGAACTGTTCCCCGCGTACCGGGGAAGAGTGCTGGCCGAGCGGGACGGGCTGCGCAAGGCACTCGGCGACGTGCGGGCGGCACAGGACGGCGCACTGCGGCACCTGCTGAGCGCGAACGCCGCCGGCAGACCGGCGGGCGGGCCCACGTGGATCCCTACCGGCTCACCTCCGCGCTGCTGCGCAGACACCAGCGGGTGCCGCTGCGCGCCGTAACCTCCGCCGTCTACCTCTGACCGCCCGGCAGAAGGGGCACCGCCCGTGTTCACCCAGCAGTACCTCCGGGAGCACGCCGAACGCCGTGTGCGGGCCGCGCGCGCCGGCCGGGCGGCCGAGCCGGACCGGACGGCCGTGACGGTCGTGCTGCGGCGCTTCGAACCCACGACGTTCGCGCGGTCCGCGGTGGCCTACGCCCTGAGTCTGCCGGACACGCTGAGCGAGCCGTGGCTGCGCGCCCACACCCGCACGGTCTTCCTCTCCGGCAACCCCGACAACCTCCGTACGCGGTTCGCCTTCCACCACGTCAGCGCGGACGGCGCCATGGCGTGGACGCTGCCCGAGGACACCGGCGAGGCCCCGCCGCTGCGGCGTCTGCTGCGGCTCTTCCCCGCTCCCGCCCTGCCCCCGCTGCCCGCCCGGATCGAGATTCCGCCCCGGGCCGGCGCCGGTCCGGACCTTCGCACGGCACGGCTCGACGTCGTCACCACCCGGGTGTCCCTGGCCGACTATCTCGTGCACGTTCACCACGCCCTGGCCGAGGCGGTCCTGTCCGGGCTGATCGGCGCGGGCACCGGAGTCGTGCTCCGGCACCTGCCCCGACTCGACCCGGCCGAGGGGCCCTACGCGATGCTGCGCGCCGTCCCCGACCGGGACGCGGCCGACGGCCGGCTGCGCGCCTGCGCGGGCGTCGCCCGGTGCGGCGTTGAAGGCGAGGAAAGCGAAGGGACTTGGGTTCATTTGGAGTGAAATGAGAAGGAAGCCCCTTCATGGCCTCGCCGCGGGCAACGCCAACTCTCAGCCCGGGATCAGGTCGCGCGGATTCTCGAGGGTGCCGACCCGGAAGTCCTGGTGCAGCCCCTCGGGGGCGTCTCGCGCGGCATGAGAGGTGCAGGACGCGGAACAGCCTGCCGGGAGCGGACTTCAGCAGCCGCACCGCACCGGGGACGTCGAAGTCGTCGAGCAGCTGCCCGAGGCGGCTGCCGAAGGACCGCGCCTCCTTCTCGCCCCGCGCGACGGCGAACACGTCGGCGGCGGCGGCCGGCGGGGCTGACCGGACGCTCACGCCGGTCCGGCCGCTGCCCCGCCGTCATGGCCCTGATACCGCAGCAGCAGCATCGCGGCGTCGTCGTGGTGCGGTCCCGCCGCGTGCCGCACCAGGTCCTCGCGGAGGGCGTCCAGGGCCCGGTGGACGTCGGGGTCCTTCAGGAGGTGGGCGCGTTCGGCGAGCGGGTAGAAGTCGCCCTCCTCGTCCCGGGCCTCCGTCACGCCGTCGGTGTAGAGGAGCAGCTGGTCGCCGGGGACGAAGGGCACCGAGAACAGCTCCGGGCCGGGGCCGCCGTGTGCGGCCAGGCCCAGCGGGAGGGCGTGGGCGGGCGGCTCCGGGAAGTCGGCGGTGCCGTCACGGTGGACGACCATCGGGGCCGGGTGGCCGTAGTTGAGGAGGACGACCTGGTGGTCGTAGCCGATCTCGGCGACGATCGCGGTCACGAACTTCTCGTCCTCCAGCTCGCGGGCGACGCTGCGTTCCAGCCGCTCGCCGAGCTTGACCAGGTCCTTCTCGTCGTACGCCGCTTCCCGGAAGGCGCCGAGGACCCTGGCCGCGGTCTCCACCGCCGCCAGGCCCTTGCCCTGCACGTCGCCCACGATCACCCGGACGCCGTGCGGGGAGGCCGTCACCTCGTACAGGTCGCCGCCGATCCGGGCCTCGGCGAGCGCCGAGGTGTACGAGACGGCCGCGTGCAGCGGGCCCGCGGTCAGCGGTACCGGGCGCAGCAGGACCCGCTGGGCCGCCTCCGCGATCGACCGCACACTGGCCAGTTCCGCCTCCCGGCGCGAACGCATCACGGCCGCCGCGATTCCGACGCCGGTCACACCGGCCACCGACACCATGGCGGTGTAGCCGCGGGGACGGTCGAAGAGCCCGTTGTACAGGCCGAGGCCCACGCAGAGCAGCAGCGCGACCAGCCCGATCACCGCCGTACGACGCCAGCCGCCGACCAGTCCGGCGAACGCCGGTCCCAGCGACACCAGCGGCAGGAGCCCCACCCCCGGCCCGGCCGTGAGGTCCACGACGGCGACCACGGTCATGGCCGCGACAGGCACCCAGGCCAGCATCGTGGCACTGGACGGCGACTTCTTCACGGTCATGACTACTCCGGTGTCGCAGCGCTCAAGAGTCGCCTCTTCCCCGTTCTCAGGCGTCCCTCCCCAGTCTCTTAGACTATGCAACGGTTCGTTGGCGCAGGAGTTCCCGAGCGGTCCTTAACCCAATCGAGGCCGAGTATCGAGGCCGGGTGACGCGCCCGCCGGCACGACATGTGACGGGGCTAGCATCCGCTCATGAGGACCTCAGAGAACACGCAGCGCAACGACAGCCTCCCCCTCGACGTCGGCATCGGCGCCCTCCAGGGCGGATCCGCCGACCTCTCCCAGTACGCGGGCCGGGTCGTACTGGTGGTCAACGTGGCCTCCAAGTGCGGGCTCACCCCCCAGTACGCCGGCCTGGAGCGGCTGCACGAGCGGTACGCGGAACAGGGCTTCACCGTGCTCGGCGTCCCCTGCAACCAGTTCATGGGCCAGGAGCCGGGCAGCGCCGACGAGATCGCCGAGTTCTGCTCGGCGACGTACGGCGTGACCTTTCCGATGACCGAGAAGGTGGACGTCAACGGGGAGGGCCGGCATCCGCTGTACGACCGGCTGACGGGCTTCGCCGACGCCGAGGGGCACAGCGGGGACATCCGCTGGAACTTCGAGAAGTTCCTGATCGGGCGGGACGGCGAGGTCGCCGCGCGGTTCTCGCCGCAGGCCGAGCCGGAGTCGGCCGAGGTCGTGGCGGCCGTGGAGGAGCGGCTGGCGGGTTGACCCTGCCCCTGGGGCAGGCCCGAGCATCGTCGTCGCCGGGCGGAACAGGCCGCCCGGCGACGGAGGATGACGACGTGGACGATGCACGCGACGACGAGTTGCTGACCATCGGGGCGTTCGCCGCGCGGGCCCGGCTGTCGGCCAAGGCTCTCAGGCTGTACGACCGTATGGGCTTGCTGGTGCCCGACCATGTGGACGAGGCCACCGGCTACCGCTACTACCGCACCCGGCAGACCGGACGCGCCCGGCTCGTGGCCCTGCTGCGCCAGCTGGACATGCCGCTCGCGAAGGTCGCGGAGGTGGTCCACGCGGACGGGCCCGGGGCCGCCGTTCTGCTCGACGCCTACTGGGCGGGAGTGGAGGCCCGGGTGGCCGGGCAGCGAACGCTCGCCGACTACCTCCGTGGACGTCTTTCGGGGAGGAGTTCCGAGGTGTACGGAAAGTTCGTGGTCGAGACGGTGGACGTGCCGGCGCAGGTGGTGATCAGCGAGATGCGGCACACCCTGGCGGGCGAGCTGCCGGCGTGGATCGGTGCCTCGCTGACCCGGCTGGAGGAGGCGGCGCGGGGCTGCGGGGGTGTGACGGCGGCGCCGTTCGTCGTCTACCACGCCGAGGTGTCGATGGAGAGCGACGGCCCGGCGGAGTCGTGCGTGCCGGTCGCCGACGAGGCGGCGGCCCGGGCGTGGAGCGAGGAGCGGGGGCGGGCCTGGCAGTCGCAGGCGCGGGTGGAGCCGGCCCGGCGGCTGGCCTACACCCGGATCACGAAGGCGCAGGTGGCCCATCCGCAGATCCTGGCCGCCTTCGAGGCGGTGGAGGAGTGGGTCGCCGCTCAGGGGCTGACGGTGGCGGGTCCTTGCCGTGAGGTGTACTTCGCCGACTGGGAGGCGTCGGGCCCCGAGGACCCGGTGTGCGACATCGCGTTCCCCGTGAGCTGAGCGCGACGGAGCTGAGTCGAGCCGACGCGGGGCCGGAACTGAACAGAGCCCTCTCGGCAAGGTCGGCGAACTGGTCGAGAGGGCTCCGTCGGCGGTGCTGGTGGGCGGAGCGTGGAGCCGTTACTCCTTGACCGAGGTCACGAAGGCGTTCCACGCGTCGGCGGGGAAGGCCAGGACCGGGCCCTCGGTGACCTTGGAGTCGCGGACGGCGAGTGCCGCCACGACCGGTGACTTGACCTCGACGCACGCGCCGTTTCCTCCGGAGTAGGAGGACTTGGTCCACGATTCCTGGGCGCCCTGAAGAATTGCCATGTCTGCTCCGATGGCGAGTGCTGAGTGCTGTTTACGCCAATGACGCTTGATCTTTGGCGTGATCGACGCTACTCGCTGTCCTCGCCGATCGGAGCAGCCATTCACCCGACCGGGTGGCATATACCAGTGTCTCCTCCAGTACCGCATACCAGGGGTGTAACATCCGCCGACACGTCAGCGGGCGTACTCCTTCGCCACGTCCTCGATGCGCCGCCGCGACTCCTCCACGTTCAGCGCCTGCGCCCGCAGGTGCTCGTACATCACCGTGTACTTCTGCACGTCCTGCGCCTTCTCCAGGTACAGGTCGCTGGTCACGCCCTCGATGTACACGACGCTCGAGTCGGCGGCGTCGGCGAACTCCAGGATCGAGTACTGGCCGTTGATGCCGGGGTGCGCCCCCACGTCGAACGGCAGCACCTGCACGGTGATGTGCGGCAGCTGCGACAGCTCGGCGACGTGCTCCAGCTGCTCGCGCATCACCTGCTTGCCGCCCACCACCCTGCGCAGGCAGGACTCGTCCAGGACCACCCACAGCCGCAGCGGGTTGCTGTCGGCGGAGATGCGCTCCTGGCGCCGTATGCGGACCTGGACCCGTTTCTCGATGTCGGCGACCGAAGTCTCGGGCAGGGCGCCCTGGATGAGCGCCTCGGCGTACGGCCGGGTCTGCAACAGGCCGGTGATGATCTGCGGTTCGTAGGTCCGCAGCGACTCCGCGTCGGTCTCCAGGCCGATGTAGACGCTGTAGGGGATGTCCCCGAAGGCGTGCCACCAGCCCTGCTGGCGCGAGTCCTTCGCCATCTGCATCAGCGAGTCGACGATCCGCTGGTCCTCGACCTCGTAGACCCCGCACAGGTCGCGGACGTCACGCTGGCTGATGCTGCGCCGGCCGTTCTCCAGGCGGCTGATCTTCGACTGCGAGACCAGCAGCCGCTCCGCCACCTCTTCGGCCGTCATGCCCTTGAGCTCACGGAGCCGGCGCAGCTCCTGGCCCAGCCGGCGTCGCCTGACGGTGGGATTGACATTGGACGCCACGGGACGTGCACCTCCGGCTGCGTGACTCATACCTGCCACTTTGCGTATCTGCTGCTGAGCAGACTGCCACCAAGGTGCTTTCTGCCGCTGGGAAACGGTCGATATGCGCCGCGTACACGCCAGTTCGGGGCGCCCCCCGTACACATGGCCGCGCGGGGCGGCGGAACCGTACCGCCGTCCGGGCGTGCCGGACGTACGGTCGGTCCCGCCGCCCCGCGCGAACCTGCGGCTCCCGTGACCGGGCCTGGGGACTGGCGGTGCGGCGGTGCGGGTACTGCTTGTGCCTTGCTGCTGCGTGTTGCTGCTGTGCGTTGTCGCGGTGGGTGTGGCTCAGTGGGCCACCGCACGCGCCATGGATCCGTGGCGCGGTTGCGCCGGAACACCGCGCGCGGGTTCCGGGGCGGGCCTGGCTCCCGGTCCCGCGGCCTGGCGGCCGGCCGGGGCCGGGGCACGGCGTGGCTGGGCCGCCGCGCCGTTCTGGACGTCCATCACCGCGTGCGCCACCAGGCCGCCCATGGGGTCGTGCCTGATGAGGTCCCGCAGGCGGGACCGTGACGAGCGTCCTTCGTTGCCCGGGTAGAGGTGCTTGCCGAGACCGACCGCGTGGGCCAGCGCGGCGAGCGCCGCGGTCCGCGGGTCCGGCGGTACGCCGGTGCGGATCGCCGAGTCCAGCCGGGCCTTGATCTCCCTGCTGATCGCCGTGTCCGTCGCCTGATAGCGAGTCGTCGGCAGCACCCCGCACATCTGGCCCTCCACGGCATGCACCATGCCGCATCGCTCCAGATGCGAGAGGTAGGTCTGGCGCAGCCCCAGGCGGGGCCCGCCAATCCAGTTGACCGCCCGTACGGGAGCGCCACGCCTTCGCAGCAACTCCAACGCGCAGTCCAGTGTTGGATCTCCTGTCGGCCGTGGTGCCACCACGGCGATACGATCCCCGTCTGGGGCTATCCGTCCGGCCAGCGCCAGCTCCACCAGCTGTGCTCCGGCCAGACCGAGGTCGAGCGACTGCGGCTGTGCGGTGGTACCCGTGGTCGGGTCCAACGCCAGCAGCAGAAGCTCTTCCGGAAGTGTTCTGCGGCTCCTGCCCATCCATGCCTCCCCGCGTGGATGAAAGACAGGGTGACCCCTCTCACATTGGTCTGTCGAGGGTGCGTGACCGGTTCGCAATGGAACCAGTAGGTATGTCGTTCTCGTCTACCGCGTGGGTTCCACCCGTACACAGGACACTGGTACATGGTTTCGGTACGGGTTCGGTAGCGCACACGCGACGTGCGGCGCATGGAGGAGGCATCGGTGGCGGGCGAGTCCCCCGACAGTTCGAAGCAGCGCGAGTCGTCGGAAGAACCGACGTCGGGGAGCGCGGGTCCGGTTCCCGAAGCCAGGACCGAGGCGAGCGAGGCGCGTGATCCGCGGCTGGCGGTGGCACGGGAGGACGCGAAGCCGTCGGCGTCCGCCGGGTCCGCCGGGTCCCGTGGGGGCGTCGATACGGCGACCCGGGTGCTGTCGGTCCGCGAGACGGAGGCGGAGTCCGACACGGAGGCGGAGTCGGAGGCGGAAGCCGAGGGCGAGGGCGCCGGCTCGGACCCCGTCGAGGACGGCTTCTCCGAGACGCCCGAAGAGTCCGACACCTCCGAGGTGTCTCATACGTCCGGCACCTCCGGGGCCGATCGCGACGAGCCCGCCGCCGCCACCGACGGCCGGCTGCGGAACGCCGTCGCCGCCTGGGTGGCGACCGCCGACGAGCGGGCCGCCGCGGAGGCCGGCGCCGGGGACACGCCGCGCGCGGGGGCCGCGGAGGAGACCCGGCGGGACACCGCCGCGGACTCCGGGGCGCCCGAGGACGAGCGCGACGCGCAGGCCACGGGAGCCGGGACCGGCTCCGGCGCGTCCGAGGACGCCGAAGAGCACGTGGGCGGTCAGTCCGACGGCGGACCCGACGCACGCGAGGGCACGAAGGAGCGCGCCGACGCTGCCGCCACCGCGGACCCCGACGCCTCGAAGGACACCGAAGAGCACCCCGACGGCGAGTCCGGCGATCGGTCCGACGCACGCGAGGACACGAAGGGGCGCGCGGACGCTGCCGCCACCGCGGACCCCGACGCCTCGAAGGACACCGAAGAGCACCCCGACGGCGAGTCCGGCGATCGGTCCGACGCACGCCAAGGCACGGACGAGCGCGCGGACGGCGAGTCCGACGGCCGCTCCGGGGCGTCCACGGGCACCGTGGAGAGCCCGGACGGCGAGGACGCCGCCGGGGCCGTCGGCAGTGCGGACCGGGGCGGCTCCGCGGACGGCGGGCGTCCCGTCGATCAGCCCACCGCCGTTTTCAAGGCCCCGCGGCCCTCCGCGCCCGCCGTCGACCAGCCGACGACCATGCTGAAGCTGGGCGACACCGCCAACCCGCCCAAGACCGGCAAGGAAGACAAGAGCGGCAAGGGCGGCAAGGGCGGCGATGCCCCCGCGCGGGTCCCGGAGGTTGGCGCCGAGCGGACCAGCAAGTTCGTCGCGCTCCGGCACCCGGACGACCCCGCGACGCGCAAGCCCCCGCCCGAGGCCCCCAGGGCGCCACAGGCACCCCGTACCGGGGCCACCGCCGCCGTACCGCAGGTCGGGCCCGAGCGGACGACGCAGCAGCCGCTGCCGCCGAAGCCGCCGCTGGACCTGCTGGCGGAGCTGACGAACACCCCGCCGCCCCCGGAGACCCCGCTGCGGACGACCGTGCGCCGGGTCAAGATCTGGACCCCGCTGGTCATCCTGCTGGTGATCGTCTTCGGCGTCGTGCAGTCGATGCGCGAACTGCCCGCGCCGGAGCTCGACCTCACGGCGCAGGACAGCTTCACCTTCGAGGGCGGCAAGCCGGAGATCCCGTGGCCGTCCAGCGGGCAGGCCGCGCTGGACGTGCAGGGCATCGGCACGTTCGGCTCGTCCGGCGATCAGCAGCCCGTGCCGATCGCGAGTGTCGCCAAGGTCATGACCGCGTACGTCGTCCTGCGCGACCACCCGCTCGAGAGCGGCGCCGAGGGCCCGAAGATCCAGATCGACCAGGCGGCGGAGGACCAGTCGCAGGCCGGCCAGGAGTCGACCGTCAACGTGTTCCAGGGCGACTCGATCTCGCAGCGCGAGGCCCTGGAAAGCATCCTGATCGCGTCCGCGAACAATGTGGCGCGACTGCTCGCCCGCTGGGACGCGGGGTCCGAGAAGGCGTTCGTGGAGAAGATGAACGCCGCCGCGAAGGACCTCGGCATGTCGAACACGACGTACACCGACCCGTCGGGCCTGAACAACACGACGGTGAGCACGGCCGTGGACCAGGTGAAGCTGGCCAAGGAGGCGATGAAGTCGCCCGCGTTCCGTGAGGTCGCCGCGATGATGTCGTACGACGACTACAAGGGCGTCAACCACTCCAACTGGAACCACCTGGTCGGCCACAACGACGTCGTCGGCATCAAGACCGGCACCACCACCTCCGCGCTCGGCAACCTGGTCTTCGCGGCGAAGAAGGAGGTCGGCGGCGAGACCCGGACCATCGTCGGTGCCGTGGTCCGCCAGCCGGCGGGCGGCAAGGACAACACCATCCTCGGTGCCGCGCTGGACTCCGGCGACAAGCTGATCCGGGCCGCGCAGGACACCTTGGAGTCGTCGACGATCCTGAAGAAGGGGAGCGTCGTCGGGTACGTCGACGACGGTCTCGGCGGCCGGACGCCGGTCGTCGCCACACAGGACGTCAAAGCCGTCGGCTGGCCGGGCCTGACCGTCAGACTGACGTTCAAGGCGGACGAGGTGCCGCACACGGCCGCGGCCGGCACGAAGGTCGGCACGCTCACGGTCGGTGACGGCGAGGCGGCCGGCGCGGTGAAGGTACCGGTCGCCCTCCAGAAGGATCTCGTGGAGCCCGCCTTCACGGACAAGCTGACCCGCCTGGGCTGACGGCCGGCCCGCACGGGCCGCACCGACGCGGACGTCCCCCGCGGCCCACCCGGCCGCGGGGGCGTTTGCGTCCCGGAAGCTCCTGGAAGGTCCCGGAGGGTGGCCGCGGGGTCCCGGAGGGGAGGAAGCCACGGTGCGGGAGTGCGTGCTAGCGTCACGAAACGGGCAGGTCGCCGGTCACGGGAACGGGACACGGCCGTAAGCAGAAAACGGGACACGGGGAGTGCCTTCAGGTGGCCACTGCGGAGCCGACACGCGCCGACGACGCCGATGCGGGCCCGGGAGCCGGCCCGCGACCGCACGTACCCGCGCCCCGCGAGGACGCCGGGGAGAGCGGACGGAGCGGGAGGACCGGCAGGGGCCCGGCGGGCGGCGTCCGTGAGCCGGACCGTGCCGAGCCGGAAGCGCCGTCCGCTGTGAAGGCCGCCTTCCTGGCCCTGCGCGAGCGCATGCTGCGCCACCCCGTGCTGTCCGTGACCGCCCTGGCGGGAATCCTCCACATCGCCTGGTTCTTCACGTTCGCGAACAGTGGCGGCGACCTCGCGGCGCAGGACGCGTGGTCGGAGTTCGTCGGCCGCCATCCGGACTCGGCGTACAACTTCGCCTGGTACGGCGGCATGCACCCGGTGTCGTACAGCGTCGTCTCGCCGTATCTGATGTCGGTGCTCGGCGTGCGTACGACGATGATGATCGCGGGGACGCTGTCGGCCGGGCTGCTGACGATGATCCTGATCCGCAGCCGGGTGGTCCGCAATCCGCTGTGGGCGTCGCTGGCGGGCCTGTTCGGGCTGCTGGGCAACGCGGCGTCGGGCCGGGTGACGTTCGGGCTGGGCATGATGTTCGGGCTGGGGGCGGTCGCGGTGGTGTTCTGCTGGCCCTACCGCTGGCGGTACGAGCGGTGGGCCAAGGGACTGTGCGCGGCGCCGCTGGCCGCGCTGTCCACGATGGCCTCGCCGGTCTCGGGTCTGTTCGTGGGTCTGGTGGCGGTGGCCCTGTTCCTCCAGAAGCGCCGCCCGGGGGCCTGGTCGCTGGGGCTGGCCCCGGCGGCGGTCGTCGCGCTGTCGGCCGTACTCTTCCCCTTCTCCGGTACGCAGCCGATGGGCTTCGGCTCGGCGGTCCTGCCGGTCCTGTATGCGGGCCTGGTGTACGTGTTCGTGCCGCGCACCTGGACGACCGTACGGATCACGTCGGCGGTCTACGGCCTGTCCGTGCTGCTGGTCTGGCTGATCAGCTCCCAGATCGGCTCCAACATCACCCGCCTCGCGATGCTCTTCGCCGGGGCGGCCCTGGTGGCCGCGCTGCCGTTCACGGTGGCGCGGACGCGCAAGTGGTACGCGCTCGTGGTCGCGGTCATCGGCTTCGTCGGCTGGATCGGCTTCAAGTCGGCCGACGACGTCGTCCACACCCAGCCGACCGCTTCCTGGGCGCGCGAGCTGGCGCCGCTCCTCAACGAACTGCAGGAGGTAGGCGCGGAGAAGGGCCGGGTGGAGGCCGTACCCGCCCGCTCCCACCGAGAGGCCTCGGCGCTCGCGCCGTACGTGAACCTGGCCCGCGGCTGGACCCGCCAGGCCGACATGGAGCGCAACCCGCTCTTCTACGACGACACGCTCAACTCGGCGAACTACCACGAGTGGCTGAAGCGCTGGGCCGTGCACTACGTGGTGCTGCCCAAGGGCGAGCCGGACGGCGACGGCGGCAAACGCGAGCGGGAGCTGATTCAGCGGGGCCTGCCGTACCTGAAGCAGGTCTGGGGGGACGCCAACTGGCAGCTGTTCGAGGTGCTCGACCCGACGCCGCTGGCGGAGCCCGACGCGGTGGTCCAGCGTGCCGAGCAGGACGAGTGGACGATCGACGTGAAGCAGCCGGGCCGCGTTCTGGTCCGGATGCCGCACTCGCCGTGGCTGAGCCTCGTCGACGCCGAGGGCAGGAAGCTGGAGCCGCCCCAGGAGACGGAGGCCTCCAAGAACGGTCCGGAGGGCACGCCGAAGACGTTCGACAACGTCAACGGCTGCCTGACGGAGACGGAGGAGACCGCCGAGGGCGACAAGTGGACGGTGCTGATCGCCCCCGAGGCGGGCACGTACCGGCTGGCGTCGCCGTACGGGCTGAAGCGGGGTACGCCGTGCCCGGACGAGCTGAAGTAGGCGGCCTCGGGAGGGCCGTCCGGATGTTCATGTAGGTGAACCCAGGTCAGCAAGCCGAACATTTTTACCTGCTCTTGACCCTCCCCTTCCTTGTCGTGCCCGCGTCGGCACAACCACGATGAGCGGGCACTTCGCGGTTCCTTCCTCGCCCCTACCCCGCTCGCGCGAAGTGCCAGCCAGCTGAGCGGAGTTCACAAGGCGGACCCCGGAAGGGGGCACATGAACGGTCTCGACTGGTCCGTGCTCATCGGCTACTTCGCCGTCATGGTGGCGATCGGCGTGTGGTCGCACAAACGCGTGGACAACGTCAGCGACTTCTTCACGGCCGGCGGCAAGATGCCCTGGTGGCTCTCCGGCATCTCGCACCACATGTCGGGCTACAGCGCGGTGATGTTCACCGGGTACGCGGGCATCGCCTACACCTACGGCGTCACGTCCTTCGTCACCTGGTCCTTCCCCATCGCGCTCGGCATCGCCGTCGGGTCCAAGCTGTTCGCGCCGCGCATCAACCGGCTGCGCTCACGGCTGCACGTGGCCTCTCCCCTGGAGTACCTCAAGAACCGGTACGACCTGCCGACCCAGCAGGCCCTCGCCTGGTCCGGCATGCTGCTGAAGATCGTGGACGTGGCCGCGAAGTGGGCGGCCATCGCCACGCTGCTGTCGGTCTTCACCGGCATCACCCTCAACCAGGGCATCCTGATCACCGGCGTCATCACGGGCATCTACTGCACGATCGGCGGCCTGTGGGCAGACGCGCTGACCGAGCTGGGCCAGTTCATCATCCAGCTGCTGGCGGGTGTGGCCATGTTCGTGGCCGTGGTCATGAAACTCGGCGACCACGGCGGCTTCTTCGGCGTCTGGGACGAGCCCGAACTCCAGGGCCACGGCGAACCGCTGGTCGGCCCGTACGGCACGGTGTTCCTGCTCGCCTTCCTCTTCATCAAGCTCTTCGAGTACAACGGCGGCATGCTCAACCAGGCCCAGCGCTACATGGCCACGAGCAATGCCCGCGAGGCCGAGCGGTCGGCTCGGCTGTCGGCGGTGCTGTGGCTGGTCTGGCCGCTGGTGCTGTTCTTCCCGATGTGGATGTCGCCGCTGCTGGTGGAGTCGCAGAAGGCGGACGGCTCCGACTCCTACGCCCTGATGACCGAGCAGCTGCTGCCGCACGGCCTGCTCGGCCTCGTCATCGTCGGCTTCTTCTCGCACACCATGGCCATGTGCTCCTCGGACGCCAACGCCATCGCGGCCGTCTTCACCCGTGACGTGGCGCCGGTGCTGTCGGCGCGGGCCAGGAGCTGGAGCGATCGCGCCGGGCTGCTGGCGGCGCGGCTGGCGACGGTCGTCTTCCTCGGCCTGTCGATGGCGGTGGCGACGCAGGTCGACTCGCCGACCTTCAAGGACATCATCACCGTCGTGATCAAGTGGGTGGCCGGACTGATGGGCCCGATCGCGATCCCGATGATGCTCGGTCTGCTGCGGCCCTTCCGCCGCTCGGGTCCGACGGCCGCGCTCACCAGTTGGGCGCTGGGCCTGCTCGCCTTCTGGCTGGTCAACTACCCGATCAACTGGAGCGTGGAGGGCGGGGTGCCGCTGGAGTACCAGGTGTCGATCCCGCTGGCCGTGTCGCTGGTCCTGTACGTCCTGATCGGTTTCCTGAAGCCGGAGGACACCCCGGAACGGCTCGCGATCATCGAGCGGGTCAACACGGACGGCGACGACGACGCCTCCGGCGCGGCGGCGGCCGTCCCGGCGCCGGCGGGCGGCGTGGAGGACGGGGTGGGACGCACCCGGGTGGGCGACCAGGGCTGACCGCGCGGTCGGCCCCTGGACGCTCCCGGCGTTCGCCAGGGCCCGTCGTTCGGATCAGGTCGGCTGAGAGGGACCGCGCCTCTCGGCCCACCCGAGCGGGGCGTGGTGCGTGCGGCTGCAAGGCGGAGGAGGGCGGCAGGGCGGAGCCCCGGCAACCGACGACAACGCCGCGAATGCGCGTGCCACGCCCCGCGACGCCGGCATGTTCCGAACGGCAGGCCCTATCCCCGCGGGTACCGTGCCAGCCACCCCGGCGACGATCCCGCCGGGCCGTGCAGCGCGGGGCCCTGGGTCATCTCCATGGCGAAGTCGTCGGCCAGTTCCAGGATCGTCGGACGGCCCTCCAACTCGGCCAGCCAGGCCGGTGGGAGGGCCGTTTCCCCGTGCAGCGCGCCGAGCAGCCCGCCGGTCAGGGCACCGGTCGCGGCGGACGGCCCGCCGTGGTTGACGGCGAGCCGCAGCCCGTGCCGTACGTCCTCGCCGACGAGGGCGCAGTAGACGGCGGCGGCCACCAGCCCCTGCGCCGCCCCCTCGCCGATCAGCTCGGTCACCCGCGCCGGGCCCGGCATTCCCTGCCGTACCGCGCCGAGCGCGCGCTGGAGGGCGTCCGACACGGGCTGGTGCCCCGGCCTGGCGGCGAACAGGGCGAGTCCCCGCTGCACGGCACCGTCGAGGCTCTCGCCGCGCGCCAGCCCGTGCACGATCACGGCGTACGCGCCCGCCGCCAGGTAGCCGGTGGGGTGGCCGTGGGTCTGGGCCGCGCACTCCACGGCGAGCTGGGCGACCAGTTGCGGCTCCCAGCCGACCAGGAGCCCGAACGGCGCCGACCGGGCGGCGGCCTCGGGCCCGCGATCGCCGGGGTTCTTGGGTGCCTCCGGGGTGCCCATGGTCTCGTCACCGAGGCCGAGCAGCAGAGCGCGGGGGGCGTTCCGGCGGGCGTACAGCCACTCCTCGTGGGCCAGCCAGCCGTCGTCCTTGCGCCGCAGGTCGGGTCCCCAGTCGCGCTGGGTGGCGGCCCAGCGCCGGTACGCCCGGTGCAGGTCGGTCGGCGGGTGCCAGGCGCCGGTGTCCCGCCGTACCTGCGCGCGGATCAGCCCGTCCACGGAGAACAGGGCGAGCTGGGTGAGGTGGGTGACGGCACCGCGCCGGCCGTAGGCGGGGGCCAGGTCGGTGAGCCCTTCCGCGCCGTGGGCCTCGCGGATGCCGTCGAGGTCCAGCCCGTCGACGGGCGCGCCGAGGGCGTCCCCGACAGCCACCCCGAGCAGCGTTCCGCGCACCCGGCTGCGGAAGTCCTGCTGCTCGGCACGGCCCCAGACGGCACCGGTCGTCGCGCCCACCTGGACCTCCTCTCGGCACTGTCCACATCGCTGTCCACACCACTGGCCCCACGTAATGACGTCCAGCACTGTATTCGAACGAGGATGTCCGGTCAGGGCAGGAACGGTGTGGAGACGTTCACGTGGCGACGCGCCTCTCGCGGCAGCAGCGGACGAAGTCCCGGACGACGGGGTTGTCGTCGTCGGCGGGGGCCCAGGCGACACCGACGCTGCTGGGGCTCACTCCGGTGACCCGGCGGTGGACGACGCCGGGCCGGGTGTAGAAGCGGGCCGCGGAAGCGGGGGCGAGGGCGATGCCGTATCCGTTGGCGATCGCGCTGAGCCAGTCGTCCGGCTGCTCGGTGACCGCGCCGACGCGCACCGGATGGCCGTCGCGCTCGTCGGCGGCCAGCCAGTACTCCCGCCACCGGCCCGTTTCCGGTGGGGCCGCCACGAACGGCTCGTCCCACAGGTCCCGGAAGGCGATCACCGCACGAGCGGCGAAGGGGTGCGCCTCGGGCAGCACGACGCAGCGGGGTTCGCTGAACAGGACCGTCACCCGCAGCGCGTCCTGACCGGGGAACGGCACTCGCACCAGGGCGACGTCGACGTCCGCGTCCGCGAGTCCGGCGGAGGGATTCGACCAGGCGGCCTGCCGCATCTCGGCCCGCCAGCCCGGCCGGCGCCGGGCGAACTCCGCGATGATCGGCTGCGTCGCCTCGTTGGCGGCGCTGGCGATGAATCCGACCCGCAGGACGCGGGCCGCACGGCTCGCCGCGGACCTCGTCTCCCGCAGCGCCCGCTCCCACCCGGCCAGCAGGGCGGGGGCCCGTTCCGCCAGCGCCCGCCCCGGCTCGGTGAGGGTCATGCCGGTCCTCGACCGCGTGAACAGGTCCACGCCGAGCCCGGCCTCCAACTGCCGGATCTGCTTGGTCAGCGCGGGCTGGGAGACGTACAGCAGCTCGGCGGCCCGGGTGAGGCTGCTCTCCTCCGCCACAGCCACGAAATACCGCAGCAGCCGGGTGTCGACGTCCATGCCGCCAGGTTATAGGCGCAGGTATTGGACGTCGTGGCACGCCGAGATGAAGGCTTGGTCCCGTGGTTCCTTGGCCTCTTGGCCTCTTGGCCTCTCGGCCTCTTGGCCTCTTGGCCTCTTGGCCTCTTGGCCTCTTGGCTTCTTGGCTCAGGGAAACGGGTGGGAGGAGAGGTGCGTGTTCACGGCCTGCGTGATCGTCACCGTCGTCGCCGTCGTGGCGAACGCCGGGATCGCCGTCGCGGACCTGATGGGGGCCCGGTTCGTCCTCGCCAACTCGGCCGAGGTGAAGGTCCCCGCGTCGTGGATTCCGGGACTGGCCGTGCTCAAGGCCGCCGGAGCCGCCGGGCT
Source organism: Streptomyces sp. NPDC097107 (assembly GCF_044762405.1). Lineage (NCBI taxonomy): Bacteria > Bacillati > Actinomycetota > Actinomycetes > Kitasatosporales > Streptomycetaceae > Streptomyces > Streptomyces sp. NPDC097107. The sequence continues at coordinate 287,199 of NZ_JBIWEF010000004.1, read as the reverse complement.
CCTCATCGGCATGCTGGGCGTCCGGCCCCTCGGGATCGCCGCCGCGGTCGGTCTCGTCCTGTTCTTCGTCGGTGCCGTCGTCGCCCACGTCCGCACGCGGGTCTTCCACAACATCGCCTTCCCCGCCGGGTACCTGGCTCTGAACGCGGTCGCGCTCGTCCTGGTGGCCATGTGAGTCGGAAGGCGTGAACACTTCGGGCGGTTTTGTCATCGGGCTGCTCGGATGAGCCGACGGAGGACGGATTGCCGTCGAGTGTTCGCGGCGGTGGCCGGGAACACTGCGAAAGGATCACGGTAGCGGACCCCGCCGATCGGAGCGTTCCGCGCTTCGCGATAGTGCTCTCATGGCCAACACTCCACGCACGCTTCCTCTCGCAGCCACCGTCCTCACCGGGATCCTGGCCCTCTACATCGCCCTCGTGGCCCTCGGGAACATCACCGACTTCGACAGCAACCAGCAGTTCGTGCGCCACGTCCTCGCGATGGACACGACGTTCAAGGACGACGACCTGATGTGGCGGGCGATCACGAGCGAGGGCCTTCAGGACACCGCGTACGTGGCGATCATCGTCTGGGAGACGGTCGCCGCGTTCGTGCTGATCTACGCGACCTGGCTCTGGATACGCCGGGACCACGCCCCCGCGCGACGCATGACCACGTACGGCACGCTGATGCTGATGCTGCTCTTCGGGGCCGGGTTCATCGCGATCGGCGGCGAGTGGTTCGCGATGTGGCAGTCGGAGGACTGGAACGGGCTGGAGGCGGCGACGCGGGTCTTCCTGCTCAGCGGCGTCGTGCTGATCGTCGCCCAGCTCACGCCCGGTGACGCGGACGCTACTCGACGACCGTGACCGTCGTGCCCGAGGTCGCGAACTCCCAGAGCGCGTCGCCGTCCGCCTTGGGCAGCCGTATCCCGCCCGTCTTCGCGTCGGCGGCGGGAGGCGGCGAGGAGCCGTCCACGGCGTTGGAGAAGGCGACCCAGACGCCGCCCTCCTGGGCGAAGTACATGATCTGCTCGACCTGAATGCCGTCGGAGCCCGTCGTCGGGTCCTCGCGCCGGGTGCCGACGCTGTACTCCCCGGGGCCGGGGTCGACCGTGCCGGGCCACACCGTGAAGGACCGCCGGGCTGCGTCGCTGGCGTCGACCAGCCACACCCGGTCCTGGCCGACCGAGTAGACGACGCGCCGCCCGGTGCCGGAACCGTCCGGTACCGGGGCCGGGGTGGTCTCCTTCGGCGTCGGGTGCGCCTCGGCCGACGCGGAGGGGCTCGGCTTGGCGTCCGCGGCGGTGGGACGGGGTCCCTGGTCGGCCTGTACGGCCAGGACGCTCACCGCCGCGATCGCCCCCACGGTCAGTCCGGAGACCCAGGCCCATGAGGGAAGTCGGGCAGGCACGGGCACGCATCTCCTCAGCTACGAGAACCCCGACACACCGGGGGCCCGATCATCGTACTGCGGGCGGCCCGTGCCGCTGCTCCTCCCCGGATGTCAGTCCAGTACCGGCAGCAGCTCCGGCAGGTGGCCGTCGGAGGCCGCCGCCGCCCGCCGCCGCTCCTGCGGTACCGGGCCGTACAGCGTCGTACGGGGCCTGGCCGGGCGGCCCGCGGTGTCGGCGACCGCGATCAGGTCCTTGACCGACTTGTACGAGCCGTAGGACGAGCCCGCCATGCGGGAGATCGTCTCCTCCATCAGTGTGCCGCCGAGGTCGTTCGCGCCGGAACGGAGCATCTCCGCCGCACCTTCGGTGCCCAGTTTGACCCAGCTCGTCTGGATGTTGGGGATGTGCGGGTGCAGGAGGAGACGGGCCATCGCCGTCACCGCGCGGTTGTCGCGCATGGAGGGGCCCGGCCTCGCGATGCCCGCGAGGTACACCGGCGCGTTGGTGTGGATGAACGGCAGCGTCACGAACTCCGTGAAGCCGCCCGTGCGCTGCTGGATGCCGGCGAGGGTGCGCAGGTGGCCGAGCCAGTGACGGGGCTGGTCGACGTGGCCGTACATCATGGTCGAGGAGGAGCGGATGCCCAGTTCGTGGGCCGTCTCGACGACCTCGATCCATGTCGCCGTGGGCAGCTTGCCCTTGGTCAGGATCCAGCGGACCTCGTCGTCGAGGATCTCCGCCGCCGTGCCCGGGATCGAGTCCAGGCCCGCATCCTTCGCCGCGCTCAGCCACTCGCGGATGGACATGCCGGTGCGGGTCGCGCCGTTGACGACCTCCATCGGGGAGAAGGCGTGCACGTGCATGCCGGGGACGCGTTCCTTGACCGCCCTCGCGATGTCGAAGTACGCCGTGCCGGGCAGGTCCGGGTGGATGCCGCCCTGCATGCAGACCTCGACCGCGCCCACGTCCCAGGCCTGCTGCGCGCGGTCGGCCACCTGCTCCAGGGAGAGCGTGTAGGCGTCGGCGTCCGTGCGGCGCTGGGCGAAGGCGCAGAAGCGGCAGCCGGTGTAGCAGACGTTCGTGAAGTTGATGTTCCGGGTGACGATGTACGTGACGTCGTCGCCCGACACGGACTTGCGCACGTCGTCGGCCACCTTGCACAGGGCGTCCAGCGCCGGGCCGTCGGCGTGCAGCAGGGCGAGGGCCTCGCCGTCCGTGAGCTTCGCCGGGTCGTCGGCCGCCGTCGCCAGCGCCTGGCGCACGTCGGTGTCGATGCGCTCCGGTGCCATGCCCGGGGCGGCGGCCTCGCGCAGGGCGCCCCAGTCGCCGTACACCTCGTCGAAGTCGTCGCGGCGGTCCGACGTACGGCCCTCGGTGTCGATGGTGGTGTGCAGGTCGGTGCGGCCGGTCGCGGTGAACGCCTCGTCCGGCTCCTGCCACGGGTGGCCCTCGACCGTCGCGTCCTCGCGGGCCAGGCCGGTGGCCGGGTCGGCGAGGGCCGCGACGTGCGGGCGCAGCCGCGGGTCCAGCCAGGGTTCCCCGCGCTGTACGAACTCCGGGTACACGCAGAGACGTTCGCGCAGCTCGAAGCCGGCCGTGCGGGACTTCTCGGCGAGTTCGCCGATCTGCGGCCAGGGGCGCTCGGGGTTGACGTGGTCGATGGTGAGCGGGGAGACACCGCCCCAGTCGTCGATGCCCGCGCCGATCAGGCGCTCGTACTCCGAGTCCACCAGGTTGGGCGGAGCCTGGAGGCAGGCGGACGGGCCCATGATGTGGCGGGCGACGGCCACCGTGGCGACCAGTTCGTCCAGTTCCGCGTCGGGCAGGCCGCGCATCGCCGTGTCCGGCTTGGCGCGGAAGTTCTGGATGATCAGTTCCTGGATGCCGTGGTAGGCGCGGGAGACCTTGCGGAGGGCGAACAGCGACTCGGCGCGCTCCTCGTAGGTCTCGCCGATGCCGATGAGGACACCGGAGGTGAAGGGGACCGAGGAGCGGCCGGCGTCCTCCAGGACGCGCAGGCGGACGGCCGGTTCCTTGTCCGGGGAGCCGTGGTGGGGGCCGCCGGGCTCGGACCACAGGCGGGTCGCGGTGGTCTCCAGCATCATGCCCATGGAGGGGGCGACCGGCTTGAGCCGCTGGAAGTCCGTCCAGGTCATGACGCCGGGGTTGAGGTGCGGGAGGAGGCCCGTCTCCTCCAGGATGCGGATGGAGATGGCGCGGACGTAGGCGATGGTGTCGTCGTAGCCGTGCGCGTCGAGCCACTCGCGCGCCTCGGGCCAGCGGTCCTCGGGCTTGTCGCCGAGGGTGATGAGGGCTTCCTTGCAGCCGAGGGCGGCGCCGCGCCGGGCGATGTCGAGGACCTCGTCGGGGGACATGAACATCCCGTGGCCCTCGCGGCGCAGCTTGCCGGGGACGGTGACGAAGGTGCAGTAGTGGCACTTGTCCCGGCACAGGCGGGTCAGCGGGACGAAGACGCTCTTCGAGTACGTGATGACGCCGGGGCGCCCGGCGGCCTCCAGGCCCGCGTCCCGGACCCGGGCGGCGGAAGCGGTGAGCGCTTCGAGGTGCTCGCCGCGGGCCTGGAGCAGCACCGCCGCCTCGGACACGTCGAGGGCGACGCCGTCCCGAGCGCGTTTGAGGGCGCGACGCATGGAGTTCTCGGTGGGACCGTTGGGGTCGGTGGGTCCGGTTCCGGAGGTCGCGGAAGTCGTCATCCTTCGAGCATACGAGCGGGGTGATCAGGACGCCGGGCCCGTCCCGCCGGCCCACCGCGGCGGGCCCGTGTCCGCACCGCGCGGTTTCCCGCTCTCAATCCGCCGAACCCCTTTCCGTGCGCGGGAGTTCACGGCTCAATACGAGGGTTGCACGCACCACCCCGCGCCACCGATGTCATGTCACTGACGACACTGGGAGCAGCAGCATGTGCGAGGACGACCACGCCGGCACCGGCCCGGGCAGACGCGCCCTGTTCGTGACGGGAGCCGCCGCCGCGCTTACGTTGGGAAGCGTGAGCTTCGCTTCGGCGTCGGGCCGGAACAGCCCGGGCCCGCAGACCAGGACCGTGCGCGGCACCCTGCCGCCCGGTTCCCCCGACTTCGTGTACGTCCCGGTCGAAGTCCCCTCGGGGGTCCGGGAGATCCGGGTCGCCTACACCTACGACCGCCCCTCGGTCCCGGCCGGCACCCAGGGCAACGCCCTCGACATCGGCCTCTTCGACGAGCGCGGCACCGATCTGGGGGGCCGGGGCTTCCGCGGCTGGTCGGGCGGCGCGCGCACGGAGTTCTTCGTCCGGGCCGACGAGGCGACGCCGGGGTACGTTCCGGGACCCGTGCGACCGGGTGTGTGGCACATCGCGCTCGGTCCGTACACGGTGGCCCCGCAGGGCCTGTCGTACGAGATCACGGTCACCCTGACGTACGGGGAGCAGGCCAGGACCGCACGGCCGGTCTATCCGCCCGAGCGCGCCAAGGGGCGGGGACGGGCCTGGTACCGGGGCGACTGCCACCTGCACTCCGTGTACTCCGACGGCCGCTACACCCTCGCCGAGATCGCGGCGCTGGCCCGGGCGGCGGGCCTGGACTTCATCAACTCCTCCGAGCACAACACGCACTCGGCGCACGCGCACTGGGCCGAGGAGGCCGGGGAGGACCTGCTGATCCTGCTCGGCGAGGAGGTGACGACCCGCAACGGCCACGTCGTCGCGCTGGGCACCGATCCCGGCACCTTCGTCGACTGGCGCTACCGGGCCCGCGACAACCGCTTCGGCCGTTTCGCCCGGCAGATCCGCCGCGCCGGCGGCCTGGTCGTCCCCGCCCACCCGCACGCCACCTGCATCGGCTGCAACTGGAAGTTCGGGTTCGGGGAGGCGGACGCGGTCGAGGTGTGGAACGGGGCCTACACGCCCGACGACGAGGTGGCGCTGGCCGACTGGGACAGCATGCTGGTCACCGCCGTGCGCGACGGGCGGGACGGACGCGGCTGGCTCCCGGCGATGGGCAGCAGCGACTCGCACCGCGCCCCCGACGTCATCGGCCGCCCGCAGACCGTCGTCCTCGCCGACGACCTGACGCGGGAGGCGATCCAGGAGGGCATCCGGGCGGGGCGCTCGTACGTCACCGAGTCGGCGAAGGTGTCGCTGGCCCTCACCGCGTCCGGCGGCCGGGGCGAGCACGCCGGCATCGGCGAGCGGCTGCGCGTGGACGGTGACACCCCGGTCACCGTCCGCCTGGAGGTGACGGGCGCCCCGCGCTGCACGGTGCGCTTCGTCACGGACCAGGGCGTGCTGTTCACCGGCCCGCCCCTGCCGGTGTCCGGCTCGGGCGTCGCGGAGTGGCGGACGACCGCCTCGTACGCGGCGTACGTACGGGCGGAACTGCGACACGAGGCGGCGGCGGGACCCCTGCCGGGAGCACTGGCCGCGTTCACGAACCCGATTTTCCTGGGGCGCGGGTAGGCCGAAGGCAGGCATATTCGAGCAATCAGGAAACCGGCCGAATCACCTTTCACCGTCTCGAGCCGTGTAGCGCTCCCGTAGACTCGTCGTGCGTTATCGCAAGGGGAAGGAAGCCGCAAGACAATCTGACAGGCGTGGAAACCGAAGGTCCCTCGGACTTCCTTCCCCGATTACCGCTCCTGCTCCTCGGCGGAAAACGCGCAGTCGTGCAATTCCCGCGCTACTGACGGACGAGGACGATCACATTCCAGACGAACGCCCCGTGGACGAGAAGACACGTGGCCCATGCCCCGCCCGTGCGGGTCCCGTGACGCAGCACCGCGCTCCACCCGACCGCCATCAGGACGGCGGCCAGGGCCAGAAGCCCCCAGGAAGCGGCGAGCCACGGCGCGGAGGGCTCCGTGAAGAGCCTGACCAGCACCGGCGGAATTCATGCCGGGCGGACAATGCCCGCTCTCCGGCGTCAATTGCCGGCCAGGTCCACGACGACCGCCGCGTGGTCGGAGGGCCAAACGCCGTCCACCGGGCCGTCGCCCGCCCGTCGTACGGCGCGTACGCGGGCGAGTCCGTCCGGGCCGGGCGGGCCGACGAGGACGTAGTCGATCCGCGCACCCGGCACCGGGCCGCCGGGGATGTGCGGGTTGGCGCCGTCCCAGGTGGCGGACGGGGCCGACGGGTCGGCGTAGTCCCAGGCGTCGAGCAGGGCGGCCCGCCCGGGGGCGGCGGGCGCCGGACGGGTGAGGAGGCGGACCTCGGCCGAGTCGGGGGTGGCGTTGAAGTCCCCTGTGACGACGGGCGGGAAGACGGTGCCGTGGCGGTGGGTGTCGACGAACCTTGCGAGGGCGGCGGCCTGTTCGCGGCGCAGCGCCGAGGCGTGGCCGCCCGAGTTCAGGTGGGCGGTGAAGAACGGGACCGGGTGGCCGGGCGCGTCCAGGCGGGCGTACAGCGCGAGGCGTCCGTCGTCGAGGTCCTCGGAGGCCGGCAGCCGCAGCGCGGCCCGCTCCACCACGGGCCAGCGGCTGAGCACCGCGGTGCCGATGCCGACCGTGTCGTCCCCGATCCGCCGCTGCCACCGCTCCGGGGCCTCGGAGGCCGCCCAGGCGCAGTGCAGGCCGAGTTCACCGGCCAGCCACTCGGCGAGGTTCCCGCCGTCGTCGGCGGCCCACACCTCCTGGAGCCCCACGACATCGGGGCGCAACTCCGCCAGCACGGCGAGGATCGCCTTCTGCCGGTCGGCCCACGGCCCGAACCGCCACCACAGATTCCAGGTCACGACCCGCACGACCGCACCACCCGTCTCTTGGCCCTGCCATCACCTTTCCCCTGATGTTTTCCGCGGAACATGAGGCACACGAGACGGGAGCTTGAATCCTCCCCTCCCTGAAGGGAGGGGATTCCTGGCTCAGGCTGCCTCCCGGAGCAGCGCTCCAGGAGGTCTTGCGCCATCGGCACCAGCCGGGTTGAGACCAGCCCGGACGAGCATGACGCGTGCGGAGTTCTTGTCCCTGGGGGACGCGATTCCGCAGGCGGTGCAGGTGTAGGTGCGTTCACCCAGCGGCAGTGCGTGCTTGGCTCTCGCTCCGCACTGCGCGCAGTCCATCGTGGTGTACGCGGGGTGGATCAGGCGGATGTCCCGCCCGTGCTTGCGGCCCATCTCGATCAATGCGGCCTTGGTGGCGCCGATGGCGGCGTCAGCGGCCTTGCGGGCCATGGTCGACCTGGCCAGGAACCTCGGACGAAAGTCCTCGACCGCGATGACGTCATGGTCGCGGACCACGTTCTTGGCCCACTTGCGGCCGGTGTCCGTACGCTGCCTGGCGACCTTCTTGTGGGCCTTCGCCCGCAGTCCCCGCGCCTCGCGGTAGCCCTTCGACCCGGACTGGCCCTTCTTGGGTTTGCGGCGGGCCATCATCCGGTCGTACCGGGCCGGCCTCACCCGCGCCTTCCCGCCGTGCCCGGCGTGCGGCAGGTCGTGCACGTCGGACGTGGTCGTCGCGGTCTCCCGCACACCCCAGTCGACACCAAGGACGCGGCCGGTCTCCGGCAGGAGCTGGAGCTGGGCGGGGGCGACGAACGAGCAGTACCAGTGCCCGAGACCGTCCTGGTACACGCGCACCGAGGACGGCTCACCCGGCAGCCCCCGCGACCACACCACCGACAGGACGATGCCACCCGCCAGGTGCAGCCGGCCGTCCTTCAACCGGAACCCGCGCCGGGTGTAATTCAGGGTCGCCAGCGCATCGCGCTTGGTCTTCCACTTCGGCATCCCGGCCCGACGCGCCATCGGCAGGCGCTCTGCGATGTCCTTGTGCGCCTTGGCGCGGGAGCGGCCGAAGTCGCGGATGACCTGCTGCTGGGGGACCGACGAGCCCGCACGTAACCACGCCGTGCGGGCGCGGGCCTCGGTCAGCATCCTGTCGAGCTGGGCCGGGCCGCACGTGGCCTTCTCGCCGGTCGCCCTGTTGTGCAGGTGCACGGCCCTGGACTTGGCGACGCACTCGTTCCACACCCAACGGCACCGGCCCCACTCCGCCACCAGAGCGGTGCGGGCAGCGGACGACACCCGCAACCGGTACGTATACCGTGCATGCCCGACACCCGCACCCGCACCCGCACCCGCCTGCGCCATCCCGCCCCCCTTCACGGCCCCGGCCAGGACACCGTGCCGTCCCGGACCCTGCGAAGGACCATACGTACGACACCCGCACAAACACCCGCAGATCCTGCAACCGCCCCCCGGCCAGCGACCACAGGTACACGTGTTCGCATCACCTCGGGGTCATGCCGACAGCGGTACGGGAGCTCCGCGCCCGGGAACCGGACGCGGCGACGCTCCGCGTCGCAACATCCGAATGTGATTCCTTTCCGGCGTGAACGCCGGAGCCTCCTCGCAAGAAACAGGTGAACGAACGATGTCGAAGCCGCCCTACGCCGAGAAGAAGTACCGGGCCGTCACCGCCGTCCAGCGCCGCCTCAACACCGTCCTGCGCCGCCTGCCGGCCCAGACCCTGCTGGAGACCACCGGCCGCGTCTCCGGTCTCCCCCGCCGCACGCCGGTCGGCGGGCGCCGCGTGGGCGACTCCTTCTGGCTGGTGTCGGAGTTCGGCGAACGGTCCCAGTACGTCCGCAACATCCGGGCCGACCCGCGGGTACGGGTACGGATCCGGGGCCGCTGGCACCCGGGGACGGCCCACCTCCTCCCCGACGACGACCCGATCGCGCGCCTGCGTCGCCTCCCCCGCTTCAACAGCCTCGCGGTGCGGGCCATGGGGGCCGGGACGGGGCTGCTGACGGTGCGGGTGGACCTGGAGGGGCGAGGGAGCAGGTGAGGGACCTGTGATCGGCGTCTCCCACGGCTGACGAGGTCGGCATGAACAAGGCAAACTGACGTAGTTGCTCAGGATGTCTAGGGGGACTGCATGGACGGTGTACCGCGGGTACCGGAGCAGCGGCGTCCCGGGGCCCCGGCGGAACCGGACAATTCGACGGCGCTGCGTTTCGGGGTGCTCGGACCCGTACGCGCCTGGCGCGGCGGGGAACCGCTGGTCACCGGCTCCCCGCAGCAGCGCGCCCTGCTGGCCGCACTGCTGCTCCGCGAGGGCCGTACGGCCACGGCCGCCGAACTGATCGACGCCCTGTGGGGCGAGGAACCTCCGTCGCAGGCGCTGGCGGCGCTGCGCACGTACGCGTCCCGGCTGCGGAAGGTGCTGGACCCCGGGGTCCTGGTGAGCGAGTCGGGCGGGTACGCCGTGCGGGGCCTGGGCGAGGGGGCGCTGGACCTGGCCGCCGTCCAGGACCTGGCCGCCCAGGCGGAGAAGGCGCGGGCCGCCGGGAACCTGTGCCACGCCCGTGACGTGCTGCGCCGCGCGCTGGCGCGGTGGGACGGCGAGGTGCTGGCGGGCGTCCCGGGCCCCTACGCGCAGGCGCAGCGCGTCCGTCTGGAGGAGTGGCGGCTCCAACTCCTCGAAACCTGCCTCGACATGGATCTGGAGCAGGGCTGCCACGCCGAGGCGGTCTCGGAACTCACGGCCCTCACGGCGGCGCACCCTCTGCGCGAACGCCTGCGGGAACTGCTGATGCTGGCCCTCTACCGCAGCGGACGCCAGGCCGAGGCCCTCGCCGTCTACGCCGACACGCGGCGCCTGCTCGCCGACGAACTGGGCGTCGATCCGCGCCCCGGCCTCCGGGAACTCCAGCGGCGCGTCCTCCGGGCCGACCCGGGCCTGGCCGAGCCGTCGGCACCGGCCGCGGAGACGGTGGTGACCCCGGTCCGCCCGGCCCAGCTCCCCGCCTCGGTCGCGGATTTCACCGGCCGGGCGTCCTTCGTCCGCGAGCTGAGCCACGTACTGTCCTCCGCCTCCGGCGAGGGGGACACGGGCCGCGTGATGGCGGTCTCCGCGCTGGCCGGCATCGGCGGCGTCGGCAAGACGACCCTGGCGGTGCACGTCGCCCACCAGGCGCGGGCCGCCTTCCCGGACGGGCAGTTGTACGTCGATCTCCAGGGCACGGGCGCGCGGGCGGCGGAACCGGAGACGGTACTGGGCTCCTTCCTGCGTGCCCTGGGTACGGCCGATACGGCCGTACCGGACTCCCTGGAGGAGCGGGCCGCCCTGTACCGCTCCGTCCTGGACGGCCGCCGCGTCCTCGTCCTCCTCGACAACGCCCGGGACGCCGCACAGGTGCGCCCGCTGCTGCCCGGTGCGGACGGCTGCGCGGCACTGGTGACGTCGCGGGTGCGGATGGTGGGCCTCGCGGGAGCGCATCTGGTCGACCTGGACGTGATGTCCCCGGAGGAGGCGCTGGCCCTCTTCACGAAGATCGTCGGCGAGGAGCGGGTGGCCTCGGAGCGGGAGGCGGCGCTGGACGTGGTCGGGGCGTGCGGCTTCCTGCCGCTGGCGATCCGCATCGCGGCGTCGCGGCTGGCCGCCCGGCGCACGTGGACGGTGTCGGTGCTGGCGGCCAAACTGGCGGACGAGCGACGCCGCCTGGACGAGCTCCAGGCCGGCGACCTGGCCGTCAAGGCCACCTTCGAGCTGGGGTACGGCCAACTGGAACCGGCCCAGGCCCGCGCCTTCCGGCTGCTGGGGCTGGCGGACGGCCCGGACATCTCCCTCGCGGCGGCAACGGCCGTACTGGACCTCCCGGCGGAGGACACCGAGGACCTCCTGGAGTCCCTGGTGGACACGTCGCTGCTCGAATCGGCGGCACCGGGCCGGTACCGGTTCCACGACCTGGTCCGTCTCTACGCGCGGGCGTGCGCGGAGCGGGACGAGCATCCGCCGGGCGAGCGGGGCGCGGCGCTGTCGCGGCTGCTGGACTTCTACCTGGCCACGGCGGCGGGGGTCTACGCGATCGAGCGGCCCGGGGACCGACTGGTGGACGGCCTGGAGCCGACGGAGTACCCGGGGCTCACGTTCGACGACGGTTCGGCGGCGCTGGACTGGCTGTACAGCGAGGCGGCGCCGCTGCTCGCGTGCGTGCGGCAGTGCGCCGGAACGGCCAGGCTGCGGCGGGCGGTGGACCTGCTGTGGGCGGCCAAGGACCTGGCGGAGTCCGGTGCCAACTCCCACCAGTACGAGACGACGGCACGCGCGATGTGCGACGCAACCGAGGACGCCGGGGACGCACGCGCGCAGGGCCGGGCCCGGACCACCCTCACCAACGTCCTGCTGGTCTCCGGCCGCATCCAGCAGGCCGCCGAGCAGGCCGAGTCGGCCATGACGCTGGCGGAGTCCGCGCGGGACACGACCGCCGTGAGCTGGGTCGCCAACGACCGGGGGCTCATCTCGCTGCACCAGGGCCGGTACGCGGACGGACGGACCTTCCTGGAGCAGGCCATCGACGGGTACCGGGCAGCCGACAACCGGGCCGGCGAAGCGCTCAGCCTGTGCAACCTCTCCCGCGCGCACCTGGGTATGGGCAACACCGAGAAGGCGGTGGCCATCGCGCACCGCGGACTGACCGCACAGCTCGACATCGGCCGGACCATGCGTCTCGCCAACGGGCACTTCACGCTGGGTATCGCGCTGACCGCGGCCGGCCGCCACAGCGAGGCGCTCCAGCAGTTCTCCGACGCCCTGTGCATCTTCGAGGCCCACCGGCAGCGCCTGTGGCAGGGGACGACCAACTTCCGTATCGCCGAGGTGCACCTGGCCGCCCGCCGGCCCGCGCAGGCGGCCCAGCACTCGGAGCAGGCGCTGGCGCTGGGATGCATCGGTGGCGACCGGATGCGGGGCAACGTCCTGACGCTGCTGGGACGTTCCCTGTCCGCGCTCGGGCAGGTGGACAGGGCGAAGGCGTGCTGGCAGGAGGCCCTCAACCTGCTCCAGCAGTGCGGCGCGCCGCAGGCGGACGAGGTGCGGGCGCTCCTCTCGCCGCTGACGGCCGCCTGAACCGCCCCTGTGGGGCGTGCGGGTGAGGCGTGCGGGCGGGGCGTGCGGGTGAGGCCCGCGGGTGGGGCGTTCAGCATTCGTTTATCGCCCTCGGGCACTGTCGTTCCTGTCACACCGTCGCGTCGGGGGGCAGGCGGGGTGGCCGGGAGCCCGGCAAGTATCGTGCGGCTCCGCGCGCCCGTCCGGCGCCCACGGGGGAGCTGCCGGACGGGCGTTGCCCACTCGCCGACCTCGCAGCAAAGGACTGATGACATGAGCGACAAGAAGAAGGACGCGGAGATCACCCCGCAGGACAACGCCATGCCCACGCCGCCGGCGAACGACGAGACCGTCACCACGCTCGACGATGCCCTGCCCGGTGGGCCCGCCCAGGGCACCATCACGACGATGGACAACGCCATGCCGGCCCCGCCCGCCCTGGGCCTGGACGGCGGCGGCAAGTAGACCTTTCTTCCCACACGGGGATCGGCCGCGGCGGCGCGGAGGGGAGCCGCCGCGGCCGACGTGTGTCCGGGCCGCGGCCGGTGTGCGCGCGGTCCGGACTCAGGTGGTGCGGGCCGTCCCGGTGCCCTTCTCCGCGTCCAGCGCGTACACGCAGCGGTCCCTGCTGCACGCGTACACGATGCCGTCGCGGACGACCGGGGAGCCGGTGATCTCGCCGCCGGTCGCCAGCTTCCAGCGGAGGCGGCCGTCGTCGGCCTTGAGGGTGTACAGCAGGTGGTCGGTCGAGCCGAAGTGGATGCGGCCCTCGGCCACCGCGGGGGCGCCCACGATGTCGCCGCCCGCCTGGAAGCGCCACTTGGGGGTGCCGGTGACCGCGTCCAGGGTGTAGAGCCCCTTGCCGCTGCCCACGTGGACGTGGCCGGCGGCCACCAGGACCGGGTCGGTCGAGGAGCGGGCCTCCGTGGCGATGCGCCAGCGGTCCCGGCCGTCGGTGGCGTCGAGGGCGTAGACCGTGCCGAGGTAGTCGGCCAAGTAGACGCCGCCGCCGGTCACCGCGGGGCCCGGCACGAACGTGGGCGGGGCGAGGAAGACCGCCGGGGCCTCGAAGTGCCAGCGGACGTGGCCGGTGGTGACCTCCAGGGCGAGGGCCCGGGTGCCGGCACAGACGTAGACGTATCCGTCGGGTGCCTGGGTGACGCGGACCGGCACTCCGCCGCAGGAGGCGGCGTCGCCGATCGGGTACGACCAGCGCTCGTCGCCGGTCCGGGCGTCCAGGGCGCGCAGCCGGGCGTCCTGCCAGACGTACACCGTGCCGTCGTGGAGGGCCGCGCCCGCCTCCGGGGACTCGAAGTCGGTCTGGGCGCCGGTGATCTCCCACAGCTTCTGGCCGCCCGATGCCTCCCGGGCCTGCACGCCGCCGCCGCGGGTGGCGGTGACCACGGTGCCGCGGGACGCCTGCAGCGAGTACACCCAGGCGTCCGTCTGCAGGCGCCAGAGGTCGGCGCCCTCGCGGGCGTCCAGGGCGAAGAGGGTCGGGCCGTCGGAGGCGTGGATACGGCCGTCCGCGACCGCCATCGACCAGGCGACGTCCCGGGTCTTGAAGCGGCGCCGCCCGGTGGCCACGTCCAGGGCGTGCACCTCGAAGGAGGTGACGTAGACGAGGTCCCCGGCGACGGACGGCGTGCCCCACACATCGTTGGACATGCGGAAGCGCCAGGGGCGCCAGCCCGCCGGTGACGCCTCGGGAGGCGCGGCGGGGGCGGGCGGGGCCGCCGCCGGTACGGCGGGGTCGGCGCCGTTGACGCCGGGGCGCGGGCGGGACCAGGACGCGGCGAGGGCGGACTCCGGCGGGGGTGCGGCGACCGCCGCGGAGCGCATGTCGGCGACGCGCGGGCCGGGGCCGATGGGCACCGAGCCGCCGGCCAGCCGGACCGGGCCGGAGTCGGGGGCGCCGACGGGCGCGGGCACCGGCGGTCCGTGCACGGGCGGCGCCGGTACGACGGGGTCGTGCGAGGGCGGGGGCGGCAGCACGGGCGCGGGCACGGCGGGGCGACCGCCGGCCGGGCCACCGCCGCGGCCGCCTGCCGTCGCGCCGGGCTTGACCGGGGGGCGCCCGTTGCGGCGGCCCTCGATCAGGCTCACCGCCCGCTCGGGCAGCCACGCCGACGCCGTACCGCTGTCGTCGGAGCCGGAGCCGAACAGGTGCGGGGCGAGCTGGGACTGGAGGTCGGCGGGGTTGGGGCGGCCGGTCGCCTCCATCTGCATGCAGGACTCGATGAGCGGGCGCAGCTCGTGCGGGAGCCCTTCCAGGTCCGGGCCCTCGCGCAGCAGCATGAAGACCGTTTCGACCGGGTTGGCACCGTGGAACGGCGGGTGCCCGGTGGCGGCGAAGACCAGCATGGAGCCCAGCGAGAACACGTCGCTGGCGCCGGTGACGCTGCGGGAGTCCTTCGCCTGCTCCGGGGACATGTAGGCGGGGGTGCCGACGGCGACGTTCGTCATCGTCAGACGGGTGTTCGAGACGCCGGACGCGATGCCGAAGTCGATCACCCGGGGGCCGTCCTCGACGACGAGGACGTTGGAGGGCTTGAGGTCGCGGTGGACGAGTCCGGCGCCGTGGATCGACTGGAGCGCCTCCGCCACGCCCGCCGCCAGCCAGCGCACCGCCTGGGCCGGCAGCGGCCCGCACTCGTTCACTATCTCCTCGAGGGAGGGTGCGGGGACGTAGGCCGTGGCCAGCCACGGGACCGCCGCGCGGGGGTCGGCGTCGACCACCGCCGCCGTGTAGAAGCCGGAGACCGCGCGGGCCGCCTCCACCTCGCGCGTGAAGCGGACGCGGAACAGCTGGTCCTCCGCCAGCTCCGTGCGGACCGTCTTGATCGCCACGCGCCGGCCGGACGCCGAGCGCGCGAGATAGACCAGCCCCATGCCGCCGGCGCCGAGCCGGCCCAGCACCTCGAACGGCCCGATCCGCCGCGGATCGTGCTGCGTCAGCTGATCCACCACTTGCCTGCCACCTCCCCGTACGGGCCGCGCCATCCACATATGTACGCGACCGAAGTGCAGCGTCTCACCACCGCACCTCCGTGGCGCCACGCACCCCGATTCTTCCTGTCCGAGGCGCTGGTGGCGAACCTGGGGACAATCGGGGTGTCTCACCCGATCCCGGGCATAGGGTCACGGTCCCGCGGACCTGTTCAGCGTTGCAGCAGTGCGAACGACGCCCCCTGGTCGTCCGAGACCACGGCCACCCCTCCGTACGACGTCTCGAACGGCGGAACCCGTACCCGACCGCCGAGCCGGGCCACCGCACCGAGCGCGGCCTCGACGTCCCCGACCAGGAAGTGGACGAGGAAGTGCGGCGGCATCTGGGCGGGGAAGACGGACGAGACCGGGGCACGGCCGAAGTCGGGGGCGGCGTCCGGGCCGAAGAGGGCGTCGTGGAAGAGGTCGCCGTAGAAGGTGTTGGCGGCCTCGGTGTCCCGGGTGTACAGCTCGGTCCAGGTGAAGGTTCCCGGCTCGTGCCGGCGCCCGAAGCCGGGGTGGCCGGCCGGCTGCCAGAGGGCGAAGACGGCTCCGTCGGGATCGGCGGCGAGCGCGGTGGTGCCCAGGCCGCCGACCGGGTGGGGCGGGGTGACGACCTGCCCGCCGCCCGCCCGGATCCGCTCGGCCAGTGCCACCGCGTCCGGGGTGTGGAAGTACACGGACCACACGGTGGGCATCCGGCCGTCCGTCTTGCGGACCAGGGCCGCGACGGGCTCGCCGTCCAGCCGCGCCCACACCCACTCGCCCGCAGCTGCCTCGGCCGACCCCTTCACCGGCTCCTGCGCCGAGCCCTTCGCCCGCTCCTCGAAGGTCCAGCCGAACAGCTCGCCGTAGAAACGCTTGCCCGCCGCCACGTCGGAGAGGTGCGCGTCCACCCAGCAGGGAACGCCTTCCGGGTACGCGGACACCTCAGCCGGGTCACCGGACGTCCGTTTCGCTGATGCACCATTTTCGGCCATGTCGTCAAAGTAACCGCGCCGCCCGCACCGCGCAGACCAGGCACACCAGCCTCTCGCCGCTCGCGCACCCCATTTGCAGTCGGCCGAATCGCGCTCGGATCACCCGTCGGTAAGCTGACGGCATGACAGGACAAGTGCGTACCGTCGACGGCCGCGTGGCCGGTCGGCGTGGGCAGGCGACCAGGCAGAAACTGCTCGACTGCCTCAGCGAAATGCTCAGCTCCTCCCCCTATCGCGATGTCAAAGTCATCGATGTCGCCCGCAAGGCCGGCACGTCGCCCGCGACCTTCTACCAGTACTTCCCGGACGTCGAGGGCGCCGTCCTGGAGATCGCCGAGCAAATGGCCGCCGAGAGCACCGGGTTGGCCGAGCTGACGGCGGGCCGCTCCTGGGTCGGCAAGGCGGGCTGGCAGACGGCGCAGGAACTCGTCGACGGATTCCTGGAGTTCTGGCGGAAGAACGACGCGATTCTCCGGGTGATCGACTTGGGCGCGGCAGAGGGCGACAAGCGGTTCTCCAAGATCCGGATGAAGATCCTGAACTCGGTGAACTCCTCCCTCGCGGACTCCGTCGCCGAACTGCAGGCCAGGGGCAAGGTCGACAAGGACGTGAACCCCGCGGCGATCTCCGGCTCGCTGGTCGTCATGCTCGCGGCCGCCGCGTCGCACCAGAAGGGATTCTCCTCCTGGGGCGTCAAGCAGGCCGAACTCAGGCCGAGCCTGGCCCTGTTGATGCACCTGGGCGTCACCGGCAAGAAGCCCGTCAAGTAGCAGTACGCCCGGCAGCCTGTCATCCGGGCCGCGTGCGCCACGCGCCGCGCTATGCCGGCAGCGGCCGGTCCCGCACCACGTGCTTCATCACCAGCGTCGACGTCAGCCGCTGCACCCCGGGCAGGGTGGCGAGCCGCTCGTCGTAGAGCCGCTGGTAGGCCGCCAGGTCGGCGGCGACCACGCGCAGCAGGTAGTCCGGCTCCCCGAACAGCCGCTGCGCCTCCACCACCTCCGCCACCTCGCTGACCGCCCGCTCGAACTCGGCGACCGTTTCCCGGTCCTCCTGCCGCATCGACACGAAGACCAGCGCCTCGAAGTTCAGCCCCACGGCGGCAGGGTCCACCACCGCCCGGTAGCCGCCGATCGCCCCCGACCGCTCCAGCTCACGCAGCCGCCGGTGACACGGCGAGACGCTCAGCCGCACCCGTGCGGCCAGCTCGGTCACGGTCAGCCGCCCGTCCTGCTGCAGCTCGGCAAGAATCTTCCGGTCCATGTCGTCCACGGGGCAGATTCTTCCACCACATGCCCTGACCGGGGAAAAGTTCGGGAACACCTTCGGGACGTATGCGCCTAATCTTCCCGGCATGGACTCGGGACTCCTCATCTCCTTCCTCGCCCTGGACCTCCTGCTGGTGTGCGTGCCGGGCGCGGACTGGGCGTACGCCATCACGGCCGGGCTGCGCGACCGGTCGGTGACGTGGGCGGTGGGCGGCCTGGTCGCCGGGTACGCGCTGCACACCCTGCTGGCGGCGGCCGGGCTGGCGGTGCTGGTGGCCGGGTCGCCGGGTCTGCTCACGGTGCTGACGGTGGCGGGGGCGGCGTACCTGGTGTGGCTGGGGTGGTCGGTGCTGCGCCGGCCCGGTACGCCGGGGGCGGCCGCGCAGGACGGCCCGGCCGCCGCGCAGGGCGGTTCCCGGGCCCGGGTGTTCCTGCGCGGCGCCACGATCAGCGGGCTCAACCCCAAGGGCCTGCTGCTCTACCTGTCCGTGCTGCCGCAGTTCCTGGTCACCCGGGGTGCGCACCTGCCGGTGCCCGTGCAGACTGTCGTCCTGGGACTGCTGCACATGGCGTGCTGTGCCGCCGTCTACCTCACGGTCGGTGTCGGCGCCCGTGCCGTCCTGGGCGCGCGCCCGGCCGCGGCCCGCGCGGTCACCCGTACGTCGGGCGCCGCGATGCTGGGCATCGGGGCGTTCCTGTTGGTGCAGCGGCTGGCGTTGTCCTGACGGACGTCCGGCGGGACTCCGCCGGACGGGGAACAGCCTTGCCCCCGCCCGGCGTTGAGCCAAGACAACGACGTCCGTACCCGCTGAAGGAGACCGGAATGGCCCTGCCCCGCGAAGAGCGTGAGAAGTTCCTGGCCGAGCCCCACGTCGCGGCGCTCGCGGTCGACGCGGGAGCGGGCCGCGCCCCGCTGACCGTGCCGATCTGGTACCAGTACGAGCCCGGCGGCGACGTATGGATCATGACCGGCCTCGACAGCCGCAAGAACGAGCTGATCAAGGCGGCGGGCCGGTTCTCCCTGATGGCCGACCGGCTGGAGCCCACCATCCGGTACGTGTCGGTGGAGGGGCCGGTCGTCGAGACGGTCACCGCCACCGAGGACGACCTGCGGGAGATCTCCGCCCGGTACCTCCCGGCCGAGAAGGTCGACGGCTACGTCGCCTTCGCCTCCGCGAGCCACGGCGAGCAGGTCATCGTCCGCATGCGACCGGAGCGCTGGGTCTCCTCCGACCTCGGCTCGGTGTGAACCGGGGCCCGGTGCCCGTGACAATCGGGGCATGGGAACCGATCTTCACGAGTTGCTGAGGTCGCTGCGGGTGTGGGATCCCGCGGTCACCGCGCTGCCGCCCTTCGACCCGGCCACCGCGCCCGGCGATCCGCTGACCCTGTTCACGGCGTGGTTCGCCGAGGCGGTGGTTGCCGGTCAGAGCGAGCCGCACACCGTGTCGCTGGCCACGGCGGACGCGGAGGGCCTGCCGGACGTACGCGTCGTGATGCTGCACGGTGCGGACGCGGACGGCTGGTCCTTCGCCACGCACGCCGGCAGCCGCAAGGGCCACCACCTCGCCGCCCGCCCGTACGCGGCGCTCGTCTTCTACTGGCCGGTGCTGGGCCGCCAGGTACGCCTGCGCGGCCCGGTCGCCGCCGCCCCGGCCGACGTGGCGCACGCCGACCTGCACGCGCGGTCGACGGGCGCCCTGGCCGCCGCCCTCACCGGACGGCAGAGCGCCGACCTGGACTCGCCGGACGAGCTGGCCCGCGCCTCCGAGGCGGCCTGGGAGCGGGCCGGCCGGGAGCCGGACGCGCCCGTCCCGTCCTGGACGCTGTACCGGCTGCTCCCCGACGAGGTGGAGTTCTTCCAGGGGGACGCCCGCCGCCGCCACGTACGGCTGGCCTACCGGCGGACGGAGGAAGGCGGCTGGGACACGCGGCTGCTGTGGCCGTGAGCGACGGTCACCGGCCGGCGGGCGCCGGGGGCTCTGAGGGCTCTGGGTCCGTCGCCAGCCGCGCGTGCAGATGCGCGTCGCGGAACGTGTCGTGCCGGCCGGCCTCGAACATCGCCCCGCGCATCGTGCCCTCGTGGCCGTAGCCGCAGCGTTCGGCGATCCGGCATGAGGCGTCGTGGCCGACCGCGTGACCCAGTTCCAGGCGGTGGAGGCCGAGTTCCGCGATGGCCCAGCGCGACGCGAGGAGCAGGGCGCGGGTGGCGACCCCCTGCCCGCGGGCCTCGGGGAGCACCCAGTAGCCGACCCGTGCCGACTTCAGCGGCAGGCTGATCTCGTTGACGCCGATGTGGCCCAGCACCGTGCCGCTCGCCTCGTTTGTGATCCGGAACGACGCGGACCGGCCCTGCCCGGCGTCCCGGGCGCGGGCGCGCAGCGACTCACGGGCGCCGGCGAGGTCCGTCCACGGCCTGAGCGGGGTGTTCCAGCGCTGGAACTCGGGGTCCAGGCAGCCGCGCAGCCACGTCTCGGCGTCGGCGTCGGAGCCGGCGTCCCAGGACCGGAGGTGAAGGCCGTGTCCGCGCGGTTCGGTGAGGGAGGGCGCGAGGGTCTGCGTGCGTGTGCGGGCCATCGAGCCATTCAATCCGACCGCCGGCGGTGATCGTGACCGATCCGCAACCGATTCCGCTCTTGACCGAGACCCATCAAGCGAGAGCTTGATTACGCTCGCGGCATGGCCGACTCCACAGCGTCCGCTGAACCGCAGCCCGCACACCCCGCGGACCGCCCCGTGTACGTCATAGGCGCGGGCCCCGGCGGCCTCGCCGTCGCCCACGCGCTGCGCGCGCGGGGCCTGCGGGCCGTCGTCCTGGAGCGTGCCGACCACGTCGGCGCCTCCTGGCGGCGCCACTACGACCGGCTGCGCCTGCACACCACCCGCCGCCTCTCCGCGCTTCCCGGGCTGCCGATGCCGCGCCGCTTCGGGCGGTGGGTGGCCCGGGACGACGTGGTGCGGTACCTGGAGAAGTACGCCGAACACCACAAGCTGGAGATCGTCACCGGCGTCGAGGTCTTCCGCGTCGAGCGCGCGCCCGACGGCGGAGACTGGCTGCTGCACGCCTCGGGCGGCCGCGAGCTGACCGGCGCCGCGGTCGTGGTCGCCACCGGCTACAACCACACCCCGCGCCTGCCGGACTGGCCCGGCCGGAGCACCTACACCGGCGAGGTCCGGCACGCCGCCGAGTACCGGAACGCGGCCCCGTACGCCGGCCGTGACGTCCTGGTCGTCGGCGTCGGCAACACCGGCGCCGAGATCGCCGTGGACCTGGTGGAGGGCGGCGCCGCCCGGGTCCGGCTGTCCGTGCGCACCGCGCCCCACATCGTCCGCCGCTCCATCGCCGGCTGGCCCGCCCAGTACAACGGCGTCCTCGTACGGCGGCTGCCGACCGGCCTCGTGGACCGGCTGGCCCGGCCGCTGGCCAGGCTCAGCACGCCCGACCTGTCGGCGCACGGGCTGCCCCGCCCGGACACCGGCCTCCTCACCCGGGCCGCCGAGGGCGCCGTTCCGGTGCTGGACGCCGGCCTGATCGACGCGGTGCGCGGCGGCCGGGTGGAGATCGTGGCCGCCGTCGACGGCTTCGAGGACGGCAAGGTGGTCCTCGCCGACGGCACCCGCGTCGCACCGGACGCCGTGCTCGCCGCCACCGGATACGTCCGGGGCCTGGAGGGACTGGTCGGCCACCTCGGCGTACTCGACGCCCACGGCGGACCGGCCGTGCGGGGCGCCCGCTCCCCTGAGAACGCCCCCGGCCTGTACTTCACCGGCTTCACCAACCCGGTCAGCGGCATGCTCCGCGAACTGGCGACGGACGCGGCGCGGATAGCGAGGGCGGTGGCGAAGAGGGACGGGGGCCGGGTCTCGCGGCTTCCGGGCTGAGGGGCGGCGGGGGCGGCGGGGGGTGGCACCTCCCGCCCCGTGCCGGGGCAGCCCGCGCCCCGGTGACGGCAGCGCGGTCACCGGTGCCGGGCGGCGCCGGATGACCAGTGCCATCAGTGCCGCCGCCGGGTACCTCGACGGCCGGCCGGCGAGCACGCAGCGGGCGTCCGCCGAACACTTCCAGCGGCTGTTCCCGAAGGTGCGGGTGGACCCGGACGTGCTGTTCGTCGACGACGGCGACGTCCTCACCTCGGCCGGGGTCGCGGCCGGGATCGACCTGTGCGTGCACATCGTGCGCCGGGACCACGGCAGCGTCGTCGCCAACGACGTGGCCCGCCGCACCGCCGTGCCGCCCCATCGCGACGGCGGGCAGGCGCAGTACACCGAACGGCCGGTGCCCGATCCCCAGCAGTCCTCGACGACCAGTGCGCGCGCCTGGGCGCTCGGCCGCCTCCACGAGCCGGTCCAGCTGCGGGACATGGCCGCCCAGGAGTCGATGTCCGTACGCACCTTCACCCGCCGTTTCCGCGAGGAGGTCGGCGTCAGCCCGGGCCAGTGGCTCACCGGTCAACGCGTCGAACGGGCCCGGCACCTCCTGGAGTCCGCCACCCTGTCCGTCGACCAGGTGGCCCGCGACGCCGGCTTCGGCGCGGCCCAGTCGATGCGGCAGCACTTGCAGGCGGCACTCGGGGGGACCCCGACCGCATATCGGCGGACTTTCCGTACGGAGTTGTCCACAGCCTGTGGACAGTGAACGGGAACTTCACCGCGCCCCTTCAGGCCCCCCGGCACCACTCGGTCCCCCGGCACCACTCGGTCCCCCTCACTTGCCGGAACGGCGGCGCGGCGCTGTCCGCCCCGAGCATGGCACCGCGCGCCGCCACCCGACTCCGGCGCTCCCGCCCGGCTCCCGTCGCCCCCGAGGGAACCGCCGCCGAATCACGACCCACGCTCGTCGAGGGCTCCGTCACCGAGGCCTCGTCGTCCCCTCGCGGCGAATCGCTGCCTACAAGCGTGAGGAGACGGTCACGATCCGTCAACCGGCAAAGCGCGATTCATCCCTTACGCCCCGTATGCGCGGGACGCGCGCGGAAGCATACCCGGCGCACTGCCGCATCACCGCCGGGAGAAGCGGGAGCTCGTGCACCCGGCGCATCCCGCGCCGCCGGCCGCTACACCACTTCGTAGGCGAACCCCTCGAACGCCACCGCGCCGCCACCGCTTCCGCAGACGGGCGCGGCGTCCTCGCGCCCGGCGCAGCGGTCCAGTTCGCACCAGATGCGCTTGCCGGTACCCTCCCGGCTCCAGCCCCAGCGGTCGGCGAGGCCGTCGACGAGAGCGAGACCCCGGCCGCCCGTCGCCTCGCCGTCCATACAGCGGGGCACCGGGGCCCGGTCGCTGACGTCGTCCACTTCGAGACGGACGGTCGCCTCCGCGGACTCCTCGGCCACCGCTCCCGGCAGCACCAGCCGCAGCACGGCGGAACTGCCGGTGTGCACCACGGCGTTGGTGACCAGTTCCGAGACGAGCAGGACCAGCGTCTCGGCGAGTGGTTCGTCGGCCTGTATCCCGGCCCCGGCGAGCCGGGAGCGCGCCCACCGCCGCGCACGCCCCACTTCCGAGGGGTCGGGCCGGACCTCCAGCTGCACTTGAAGCACCTGCACCGCTCACACCATCCGAACCGGCGGACACAAAGGCTCGCGCCTCATGAGGGCCACGATCGTAGCCATTCTCTGCATGGCCAGAACAAAGGCCGGGTCAGGGATCACGGAACGTGAATCCCGTGCGGCACAGCATGGTTGACGTACAGTCACCTCAACAAGCGCTTCGGGCATATTCCAGCGCGAAGGAGTACCCGTGCGGCATACTGTGCGACGCTCGCTCCGGGGAGTCGAACAGGCGGCGGCCGGCGGCCGTTCCACCCTGCGAGGCAAGGCGCACACCGCCGGTTCCGGAGCCGCCCCAAGGGCAACTCCGGCACGGCTGGCGCTCGGGACCACTCGCATCCCACACAAGGTACCGGAGTGTGGCGCCGGCTCCGGGCCGTGACGGGTCACACGGCGGACACAACCCGGTATCAACGCTCCGTGATGCCGCCCTGCCACGATCCGCGACATCTGTTCGGGAAGGCGCCGACGGCCGCCGGCGCGGGACGCGCTACTCGGGCACGGTGAAGTAGCGGGCGAAGGCCGGGACGATCTCCGCCTCCCCCACCTTGCCGTCGCCGTCCGCGTCGAGCGCCTCGGCGACCGGCCGGGCGGCGTCCCCGGGCACGCCGAGCGCGGTGAGCACGCGCGCGACGGCCTCGACCGTGGCGGCTCCGCCACTCTCGGGGCCGGCGACGTCCAGGGCCGCGTGCAGGAAGGGCCGGGCGATCTCCGCGAACCGGTCCGGATTGTCCCGCAGCCGCTTGACCGCCCCGGACACGAACTCCTCGCGGGTGATGCGCTGGTCGCCGTCCCGGTCGGCGATGCCGGCCATGCCCTGCCAGAACGCCTCCGCGCCGCCGTACAGGGCCTGGCCCTTCTCGGAACGGGCCGCGGTGCCGAACTCGGCGAGCACCGCCTTGGCCGCTCCGCTGAAGTCCGAACGGTCGATGTAACCGTTGCCGTCCTGGTCGAAGGTGGTGAACCGCGCGGCGATCCTGCGCTCGTACTCGCTGTTGACCATTGTCTTCTCCGGCCGCCTCACGTCGTCGGTTTCGGTGGGTGCGTATCGCTCGCGCGCAACCTCGCGCGCGACGCTGGGAGCGTACGACGCCGGGCGCGACCGCGGGCGGGATCTACGCGGAGAGCGGGCGCGGTTCGTCACCGGTCGCCGAGGCGAGGTCGGGATGGACGTCGAAGAGCCGGCGCACCCCGAGCGCGCCCAGGACGCGGTTGACGTGGGAGCCGTCGACGGCCCCCTGGGCGGGCAGTATCAGGCGGAGCCGGCCCTGACAGGAGCGGATGAGCCGCCGGGAGGCGATGAGCACGCCGACGCCGCTGGAGTCGCAGAACAGGACCTCGGAGAGATCCAGGACAAGGCTGTGCCGCCCCTCGGCCACCTCGTCGTGCACGCGCTGCCGCAGCACCGGTGACGTCACCAGGTCCAGTTCGCCCGACACCTGGAGCACGGCCCACTGGCCCCGCTCGCCGCCGATCACGTTGAACGTCACCACCATGCCCTTCGTTCGTCGGAACGTCCGGAATCACCCGAAACGGAAGCCATGCTTACGCTTCTTGGCGGCGCGCCTGCCCACCGGCCGTTCCCGCAAACGCCCGCCCGGAAACGGGGCCCGGTCAGAAGAGGCTTGTTTCAGACGGTTTCGATCCTGTTCGATCGAATCCGGTCGCACGATAGAGGGTAGGTGAGGCGCGTCGGAGGCGTTTACCACCTGCGGGCCGTCGGGGGCGCGCATTGGCACAAAGGGGCGTGCGGTGTCGGACGTGCCGACTACATTCGGGGAGACGGTGGCCGCAGGCTGGAGACCGGCGGGCCGGAGAGCGAGCACGCACGAGTACGGAACGAGCAGAGGACCGCACAGGGGGTGAAGGAGCCGTATGACGAAGAGGGACGTACCACTGCGCTGGGACCGCAAGATGCAGCAGCGGCTCGCGCGTGGCGAGGCCGCCGCCCTGGGCGAGCTCTACGACCGGTTCGCCTCACTCGTGCACGGCCTGGCGCACCGCGTGCTCGGTGACGAGCGGGCCGCCGACCACATCACGCGCGACGTCTTCGCGCACGTCTGGGAACACCCGGACGCCTACGACCCCCGGCAGGGCCCGCTGCGCACGTGGGTCGCCACGCTGACCCACCGCCTCGCCGTGCAGCGGCTGCGCGCCACCGAGACGGCCGCCCTCGCCCGAGGCGGACCAGGCACCACCGAGGAGCTGGAGAGCAAGGTGCGCCACGCCTCGGTCGCCGCCCGCGCCGACTACATCGTCCAGTCCATGCCGGCCCCGTTGCGGGCCGCCCTGGAACTGGCCTACTTCCAGCGCCGCGACTACCGCCAGACCGCCGCCGACCTCGGCGTCACGGAGGACGAGGCCCGCCGCCGCCTCCGCCTCGGCCTGCAGCTCCTCTCCACCGCCCGCTACGCCGGCGCCCCGGAGACCCCCGGGGCGCCGCCGGGATACGGGGGTGCGGCATGAAGGGGGCGTACGACGGCAACGGGGGCTTCGAGGCTCCCGACCGCTCGGGCGCCGAGGGGGCCGGGGAAGGCGCCGGGGGGACGGTGGGGCAGGCGAGGCAGGTGGGGCAGGCGAGGCAGGCGGGGCCCGACGTACCCGGCACGCTCGGCGGTCCCGGGCGCCCCGGTGCGTCCGAAGGCGGCAACGCCCTGCCCGGTGCCCCGGGAGGGCGTGGACACCGTGGCGGAGGCGACGGGCCCGGCGCACCGGCGCCCGGCGAAGGTCCTGGTGGGCCTGAGGGGCGGCCTGGTGGAGCTGATAGGCCTGAGGGGCGGCCTGGTGGGCTCGATGGACCTACGCCTCACCCCGGAGTCGGTGGGCCCGACGAGCCGGCGTCCCAAGGCGGAGGCGGCGGATCCGGTCCCGGTCCGCGGATACCGCTGCCCCGTGCGTCCGTCGAGGACGGCGGGCGGACGTTGCCCGACGCGGCGCCGGGCGGGGCGGCGGTCGCGCTGGGGCACCACGTGCTGACGTCGCTCCTCGGGGCATGGGCACTGGCCGCCTGCTCGGCCGAGGAGGCCACGGCCGTCGAGAAGCATCTCGGCGAGTGCGACGCCTGCGCCGAGGAGGCGCTGCGGCTGCGTGAGGCCGTCGCGCTGCTCCAGCGACCGGAGAGCCTCGACCTGGACCCGGCCCTGCGCACCCGGGTCCTGGACAGGTGTCTGGAGCGGCGTCCGCCGCGCATCCCGGTACCGGAGTGGGCCACGCCGTACGACGCCGAGACCGCGCGGCTGGACGCGCTGCTGCAGGACATCGGCGACGCCGAGTGGCACGCGCCGGTGCGGCTGCGCTGGTTCGAGGCCGACGAGGCCGCGAGCCGCCGTACCACCGTCGCCGGGGTCATCGCCCACCTGCTGACGGTGGACGGGCTGGTCGCGGTCCCCCTGGGCCTCGACGACCCGCTGGGCGACATCACCGCGCCCACCCCCGCGCCGGCCGGCCGGACCGAGGCGTACTGGCGGGCCTCGCACTTCCCGCCCACCCGCGCGGTGCGCGCTCCCTGGCGCGAGCAGAGCCACGGCATCGTCCGCACCGTGTCGTTCACCGGCGACGCGGGCCGGATGCCGGTGTCGTACGGCGACTTCGAGCTGCCGCTGCACGACGCGATGCTGGACCGGGCGTTCGAGTGCTGGGTGCACGCGGAGGACATCGCCGACGCGGTGGACTACCCGTACGAGCCGCCCTCCGCGCGCCATCTGAACCGCATGATCGACCTCGCGGCCCGGATACTGCCGGGCGTCCTGGCGGCGCGCCGCCGGGCCGGGCTGGCCACTCCGGGCGTCCGCCCGCACCTGGTCACGGCGGGTGAGCCGGGACGCAGCCTGCGGCTGGAGATCGAGGGCTCGGGCGGCGGCGAGTGGCTCATCCCGCTCGACTCCCCGGGCGCGGTGGGCTCCGCCGAGCACGAGGTGGCCCACGTCGCCCTGGACGGCGTGGAGTTCTGCCGGCTGGCCGCGGGCCATGTGCCTCCGGCGGAGGCGGCGGCGGGTCAGCTGGGCGACCGGGAGGCGATCAGGGACGTGCTGTTCGCGGCGGCGAGTTTGAGCCGGATGTAGGGGGCGGTGACCGTCTCGCCGGCGGATGCGGGGGCGTCGTGGCTGGCCGCGCAGTTCCCCGCGCCTCTTGAGGGCGTGCGGTGGACGCCCCTTCAGGGGCGCGGGGCCCCTGTGAGATTGCGGCTCCGCCGCGCGGGCGCGAGCAACCACCGGCCACCCGCAGCCGCCGCTGAACCAGAACTCCCACCCCGCTAGGCGAACACCACCGTCCGGCGACCGTTCAGGAGAATCCTCCGCTCCGCGTGCCACTTCACGGCCCGCGCCAGCGCCTGGCACTCCACGTCCCGCCCGACCGCGACCAGCTGGTCCGGCGTGACGTCGTGGCCGACCCGTTCGACCTCCTGCTCGATGATCGGCCCCTCGTCGAGGTCGGCCGTCACGTAGTGCGCGGTCGCGCCGATCAGCTTCACGCCCCGTGCGTGCGCCTGGTGGTACGGCTTCGCGCCCTTGAAGCTCGGCAGGAAGGAGTGGTGGATGTTGATGATCCGGCCGCTGAGCTGCTTGCACAGGTCGTCCGAGAGGACCTGCATGTAGCGGGCCAGCACCACGAGTTCGACGTTCTCCTCGCGCACGATCTCCAGGACGCGCGCCTCGGCCTCCGCCTTGGTGTCCTTCGTCACGGGGATGTGGTGGAAGGGGATGCCATAGGACCCCACCAGCTCGGCGAAGTCGGTGTGATTGGACACCACCGCCGCGATCTCCACCGGCAGCGCGCCGATCCGGGCCCGGAAGAGCAGGTCGTTCAGGCAGTGCCCGAACCTGCTGACCATGAGCACGATGCGCATCTTCTCGTCGGCCCGGTTGATCTGCCAGTCCATGTGGAAGGCGTCACCGATGGCCGTGAAGCTGGCGCGCAGCTTGTCCACGGTCACCGGCTCGTCGGCCGAGAAGTGGACGCGCATGAAGAACAGTCCCGTGTCGTGGTCGCCGAACTGCTGGCTGTCCTCGATGTTGCAGCCGGTCATGAACAGGTAGCTCGAAACGGCGTGCACGATGCCCTGCTTGTCGGGGCAGGACAGGGTGAGGACGTACTGGTCGGCCGGGGCGGCGGCCCGGGAGGCGGCCGCGGAGGACTGCTCGTTCATGCAGGACAGGGTCCCATATCCGGACCCGCTCCCGGCGGGCGTCCCGTCAGGCGGACCGGGTCAGGATCTGCAGCACCTCCAGTGTGCGCGGCTCCACCTCCGGGTCCTCGCCGTCACCGGCGGCCAGCCGCACGTGCGCGTCGCGCGCCGCCCGCACCGCCTCCGGCCAGTCCGGGTGGTCGAGGTAGGCGTGCACGGGCGCGTCCGGCCCCACCTGGTGCATGATCCGCAGTACGCGCAGCACGGCGGTGTCGACGAGCGCCGCCTCCTGCGAGTCGCGGAAGACCGTGCCCACGTACTTCTCGGCGGACCAGTGATCCAGCCAGGTGTCCTCCACCAGCCGGTACACCGCGTCGGTGACGTCGCCGTAGCCGTCCACACCGGCCAGCCAGACGTCCCGCTGGAAGGCGGGGGCGGAGAGCATGTGCAGCGCTGAACGCACCTGGCTGCGCCAGCGCCACCACGGCATGTCGTTGAGTGGCATGCCGCCCATGGTGGAGGAGCGACGGCCGCGACGGGAAGAGTTCTCCGAACCTTGCACGGTCATCGATCGTACGTTCCCCTCCACCCGTGCCTCGCCGGCCCCCGTAATTCACTCCCGCGTCACCACGTGTTGACCGCAGATCACTTACAGGTTAGCCGTGTGACGGAATCGTGCGGGTACATGACCGGCAGGCGACCCACCCGCAGCACCTTCCTCCGCGGCCTGATCTGCCGCTCCCGGGCCACTCGCACCGGCGCCCTGTCCGCGGGCGCCCTGGTGGCGTGTGCGTCGCTCGCCGTCGGCTGCGGGATCGTCCCCGGTGCCACGGGGGGCTCCGGGGACGATCCGATCACCGTCATGACCTGGGCCCCGCAGGACACGGGCGCGACCAACAAGCCGGGTCTGCCCGCCTTCGCGCAGGCCTACGCCCGCTGGATCAACGACCGGGGCGGCCTCGCCGGCCGCGAACTCAACGTCCTGACCTGCAACGACCACAACGACGGCATCACCGCCGCGAAGTGCGCCCGGCGCGCCGTCAAGGAGAACGCGGTCGCCGTCGTCGGCTCCTACAGCCAGCACGCCGACTCCTTCTTCCCCGTGCTGGAGGGCGCCGGCATCCCGTACATCGGCGGCTACGGCATCACGAACACGGAGTTCACCAGCCCGCTGTCCTACCCGGTGAACGGCGGTCAGCCGGCGCTGCTGGCCGGCCTCGGCAGCACGCTCGCCGACTCGTGCGGGCCCGTCACGCTGGTCCGGCCCGACACCATCGCGGGCGACCAGCTGCCCGTGCTGCTCGACTCGGGGCTGACCGCGGGCGGGCACGAGCGGGCCCACGACCAGCGGGCGGCGGAGGACGCCACCGAGTACGACGGGCAGTCCGGGCAGGCGCTGGAGCGCACGACCACCGACCCGGCCGAACCGGGGTGCGTGGTGCCCGTCCTCGGAGACCGCACCGGCACCTTCATGGACTCCTTCCGGCGGGCGCGCGAGGAGTACCCCGAGGTGGGTACCGCGAGCGTGCTGGGCAGCGTCGACCAGACCACGATCAACGCGAGCGGCGGGGCGTCCGGTCCCTACGAGGGGGCGTACGTCACCGGCTGGTACCCGGCGGTGAACGACCCGGCCTGGGACGGGATGAAGAAGGTGATCAAGGAGCAGTCGTTCGGGGACAACAACGTCGACGCGGCGGACGCCGGGGTGCAGACCACCTGGATCGCGTACACCGTCCTCAAGGCGGCCGTCGAGTCGCTCGGCGACGGCGAGGTCAGCGCCGACACCCTGACCCGCTCCCTCGACGACGGGCTGAAGATCGACACGGGCGGGCTCACCCCGCCCCTCCAGTGGGAGTTCGCGGACAAGCTGGCGTCGGTCGGATTCCCGCGCCTGGTCAACGCCGAGGTCACCCTCCAGGTCGTACGCCAGGGCCGCCTGGTGTCGGCCCGCGACGGCGCCGTGGACACCACCCGGACCCTGCAGAACGCCGACGTGACCTGAACGAGCCGGGCGGGCGACCGGGGGGCCGCCCACCCGGCGGGTCACAGCTGGGTGGGCTGCCGTTCGGTCAGGCCGTACTTCTTGGCGATGGTGTTCCACAGCTTGGCGGCCTCGGTCTTCTCCTTGCTCGCCGTGCCGCTGTCCCGGTTGCCGGCCTGCGTATGGCTGGTGGTGCGGGCCTTGCCCTTCTTGCAGCCCTTCTTGCCGGCCGTCTGGTCGGCCCAGGCCGCGTAGTGGTTGTCGGCCGACGCCGAGGCCTTCCACGCCTTGGTGAGGGCGGTGGTCAGCTCGGTGTGCTGCGGCAGCTTGTCCACGGACAGCTGGGAGAGGCTGGTGACCAGCCCGGTGCGCTGCTTGGCGGCCTCGCGCAGGTCCTTGGCCGCCTTGGGCAGGTTGTCGCAGGACTTCACGTCGCCGACGGCGTTGATCACCGCGGTCCGGCCGGTGCCGCTCTCGGCCAGGAGCTTGTCCAGCTCGACGGCCTGCTGCCGGACCGGGTCGACGGACGGCGAGGCGGAGGCCGACGCGGACTCGGAGACCGGGGCCGTGGCGGACACCGTCTGGTTGCCGCCCTCGTCCTCCTCGCCACCGCCGCCGGCCATCATGGCGCCGGCGCCGACACCGACGACGGCTATACCGACGCCCACGGCCGCGAGGAGCGGCAGGCGCGAACCGGCCCGCCCGCCGCGGCCACCCCGGCCGCCCCGGCCGCCACCGCCGTCGTGCCCGCGTCGCCTGCCGCCACCACTACCGCCGCCGCCCGGGCCCTGCGGGGCGTACGCGGGCTGGTCGCCGGGGCGCGGATGCTGCGGCTCGTCGAAGGCGGGCAGCTGCTGGGTGGCGGAGGCGGGGCCGTCGGCGCCCGGCGCGCTGCGGAAGAGGTTGTCGAACTCGGCCGGCGGCTGCCGGCCCTCGTCACCGCCGGGCGCGGCACCGTACGGGGCCGGGGCGGGGCCGCCGGGCACGGGCGCGATGAACTGCGTGGCCTCGGCGTCGGGATGGGGGGCGGGCGCGGCGGGGGCGGGCTGGTAGCCGGCCGTGGGCTGCGCGGGGTACTGCGGTGCCGGGCCGAGGAACTGCGTCGACTCGGCGTGCGGCTGGGCGGGTCTCTCGGGAGGCAGCGCTCCCGGGGCCACGGGGGGTATGTACTGCGTGGCGCCCTCGTCCGCGGGTGTCCCGACCGGCGGCAGGTACTGGGTGGCACCCTCGTCGGCGGGCGCCGGGAGCACGGAGGGGTACGGCGCGTACGACTGGGGCGCCTGCGACGCGTGTGGCTGATGCGGCTGATGCGGCTGATGCGGCTGATGCGGCTGATGCGGCTGATGCGGCTGCGCGGTCGGCTGGCCGTGCTGGTCGTACGGGCCGTGCTGCCCATGCTGCCCGTGCGGGCCGTGCTGCCCATGCTGCCCGTGCTGCCCGTGCTGCCCGTGCTGCCCGTACAACGGTTGGGGCGCGGGCGCCTGACCGTGCCGGCCGTACGACGGCTGCGATCCGTACGCCTGGCCGTCGGCCGGTCCGCCGTACGCCGGGGCCTGCGCGCCCTCGGGAGGCAGCGGACCCGGGCCCGCCTGGGGCGGCAGGGCGCCGGGTGCCTCTGCCGGGCCGCTCTGCGCCGGCCAGGCAGGCGAGGCGGACTGCTGGGCGGGCGGCTGAGCGGCCGACGGGTCGGTCTCCGAGGTCCCCCAGGGCTGGGCGCCGGGCGGCGTGGGCCAGCCCTGGCCGCCCTGGCCCTGCGCCGGGCTCTGCTGCTGCTCGGGGCCCCACGGCCGGTCCCAGGCCTGGCCGCCGGGCGGCGCCGAGGCGGACACGGGCCGACCCGCCCGCGGGCCGGCGGGTCCGCCGGCCGAGCCCGGCAGCAAGGGCTCGCCGCCGTCCGAGGGCAGCACGACGCCTTCGTGCGCTTGCCGCGCCGAGGGCTCCTCGCCCTGTCCACTCTGCGTCACCGGGACTCCTACGAATGGGGGACCTTCGGAATCGTCGGCTCACGCTACCGGGTCCCCGGAGCCCACTGCCACGCCGCATGGGGCGTGAACTCCTTCCCTGTGACAGCAGTAACAAAACCAGGCCGCGGCGCGCTGCTCATGGCGCCTGCCGCTCACCGCGCCGTCGTTTCCCGCACGTTCACGCGTCCGCGGCCCGTTCGTTCACGCGGCGGCCTGCAGGTCGAGCCGCGCCCCGAACTCCCTCACCACCGCCTCCTCCCGGTACGGTTCCAGCCGGGCCTGGAAGTCCTCCAGGTACTCGGCGCCCCGGTTCGAGCGCAGCGTCTCGAGGAGTTCCACGGCCTTCGTCGCGGTGTTGCAGGCCTGCTCGACCTCGCGCTGCTGCACCTGAGCGGTGGCGAGCAGCACATGGCCGATGGCCCGCCTGCGCGCCCGCGACTCCGGATGCCCGTCCAGGGACTGCCGCGCGTACCGTGCCGCCGCGTCGGCCTGCCCGAGGTCCCGGTGGCAGTGCGCCAACTCGTCGGCCAGATAGGCCTCGTCGAAGTGCGCGATCCACACCGGATCGTCCCCGGAGGCCGGATCGGCCGCCTCCATCGCGCCGACCGCCCGCCCGGCCGCCGTGTGGGCCGCCCGTACGTCGCCCAGCAGCGCGTGGCCGCGGGCCTCGGCCGCGTGGAACATCGCCTCCGCGCGCGGCGTCACCCGCCCGCGCGCTCCCTCCTGCGCCGCTCGCGCCAACTGCGCGATCTCACGCGGGTTTCCGAGCTGCGCGGCCAGGTGGCTCATGGACGCGGCGAGAACGTACCCGCCGTAGCCCCGGTCCCCGGCCGCCTGCGCCAGCCGCAGCGACTGGATGTAGTACCGCTGGGCGAGGCCCGGTTGCCCGGTGTCGACGGCCATGTATCCGGCCAGTTCGGTCAGTCGGGCGACCGTCGCGAACAACTCCCGTCCGACCGACTCCCGGTAGGAGCCGGCGAGCAGGCCGGAGACGACGCTGTTCAGGTAGTGCACGACGACCGGGCGCACGTGCCCGCTGCCGTACTGGTGGTCCAGGTCCACCAGCGCCTGCGTCATGGCCCGCACGGCCGCCACGTCGGACTGGCCCACCCGCGGCCCGGCCGCGCGCGACACCTGTGAGTCGGGGGCGGAAATCAGCCAGTCCCGGCTGGGCTCGACGAGCGCGGACGCGGCGACGGACGAGCCGGACAGGAAGTCCCGGCGTCCCACGTCGCTGCGCCACAACTCGCAGACCTGCTCGATGGCTCCCAGTACCGTCGGCGAGAACTGGAGGCCGACGCCCGACGCGAGGTTCTTGCCGTTGGCCATGCCGATCTCGTCGATCGTGACCGTGCGGCCCAGCTTGCGCCCGAGCGCCTCGGCGATGATCGCCGGTGCCCGGCCGCGGGGTTGCTGTCCGCGCAGCCAGCGGGCCACGGACGTCTTGTCGTACCGCAGGTCGAGACCGTGCTCGACCCCGCACATGTTGACCCGGCGGGCGAGGCCCGCGTTCGAGCAGCCCGCTTCCTGAATGAGCGCCTGCAGTCGTTCGTTCGGCTGCCGCGCGACGAGCGGCCTTGCGGCCATGGCGTAACCCCCATGCGGTCTCATGCGGTCTCATGCGGTCTCGGTGCTGTCCCGGCGGACGAAAAGTCCCGGCCGTGAAGATCAATGCCCCGTCGATGTGCCGACAATGCGAGACTTACGAAGCTTGCGAGGATTGCCGGAGCAACGGCTGACGCCGGCCCCACACGTGGCTACCCAGCTCCTGTGGCGAATCCTCCCGCGCGCCCCCATGCATGCACCCATGCGCCCCGGATGCGGAATCGATGCTCCTCCCCCGCGCGCACAGCCCCCGTAACCACCGGTGAGCAAGGGAGTTGAGTCCCACGTGGAAGAGACCATCCCCGGCACCGAAGCCGCTCAGATCCCCCAGCAGCGCGGCACATCGCTGCTGGAGACCGCCGTACGCTACGCCGAGGAGCGCCACTGGGACGTGTTCCCCGGCACCTGGCTGGTAGCCGGCGACGGCGCGCAGCACTGCTCCTGCGCGGACCCCGCGTGCGCCGCCCCGGGCGCGCACCCGGCGC
Source organism: Streptomyces sp. NPDC097107 (assembly GCF_044762405.1). Classification (NCBI taxonomy): domain Bacteria; kingdom Bacillati; phylum Actinomycetota; class Actinomycetes; order Kitasatosporales; family Streptomycetaceae; genus Streptomyces; species Streptomyces sp. NPDC097107. The sequence continues at coordinate 253,052 of NZ_JBIWEF010000004.1, read as the reverse complement.
GCGAGGACTGGGCGACGCAGGCGACGGGCAGCGCGACCGTGGCCCGCCGGATGTGGCAGAAACAGCCGACGGCGTCGATCCTGCTGCCCACGGGGCGGACCTTCGACGCGATCGACGTGCCCGAGACCGCGGGATTTCTGGCCCTGGCCCGGATGGAGCGGATGGAGTCGACGCTCGGGCCGGTGACGCTGACGCCGGACCGGCGCATGCGGTTCTTCGTCCTCCCGGGAGCCGCGGTGAAGGTGCCGGACCTCGTGCGGCGGTTGGGGTGGTCGCCGCTGTCCCTCGACCTGACGGCGCTGGGGGAAGGGACGTACGTGGCCGCGCCGCCCACCCGGTACGGGACTCGGGGGGCCGTGCAGTGGGCCTGCCGGCCCACACCGGCGAACCGGTGGCTGCCGGACGTGGAGGAGTTGATCTCGCCGCTCGCCTACGCGTGCGGCCGGGATCGCTAGAGATCGTCGGGGTCGCCCCGTTCCCCCGTAGGGTTTCGACTCGACGGAGGGAGACGTGGTGGCTTGTAGCGCCGTGCGTGTGCGGGGGCTCTGGAAGCGGTTCGGGCAGCAGGTCGCCGTGGGCGGGATCGACCTGGAGCTGCCCCGCGGGCAAGTTCATCGGGCTCGTCGGGCCGAACGGGGCGGGGAAGACCACCACCCTGTCCATGGTGACCGGGCTGCTCAGGCCGGATCAGGGGTCGGTCGAGGTCGTCGGGCACGACGTCTGGCGTGACCCGGTGGAGGTGAAGGCCCGGATCGGGGTGCTGCCCGAGGGCCTGCGGCTGTTCGAACGGCTGTCCGGACGGGAACTGCTCGCCTACACGGGGCGGTTGCGCGGACTGCCCGGGTCCGAGGTGGACAAGCGGGCCACGCAGCTGCTCGACGTGCTCGACCTGTCCGGAGCCCAGCACAAACTGGTCGTCGACTACTCGACCGGCATGCGGAAGAAGACCGGCCTCGCGGCGGCGCTGCTGCACAACCCCGAAGTGCTCTTCCTGGACGATCTGGCTGAACGTGCGCGAGGGCGGCGACGGCGGCCGGCCGCTGCTTCCGGTGGGCGCGGTGTACGGCGCCGTGCTGACGCTGCTCGGTCTGCGGCTGGCCGCGCCGCGCACGGCGGGGCGGCTGCCGGAGATCCTGACGGCGGTCAGCAAGGGGTGACGGGTCGTCCCGGGGACGGTCAGCCCTCCCGGAGGGAGTCCAGGAAGGGTTCGATGGCCGCCCGCCACGCCTCCGGCTGGTCGTAGTGGACGAGGTGGCCGGCGTCGGCGACCTCCGCGTACTGGCCGCGGGGCAGCACGCGGACCATCTCCTGCGCCTCGGCACGGCCCAGCTCGCCGTCGAGGCCGCGGACGACCAGGGTCGGGCAGCGCACCTGGGCCAGCTCCTCCCAGTGGGCGTCGTAGACCCAGGTCTCGCGGGACCTGAGCATCTGCTCCGGCTCGAAGACGGGCCGCCAGCCGTCCGGGGACTCGGCCATCACCTCGGCGTAGAACGCGCCCCGGGCCGGGTTCGGCCGCTCCACCCACGGGTCGTCCTCGCCGAACCACTTGCGTACGTCGGCGAGCGTGGCGAAGGGGACCGGCCAGGCGCGGAACCACTCGGTCCAGGTGTGCTGCGAGGCGGCGCCGAGCGCGGAGGCCCGCATGTCGCAGATGATCAAGCCGCGGACCAGGTCGGGGCGTTTGGCGGCGAGCTGCCAGGCGGTCAGCGCGCCCATGGCGTGGCCGATCAGGACGGCCGGGCCGAGGCCGAGCTGCTCCAGGGTGGCCTCCAGGTCCTCGACGTAGGCCTCGCGGGTGTAGGACGCCCGCGGGGGCTTGTCGCTGCGGCCGTGGCCGCGCTGGTCGAGGGCGACGGCCCGGTGACGCTCGGAGAGCCAGCGGGCGGTGGGGGCCCAGTGCGAGGCGCGGCCCATCAGGCCGTGCAGTAGCAGCACGCCCGGCAGGTCACCGGCCCCGTACGTGGCACTCCCGGGGACCGGGTCCGCCGGGGCAGTGTCCCCGGACGCCGTGCCATGCGTCCGGTGGTCGGTCTTGGGAGGGTCGCCGAACTCCCAGGCCGCGAGGCGTACGCCGCCCGCGCCGGTCACGTCGATGCGCCGCGCCATAGGTCCTGGCACCCCCAAGCTCCGCTCGGACCGTGTTCTGCCTGCCGTGCCTTGCCGTGCCTTGCCGTACCTGCCGTGGTGCCCGCGAGACCTGCCGTGGTGTCCGCGACCGATCGACGTCCGCAGAGTATCGAATATCTATTCGAGAATGCCGTTCCGGCGGGCAACACCCCTCATTCGAGTGACACCTCTCAGGGATTGATCGCCGTCGCCGGGGGGAGATCTTCAACGGGAGGCGGACCGCTCGGGGAAAACGGTCCGAGGGGATTGACCCTGAGAGCTCGGGGCTCCGGGTCAGCACAGGGGAGGACAGGCCCCGGCGCCACATGGCGCCGGGGCCCTCTGCATCTCTCCGGCACGCCCCACCCCTCTCCGTCCGGCCCCTCTCCGACCTGGCGACATCGCTGTCACGCCACGGTCAAGGGCCCCGCACGTCATATGCCTCACGCGACAGCCTCGCACGCGAAGCGTTCGGGCGCTGCGATTCGGCGCACTGAATCCAGGAAACGACGGGATCGGCTCGGTGGCGCAAATTCCCCTCACCTGGCGGGAAGTTGACGACCCAACGACCACTCAGCGCTTGGCGACGAACACGTGGGAGGCGACGTCCGCCTCCAGCTCGGCCGCCTCGCCGCCGCTGCCCACCAGCACGCCGCCCGCCGACTCCGTCACGCTCACCACCGAACCGGGCTGCACGCCCGCCCGGCGCAGCGTGTACATCAGCTGCGCGTCCGTCTGGATCGGTTCGCCGATACGGCGCACGACGACCGTCTTGCCCTCCGGCCCCGGGTCCAGGTCGGCGAGGGACACCATGCCCTCGTCCAGGAACGGGTCGGCGATGTCCGTCTCGCCCAGCTCCTCCAGGCCCGGGATCGGGTTGCCGTACGGCGACTCGGTCGGGTGCCGCAGCAGCTCCAGCACGCGGCGCTCGACGGCCTCGCTCATCACGTGCTCCCAGCGGCAGGCCTCGGCGTGCACCTGCTCCCACTCCAGGCCGATCACGTCGACGAGCAGGCACTCCGCGAGCCGGTGCTTGCGCATCACGCGGGTGGCCAGCCGACGGCCCTCGTCGGTCAGCTCCAGATGCCGGTCGGCCGCCACGGACACCAGACCGTCGCGCTCCATCCGCGCCACCGTCTGGCTGACCGTCGGGCCGCTCTGGTCGAGCCGCTCGGCGATCCGGGCGCGCATGGGGACCACGCCTTCCTCCTCCAGCTCGAGGATGGTGCGGAGATACATCTCCGTGGTGTCGATCAGTCCGGACATTCGTGCCCCTTGATGAGATTGCCGGAGGCTACGGCCCACCGGCGCGTGCGCTGGCCCTGGATTCAATTCTGACGCATACCACCGACAACCGTGCCTCGCCGTGGAAACCCGGGCCCGTGCGGCCCACTGTGCCGCGTTGACGCCGTATTGACACCGCACTGGTCCAGACCGCACGGTGATCCGCGACGCAGCCACACCGAAGGGGTCCCGCATGAGCGACCGCAAGCCGGCCGGCCAGTTCATCGACGCCGCGATCGACCTCCTGCGACGCGTCCGCGACGAGGAGGCCGACAGCGTGGAGGCGGCCGGCACGCTGCTCGCCGACACGGTGCAGAACGGTGGTCGGCTCTTCGCCTTCGGCGCCGGTCACTCCTCCCTCGCCGCCCAGGACGTCGTCTACCGCGCCGGCGGACTCGCCCTGATGAACCTGCTCGCCGTGCCCGGCGTCGTCGGCGTGGACGTGATGCCGGCGACGCTCGGCTCCGCGCTGGAACGCGTCGACGGCCTCGCGAGCGCCGTACTGGACTCCTCGCCGCTGCGCGAGGGCGACGCCCTGGTGATCGTCTCCCTCTCCGGGCGCAACGCCCTGCCCGTGGAGATGGCCCTGAACGCCCGCGCGCTCGGCGTACGGGTCATCGGCGTGACCTCGGTGGCGTACGCCTCGCAGACCAAGTCGCGGCACACCTCCGGCACCTTCCTCAAGGACCACTGCGACATCGTGCTGGATTCCAAGATCGCCGTCGGCGACGCGGAACTCACCCTCGACACCGTCCCGGCGCCCTTCGCACCCGCCTCCACGGTCGTCACAAGCGCCCTCCTCCAGGCCGTGATGGCGACGGCGGCCGCCACCCTCGCCGACCGGGGCATCGAGCCCCCACTGCTGCGCTCGGGCAACGTGGACGGCGGCCACGACTGGAACGGACGCGTACTGGAGCAGTACCGGGACCGGATCTTCTACCGCCGCTGAGCGACTGCGGCCCGGCGCGCGGCGCGCGGCGTCCGGCGCGGCGTCCGGCGCGGCGTCCGGCGCGGCGTCCGGCGCGGCGTCCGGCGCGGCGTCCGGCGCGGCGTCCGGCGTCACGCGCGGGGCGCGGCATCCGGCGCGGCGTGCGGTCCTCACCCGGACCCGCAGCGCGCCACAGCGCGGGGCCTGGCGAAACCCGCCGTCACGGACCCGGCCCGGCGCTCAGATCCCCGCGGCGGCGGGCCCGGCCCCGGGCACCGGGCCCGCCGCCCGAGCCCCCGCAAGCGCACCGTCCGGGGCCGGGACACAGGCCGGTCCCGGCCGTTCCACGCCTCCGCTACCGCCCCTCCACCGCGCCGGCCAGGCCCAGCGCCGGACCTGCCGCCCGAGCCCCCGCAAGCGCACCGCCCAGGGCCGGGACACAGGCCGGTCCCGGCCGTTCCACGCCTCCGCTACCGCTCCTCCACCGCGCCGGCCAGGTCCAGCGCCGTCGCGATGCGGACCGCCACGTCCTCGGCGTACATCGCGTCGGGGCGTTCGAACGCGCTTCGTCCAGCGCCCCGCAGGAAGGTGACGACGCCCAGCGTCCGGCCCCGGCTGCGCAGCACGGTGCACAGGCCGTGCACCGTGTCCGCCGGCCACTGCCGGGCCGCGGCCCACTCGCGCACCTGCTCGGCCCGCACCGCCCGGGCACCGGCGCTGGCCCGCACCGAACCCGCCCGCTCCACGCACTGCACCGCCGGATGCGCCTCGCCGTAACGGACCGGCATCCCGGCCGTCCCGGTCGGCACGCTCGGCCCGGGCGCGCCGGACGGCGTGGCCGCGACCCGGACCAGCCGGACCGGCTCCGACGCGTCGGTGTCGGCCACCGCCCCGCCCACGACCCGGTCGATCAGGGCGTGGTCGGCGAACCCGGCGAGCGCGAAGTCCAGGTGGACGACCGCCGCCTCCGCCGGGTCCTCGCACTCGGCCGCCGCACGCGCCGCGCGGTGCAGCTGGTTGCCGCGGAAGCGCAGCAGGGCCGCCTCCTGCTCGGCCTGCTTGCCCTCGGTGATGTCCTCGAAGAGCCAGCCGACGCCCAGCGGCACCGGCTCCTCCGCCAGCGGAGACGCCAGCCGCACGAACCCGCTGCGCCAGCACCGGCGCCGCTCGCCCTCCGAGGTGCGCACGCTCACCCAGACCTCGGCGGGCGCGGGCGGCGCGCCCTCCGCCAGCACGTGCGTCAGCGCGTTCTCCAGCTCCTCCACGCCCTGCGCGAGCAGATCCCCGAGCGGCCGGCCCAGTACGGACGTGCGTCCGGCGCCCAGCGCACGCGCCGCGTGGGCGTTCACGACCGCGGGGCGCAAATCCACGTCGACCAGCACGACACCCCAGCTGGCATCCTCCAGCAGGGCCTCGCTCAGCGCGATGGACCGCTCCAGGTCGATCTGCGCGTGCACCTCGCTGAACGCGCAGTACACCCCCGCGGGCCCGCCGTCGGGACCGCGTACGGCCGCGGACTGGGTGCGCACCAGCACCCGCCCGCCGTCCTTGGTCAGCAGCGCGAACTCGTGCACCTGCCGCCCCGGGGCCCGCATCGCGGACAGCAGCCGCTCCTCGACCTCCGCGGCGTCCGCCCGGCGCACGGCCCACCCGGCGAATCCCTGCCGTCCCACGGCCTCGGCCGCGGTCCAGCCCAGGATCCGCTCCGCCTCGCGGTTCCAGTGGGTGACGATGCCCTGCGCGTCGAAGGCGCACAGGGCGGCGTCCATCCCGTCGAGGAGCGCGGCCAACAAATCCGCGCCGTCCCGCTCGGGCTGTTCCGGCTCGTCCGGTCCCAGCTCGTCGGTGGTCCCACTACGCCGGGAAGCACTCACCTGGACCCCCTGCAGGCTGCGTCCGCCGTACGGTACGTCGGTTCGCTCACTGGCCTTCATTCAACTCGAACGTGATGCAGCACACACCGAGTTCCCGCAAGATTGCAGAAATCGTTGTACTGCGGAAACTCGGCATACGCCCCCGTCATGGGGGGTGCGGGGCGAGCCGGTGACGGCCTCGATCAGCGGCACCGGGCCCGCTGGGCCCGGCGGCTCCCCTGTCGACTCGAAAAACCGATTGATCGGCGGCCCGACCGGTTCCTAGGGTGTGGCGTACACACGAAGGGAGGTGGTTCGGCAGATGTATGAGAACCGGACGCGTGAGGTGGCTGCGGGCTAGCGGCCCGTCACCACACCGAGTGCGGTGCCGGACCAGCGCGTGAGAGACGCGTGCAGCCGGCCCGATCCCGAGCAGTCACCCGACCCGCGAGTCGCCGGTACGTCCGGCCGGCTCCTCCACTGGAGGAACCAGACTCGCGGGTCGTCTGCGTTCCGCAGGACTCGCCAGGTGCTACCGGACTCGTCAGTCCGCGATGTCGGCGTACCCCTCGATGTCGCGCGGGTCGCGGGAGCCCTGGCCCACGTAGCGGGCGGAGGGGCGGACCAGGCGGCCGGTGCGCTTCTGTTCCAGGATGTGCGCCGACCAGCCGGCCGTGCGGGCGCAGGTGAACATCGAGGTGAACATGTGGGCCGGGACCTCGGCGAAGTCCAGCATGATGGCGGCCCAGAACTCGACGTTGGTGGCCAGGACCCGGTCGGGGCGGCGGGCGTGGAGCTCCGCCAGGGCGGCCTTCTCCAGGGCCTCGGCGACCTCGAAGCGCGGGGCGCCCAGTTCGCGGGCGGTGCGGCGCAGGACGCGGGCGCGGGGGTCCTCGGCGCGGTAGACGCGGTGGCCGAAGCCCATGAGGCGTTCGCCGGCGTCGAGGGTCTTCTTGACGTAGGCCTCGGCGTCGCCGGTGCGCTCGATCTCCTCGATCATGTGCAGGACGCGGGAGGGGGCGCCGCCGTGCAGCGGGCCGGACATGGCTCCCACGGCGCCGGAGAGGGCCGCCGCCACGTCCGCGCCGGTGGAGGCGATGACGCGGGCGGTGAAGGTGGACGCGTTCATGCCGTGCTCGGCGGCGGAGGTCCAGTAGGCGTCGACCGCGGCGACGTGCTTGGGGTCGGGCTCGCCTCGCCAGCGGATCATGAAGCGTTCGACGACGGACCGTGCCTTGTCGATCTCCCGTTGCGGGACCATGGGCAGGCCCTGGCCGCGGGCCGACTGGGCGACGTAGGACAGGGCCATGACGGCGGCGCGGGCGAGGTCGGCGCGGGCCTGCTCGGCGTCGATGTCCAGCAGGGGTTTCAGGCCCCAGACGGGTGCCAGCATGGCGAGCGCGGACTGCACGTCGACGCGGATGTCGCCGGAGTGGACCGGGATCGGGAAGGGCTCCGCCGGCGGCAGGCCGGGGTTGAAGGCCCCGTCGACGAGCAGGCCCCAGACGTTGCCGAAGGAGACCTGCCCGACCAGGTCCTCGATGTCGACGCCGCGGTAGCGGAGGGCGCCGCCCTCCTTGTCGGGTTCGGCGATCTCCGTCTCGAACGCGACGACTCCCTCTAGCCCGGGTACGAAGTCGGACATCAGGCGGCTCCTCGTGATCGTGATGTGTGGCGACCGGTGCGGGGGCGGTGCGGCCGTCCCCATGGACCCGCCGGGACCATCGGATCGGGCGGGTCCGTCGGATCGGGCGGGTCCGTCGGATCCACGGTCGTGTCGACGGCTCGCGGTCCTGGCGGTCGCCCCTGTGCTGCCCCGTACGGTCGGCGGTCGTCCAACCGGGTCGGGAGCAAGCACGATATCCCCGAGTGCCGCGCTTGGGGAGGGGCTGCGGCACTCAGTGCCACTGGGTGACGCAGGACACGGGCGCATCGGCCCGGATACGGCAGGATGGCCGACGTGACCGATCGCGAAGCCGACCCCGCCGCTCCCTTCGATCTCGCCTCGATGCGCAAGCAGTACCGGGCCGCGGGGCTCTCGGAAGCCGAGCTGGCGGCGACTCCCGTCGAGCAGTTCGCGCGCTGGTTCAAGCAGGCCGCGACGGAGGGCGGGCTCTTCGAGCCGAACGCCGTGGTCGTCTCCACCGCGGACGCGGAGGGCCGGCCCGGCTCCCGCACGGTGCTGCTGAAGCACTTCGACGAGCAGGGGTTCGTCTTCTACACCAACTACGACTCCCGCAAGGCGCGTGAGCTGGGCGAGAACCCGCACGTCTCGCTGCTGTTCCCCTGGCACCCGATGGCCCGCCAGGTGATCGTGGCGGGGGTCGCGCGGCGGACCGGGCGGGACGAGACCGCCGCGTACTTCCGGACCCGGCCGCACGGCTCCCAGCTGGGTGCCTGGGCCAGCGTCCAGTCCGCGGTGGTGGCGGGCCGGGAGGCCCTGGACTCCGCGTACGCCGAGCTGGCGGCGCGTTACCCGGAGGGTGAGCAGGTGCCGGTGCCGCCGCACTGGGGCGGGTTCCGGGTGGTGCCGCGGGCGGTGGAGTTCTGGCAGGGCCGGGAGAACCGGCTGCACGACCGGCTGCGGTACGTGGCGAAGGACGGCGGAGGCTGGCGGGTGGAGCGGCTCAGTCCGTGAGCGGCCCGGCCGGCGACTCAGGCCGGCGCCGCTCAGTCCAGCGCCCCGTCCAGCGCCCCGTCCAGCAGCCGGGCCCACTGCTCGATCACGCGTTCCCGGCGGGCCGCGTCATCGGTGAGGAGATTGGCGAGGCCCAGACCGCGGGCCATGTCGAGGAGGCCCTGGACGGTTTCGCGGGCGCCGGGGCGGGCTTCGTCGGCGCCGAGGAGGTCGACCGCTATGCGGTGCGTCTCGCGGCCGACGCGGGCCTCCAGCTCGGTCACCCGGCCGCGCAGCTGCTCCTCGTTGGAGGCGGCCACCCACAGGTGGAGGGCGGCCCGGAACAGGGGGCCCGTGTAGAGGTCGACCAGGGCGGCCACCACCTCGCGGCGGTCCGCCGCCGTCGCGCCCTCGGGGAACAGGGCGCGCAGCGCGACGGAGCGTTCCTCCGCCACGTACTCCACGGCCGCCGTGAAGAGGTCCTCGCGGGTCGGGAAGTGGTGCTGGGCGGCGCCGCGGGAGACGCCGGCGTGTTCGGCGACGACGGAGACCGTGGACCCCGTCCAGCCGTGTGCGGCGAGGCAGGCCACGGCGGCTTCGAGGAGCCGTTGCCGGGTGGCCCGGCTGCGGTCCTGCTTGGGAACGCGCTCCGCGCGGTCGGCCGTGTTCACGGCACCGCTCACACCACCCATTCCGGATCCCGTCGTTCGAGGAAGGCCGTCATCCCCTCGCGGGCCTGCGGGGAGGCGAACAGCCGGGCCGAGAGCGCGGTCAGGTCGGCCGCGTCCCGGTCGAAGGCCTCCAGCACCCTAGCGGTGAGCAGCCGTTTCGTCGCGGCCAGCGCCTGTGGTGAGGCGCGACGCACACCGTCCAGTACGGGTTCCAGTACGGCGTCCACGTCGTCGCCCGCCGCCGTGACCAGGCCGGTCCGGGCGGCCTCGGCGGCGTCGAAGCGCTCGCCGGTGAGGTAGTGGCGGGCGAGGGCGCGGGGGTCGGTGCGGGGCAGCAGCGGGAGGGAGATGACGGCGGGAGCCACGCCGATGCGGACCTCGGTGAAGGCGAACGTCGACGCGGTGGACGCGCCCGCGATGTCGCAGGCCGCGAGCAGGCCGAGGCCGCCCGCGCGGACGTGTCCGGCGACGCGCGCGACGACCGGTTTGGGCAGCTCGACGATCTGCCGGAGCAGGGCGACCAGGGCGTCGGGGCCGGGCGGGTCGCGCAGGTCGGCACCGGCGCTGAAGGTGTTGCCGGTGTGGGTGAGGAGGACGGCGCGTACGCCGGTGTCCTTGCCGGCTTCGGTGAGGGCGGCGGCCAGGTCGCCGACGAGCGCGGAGGAGAGGGCGTTGCGGTTGTGCGGGGAGTCGAGGGCGAGGGTCTCGACTCCCCGGTCCCGGGAGCGGCCGACGGGGCTCATGAACGGCCTCGCAGTTCCCGGCGGAGGATCTTGCCGCCGGCCGCCCTGGGCACGCCGTCGGTGAAGGTGACTCGGCGGACGCGTTTGTAGGGGGCGACGCGTTCGGCGACGTACATCATGATCTCGTTCTCCGAGAGGTCGGGCGCGGCCGGCCCGCGCACCACGTAGGCGTGCGGCACTTCGTTCCCGTCGTCGTTGTAGGCGCCGATGACGGCCGCGTCGGCGATGCCGGGGTGGGTGAGCAGGAGGGCTTCGAGTTCGGCGGGGGCCACCTGGAAGCCCTTGTACTTGATCAGCTCCTTGACGCGGTCGACGACGAACAGCCAGCCGTCGGCGTCGACATGCCCGACGTCCCCGGTGTGCAGCCAGCCGTCCTCGTCGATCATGGCGGCGGTGGCGTCGGGGCGGCCCAGGTAGCCCTTCATGACCTGGGGTCCGCGGATGAGGAGCTCGCCGGGCTCGCCGACGCCGAGGTCCTTGCCGGGGTCGTCCAGGGAGACGACGCGCATCTCGGTGCCGGCGATCAGCTTGCCGACGGTTCCGGGCGGTGCGGCGCTCATCGCGCCCAGGGGGACGACGTGGGTGCCCGGGGAGAGTTCCGTCATGCCGTACGCCTGGCCGACGGGCGGCAGGCCGAGCCGCCGGGAGCAGGCGGCGGCGAGTTTCGCGTCCAGGGGGGCGGCGGCGCTGACGATGTACTTCAGGGAGGAGAGGTCGTAGTCGGCGACCAGGGGGTGCTTGGCGAGGGCGAGGACGATCGGCGGGGCGACGTAGAGGCCGGTGACGCGGTGGTTCTGGATGGCCGCGAGGAACTGCTGCAGGTCGAAGCGGGGCAGCACGACGACGGTGGCGCCGAGCCGCAGCGGGGCGTTCATGAGGGCGGTCAGGCCGTAGATGTGGAAGAAGGGCAGCACCGCCAGGACTCGGTCGCCCGGTGCGGCCGGCATCAGTGGCTCGAGCTGGGCGAGGTTGGTGGCGATCTGCCGGTGGGTGAGCATCACGCCCTTGGGGGTGCCGGTGGTGCCGGAGGAGTACGGCAGGGCGGCGACGTCCTCGGCCGGGTCGACGGCGACGGCCGGTTCGGGCGCGGCGGACGCCAGCATGTCGATGAGCGAGCGGTGGCCGGGCGCGCTGTCGCAGACGAGGATCTCCCGCACGCCGCCCGCGAGTTCCGCGGCCCGGCGGGCGGTGTCCAGCAGCGGGGAGACGGTGACGATCCAGCGGGCCCGCGAGTCGCCGAGCTGCCCCGCGAACTCCTCCGCCGTGGCCAGCGGGTGCACCGTGGTGACCGAGGCACCCGCGCGCGTGGCGGCGTAGAAGGCCAGCGGGAAGACGACGGTGTTGGGGCTGTGCAGGGCGAGGACGTCACCCTTGCGTACGCCGGTCTCGGCGAGGGCGGCGGCGACGCGCCGGTGGAACCGGTCCACCTGCTCGTAGGTGAGGGTGGTGCCGTCGGTGCCGTCGATCAGCGCCGGGGTGTCCCCGTAGGCGGCGGCCCGGCCGAGCACCGCGTCGTGGATGGGCAGGTCGACGGGCGGGACGTCTGCGTACTCGCTGCGGAACATGGTTCCTCCAGTACGGACCGGTGTGGGCTGGGGGATGTCGTTCGGATCTTGCCGGGGTCGCGGGGCCCGGCAGCCGCTCCCCCACTGCCTGAAGGGCGGGGGAGGTGCCCCCAGCGGCGTTGTTCGCGGCCGCACGCACCAGACCCCGCTCGGGTTGGCTGCAAGGCACCGATGCCTGGAGTCGGCCTGATCCGAACGTCAGCGCCTAGTACGACTTGGGCAGGCCGAGGGTCTGGTGGGAGACGTAGTTGAGGATCATCTCCCGGCTCACCGGGGCGATACGAGCCACGCGCGACGCCGTTATCAGCGGCGCGAGCCCGAACTCGCGCGTGAGGCCGTTGCCGCCGAGGGTGTGCACGGCCTGGTCGACGGCCTTCACACAGGCTTCCCCGGCCGCGTACTTGGCCATGTTGGCGGCCTCGCCGGCGCCCATGTCGTCCCCCGCGTCGTAGAGATGGGCCGCCTTCTGCATCATCAGGCGGGCCAGTTCGAGGTCGATGTGCGCCTGGGCGAGGGGGTGGGCGATGGCCTGGTGGGCGCCGATGGGGGTCTTCCAGACGGTGCGTTCGCGGGCGTAGTCGAGGGCGCGGGAGAGGGCGTAGCGGCCCATGCCGATCCCGAAGGCGGCCGTCATGACGCGCTCGGGGTTGAGTCCGGCGAAGAGCTGGAGGAGGCCCGCGTCCTCGTCGCCGACGAGCGCGCCGGCGGGCAGTCGCACGTCGTCGAGGGTCAGCTCGAACTGCTTCTCGGCGGCGTTCAGTTCCATGTCGATCTGCCGGCGCTCGAAGCCGGGGGTGTCGCGGGGGACGATGAACAGGCAGGGCTTGAGCTTGCCGGTGCCGGCGTCTTCCGTGCGGCCGACGATGAGGGTGGCGTCGGAGATGTCTACGCCGCTGATGAAGACCTTGCGGCCGGTGAGGATCCAGTCGGTGCCGTCGCGGCGGGCGGTCGTGGTGATGCGGTGGCTGTTGGAGCCGGCGTCGGGCTCGGTGATGCCGAAGGACATCATGCGGGTTCCGTCGGCGAGGGTGGGGAGCCAGTCCCGTTTCTGCGCCTCGGTGCCGAAGCGGGAGATGACGGTGCCGCAGATCGCCGGGGAGACGATCATCATCAGCAGGGGGTTGCCGGCGGCGCCCATCTCTTCGAGGACGAGGGAGAGTTCGGTGATTCCTCCGCCGCCACCGCCGTACGCCTCCGGCAGGTTGACGCCGATGTAGCCGAGCTTGGCGGCCTCCTGCCAGAAGTGTCTGCTGTCGGTGCCGAGGGTGCGGGGGTGGCTCTTGGCGAAGGTTGACACCGCTTTGCGGAGGGCCTTGTGCTCGTCGGATTCGATGAGGGTGGTCACGGAGCTCCTTCGGTCGCTTTTCGGGTGCGGGTCCGTCGTGGCCGGTCGCGCTCAGGCGGCGGAACCGCATGTTCCGTACCGCCCCGCGCCCCTGGGTCAGCCGGTCTCGACGACCGCCAGGAGGGTGCCCATCTCCACTTGCCGTCCAGGAGCCACCGGCAGCGCGGTCAGCTTCCCCGTGGCCGGGGCGGTGATCCGGTGTTCCATCTTCATCGCCTCCAGCCACAGGAGGGGCTGGCCGGCCTGGACCGTCATTCCCTCCGTGAGGCCCTCCGCGACGCGGACGACCGTGCCGGGCATGGGGGCGAGGAGGGAGCCCGGGGCGTGCTGGGCGGTGGGGTCGGGGAAGCGGGGCAGGGCGGTGAGGCGGGTGGCGTCGACGTGGATCTGATCGCCGTACGCCGCCACCTCGAACCTGCGTCGTACGCCGTCCGTCTCCAGCAGGACCAGGTGTGCGTCCGCGTGGAGGACGCGTACGCCGTCGGCGGCCGGACCCGTGCGGGTGTGCTGGTAGCGGACCTCGTGCTCCTCGCCCGCCATGGCGTAGCGCTTGACCTGGGGCTGCGAGGCCAGGTTGCGCCAGGCGCCGCCGAAGCGGGAGCGGCCGTGGGCGTCGGCGAGGGCGGCGGCCAGCGGGGCGAGGGGGTCGGCCGGGCCGCCGCGGGTGAGGTCGGCGAGGTGACGTTCGTAGAAGCCGGTGTCCATGCGGGCGGACGTGAACTCCTCGTGGCGCAGGGAGCGGACGAGCAGGTCCCGGTTGGTGACCGGGCCGTGGATCGCGGCCCGTTCCAGGGCGCCGGCGAGGCGGCGGACGGCCTCCGCACGGGTGGGTGCGTGGGCGACGGCCTTGGCGAGCATCGGGTCGTAGTGGACGCCGATGTCGTCACCGTCGGTGTAGCCGGTGTCGAGGCGGATGCCGTCGGGCACGGTGAGGCGGTGCAGGCGGCCGGTCTGCGGGGCCCAGCCGCTCGCCGGGTCCTCGGCGTACAGGCGGGCCTCGACGGCGTGGCCACGCGCGCGCGGGGGATCGCTCTCCAGGGCGTGGCCCTCGGCGACGCGGAGTTGGAGGGCGACGAGGTCGAGGCCGAAGAGTGCCTCCGTGACCGGGTGCTCGACCTGGAGACGGGTGTTCATCTCCAGGAAGTGCGCCCGGCCGTCCGCGACGAGGAACTCGACGGTCCCGGCCCCGGCGTAGTCGACGGCGCGGGCGGCGCGTGCGGCGAGGTCGTGGAGTTCACCGGTGAGTTCGGGCGTCAGGCCCGGTGCCGGGGCCTCCTCGATCACCTTCTGGTGGCGGCGCTGGAGGGAGCAGTCGCGGGTGCCGAGCGCCCACACCGTGCCGTGGGTGTCGGCGAGGATCTGCACCTCGACGTGGCGGCCGTTCTCGACATAGGGCTCCACGAACACCTCGCCGTCGCCGAAGGCGCTCGCCGCCTCCGCGCGGGCCGCGGTCAGTTCGTCGTCGAGGTCGGCGAGGCGCCGTACGACGCGCATGCCGCGTCCGCCGCCGCCCGCCGCCGCCTTCACCAGGACCGGCAGGTCGGCCTCGGTGACGTGCGTGAGGGGCACGGTGCCCATCAGTTCCTTGGCGCGCGTCTTGGACGCCATCGCCTCGATCGCCTCCGGCGGCGGTCCGATCCAGGTCAGGCCCGCGTCGGCGACGGCGCGTGCGAAGCCGGCGTTCTCGGAGAGGAAGCCGTAGCCGGGGTGGACGGCGTCGGCGCCGGCGGCGACGGCGGCCTTCACGATCAGGTCGCCGCGCAGGTAGGTGTCGGCGGAGGCCGCGCCCGGCAGTCGTACCGCCGCGTCGGCCACGCGCGCGTGGAGGGCGTTCTCGTCGGCGTCCGAGTGCACGGCGACGGTCCGGATTCCCAGCTCACGGCAGGTGCGGAAGATCCGGCAGGCGATCTCGCCCCGGTTGGCGACGAGGACAGTGCTGATCAAGGTGATCCCCTCACATCCGGAAGACGCCGAAGCCGCCGCGCGCACCCTGGTAGGGCGCGGTGTGGACGGCCGACAGACACAGGCCGAGCACGGTGCGGGTGTCGCGCGGGTCGATGACGCCGTCGTCGTAGAGCCGCCCGGACAGGAACATGGGCAGCGACTCCGACTCGATCTGCTGCTCCACCATGGCGCGCAGCGCCGCGTCGCCCTCGTCGTCGTACGGCTGTCCCTTGGCGGCTGCCGACTGGCGGGCGACGATGGAGAGCACGCCGGCGAGCTGCTGCGGGCCCATGACGGCGGACTTGGCGCTGGGCCAGGCGAAGAGGAAGCGGGGGTCGTAGGCGCGGCCGCACATGCCGTAGTGGCCGGCGCCGTAGGAGGCGCCGAGGAGGACGGAGAGGTGCGGGACGCGGGAGTTGGAGACCGCGTTGATCATCATCGCGCCGTGCTTGATGATGCCGCCCTGCTCGTACTCCCTGCCGACCATGTAGCCGGTGGTGTTGTGCAGGAAGAGGAGCGGGATGTCACGCTGGTTGGCGAGCTGGATGAACTGGGCGGCCTTCTGCGACTCCTCGCTGAACAGCACCCCTTGGGCGTTGGCGAGGATGCCCACCGGATAGCCGTGCAGGGCCGCCCAGCCGGTCGTCAGACTCGTCCCGTACAGCGGCTTGAACTCGTCGAAGTCGGAGGCGTCGACGATCCGGGCGATGACCTCGCGCGGGTCGAAGGGGGTCTTGAGGTCGCCGGGGACGATGCCGAGGAGTTCCTCCGGGTCGTACTTCGGCGGTTCGGCCGGGCCCGGATCGAAGTGTGCCTTGCGGTGGTTGAGGCGGGCGACGACGCGGCGGGCCTGCCGCAGCGCGTCCGGTTCGTCCACGGCGAAGTGGTCGGCGAGACCCGACACGCGCGCGTGCATCTCCGCGCCGCCCAGCGACTCGTCGTCGCTCTCCTCGCCGGTGGCCATCTTCACCAGCGGCGGCCCGCCGAGGAACACCTTGGCGCGCTCCTTGACCATGATCACGTGGTCGGACATGCCGGGGATGTACGCGCCCCCGGCGGTCGAGTTGCCGAAGACGACGGCGACGGTGGGGATGCCCGCCGCCGACAGCCGGGTGATGTCCCGGAAGATGCCCCCACCGGGGATGAAGATCTCCTTCTGCGACGGCAGGTCGGCGCCCCCGGACTCGACCAGGCTGACACAGGGCAGCCGGTTGGCGAGCGCGACGTCGTTGGCGCGCAGGGCCTTCTTCAGCGACCAGGGGTTGCTGGCACCGCCGCGCACGGTCGGGTCGTTGACGGTGATCAGGCACTCCACGCCCTCGACCGTGCCGATGCCGGTGACCAGGGAGGCGCCCACGGCGTACTCGCTGCCCCAGGCCGCCAGCGGCGACAGCTCCAGGAAGGGCGTGTCGGGGTCGAGGAGCAGCTCGATGCGCTCGCGGGCGAGGAGCTTGCCGCGTCCCCGGTGCCGGGCGACGTACTTCTCGCCGCCGCCGGCCAGCGCCTTGGCGTGCTCGGTGTCGAGGTCGGCGAGTTTGGCGAGCATCGCCTCGCGGTTGGCCCGGTGGTCGGGGCCGGCCGGGTCCACTGCGGAGGGCAGGACCGTCACAGGAGAACCTCCGGTATGTCCAGGTGGCGGGCGCGCAGCCACTCGCCGAGCGCCTTGGCCTGCGGGTCGAAGCGGGCCTGCGCGGCGACGCCCTCGCCGAGGATGCCCTCGACGGCGAAGTTGAGGGCGCGCAGGCCGGGGAGTGTGTGCCGGGTGACGGGCAGGCCGCGGGCTTCCGGGATCAGCTCCCGGAACCGGTCCGCGGTCAGCTCGTGCGCCAGCCAGCGCCAGGCGTCGTCGGTCCGCGCCCACACGCCGACGTTGGCGTTCCCGCCCTTGTCGCCGCTGCGGGCGCCGGCGACGAGGCCGAGGGGGGCGCGGCGTACGGGACCCGGCGGGAGCGGTTTCGGCAGCGGCGGTTCCGGTACGTCCGCCAGTACGGCGGTGTCCTGGGCGCCTGGTACGGGAATCCGCCGCCCGTCGTGGAGGACGGCCACATGGTCGACGGCGCCATGGGGGACGTACACATCCTCGAAGACCCCATAAGGCGCGCCCTTTCCTGGTAGCGCCAGCACATGGAAGCCGGGATAGCTGGCGAGGGCCAGCTCGATGGCGGCCCCGCTCAACGCCCGCCCGACGAGCTGCTGGTCGGCGTCCCGGACGACGAGCCGCAGCAGGGCGCCGGCCGTCTCCTCGGTCGGTGCGTCGGGCCGGTCGGTGCGGACCAGGTCCCAGCGGACGTCGGCGACCTTGGCGAGGGCGGGTTCCATCTGGGCCCGCACCAGGGCGGCCTTGGCCTCGATGCCGAGGCCGGTGAGCACGAAGGCGACCTCGTTGCGGAAGCCGCCGAGACGGTTGCGGCCGACCTTGAGGGTGGGCGGCGGGGCCTCGCCGCGCACACCCTCGACGCGAACGCGGTCGGGCCCGTCCTGGGTGAGCCGTACGGTGTCCAGCCGGGCGGTGACGTCGGGCCCCGCGTACCGGGCGCCGCCCGTCTCGTACAGCAGCTGGGCGGTCACCGTGCCCACGTCGACGAAGCCGCCGGTGCCGTCGTGCTTGGTGATGACGCAGCTGCCGTCGGCGTGCAGTTCGGCGAACGGGAAGCCGGGCCGGCGGACGTCGCCCTCCTCGAAGAACGCGTAGTTCCCACCGGTCGCCTGCGCTCCGCACTCCAGCACGTGTCCGGCGACGACGGCGCCCGCGAGCCGGTCGTACTCCGTCGGCGCCCAGCCGAAGTGCGCGGCGGCGGGCCCGGTGACCAGGGCGGCGTCGGTGACCCGGCCGGTGACGACCACGTCGGCGCCCGCGCGCAGACACTCCGCGATGCCGGACCCGCCGAGGTAGGCGTGGGCGGCCAGCGCTCCCGGGTGTGCGGCCGTGAGGTCGTCGCCCTCGACGTGCGCGACCCGTACGGGGATGCCGAGCCGTGCGGCGAGGGCGCGTACGGCGTCGGCGAGTCCGGCCGGATTGAGCCCGCCGGCGTTGGCGACGATCCTGACGCCCCGTTCGTGGGCGAGGCCGAGGCACTCCTCCAGCTGCCGCAGGAAGGTGTGGGCGTACCCGGCGTCCGGGTCCTTCAGCCGGTCCCGGCCCAGGATGAGCATGGTCAGCTCGGCGAGGTAGTCGCCGGTGAGGACGTCCAGCGGGCCGCCGGTGAGCATCTCGCGCATGGCGTCGAAGCGGTCGCCGTAGAAGCCGGAGGCGTTGCCGACGCGGAGGACGCTCACCGCCCCTCCCCACGCGGCGGGCGTCCCGCTCCCGGCGGGCGTCCGGCCCCCGGCGGGCGTCCCGCTCCCGGCGGGCGTCCGGCCCCCGGCGGGCGTCCCGCTCCCGGCGGCCCCGCGAAGGCCTGGGCGATGTCCAGCCATCGGTCGGCGTCCGGCCCCTCGGCACGCAGGGCGAGGTCCGCGCGGTGGGCGCGCTGGGTGGCGAGGAGGCAGAAGTCGAGGGCGGGACCGGTGACACGCTGGTCGGCGCCGTCGGGGCCGTAGGTCCACAGCTCCCCGCCGGGTGCGGTGAGTTCGACGCGGAACGGCTCGGCGGGCGGGGTCAGGCCGTGGGTCGCGTAGGCGAAGTCCCGGGCGCGGGCGCCGATGCGGGCGATGTGCCGCAGCCGGTCGGTGGGCGGGCGCGTCACGCCGAGGGTGTCGGCGATGTCGAGGCCGTGGGCCCAGGTCTCCATCAGGCGGGCGGTGGCCATGGAGGCGGCGGCCATGGGCGGGCCGTACCAGGGGAAGCGTGCCCCGGGGGCCGACTCGCGCAGCGCCTTGTCGAGGGCGGCGCGGCCCTCCCGCCAGGCGGCCAGCAGCTCGGCGGGGGCCCGCCGGGCGCCTTCCTCGGCGCCGTCGTCGACGTACCGGCCGGGCGTGGCGAGGGCCTGCCCCACCAGAGCGCGGAAGCCGTCCTCGTCGGTGACGGCGAGCAGGGCGGACCGGTCGGTCCAGGCCAGGTGCGCGATCTGGTGGGCGATCGTCCAGCCGGCAGCCGGGGTGGCGAGCGTCCACTGCTCCGGACTCAACCGGGCGACCAGCGCGTCGAGTTCCTCGCTCTCCTCGCGCAGGTCGTCGATCACGGGCGTCGGGTCGGACACGGGCGCTCCCCTCGGGCACGGCGGTGTGCGGCGCGGTGTGGTGAGGAGCATGGCAGGGGCGGTGGTAACAATCAAGCACGCTTGCATGATTTTTGCCCGCGGACGCCCCCGGAGGCCGTGCCCGCCTGTGGAGGCCAACGGAGAGCGGAGGCTCGCGGACGCCCGCGAAGACCATGAACCCCCGCGGAAACCCACGGAGAGCAGAGACTCACGGACACCCGCGAAGACCATGAACCCCCGCGGAAACCCACGGAGAGCAGAGACTCACGGACACCCGCGAAGACCGTAGCCGCACGCGGAAGCTCACGGAGGTCTGCGGAGGCTCACGGAGGTCTCAGGCGCCCGGACGGCGAGGGATGCCGGGTCTCCCGGCCGGGCTCGGACCTCAGTCCGCGCGCCAGGCCGTCATGTCCGCGGTGACGAAGCCGCTGTCCGGCATGGCGGTCGACTTCACCTGGACGACCAGCAGCATGATGTCGCCGTTGCGGTGCTTGGCGCAGATCTCGGAGCCGGCCGAGGCGGCGGCCAGCGGGAGGCGGTGGCCGTCGATGCTGGCATCGGCCTCGACGTCGGCCATCCTCTGACGGCAGTCCTCGTACGTGGCGCCCGGCTCGCCGAACATCATGGAGAAGACGCTGGTGTCGCTCTCCAGTGCGCACGTCTGCGCGCAGGTGAAGCGGATGTCTCCCTTGCGGTCGTCGCGGGTCTCCCCGCCGCTGGCACTGAGTGAGTTCTCGGCGTTGAGCAGCTGGGGGCCGTAGGCGTGGGCCACCGGAGCGGTGGAACCGGCGGCGGCACCGTCGGCCGCCGCATCCGGCGCGGCCGACCCGTCGGCCCCCGACCCCGTACCCTCCGTGGCCACCGTTCCGGACGCCGGGCCTCCGGACGCCGCATCGCCGGACGCCGCTCCGCCGGACGCCGACGACCGTGCCGTCGGGCCGGGGCTCCCGGACTCGGACGCGACCGTGTCCCGGTCGCGGTCTCGGTCCATCGCGTCCCGCAGCGTCCACGCCGCCGTGAGTACCAGCCCGGCCGCGGCCAGGGCGGCGGCCGCGATCAGGGCGACGCGTCTCCTGCGGTGCTTCCGCTCGTCCGGCCCGGCCGGCCGCTGCGGCGCGGTCGCGCCGTACGGACCGGCGGGCCGGAGCGCGGCGCCCGGACCGTTCGGGGCGGCGCCCGGCCCGTACGGGGCGGCGCCCGGCCCGTACGGGGCACCGGGCCCCTGCGCGGTGGCGGGCCACTGCCCCGCAGCCGGCCCCTGCCCTGTGGCGGACCCCTGCCCGGTAGCGGCCCCCTGCCCGGCACCCGCCCACTGCGCGGTAGCGGGCCCCTGCGGCGCGGCTGCCGATTGCGGGGCGGTCCATGGCCGCGTGTGTACCGCGGTGGGAGCCGGCGACGGCTCCGGAGCCAGGGGGGCAGGCGGCGGGACCGTCACCTCCGACCCCGCGAACTCCCGCCAGACGTCCGGCCCCGCGCCCGTCTCGGCGTCCCGCCCCAGTTCCCGCCGGCACCACTCGACGACCTCCGCCGGAGTGGCCCGCTCCCCCGGTTCCGCGGCCAGGCACCGGGCGAGCACCCCGCGCAGTTGCTCGGGCAGCCCGGACAGGTCGGGTTCGGAGTGCACGATTCGGTACAGCACACTGACCGCGGGCCCGTCCCCGTAGAGCGGCCTGCCCAGCGCCGCGTAGGCGGCCGTCTGGCCGAGCGCGAAGACGTCGGTCGCCGCCGTGACGTCACCCGCGGACGCCTGCTCGGGAGCCATGTACTGGGGCGTGCCGATCGCGGTGCCCGTGGCGGTGTGCGCGGTGCTGTCGGCGGCGAGCGAGATGCCGAAGTCGATGACCCGCGGTCCGTCCGAGGCGAGCAGCACGTTCGACGGCTTGAGGTCCCGGTGCACGATCCCCGCACCGTGGATGGCCTGCAACGCCTCGGCGACCCCCGCCATCAGCCACAGCACCGCCGGCACCGGCAGCGGCCCGCTCCGGGCGACGACGTCCGACAGGGCGGGGCCCGGCACGTACAGCGTGGCCAGCCAGGGCGGTGTGCCGTCCGGGTCGGCGTCGATCAGTTCGGCGGTGTAGGCGCCCTTCACCTTCCGGGCCGCCTGGATCTCCCGGCCGAAGCGCCGCCGGAAGGTCGGGTCGTCGGCCAGTTCCGACCGTACGACCTTGATGGCCACCGGTCGGCCGCCCCGGGTGTGGGACAGGTAGACCCGGCCCATGCCGCCCGCGCCGAGCCGCGCCGCGAGGCGGTAACCGGCCACCGTGCGTGGATCGTCGTCCTGCAAGGGCTGGAAGACCTCGGCCGTGTGGTTCATCGGTTCCTCCCCGTGATCCCGATGAGATGACCAGGTCCGCAGCCTATGCGCTGCGGCGCTGCGGATGGCCACGGGTCGGGCCGGGGGCGGCCGCGGCCGCTACGGCAAGTCCGGGATCGCCTTCACCCGGCGCCGCCCCACCTGCGTGCGCACCGCGCCCATGCTGGCCGCGATGACCAGGGCGATGGCGGCGGACTGGGTGGTGGACAGGGCCTGGTCGAGGATGAGGTAACCGGCCGCCGCGGCGATGGCGGGTTCCAGGCTCATGAGGATGGCGAAGGTGGGCGCGGGCAGGCGGCGCAGGGCGAGGAGTTCGAGGGTGTAGGGCAGGACGGAGGAGAGCAGGGCGACCCCGGCGCCCAGCGCCAGTGTCATCGGGTCGAGGAGCTTGCCGCCCGACTCGGCGATGCCCAGCGGCAGGAACAGCACCGCCCCGACCGCCATGGCGAGGGCCAGCCCGTCGGCCTGCGGGAAGCGGCGCCCCGTACGCGCGCTGAAGACGATGTACGCCGCCCACATCGCGCCCGCCCCCAGTGCGAAGGCGACGCCGGCCGGGTCGAGGCCGTCGAAGCCGCCGCCACCGAGGAGGAAGACGCCGGCCAGGGCGAGCGTGGCCCAGACCAGGTTGACCGCGCGGCGGGAGGCGAAGACGGAGAGGGCGAGCGGGCCGAGCACCTCCAGGGTGACGGCGGGGCCGAGGGGGATGCGGTCGACGGCCTGGTAGAAGAGGCCGTTCATACCGGCCATGGCGATGCCGAAGACGACGACCGTGCCCCAGTCGGCCCGGGAGTGGCCGCGCAGCCGAGGCCGGCAGATGAGCAGCAGTACGACGGCGGCCACGGCCAGCCGCAGGGTCACCACGCCGAGCGCACCGGCCCGGGGCATGAGGCTCACCGCCAGCGCGGCGCCGAACTGCACGGAGAGTCCACCGGCGAGGACCAGGCCGACCGGCCCCAGGGAGCCCCGACCGCGCGGGGCACCCGCCGGGTCGGACGTGGGCCCCGGGCCCGCAACGGGTGCGGCGGCCGGGGTGGAGGGGGTGGCGGCGCTGGGGGTGGTCACGGGGCCTACCTGGGTCTTGGTGCTGGGCTTTGGCGTTGCGTCCTGGCGCGGGGAACGGAACTCCTGCCGGGCGCCGCGCATCGCACCGCGCCGGCCGCTCCGGAGCCGCGCCCGACCGGTCCAGGGTAATGACCTCCGGACAGGACCGTGCAAGGTGTACACGCCTGACGATGAGTCCCTCGCCCCGCCCGGGTCAACTCCGTCCGTCATACGGACCGCCCGCCGCGGCGGGTACCGTCCCCATGGCGCGTCCCGTGCCCGAACCCGTGCCCGCCCCCACCACGTCTCCCGAGGTCCCGTGCGACGACTTCTTGCCCGCCTCTGGCGGCTCCTGCGCCCTGTTCAGAGCCGCGTCATGTGGATCCTGCACGCCAAGTTCGTGGTCGGCGTGACCGGCGTCGTACGCGACGACGAGGGGCGGGTCCTGCTCCTGAAGCACCGGATGTGGCCGCCGGGCCGCCAGTGGGGCCTGCCGAGCGGTTTCGCGCGCAAGGGCGAGGACTTCCGGGAGACCGTGGTCCGCGAGGTGCGGGAGGAGACGAACCTCGACGTGGAGGTGGGCCGCCTGGTCATGCTGAACAGCGGCCTGCGCACCCGCCTGGAGGTGGCCTACGAGGCCCGCCTGCTGGGCGGCGAGCTGCGCATCGACCCCTTCGAGATCCTGGAGGCCCGCTGGTGCCGCCCGGACGAGCTGCCCGAGGGTGTCCAGCCGGTGTGCCGTCCGCTGGTGCGGGGCGAGACGGCGCCCTGAATCGCCCGCGCGGGTGTGTCGAAAGCGCCGGTCTCCGATCGACGCACGGGTGAAGACACCCACGCACCCCCGAGGAGCACCCCTCATGACCATCGTGACCGCGGACCTGGCCATCACCCTCGACGGCTACGTCGCCGGCCCGAACGTCACCCTGGACAACCCTGGCGGCGACGGCGCCGAGCCGATCTTCGAGTGGATCCACACCCTGGCGAGCTGGCGGGAGCGCCAGGGCATGGCCGGCGGGGAGGAGAACCGCGACTCGGAGCTGATCCGCGAGTGGTTCGACGCCACCGGGGCGGTGGTCATGGGCCGGACGATGTACGACACGGGCGAGGAGCCCTGGGGCGACAACCCGCCCTTCCGCACCCCGGTCTTCGTCCTCACCAACCGCCCTCGCCCCACCCTCGTGAAGGAGGGCGGCACCACCTTCACCTTCGTCACCGACGGCATCCACAGCGCACTGGCGCAGGCGAAGGCCGCCGCCGACGGCCGGAACGTCGACATCGCGGGCGGGGCGAGCACGGTGCGGCAGTACCTCGGAGCCGGGCTCATCGACGAACTCCAGCTGCACGTGGTGCCCGTGCTCCTCGGCGACGGGCTGCGCCTCTTCGAGGGGCCGGGCGCGGGTCGGCGCGACCTCGAACAGGTCAGGGTCGTCGAGACGCCCCTGGCCACCCACCTGAAGTACCGCTTCGTGAAGTGACCCGGCCGGCGCCTCGCCCGCGTCGGCCCGCCCGACCGGATTCCGCCGGTCAGCCCATGCTCTTGGCACCGTCCAGGGACTCGCGGATGATGTCGGCGTGGCCGGCGTGCTGGGCGGTCTCGGCGACGATGTGCATCAGCACCCGGCGGGCCGACCACTGCGCGCCGGCCTCGAACCACGGAGCCTTCGGCAACGGCTGCGTGGCCCCCAGGTCGGGCAGCGTGGCGACCAGGCCGTCGGTCCGGCGGGCCGCCTCGGCGTAGTCGGCCAGGACCCCGGCCAGCGTCTCACCGGGCAGCATCCGGAACTCGTCGGCCCGCTGGGCCCGGTCGGCCTCGGTCATGGTCGTGAAGTCTCCTCCCATCGCCGACGGGCCGTCCACGATGAAGTCCGCCCAGCTCCGCTCGACCGAGGACACGTGCTTGATCAAGCCGCCCAGGCAGAGCTCGCTCGCGGTGGTGCGGAGTCCGGCCTGCTCGTCGGTGAGGTCACGGGTGGTGAAGCGCAGGAAGTGCCGTTGGTGGGCCAGCATCTCCAGCAGGTCGGCGCGCTCACCGGTGACGGCCGGGGCCCCGGTCGGGTCGCCGGTGGTCAGGTCGCCGGTGGTCAGGTCGCGGGTGGTCGACGCGTCGAGAGTGGTCATGGTCTCCGCCTTCCGGTGTACTGCTCCGTCGGTCGAGGACCACGCTATGGGCCGTATAGGTCAGACCATGTCCTAGATCACCTGTGCCACGACGCGGAGTGCCTGGAGCGCGAGCTCACCGCCACCCATCAGCAGGCCCAGCCCCTCGGTGTCGTCGAAGGTGTCCCCGGACAGCCGGGTGACGCCTTCGGTGGCGGGTCCCTCCGCGGTGCCGGGCAGCAGCCACGCGACGCCGTCGACCGTGTCGCTGCCCGGCGCGGTCACCACGAGGTCGGCACGGCCGTCGCCGTCCAGGTCGGTGAGGCCGACCGAAGCGCCGAAGTCGGCGTCCCCGCCCGGGACGGCGCCGAGGTCGTCCCCGTCGAACAACCGGGCCCCCTCACCACTGAGCCCGCCCGGCCCACCCGCCAGGAACAGCACCTGCTCCGGGCCCGGCTCCCCGTAGATGTCCCACCGGGGCGCCCCGGCCACCACGTCCGCGTATCCGTCGCCGTTGACGTCCCCGACGTCCAAGGCTGCGAAGGAGGCGTCCTCGTCCTGGGGTTCCTCGCCGGGCACGCCCGGGGTGTCCCGGTCGACGGTCGTCGCCCGCTCCCCCGGCCCGGCCTCCGACCCGTACACCACCGTCACCGAGCTGCGGCTCGCGTCGCCGCCCCGGGGGCTGAGGACCAGATCGTCGTAGCCGTCGCCGTCCACGTCTCCGATCGCCCCCTCCCCCGCGTCGGGGAGGCGGGTGCCCTCCGGCTGCGTGAAGCCGTCCCGGCCGCCGCGCAGGTAGCTCACCGGCTGGTTCCGTTCGGACCAGGGCACCTCGGGTCCCGTGTCGGCGTCGTGGAAGCTCACCAGGTCGTCGATGCCGTCACCGTCGAGGTCCCCGGCGACGAGGTCGCCGTAGTTCGCGGCGGCCACGTCCGGCGCGGGACGGCGGGGCGCGGGGACGCGGGCCGTCCCGGCCGGGGTGCCGTCGCGCCCGAAGGGCCCCTTGAGCAGCCCCTTGTCGGAGCCGAGCCCGAAGACCAGGTCGGCGTGCCCGTCACCGTCGAAGTCACCGGCGGCGAGCTGCTCGTCCAGGATCGGGTTGGTGCCCCAGGCGACGTGGCTGACGTCCGTCCCCGGCACCCGGGAGGCGCGCGACAGCCCGTCCTCGGAGCCCCACATGACGATCACGCTCGGCTTCCAGTCGAAGACGGAGGCGGCGAGGTCGGTGTACCCGTCCCCGTCGAAGTCGCCGGCCACCACGTCCGACCCGAAGAAGGCCTCGTCGCGGTTCTTCCCGGGTATGCCGGCATCGTCCTGGGTGAGGTACTGGCACCGGCCGATCCCCGTCCCGTCCCCCGCCCCGTACGCGACCTCGACACTCCCGCTCCCGCCCGCCACGCTCCCCATCGAGCCGAAGGCCAGGTCGGGGTGACCGTCACCGTCGAAGTCGGCGGCCCCCTCCGAGGCGGGCCGGCCGGACGCGGGCGCGGCGGTGCCGTGGGCGCCGGTACCGCAGCTTCGCGGCGCGGCGATGTCGGCCGGCTCGTCGTTCGCGATCACCACACCCACGGCAACCACCAACGCGAAGACGGCCGCGCCCCCGACGATCACCCAGGGCCGCTCGCCGACCCTTCGTCGTGGAGCTTCCGCTTGATCACTCGAACCGTCCATAGGAACGATCACGCGACGGCGAGGACGCGTGGTTCCGATCAGGCACCCGAGGCGGGAGCACCGTCTTCCGTCGCTTGCGGCCGGCGGGCAACGAACGAGCCGAGGCCCACTTCGGCACGGATCAGGCCTTCCCTTTTCAGGTGGGCCAGCGCCTTCTGAGCGGTCGACGCCGCGATGGCGAATTCGGCCGACAACTCGACCACCGACGGAACCCGGGCATCAACGGGATAAGTACCGTCCGCGATGCGCGCCTCAATGGCAGCGGCGACCTGCCGCCACACGGGCCGGGTGCGATCAAGCTCGGGAGTCATGCGGTGGACGCTAAAACTCTGCGGTAGACCGCGCGACCGCAGTACACTGCGGTAGACCGTGGAGACCACTCCCACTGAAGACCCCCGCGACGGGTGGAGCCGTCCGGGGGCGTGGTCACCAGCCGAACCTGATCGGAGCTGTTGACATGACCAACCTTATCGGCCGCCTAGTCACATGGGTGAGCCTCATGCTCAACCCACGGGGCACCCACCGCCGCACCGGCGCTCGCCCCGCCGTCCCCACCGCCCCCCACCAGCAAGCCACAACCAGCGTCATCCCCCTCCCCTCCCACCGCAGCCCCTACGGCCTGCCCACCACCCTCGACGGCACCGAGACCGTGGCCGTACGCCCGTACCTCGCGGCGAGTCAGCTGTACGGCTGGGAGGCGGCCGCATGACCGCACCGCGCGAACCCCGCCTGCTCCCCTGGTCCGGCCCCGAGGGCAAACCCTGTTACCTGATCACCGACGACGCCGGCGGCCCCGTCTCACGGCTGGCCGACACCACCGAGGCCACCCAGCTCGGCATGGGCGCCGAGCTCCTCGCCCACGCCCACGACCTCCTCCCCCGCGCCCCGCACGGCGAACTCCGCTACCTCGCCGAGCGCCTCACCGAAGCCCTCGCGGACGCGCTACGGGTGGCCGAGAGCCGAGGACGGAGGCTGAACGGGCTCAACTGAGCGGATCGAGGACGCGCGGGGCGGTTCTGTCCTCGGTTCTCAGGGCCGCCCCAGCCCCTCCGCCAGCACCTCCGCCAGATGACGCCCCCGCACCCCCGCCAACTGCTCCAGCTGCGTCCGGCACGAGAAGCCGTCCGCCAGGACCACCGCCCCGTCCGGTGCCTCGCGCACCGCCGGGAGCAGCTGGTCCTCCGCGCAGGCGGCCGAGACCTCGTAGTGGCCGTCCTCGAAACCGAAGTTGCCCGCGAGCCCGCAGCAGCCGCCGGTCAGCTCGCCGGTCAGGCCGGCCGCCTCGCGCAGGCGGCGGTCGGCCGCGTCGCCCAGGACCGCGTGCTGGTGGCAGTGGGTCTGGCCGGTGACCGGGCGGTCCAGGGCGGGCGGCGTCCAGCCGGGGGCGTGGCGCTCCAGGGCCTCCGCGAAGGTCAGCACGCGGGCGGCGAGCCGAGCCGCCCGTGGGTCGTCGTGCAGCAGCTCCGGCAGGTCCGTGCGCAGGGCGGCGGCGCAGCTCGGCTCCAGGACGACGACCGGCGCCGAGGTCTCCAGCACCGGGGCCATCAGGTCCAGCGTGCGGCGCATCACCGCGCGGGCACGGTCCAGTTGGCCCGTGGAGACGTACGTCAGGCCGCAGCAGACCCGGCCCCGGCGGGCGGTCAGCAGCGCCAGAGCCGACTTGGACGTACCGTCCCCGATCACGGCACGCCCCCGCGGCAGCGTCGGCGGCAACGCCACCCGCAGCCCCGCCGCCTCCAGCACCCGTACGGCCGCCCGGCCCACGGACGGTGACAGGTGCTCGGTGAAGGTGTCCGGCCAGAGGACGACCAGGTCGCCGGACCCGGTCCCGGGACCGGGACCGGTCCGTCCCGCACCCGGGCGCCGCCTGCGCCACCACCTGCTGAACGTCTCCCCCGCCAGCCTCGGCACCTCCCGCTCGCCCGCGATCCCGCCCAGCCGCTTCGCCACCGCCGCCAACGGGCGCACGGACGCCAGCGCGTTGACGGCCGGGGCCAGACGGGCCCGCGCCGCCCAGCGCAGCCACACCGGCAGCCACCCCATCGCGTAGTGGGCGGCGGGGCGGCGGCGGCCGGCGTAGTGGTGGTGCAGGAACTCCGCCTTGTACGTGGCCATGTCGACCTCGACCGGGCAGTCGGAGCGGCAGCCCTTGCAGGACAGGCACAGGTCGAGGGCGTCGCGGACCTCCGTGGAGCGCCAGCCGTCGGTCACCAACTCACCGGCGAGCATCTCGTGCAGCAGCCGGGCCCGCCCGCGCGTGGAGTGCTGCTCCTCACCGGTCGCCCGGAACGACGGGCACATCACCGAGGAGCCCGCCGCCGACGTCGTACGGCACTTGGCGACCCCGACGCAGCGCCGTACCGCCGCCGAGAAGTCGCCGCCGTCGGACGGGTAGCCGAACGCCACGTCCACCGGCTCACGCGGCAGGACGGAGAAGCGGAGGTTCGCGTCGAGCGGCGCCGGGCGGACCAGCATCCCCGGGTTGAGGAGGTCGTCCGGGTCCCAGACGGCCTTCGCGCGCTCGAAGAGGGCGACGGTCTCCGCGCCGTACATCCTCGGCAGCAGTTCCGCCCGCGCCTGCCCGTCGCCGTGCTCCCCGGACAGCGAGCCGCCGTGCGCGACGACCAGGTCGGCCAGTTCCTCGGAGAAGCGGCGGAAGCGGACGACTCCCGCGTCCGTCAGCAGGTCGAAGTCGATACGTACGTGGATGCAGCCGTCCCCGAAGTGCCCGTACGGCGTACCGCGCAGGTCGTGGGCGGACAGGAGGGCCCGGAAGTCCCGCAGGTAGGCGCCCAGCCGGACCGGCGGCACCGCGCAGTCCTCCCAGCCGGGCCACGCCTCCGAGCCTCCCCCAGACTCCGTCCGGGAGGTGCCCCCAGGCATCCGCGTCGCCGTCCCGCTCGCGTCCTCCCGGATCCGCCACAGCGCCCGCTGCCCGGCCGGGTCGGTCACCACCAGCGCGTCGACGACGTCGGCCGCCCGGACCACCGCCTCCGCACGCGCGCGCGCCTCCGCCGCCGTGTCGCCGCCGGTCTCCACGAACAGCCAGGCCCCACCCCGCGGGAGCCCGGCGGCGGACGCCGGCGGCACCAGGTCCACCGCCATGCCCTCCACCGTCAGCGGCCCGAGCGGCAGCAGCCCGGCCGCCGCCTGGGCCGCCCCGGTCTCGTCGGCGTATCCGAGCACCGCCAGCGCACGCGCGCGCGGTGCCTCGACCAGCCGGACCACCGCCTCGGTCAGCACGCCCAGCGTGCCCTCCGAACCACAGAAGGAGCGGGCCACGTCCGCGCCCCTCTCCGGCAGCAGCGCGTCCAGCGCGTAGCCGGAGATACGGCGGGGCAGGTCGGGAAAGCCGGTGCGCAGGCGCGCCAGGTCGCCGTCGACCAGCTCGCGCAGGCCCTCCGGCGCCCCGGCCCACCCCTGCCCGGGCCGCAGCCGCTCCCCCCGCGCGGTGAGCACCGTCAGCTCGCGCACGCTGTCCGCCGTCGTGCCCCACGCCACCGAGTGGGAGCCGCACGAGTTGTTGCCGATCATTCCGCCGAGCGTGCAGCGGCTGTGGGTGGACGGGTCGGGGCCGAAGCGCAGGCCGTGCGGGGCGGCGGCCCGCTGCAGCCGGTCGAGGACGAGACCCGGCTGGACGACGGCCGTTCGCGCCTCCGCGTCGAGCGAGACCAGCCGGTTCATGTGCCGGGTGAAGTCCAGGACGACGCCCGTGCCGGTCGCCTGTCCCGCGATCGACGTGCCGCCACCCCGCGCCACGACCGGCACCCCGCGCGCCCGGCACACCTCCAGCACGGCGGCCACGTCGTCGGCGTCTCTCGGTGCCACCACACCGAGCGGGACCCGCCGGTAGTTGGACGCGTCCATGGTCGTCAGGGCCCGGGAGGTGACGTCGAAGCCGACCTCGCCGCGTACGGCCGTGCGCAGTGCTGCCTCCAGATCGGTCATGTCATCCAGCATGGGCTCTCGTAGCTCGGTACAGGTCCGCACGGCGGAGATCTCGTCTCATCGGACGGACATCTCTCCGTCCGGTTTCGCCGAGGAGATACCCTCCGGCTCGTGGCTGAGATCCAGATTCCTGCTGACATCAAGCCCGCGGACGGTCGATTCGGCGCGGGCCCCTCCAAGGTGCGGGTGGAGGCGCTGGACGCCCTGGCCGCCACCGGTACGTCCCTGCTCGGCACCTCCCACCGCCAGGCCCCGGTCAAGAACCTGGTCGGCAAGGTCCGTGAGGGCATCCGCGAGCTGTTCCGGCTCCCCGACGGTTACGAGGTGATCCTCGGCAACGGCGGCTCCACCGCGTTCTGGGACGTCGCGACCCACGGCCTGATCGAGAACAAGTCGCAGCACCTGAGCTTCGGCGAGTTCTCCTCCAAGTTCGCCAAGGCGGCGAAGCTCGCCCCCTGGCTGGCCGAACCGACGGTCGTCTCCTCCGACCCGGGCACCCACCCCGAGGCGCGGGCCGAGGCCGGCGTGGACGTGTACGCGTTCACGCACAACGAGACCTCGACCGGCGTCGCCATGCCCATCAGGCGCGTGGCCGGCGGAGACGAGGGCTCCCTCGTCCTCGTCGACGCCACCTCCGGCGCCGGCGGCCTGCCCGTCGACATCGCCGAGACCGACGTCTACTACTTCGCCCCGCAGAAGTCCTTCGCCTCCGACGGCGGCCTGTGGATCGGCGTGTTCTCCCCGGCCGCCATCGAGCGCGCCGAGCGGATCCACGCGAGCGGCCGGCACGTCCCGGAGTTCTTCTCGCTGCCGACCGCGATCGACAACTCCCGCAAGAACCAGACGTACAACACCCCGGCGCTGGCCACCCTGTTCCTGCTGGGCGAGCAGCTGGACTGGATGAACGGCCAGGGCGGCCTGGACTTCACCACCGGCCGCACCAAGGACTCCTCGTCCCGCCTGTACGCCTGGGCGGAGGAGGCCAAGTACGCCTCCCCGTTCGTCACCGACCCGGCCAAGCGGTCCCAGGTCATCGGCACCATCGACTTCTCCGACGACATCGACGCCGCCGCCGTCGCCAAGGTGCTGCGCGCCAACGGCATCGTCGACACCGAGCCGTACCGCAAGCTCGGCCGCAACCAGCTGCGCGTCGCGATGTTCCCGGCGATCGACCCGGCGGACGTCGAGGCGCTCACCAAGTGCGTCGACTACGTGATCGAGAAGCTCTGACCACCACCGCTCCCGTAGTACGACGATGAGGGGCGCCCGGCACTCGCCGGGCGCCCCTCATCCGCTCTCCGCCCCTACCTGCTGAGCCGCTGGAAGCGCCGCACCGCCAACGGCAGGAAGATCGCCGTCAGGATCACCGGCCACACGCACGCCATCAGCAGCGCGTGCTGCTCCACCCACGAGTCGCCGCCGCCGACCGGCGTGCCGAACAGTTCGCGGGCCGCCGCAGCCGTGGACGAGATGGGATTCCAGGCCGCCACCCAGCCCAGCCAGTCGGGCATGAGCTGCGGGGCGACGAAGATGCTGGAGATCATCGTCAGCGGGAACGCCACCGCGAACAGGCCGCCCGCCGCCTCCGGGTTGGGGACCAGCAGCCCCAGCCAGACCCCGATCCAGATCAGCGCGAACCGCAGCCACAGCAGCAGTCCGAACGCGCCCAGGAAGCCCCAGCCCCCGTCCGGCCGCCAGCCCATGGCCAGCGCCGTGAGCATCATGATGGCCAGCTCGGCACAGGCGACCACGAGGTCGGTCACCCCGCGCCCCGCCACCACGGCCGAGGAGGACATCGGCATGGAGCGGAACCGGTCGATGACGCCCTTGGTGGAGTCGTGGACGACGACGGTCGCGGTGTTGATGAAGCCGAACGCCATGGTCATCACGAACATGCCCGGCATCAGGAAGTCCTTGTAGTCCCCGCCGCCCGGCACCGTCATCGCGCTGCCGAAGACATAGCCGTAGAGGAGGACGGACAGGATCGGGAAGCCCAGCTGCCAGGCGATGTTGACGGGCTGGCGCTGGTAGTGGGTCAGACCGCGGCGGACGATGTTGCCGCAGTCGGCGAGCAGCCAGTACAGCCGCCCGCGCTCACGCGTGCCTCCGGTCGTCAGGTCGAGGGCGCTCATGCCGCCACCGCCGCCTTCCCCGCACTCGACTTCTCAGCGCCCGGGCTCTCCGCACTCGTACGGTGTCCGGTCAGGCGCAGGAACACGTCGTCCAGGCTCGGCCTGCGCAGCCCGATGTCCTCCACCGCGACACCCTCGTCCTGGAGGGTGCGCGCCACCTCGGTCAGCGCGGACACCCGGTCGGTGACCGGGGCGTGCACCCGCAGCGCCTCCTCGTCGGCCTCGGGTTCGCCGTCGCAGACACGGGCGACCACCTTCACCACCCTCGGTATCTCGGCCCGTTCGGCGACCACGACCTCGATGCGGTCGCCGCCGACCAGGTTCTTCAGCCCGTCCGGGGTGTCGTCGGCGATGGACCTGCCCTGGTCGATGACGGTGATGTGCGAGGCGAGCTTGTCGGCCTCCTCCAGGTACTGCGTGGTCAGCAGCACCGTCGTGCCGCTCGCCACCAGCGCGCGGACGGACTCCCAGACCTCGCCGCGGCTGCGGGGGTCGAGGCCCGTCGTCGGCTCGTCCAGGAACAGGACGGACGGCGCGAGAATCATCGACGCGGCGAGGTCGAGGCGGCGCCGCATACCGCCGCTGTACTTGCCGACGCCCCGGTCGGCGGCGTCGGTCAGGTCGAACTGCTCCAGCAGCTCGACGGCCCGCGCGCGGGCCCGCCTGCCGCCCAGGTGGAACAGGCGCCCGAACATCTCCAGGTTCTGCCGGCCGGTGAGCACCTTGTCCACGGCCGCGTACTGCCCGGTGAGGCCGATCCGCGCCCGCACCTCGCGCGGCTGCCGGGCGACGTCCAGGCCCGCCACCTCGGCCCGTCCCCCGTCCGGCCTGATCAGCGTGGACAGGATGCGAACGGCGGTGGTCTTGCCCGCGCCGTTCGGGCCGAGCAGGCCGTGCACGGTGCCCTCACGGACGGTCAGGTCGAAGCCGTCGAGGGCGCGTTTCCCGCCGTACCGCTTCTCCAGGCCCTCGGCCCGTACCGCGTAACCGTCGCTCATGGGTCCCCCTCTCACTCCTTAACTGAGTACACCGTACCCTAATTTGCGTACGCCGCACCCAGTTTCTTTCCCGCGGACTTAGACTGACCTCATGGCAAGCGGTACGGAGACCAGCGGCAGCGGTGACATCGGCCGCACCCTCGAACTGTTGTGGGACACCGGCAGGCGGCCCAGCCGGGGGCCCAAACCGGGCCTGACGCTGGAGCGGATCGTGGAGGTCGCCGTCGAGGTCGCGGACCGGGACGGGCTGGGCGCGGTCTCGATGCGCCGGATCGCCACGGAGCTGGGCACCGGCGCGATGTCCCTGTACCGCTACGTCCCCGGCAAGGGCGAGCTGATCGACCTGATGCTGGACCGCGTGCAGCGCCCGTCCGAGGACCCCGACGACCACGGCGACGGCGGCTGGCGCTCGGCACTGCACACCCTCGGACACGCCGCCCTCGCCCTGTACCGCCGCCACACCTGGCTGCTGGAGGTCAACCAGTCCCGCCCGGTCCTCGGGCCGAGCGCCATGGACGGCATGGAGAGGGCCCTGGCCAGGATCAAGCCGATGGGCCTGACCGATCCCGAGCTGATGTCGGTGATCATCATGATCGACGGGTACGTCGTCGGCGCCGCACGCACGCAGGTGTACGAGGCGGAGGCCGAGCGCCGGTCCGGGCTGACGGACGCCCAGTTCTGGGGAGCCCAGCAGCCAGCGCTGAAGAAGGCCATGCTCAGTGGGCGCTACCCGGTCCTGGCCTCCCTCTCCGAGGACACCTTCGGCGCAGGCTTCGACCACTTCGAGTTCGGACTGCAGCGCATCCTGGACGGGCTGGAGGTGCTGGTGGCCGCGCGGAGCGCGGCGCACGGCTCAGCGGCGGCGGAACAGTCGCCGTAGCCCGAGGAACACGGCGGCGCACGCGACGATCAGGCCGACCGCCCCGACCTTGAGGGTGTCCCCGCCGGACCCGTCGTCCCCTCCGCCGCCCTCACCCGAGGCGTCGGAGCCGCCCCCTGCCGACCCGCCGCCGCCCCCGGGCGCGTCCTCGGCCTTCACGGGGCTGCCGGCGCCCTCCATCCCGAGCAGCAGCTTCGCGCCGTCGGTGGTGTAGGTGACGGACTCGCCCTGCCCGAGGGGCACGCTGATCCGCCCCTCGCGCTGGATCTTCCCGCCGTTCCAGTCGTACCAGACGCCCCCGAGGTAGCCGCGTACGGCGAGCGTCTCGCCGTCCGGGGAGAAGGCGGCGTCGGTGGCCCAGAGGTCGACGGGGGCGGCGCGCCGGAAGACGTTGGTGCCGGAGGCGGAGAGCTTCGCCGGGCCCTCGTACAGGTGCCCGCCGTCCTCGTTCTTGTCGATGATGTGGATCCGCCCGGTCTTCGGGTGGACGGCCATCGACTCGGCGTCGCGGGGGCCGTCCGCGTACTTCACGACGTACTGCGTCGCCTTGACCGTCTGGTCCTTCAGTTCGGTCGGCTCGGGCAGCTCGTAGATCCACACGTACGGCCAGGTCACGCCCTCGTTGTCGCCGATGTCGCCGACGAAGATCCGGTTGCCCGGCCCGATGGAGATCGCCTCGACGTCCCGGGGCGTGCCGACGCCGGAGAGCGCGACGCGGGCGACGGTCTCGCCGGTGGAGCCGTCCACGGCGTAGAGGTAGGGCCCGTTGTCCTGGTCGTTGTGCGTCCAGTAGACGCCGGGATGCAGGCGGGAGGCGGCGAGGCCGCTGGACTCGGTGATACGCGGGTCCTTGATCGTGAAGCCGTCACTCCCGTCGACCCCGTCGGCGGCGGAGGCGGGCACGGCGAACGCGCCCACGAGAAGGGCCGAGGCGAGGAGGGCGAAGGGTCGGCGCATGCGCCAAGCCTGCCATCCCGCACGGGCGTTCACGGCGGGGGTCACGCACGGAGTCACGCTGCGTGGCCGGGCTCACATCGCGCGGGCCAGGCAGATCGTCCATGATGAGCGGATGCTCAGGTTCATGTTCGTCGGTGACTCCATGACGATCGGGAGCGCAGGCGAACACACGTGGCGCTACCGGCTGTGGCAGCACCTGCGCGACTCCTACGGCCGCCCCTTCACGTTCGTCGGCCCCCGCGAGACGCTGCACGACCAGTCGACGGACGCCCCCACCTCGTACGCCTACGCCGACCCCGGCTTCCCCCGCGCCCACCTGGCCGGCTGGGGCGAGGGCTGGCACCACATGGCCCCGCTGATCGGCGAGACGGTACGGACCTGCCGCGCGGACGTGCTCCTGGTCTCGCTCGGCCTGATCGACCTCGGCTTCTACACGAACGCGGAGCAGACGGCCGACAACGTCCGGGCCTTCGTGGCCGAGGCCCGCTCGGCGAACCCGCGCGTGCGCATGGCCGTGATGCCGGTCGTCCCGAACATCCGGGTGGAGGCGGACGAGACCTTCGCCGAGCAGGTCACCCGGTTCAACGGACTCCTCGCGCAGACGATCGCCGACCTCGACGACCCGCGCTCCTCGCTGCTCCTCGTCCCCCCGCCCGCGTCGTACGACTTCCACGTGGACACCTACGACGGCACGCATCCCAACGAGAGCGGCGAGCACCGGATCGCGGACGCGTTCGCGGAGGTGATGGACGAGGGGTGGGGGCTGGGCGGGCCCTACTCGGCCTCCCGGTAGGACACGGCCTGGCGTTCTGGCATATGCGCGCTCTCCCGTGTCCTGGTCACCGTGCGTATCGTTGTACCGCGCGGCTGTACTCGTCGTTGGGGCAGCCGGGGAGGAGCGCCACGATGACCGTCCTTGAAGACAGGATCGCCATGGCCGACGCCAACACGGAATGCTTGGATGCGTGGTTCGAGCGCCTGGAGCGGATGCCCGTCCCCGAAGGATTCAGGGTCGAGATCGTCGGGGGCAACGTCCACATGACACCGCAGCGCGACACGCATTGGGCAATCATCCGCCGGATCGTACGGCCCATCGAGGACCGGTTCGGCATGGACGTCCTGGTCCTCTCGGACGTCCGCATCGACTTCCCGGGCCACGAGAACGGCTTCTGCCCCGACGTGGCCAAGCTCCGCGACGGCGCGGAGCAGGACGAAACGGGCCACTGGCGCCACGAGGACGTCGAGTTCGTAGCCGAGGTCATCTCCCAGGGCACCGCCGCCAACGACTACGGCCCCAAGAAGCTCGCGTACGCCGCCGCCGAGGTCCCCCTCTATCTCATCGCCGACCCGTACCAGGGCCGTTGCCACATCTTCACGCACCCCAAGGACGGCGACTACACGACCGAGACCAGGGTCGCCTTCGGCCAGGAACTGGACCTCACCGACACCGTCCTCGGCCTCACTCTCAGGACCGACGCCTTCCCCCGCGACTGACCGACCGAACCCGCTTGCCTGGAGCGCACTCCAAGTCGTTGGCTTGGGGACCATGAAGTACACGCAGCTCGGACGCACAGGACTCAAGGTCAGCCGGCTCGTCCTCGGGACCATGAACTTCGGCCCGCAGACCGACGAGGCCGACAGCCACGCCATCATGGACGCGGCGCTGGACGCCGGCATCAACTTCTTCGACACCGCCAACGTGTACGGCTGGGGCGAGAACAAGGGCCGTACCGAGGAGATCATCGGCAACTGGTTCGCCAAGGGCGGCGACCGGCGCGACAAGACCGTCCTCGCCACCAAGGTGTACGGCAACATGGCCGCCGACGGCGAGGCGTGGCCCAACCACGACAAGCTCTCCGCCGTGAACATCCGGCGGGCCGTCGACGCCAGCCTCAAGCGGCTGCGGACCGACCACATCGACCTGTACCAGTTCCACCACATCGACCGCGCCACCGGATTCGACGAGATCTGGCAGGCCATCGACACCCTGGTCCAGCAGGGCAAGGTGCTCTACGCCGGGTCCTCGAACTTCCCCGGGTACAAGATCGCCCAGGCCAACGAGACCGCCGCCCGGCGCGGCGGCACCATCGGGCTGGTCAGCGAGCAGTGCCTGTACAACCTGGCCGAGCGCCGCGCCGAGATGGAGGTCGTCCCGGCCGCGCAGGACTACGGCCTCGGCATCATCCCGTGGTCGCCGCTGCACGGCGGACTGCTCGGCGGGGTCCTGAAGAAGGAGGTCCAGGGCGGACGGCGCGCCTCCGGGCGGGCGGCCGACGTCCTGGCCGACCCCGCGGGCCGCGCCCAGATCCAGGCCTACGAGGACCTGCTCGACAAGCACGGCGTCGCGCCCGGCGAGGCCGCGCTGGCCTGGCTGCTGACCCGGCCCGACGTGACCGGCCCGATCGTCGGCCCGCGCACGGCCGAGCAGCTCACGTCGGCGCTGCGGGCCGTGGAGCTGGAGCTGCCGGACGAGCTGCTGACCGGGCTGGACGAGGTCTTCCCGGGGCCGGGCCCGTCCCCGGAGGCGTTCGCCTGGTAGTGGTGTGAGCGGGGCGGCGGCCGCCGCACGGCCTGCTCACGGCCGCTCAGCCGAGCGCCGCCGCCACCGCCACCACGACGAGCATCAGCACGAGCACACCGGCCATGATCCGGTTACGGGTCTTCGGGTCCACGCCCCCGAGCCTAACCGGAGGCGCCGAGCGGGCTGCGGGCGACCGTCTCGTAACGGGGCTGCTCGCCCGGCACCCCGGACCCCGGCAGGTTGCTGCGCACCAGCGCCAGGCCGGTCACGGTCCAGGTGCGGCTCGTGAAGCCGTCCAGCGCTTCGACGTACGGCCGGACGTCGAACGCCTCGCGGCTGCGGGCCACGGTCAGATGGGGCTTGTAGCGCCGGTGCTCGCCCATCTCGACGCCCGCCTTGCGCCCCGCCGACGCCGCCCGGTCCGCGAGCAGCCGCAGGGTCGCCACGCCACCCTCCGCTCCGGCCCACAGCGCCCGCCCGTGCCCGAACTGACCGCCCCCGCGCAGCGCCAGCCCGAAGGGCGCGGTGCGGTGGGCGGCCCGCGCCAGGCGGGCCGACAGGTCCGGTACGAGAGCGTCGTCCACCTCCCCGTAGAAGGCGAGCGTGAGGTGCCACCCCGGGCGGCCGGTCCAGCGCAGCCCGTCCGCGCCGGGCAGCTTCCGCAGCGCGGCCACCTCGGCGGCGAGGGCGGCGGTGACGTCCTCGGGGGGCAGCACGGCGGCGAACAGTCTCATGCGGGTCAGTCTCCCCCGGGGAACACGTGTACGTCCGCACGTGTCCTGGTCACCGTGCGTATCGTTGTACTGCGCGGCTGCACTCGC
This sequence comes from Streptomyces sp. NPDC097107, assembly GCF_044762405.1. Lineage (NCBI taxonomy): Bacteria > Bacillati > Actinomycetota > Actinomycetes > Kitasatosporales > Streptomycetaceae > Streptomyces > Streptomyces sp. NPDC097107. The sequence goes on along the minus strand of NZ_JBIWEF010000004.1, from coordinate 214,474 downwards.
GTCGGGGGACAGCCGGGGAGGAGCGCCACGACGACCGTCCTTGACGACAGGATCGAGATGGCCGAAGAGAGCACCGGGCTGACTCTGGACGTCATGTTTGACTGAGCGGGCGACCGGTCACGCCGCCGGAGCCAGCTCCTCGCGCCGCTCTCGCGGCACGAAGCGCACCTGCGGATGCCCCCGGTGCCAGCCGACCGACAGGCGCAGGTTGCCCACGCGGGCCAGGACCAGGCCGATCACGAGCGCGGCCGTCGCGGCCACCGCGCCACCCGCGGCGAAGCCCGCCCGGGCGCCGTACGCGTCCGTGACCCAGCCGACGATCGGGGCGCCGACCGGGGAGCCGCCGAGGAAGACCATCATGTACAGGGCCATGACGCGGCCCCGCATGGCCGGGTCGGTGGACATCTGGATGCTGGTGTTGGCGGTGACGTTGACCGTCATGCTGAAGACGCCTATCGGGACCATCAGCAGCGCGAACAGCCACAGCTCGGGTGCCGTCGCCGCCACCATCTCCAGGGCGCCGAAGGCGAGCGCCGCCGCGATCAGGACGCGCAGCCGGGCCGTGCCGCGCCGGGCGGCGAGCAGGGCGCCGGCCAGCGAGCCGACGGCCATGAGGGTGTTGAAGAGGCTGTAGGCGCCCGCCCCCGCGTCGAAGACGTCGTCGGCGAAGGCGGACAGGAAGACCGGGAAGTTGAAGCCGAAGGTGCCGATGAAGCCGACCAGCACGATGGTCCAGATCAGCTCGGGGCGGCCGGCGACGTAGTGCAGGCCCTCGCGGAGCTGCCCCTTGCCGCGCGGGGCGCGCTGGACGGCGTGCAGTTCGCGGGCGCGCATCAGCACCAGGCAGCTCAGCGGCGCGACGAAGGACAGGCCGTTGGCGAGGAACGCCCAGCCGGTGCCCACCCCGGTGATCATCAGACCGGCGACGGCGGGGCCGACCAGGCGGGCCGACTGGAAGTTGGCCGAGTTGAGGCTGACCGCGTTCTGGAGCTGGTCGCGCCCGACCAGCTCGGCGACGAAGGACTGGCGGGCCGGGTTGTCGACGACGGTCGCCAGGCCCATCGCGAAGGCGGCGACGTAGACGTGCCAGACCTGGACGTGACCGGTCAGGGTGAGGACGGCGAGGAAGAGCGCGGTCAGGGCCATCGCGGACTGGGTCACCAGCAGCGTGGGGCGCTTGCGCAGGCGGTCGACGAGGACGCCGCCGTAGAGGCCGAAGAGCAGCATCGGCAGGAACTGCAGGGCCGTGGTGATACCGACGGCCGCCGAGGAGCCGGTGAGGCTGAGCACCAGCCAGTCCTGGGCGATGCGCTGCATCCAGGTGCCGACGTTGGAGACGACCTGGCCCAGGAAGAACAGGCGGTAGTTCCGGACCCGGAGGGAGGCGAACATCGAGGACCTGGTCTTGCGAGGGGCGTCGGGGGCGGTCGGGTCGTCGTGGCCGTCAGGTGCGGGGGCGGAAGCTGCTCCGGGTCCCGTACTCAAAAGGTTTCGCCTCCTCGCGAATGCTGCTTACCGGTGTGCGAGCTTCTCCAGCACGGGGGCGGCGGCGCGCAGTTTCGCCCACTCGTCCTCGTCGAGTCCCTCGACCAGCGTGGCCAGGAACGCGTTCCGCTTGCGGCGGCTCTCCTCGAGCATCACCACGGCCTGCTCGGTCTGCGTCACGACCTTCTGGCGCCGGTCCTCGGGATGCGGCTCCAGCCGGACCAGCCCCTTGGCCTCCAGAAGCGCCACGATGCGGGTCATCGAGGGCGGCTGGACGTGTTCCTTGCGGGCCAGCTCGCCCGGGGTGGCGCTGCCGCAGTTGGACAGGGTGCCCAGCACCGACATCTCGGTCGGGCTGAGCGACTCGTCGACCCGCTGGTGCTTGAGGCGACGGGACAACCGCATCACGGCGGAGCGCAGGGAGTTCACGGCGGCGGCGTCGTCGCCATGCTTGAGGTCCGGCATGTTCCTTAGCGTAACTCATTAGTCTCGCGAAATACCACCGCTCGCCCGCCCGCGTGCCCGTGACGCCCGCCACTGAAACCCGGACTTCACCCGTACGAGTGAGCTGATTCCGGAAATCGGAGCATCACCCGGTCGGTGGGGGCGACCCTCGTGCGCATGGGGACCAGCGTGCTCAGCCTGCGGATGGACGGGGAGCTGCTCGACCGGCTCCGGCACCATGCGGCGAAAAGGGGAATGAGCGTCCAGGACTATGTCGTCCGGACGCTCATTCGGGATGACTTCGACGAGCGGTTCCAGTCCGCCGTGGAGGAGACGGAACGGTTCTACGGTCTCACGTGAGACCCACCGGTCACGTGAGACCCAGGGCCGGCATCAGGTAGTAGAAGGCGAACACCGCCGACACCACGTACATCGTGACCGGGACCTCCCGGCCCCGCCCGACCGCCAGGCGCAGCACCGAGAAGGTGATGAAGCCCATGCCGATGCCGTTGGTGATCGAGTAGGTGAACGGCATCATCAGCATCGTCACGAAGGCCGGGACGGCGATCGTGAAGTCGGACCAGTCGATCTCCCGGATCGAGCCGGCCAGGATCAGGAAGCCGACCGCGACCAGCGCCGGAGTGGCCGCCTGGGACGGAACCATGGTGGCGACCGGCGTGAGGAACAGCGCCACCGCGAAGAGCGCGCCGGAGACGATGTTGGCGAAGCCGGTGCGCGCGCCCTCGCCGACACCGGCCGTGGACTCCACGAAGCAGGTCGTGGCCGAGGCGGAGCTGGCACCGCCCGCGGCGACCGCGACACCGTCGACGAAGAGGACCTTGTTGATGCCCGGCATCTGACCCTGGGCGTCGGTCAGCTTCGCCTCGTCGCTGACGGCCATGATCGTGCCCATGGCGTCGAAGAAGCACGACAGCAGGACCGTGAAGACGAACAGCACTCCGGTCAGGACGCCGACCTTCTCGAAGCCGCCGAACAGGCTGACCTCGCCGACCAGGCCGAAGTCGGGGGTGGCGACGGGGTTGCCGGGCCACTCGGGGGTGGTCAGGCCCCAGGAGGGGATGTCGGCGACCGCGTTGATGATCATCGCGAGGACGGTCATCACGACGATCGAGATGAGGATCGCGCCAGGGGTCCTGCGGACGATCAGCGCCAGGGTGAGCAGCACACCGAGGGCGAAGACCAGCACCGGCCAGCCGAGCAGGTGCCCGCCGGTGCCCAGCTGGAGGGGGACGGTGGTCTGGGCGGCGTCCGGCATCCGGGTGACGAACCCCGAGTCGACCAGGCCGATCAGCATGATGAACAGGCCGATACCGATGGCGATGGCCTTGCGCAGGCCGTAGGGCACGGCATTCATCACGCGCTCGCGCAGGCCGGTGGCGACCAGCAGCATGACGATGAAACCGGCCAGCACCACCATGCCCATGGCGTCCGGCCAGGACATCCGCGGGGCGAGCTGGAGGGCGACGACGGAGTTGACGCCGAGGCCGGCGGCGAGCGCGATCGGGACGTTGCCGATGACGCCCATCAGGAGCGTGGTGAACGCCGCCGTCAGGGCGGTCGCGGTGACCAGCTGGCCGTTGTCGAGCTGGTTGCCGTACATGTCCTTCGCGCTGCCCAGGATGATCGGGTTCAGCACGATGATGTAGGCCATCGCGAAGAAGGTGGCGAAACCGCCGCGGATCTCACGGGGCAGCGTGCTGCCGCGCTCGGAGATCCTGAAGTACCGGTCGAGGCCGTTCTGCGGGGGCCGCCTGTCTTCGGGCGACTCGGGGGACGGGGGGACCTTGGCGGAGGCCGAGGTGGGCATGCGAGGACCTCATCACCAACAGGTTCCCCCACGGCCTTATTGGTGTTTCCTACGAATGAAAGCGGTCAGAGACAAACGGGTTCAGTATGAACGTATGAGCCGCTCGAACGCTATCTCCGCGCGTAGACCCGGGTGGTGCGGTCCGGTGCGGTCCGGTGCGGTCCGGTGAACCCGCGGCCGGCCCCCTCGTAAGCTGTACGCATGAAGAAGTGGACACCCACGCACGAGGCGCCGGAGCCCCTGGAGGGCCCCGTGGTTCCGACCATCATCGGCGGCACCGTCCTCTGGTTCGTCCTCTTCCTGGCGCAGCTGCCGTTCTACGGCTGGTTCGAGGACCACGGGCACACCTGGTGGGTGTGGACCTGCCTGGCCGGCGCCGGGCTCGGGCTGATCGGCATCTGGTACGTGCGGAGGCGCGACGCCGCGCTCGCGCGGGCCGCACGGGACGACGCCTGACGCCCATACCCGAGCCGCCCGAGCCGCCCGAGCTTCCCGATCCGCCCGATCCGCCCGATCCGGCCTAGCTGCGACCGCTCCGGCCCGACCATGCGCCCGCGCTGCTCGCCTTCGAGCGCGAGAACCCCGCGTGGCTCGCCGCCTCGGTGCCCGACCGGGGCGAGGACTACTCCGCCCGGTTCGACGAGCGCCTCCGCGGGCTGCCGGCCGCGCAGGAGGCCGGGCTCTGCTTCTTCCACGTGCAGGTCGGCCCCGGTGGCGAGGTGCTCGGGCGGGTCAACCTCGTGGACGCGGAGGGCGGTGTCGCCGAGCTCGGGTACCGGATCGCGGAACGGGCCGCCGGGCGCGGCCCGGCCACCCGGGCCGTACGGGAGGTCTGCGCCTCGCCGTCCGCGCGTACGGGCTGACCGCGCCGCGGGCCTCGGCCACCCTCGACGACGCGGCCGCACGGGCCGTGCCGGCCCGCACCGGGTTCGTCACCACCGGCACGACACGGCTCGACGGGCGCCCCGGTCCGACCTACCCGCGCACCCTGTAGTACCTGGGCATCAAAGGCCGGACCACCCCGTCCTACCCAGGTCGGAACTTCCCCGCATTCGGCGGGTGCAGCCGTAAATCCGCCCTTACCGTCGAACGCATGACGCATCTCGACGCGGACGACCGACTAGACCCCGCGGACCCCGTACACGCCCTTTCCCCCGCGACCGGACTGACCGCGGCCGGGGTCGCCGAACGGGTCGCGCGCGGTCAGGTCAACGACGTCCCGGTGCGCAGCAGCCGCTCACTGGCCGACATCGTCCGTGCCAACGTCTTCACCCGGTTCAACGCGATCATCGGCGTGCTCTGGGTGATCATGCTGTTCGTCGCGCCGATCCAGGACAGCCTGTTCGGCTTCGTGATCCTCGCCAACACCGGCATCGGCATCGTCCAGGAATGGCGGGCGAAGAAGACCCTCGACTCCCTGGCGCTGATCGGCGAGGTCCGCCCGACCGTGCGCCGGGACGGGACGGCCACCGAGGTCAGCACCTCGGAGATCGTGCTGGACGACGTCATCGAGATCGGGCCCGGGGACAAGGTCGTCGTCGACGGGGTGTGTGTCGGGGCGGACGGGCTGGAGATCGACGAGTCGCTGCTGACCGGCGAGGCCGACCCGGTCGTCAAGCAGCCGGGGGACCAGGTCATGTCCGGCAGCTTCGTGGTCGCGGGCGGCGGCGCGTTCCGGGCGACCAGGGTGGGGCGCGAGGCGTACGCGGCGCAGCTCGCCGAGGAGGCCTCCCGCTTCACCCTGGTCCAGTCCGAGCTGCGCTCCGGCATCTCCACGATCCTGAAGTACGTCACCTGGATGATGGTCCCGGCCGCCATCGGCCTGATCCTCAGCCAGCTGGTCGCGAAGGACAACGAGCTGGACGACTCCATCGCAAGGACGGTCGGCGGCATCGTGCCCATGGTCCCGGAGGGCCTGGTCCTGCTCACCTCCGTCGCCTTCGCGATCGGCGTCATCCGGCTCGGCCGCAAGCAGTGCCTCGTCCAGGAACTGCCCGCCATCGAGGGCCTGGCCCGCGTCGACACCGTCTGCCTGGACAAGACCGGCACCCTCACCGAGGGCGGCATGGACGTCACCGGACTGCGCCCGCTCGACGGCGCCGACGAGGACTACGTCCGTACGGTGCTCGGCGCCCTCGGCGGGTCCGACCCGCGCCCGAACGCCTCCCTCCAGGCGATCATCGACGCCTACCCGGCCGCCGAAGCCGCCGGGGACTGGCGCTGCACCGAGTCCCTGCCCTTCTCCTCCGCCCGGAAGTACAGCGGCGCCACCCTCGTCGAGGGCGACGGCGCCTTCGGCACCTGGCTGCTGGGCGCGCCCGACGTGCTGCTGGCCGAGGACGACCCCGCGCTCGCCGAGACCACGCGGCTCAACGAGCGGGGGCTGCGCGTACTGCTGCTCGCCCGCGCCGCCCGCGACCTGGACGACCCCTCGGTGGCCGAGGGCGCCACGCCCACCGCCCTGGTCGTCCTGGAGCAGCGGCTGCGCCCGGACGCCGCCGACACCCTGCGCTACTTCGCCGACCAGGACGTCCGCGCCAAGGTCATCTCCGGGGACAACGCGGTGTCGGTCGGCGCGGTGGCCGCCGAGCTCGGGCTGTCCGGCGCCACCGTCGACGCGCGCCGGCTGCCCGCCGAGCGGGAGGAGATGGCCGAAGCGCTCGACGGGGGGACGGTGTTCGGGCGGGTCACCCCGCAGCAGAAGCGCGACATGGTGGGCGCCCTCCAGTCGCGCGGCCACACGGTCGCCATGACCGGCGACGGCGTGAACGACGTCCTGGCGCTCAAGGACGCCGACATCGGGGTGGCGATGGGCTCCGGATCGGAGGCCACCCGGGCGGTCGCGCAGATCGTGCTGCTCGACAACAGCTTCGCCACGCTGCCCTCGGTGGTGGCCGAGGGCCGCCGGGTCATCGGCAACATCACCCGGGTCGCGACCCTCTTCCTGGTGAAGACCGTGTACTCGGTGCTGCTGGCGATCCTGGTGGTCTGCTCACAGGTCGAGTACCCGTTCCTGCCCCGCCACCTCACCCTGCTCTCCACGCTCACCATCGGCGTCCCCGCCTTCTTCCTGGCCCTCGCCCCGAACAAGGAACGGGCCCGGCCCCACTTCGTACGGCGCGTGATGCGGTACGCGATCCCGGGCGGCGTGCTGGCCGGGGCGGCGACCTTCACGACGTACCTCGTCGCCCGGCAGCACTACTCCGGGCCGGGGGCGCTGGACGCGGAGACCAGCGCGGCGACGCTGACGCTGTTCCTGGTCTCGATGTGGGTGCTGGCGATCATCGCCCGCCCCTACACGTGGTGGCGGGTGGCGCTGGTGGCGACGATGGGCCTGGGCTTCGTGGTGGTGCTGGCGGTGCCGTGGCTGCAGGACTTCTTCGCGCTGAAGCTGGTGGGCGTGACGATGCCGTGGACCGCCGTCGGCATCGCGGTGGCCGGGGCGGGACTGTTGGAACTGACCTGGAGGTGGGTGGACCGGCGGTTTCCGGCGTGAGGGCCTACTCGGTCCGTGACTCGCCGCGGCGCGGTCGTGGCTGGTCGCGCCCGCGCGGCGGAGCCGCGTGTCGAACACCGCCCCGCGCCCCTTCGGGACACTCCTCGGCCCTCAGTCGAACCAGCGGTCCCTGGCCAGTTCCTCCGTGCGCGACTCGTCCTCCAGCAGTGCCGCGACCTCGAAGCGGCGGGGCCACTGACCGGCCGCCCAGGCCAGCCCGGCCGCCACCCCCTCCAGCGTCGCCGCGTGCAACGCCCCGTCGGCCGTCAGCCGCCAGTCGATCTCCACACCGTCGACGACCAGTTCCTCGTGCTCCACGTACGACGCCGGGGTCCGCGCCCCGAGCAGCACCCGCACCGGCTCCGGTACGCCGTGCTCGACGCCCTCGGAGTCCACCTCGCCGGTGACGGACTCGCTCAGCCGCCGCACCTGGAACAGTTCCGCCAGCCCGGCGGCCCGGGCCGGGCGTACCGGCAGCAGCGGGACGCCGGACGTGAAGGGCAGCAGGTCCGGTGAGTCGACGACCACCGCGTCGGCGGCGTCCACCACCTCCACCCGGCCGTCGACCACGGCCCGCACCTCGTCCGGCAGGGTGACCTGCTCCGGGTCCAGTTCGGCCAGCGCGCCGTACAGGGCGTGCAGTTGGGCGGCCGTGACCGGGCGGCCGGGGTCGGCGAGACGGTCCAGCAACTCCGCCGCGCCGCCGGGTTCGTCGAGCAGGGCGGCCACCGACGTGCGCACGCCCAGCGCCCGCAGCACCTGCTCGTCCTCGAAGCCGGTGGCGTCGGCCTCGTCGTACAGGCCCCGCAGCAGCGGGTCGCCGCCGGCCGCGCGCAGACCGGCCGGACGGCGTCCGCCGAGCACCGGGTGCCCGCGCAGCCACCACGCGGTGTACGGCCGTACGACCTCGTGGGTGCCGTCGGGCAGGAGGATGCGCACGGACTGGACGAGCGCGTCGCGCAGCGGGGGCCGCGACAGCAGGGCGAGGGCCTCGGGCCACCGGTCGTCGTCCACGAGGTCCAGGTCGCGCACGGCGACGATCTCGGTGGCCACCGGCGGGACGGGACTGTCCGGGAAGCGGTCGAGGATGTCCTCGCTCCACACGTCCACGGCGTCCAGCAGGCCCGCGTCGTCCGGCTCGGCGAAGTCGCCGTCGCGGGGTTCCAGTTCGTCCGGGTCGAGGACGACGTCGGTGGCGCGGACTAGAGCGAAGGTGACGAGCACCCCGCAGGCGGCCAGGGGCTCCGGCCCCCACTTATCGGCCAGCTCCGCGTCCACGGCGGCGAGTTCGTCCTCGCGCATGACCTGGGCGAACGGGCCGCCGGGGAAGACGAGTTCGCCCGCCGGGGAGAGTTCTCCGTCCTCGTCGGGCAGGGCGAGCGCGCCGAGCCAGGGCTCGTCCCCGGCGTCGAGTCCGGCGTCGCGGACCAGGCCGAGGACGGTGTCGGCCAGTTCGTCGGCGTCGAGCGTGTCCTCCTCCCAGTTCGTGCCGCCGTCGTCCTCCAGGGAGGCGGCGACCGCGGCCCGGACCTGCGGGGCGGTGAGCACGGCACGCGGGGTGGCCGGGAGGGCGCCGAGCTTCTCCAGGAGGCCGTGGGCGGCGTCCGGGTGGGCGACCTTCAGGCCGAGGCGGGTCAGGACCTCCGGATCGAGGGAGGCGGCGTCCGGGGAGGGCAGGAGCACCTGCCGGGGGCCGATGGTGGTGCGGCCGTCTGCGAGGGGGACGGGCAGCCCGGTCAGCCGGTCGGGGTCGACCCCGGCGAGGCTGTCGTAGAGCCGCCGCCACCACCCGGGGGCCTTCTCCAGCCCGGCCAGCCGGTCGATCGCGTCGGTCAGCGGCACCCGGGCCACCCCGAGCGTGCGCAGCTCCGCGCGGCGCTCCAGACCGGCCGGGAGCAGCGTCGGCAGCACCTCGGCGAGGACCCGCACGGTGTCGGTGCCCGCGCCCTCCACCACTTCGGCGTCGCGGGGCCGCAGGGACTCGGGCAGGTCGGGGTCGTCCTCGCGCGGTTCGGCGGCGGGCGGCAGGAAGGAGGTGCGCGGCAGCCGTTCGAGGATCGCCTGCCGCAGCGCCCCGTCCAGCTCGCCCTTGCCCAGCGGGCCGGGCACCAGGTCGATGAGGCCGGTCGCCACCGGCCGCCAGTCGGCGAGGAGCCCGGCGTAGGCGTCCGCGGCCCGCTCCGTCAGGAAGTCGGTCAGCGGGCCGGGCGCGGCGTGCCGGCGGGTGGAGTCCAGCGGGAAGGAGGCGATGAGCAGCGCGGGCACGCCGAGGGGCTCGTCACTGGGCGTGGGCGCGTGGACGAAGGGGCTGGTGCGGGGGCGTCCGGGGCCGCCGTCCGCGTCCACGGGCACCGCCCACGTCACGGACCAGTGGGGGCGCAGCCGCTCCTCCACGGGCCGGTCGGCGAGGAGGTCGGGGGTGAGGGGCCCGTGCGCGGCGGCGGTGCGCCAACGGGTGACGCCCTCCCGGGAGTCGTCCACCACGGTCAGGGCGCCCTCGGTGCGGCGGCCCAGCGTGCGCACGTCGTCCGCCACCTCCACCACGACCTCCTCCAGACCCGGCAGGGCGAGGAGCAGCGCGTCGTCGACGGCGTGCAGGAGCCGTTCGGCGAGGTCGGCGGCGGCCGTGTCGCGCAGCGGGAGGATGACGGCCGTGTCGTAGGGGCCGGGCGCCGTGCCCTCGGCGGGGAACGGCAGCCGCAGCAGCGGGACGTGCCCGTCGCGCCGCCGGACCTCGTCCCCCAGGCCGGGACTGTGCAGCGCGGTGTCGGCGGCCAGGCCCCGGGCCTCGGCCAGGGACCAGCGCACACCACCGTGCCGGCCGACGACGGCGGGCTCGTCGGTGACGGCCAGGACGGCGGCGAAGCCGACCCCGAACCGGCCGACCGCGCTGTCCCCGGCGTCGCGCTTGGCGGAGGCGCGCAGGGTGGAAAGCGACTCGACGCCGGCCTCGTCCAGCGGGGCGCCGGTGTTGGCGGCGACCAGGACACCGTCGCGCAGGGTGAGCCGGAGCCGGCCGGGCACACCGGCCCGTGCGGCGGCGTCGGCGGCGTTCTGCGCGAGTTCGACGACCAGCCGGTCGCGGTAGCCGCCGAGGACGAGGTCCTCCTCCGCGTTGGCGTCCTCACGGAACCGGGCCGGGCTCGTCGCCCAGGCGTCCAGCACCCCGCGCCGCAGACGTGCCGTACCGAACGGATCGGCGCCCTCGGCGGCAGGCCGCACGTACATGCTCACGGTGACTCTCCTCATCGACGGACCATGAAGGTACCGCCCCCTGCTGCGGGCGATCAGGACACTCGGCCCGTCCGGCGTCCAAGGACGAGGCCGTCAAGGCCGAAAAGGGGCCCGGGGCGCGGTCCCGCGCACGCGAGGGCGCAGCCCCCGCCCACGCGAGCCAGCACGCACCCGCACCCGCGAACCCGCCGCCCCTACGAGTGCCCGAGATCCGCCGCCTCGTCCTCGGCCACCGACACCGACCCGGAGTCCGGCGCCGGCCGCAGCGGGAAGGGATCGACCCGCGTCTCGTCGATCACCGGCGGAGCCACCCGCGGAGGCTTCGGCATGACCGCCGCCTCGGAGTGCCCGCCGCACCCGTAGGCCAGCGACACCACGCGTCCGTCCGCCGGGGAGAACTCGTTGGCACACACGCCGAAGGCCTGCCCCAGCGAGCCGCCGATCCGGGCCAGGAAGCCGCAGCTCTCGCAGGACGCGGGCGCCGCCTGGGCCATCGCGGTCTTGGGGCCGAAGCCCTCCTCCCAGCGGTCCGCGGCGACATGCAGGCCGTACCTGGACAGGACCCGGGTGCGGCGCAGGCCCAGTTCCTCGGCGACGGCCGAGATCGACCCGCGGGCCGGGACGGACGACAGCTCCGCGGGCGGTCCGGCTGTGACCTCGGCGTCCTCCGCCTCCACCAGTTCGGCCATCTCGTGGGAGACGGCGGAGTTCGGCGGCGGCTCGTCCTCGCCGGTCCAGCCGGGCTCCAGCCGCAGGTCCTCCGCGTCGGTGGGCAGCAGGTCGCCGGGGCCCATGTCGCCGGGGCGCAGCCGCTCGCTCCACGGCACCCACTCGGGGGCGAGGAGGGCGTCCGGGCCGGGCAGCAGTACCGCCTCGTCCACCGTGACGATCTTGGCGCGGGAGGCACGGGCCACGGTCACGGCCCAGCGCCAGCCGCGGTACCCCAGCTCCTTGCAGGCGAAGTGGTGCGTGACGACCCGGTCGCCCTCCGACACCACGCCCTCGTGCTCGCCGACGACGCCTGGTGCGGCGGCCTCCTCGGCTGCGGCGCGGGCGAGGTCGACGGCCTCGGCGCACAGACGGTCAGGGGTGCGGCTTCGCGTTGTCGCTGCGCTCACAGGTATCGCTTCTCTCCATACGCCGTCTCACGAGTGCACCGCTGCCTGCGAGGGGCGGACGGAGCGGACCTGTGGACCGCGTCGACGTCCGCGCCCGATCGCGCTCGGGCACACCTACGTCATCCATTCTGCGGGATGGCCGTAAGGCGCGCGGCCGAGAACGTTCGCCACGGCGCGCTAGGCACGCTACCTGCTCATGTGCGCTGGGCCTACACCGACGGGAGTTTCGGCGGGGTACGGACCCGCGTTCCCCGCCCGTGACGGGGTCGGTGTCGCCCGACTCGATCACCGCCATCCGTGCCGTATGGACGCTATATCCCCCGCTCTCGGGGCACTATGACGGGGTGGCAGCCGCACGGACGGAGTTCAAGGGCGGGAGCCGGAGGCGCGGCCCCGGCTCCCGGTTCCGTGCGGTCGGCCGGGCCCTGCGCCTGCCGGTGACGGGGACCGCGCGCGGCATCCGCAAGGCGACGCACGCGCACGGCGCGGGCGAGTCCGGCCTCGGCAAGCTGATCGAGCTGCACGGGGTGAACGGCGCCGGCGACGTCATGATCACCGTGGCCCTCGCCTCCACCGTCTTCTTCTCCGTGCCCACCGACGAGGCGCGCGGCCGGGTCGCGCTCTACCTGGCCATCACCATGGCGCCGTTCACGCTCCTCGCGCCGGTGATCGGCCCGCTCCTGGACCGCCTGCCGCACGGCCGCCGGGCGGCGATGGCGGCCGCGATGGGCACCCGGGCACTGCTCGCGCTGGTGCTGTCCGGGGCGGTGATCAGCGGCAGCATCCAGATGTATCCGGCCGCGCTCGGCGTGCTGGTCGCCTCGAAGGCGTACGGCGTGGTCAGAAGCGCGGTGGTGCCCAGGCTGCTGCCGCCGCGTTTCTCCCTGGTCAAGGCGAACTCGCGGGTCACGCTGTGCGGGCTGCTCGCCACCGGCGCCGCCGCGCCGATCGCGGCGGGGCTCCAGCAGGTCGGGCCGCGCTGGCCGCTGTACGGCGCCTTCGTGATCTTCGTGGCGGGCACCGTCCTGTCGTTCACGCTGCCCCCGAAGGTGGACTCGGCGCGCGGCGAGGACCGGGCGCTGCTCGCCGCGGACGAGCGGCATCTGCACGGCCCGCACCGCAAGCCGGTCAAGCGGCCCGGGCTGCGCACGGTGGGCCCGGCGGTGACGCACGCGCTGGCCGCCAACGCCGGCATCCGCTGCCTGTCCGGCTTCCTGATCTTCTTCCTGGCCTTCCTGCTGCGCGTCCACCCGCTGTCCGGACAGAGCGCGGCCGTGTCGCTGGGCATCGTCGGCGTCGCCGCCGGTGCGGGCAACGCGCTGGGTACGGCGGTCGGGGCCTGGCTGCGCTCGCGCGCGCCGGAGATCATCATCGTGACGGTCGTCGCGATCGTGCTGGGCACGGCGGTCACGGCCGCGGTGTTCTTCAGCACCGTCCTGGTGGCGTGCCTGGCCGCGGTCGCCGGGTTCGCGCAGGCCCTGGCCAAGCTGTCCCTGGACGCGCTGATCCAGCGGGACGTGCCCGAACAGGTCCGCACCTCGGCGTTCGCGCGCTCCGAGACCCTGCTCCAGGTCTCCTGGGTGTTCGGCGGCGCGGTGGGCATCGTGCTGCCGCTGAACGGCACGCTGGGCCTGACGGTGGCCGCCGCGATCATCACCGCCGGGTGGCTGACGACCGTACGGGGTCTGATCGACTCCGCCCGGCACGGAGGACGGACGCGAGCGAGGGTGGCGTGACCACGCCACGCCGTACCCAGGTGGGGAACGGGCCGGAGGCGCCGTATAGCCTTCGCCCATGACCACGTTGCAATCCTCTGTGCGACGCCGCCGCGCCGTCGCCGCCGCAGGCGCCGTATCCGCTGGACTGCTCCTGCTGTCCGCCTGTGACCAGCCGACGCCCATGGCGACGGTCACCGTCGGCAGTGACTCGGTCAGCTCCGAGGCCACCTGTGGCGGCGAGGGCAAGGTCCTGGAGACCGCCGAGATCCAGAAGTGCCTCCAGGACGACTCCGTCGAGTCCATCACGGTCAACTCGGACGACACGGTGCGCTTCGGTGTGGACCCGGAGGTCGCCGACGAGCGCTGGACGATCCTGATGAACGGTCAGCAGCTGACCGACGACACGGACAACACCTACCGCACCGTCCCGGGCAGCGTGTTCTTCAACGCCCAGTACGGTGCCCAGGGCGACTCGACGCTCGTCACCATCAAGGCCGGCGACGGCAAGGACGACAGCGAGGAGGCCACCGGTCTGTGGTCCTTCAAGCTGAAGAAGGACGACTGACCACGTCCTCCATGCGCGTCCTCGTGGCCACCGCGGTCCCCGTCGAACGGGACGCGGTGGCTCGGGCGTTCCCGGAGCCGGGCGCCGAGGTGTCGAGCCCCGGGGTGGCCCTGCACCGGCTCCCGGGCGGCTTCGACCTGCTGGCCGCCGGTGTCGGCCCCGCTCTCGCCGCCGCCTCCACCGCCGCCGCCCTGACCGCCGCGGCCCTCGGCTCCGCGCCCTACGGCCTGGTCGTCTCGGCCGGCATCGGCGGTGGCTTCGGGCCGGACGCGCCCGTCGGCTCACTCGTCGTCGCCGACGAGATCACCGCCGCCGACCTGGGCGCCGAGACGGCCGACGGCTTCCTGCCGGTCACCGACCTCGGCTTCGGCACCGTCACCCACCGGCCGCCCGCCGGCCTCGTCGCCGCCGTCGCCGCCGCGACCGGCGCCCGCCCCGGCACCGTCCTCACCGGATCCACCGTCACCGGCACCGCCGAACGCGCCGCGCTGCTGCGCGCCCGCCACCCGCGCGCGCTGGCCGAGGCCATGGAGGGCTTCGGCGTCGCCGAGGCCGCCGCCGCGCACGGGGTGCCGGTGCTGGAGCTGCGCGCGGTCTCCAATCCGGTCGGCCCGCGCGACCGCGCCGCCTGGCGCGTCGGCGACGCGCTCGCGGCACTGACGGACGCCTTCGGGAAGCTCGCACCCGTCCTCACGAGTTGGAACCCACATGACCGCTGATTCCTTGCAGATCGCGTACTCCCCCTGCCCGAACGACACCTTCGTCTTCGACGCCCTGGCCCACGGCCGCGTCCCCGGCGCCCCCGCCCTCGACGTGACGTTCGCGGACATCGACATCACCAACGGCATGGCCGAACGCGGCGAGTTCGACGTACTGAAGGTGTCGTACGCCGTGCTGCCGTACGTCCTCGGCGAGTACGCCCTGCTGCCCTGCGGGGGTGCGCTGGGCCGGGGCTGCGGGCCGCTGGTGCTGACGCGCGAGGCCGAGGCCGGGGGCGCCTCCCACGCTTTCGGCGGTGGGGGACTGGCCGGCCGCCGGGTCGCGGTGCCGAGCGAGACCTCGACGGCGTACCTGCTCTTCCGCCTGTGGGCGGCGGACACCGTGCCCGGCGGGGTCGGTGAGATCGTCGTCATGCCGTTCCACGAGATCATGCCGGCCGTGCGGGACGGGAAGGTCGACGCGGGGCTCGTGATCCACGAGGCGCGCTTCACGTACCAGAACTACGGCCTGCACAAGCTCGCCGACCTGGGCGAGCACTGGGAGCACACCACCGGGCTGCCGATCCCGCTCGGCGCGATCATCGCGAAGCGGTCGCTGGGCGAGGAGAAGCTGACCCGCCTCGCCGACTCGGTCCGGGCCTCCGTACGCGCGGCCTGGGGCGACCCGGAGGTCTCCCGGCCGTACGTCATGGAGCACGCGCAGGAGATGGACCCGGCCGTCGCCGACCAGCACATCGGGCTGTACGTCAACGAGTTCACGGCCGACCTCGGCGAGGACGGCTACGCGGCGGTGCGGGGTCTGCTGACCCGCGCGGCGGCCGAGGGACTGGTACCGGCCCTCGGCCCGGACGCGCTGGCGTTTCCCTGACGGGTGGGGTGCGGGGTCAGACGTCCAGCTGGTCGGCGACCGCGCGGAGCAGCCCGGCGATCTTCTTGCCGGCCGTCTTCTCGGGGTAGCGGCCCCGCTCCAGCATCGGGGTGATGTTCTCCAGGAGGGTGGTCAGGTCCTGCACGATGGACGCCAGCTCGTCGGGCTTCTTGCGCTGCGCGGCCGCGACCGAGGGGGCCGGGTCCAGCAGGGTGAGGGACAGTGCCTGGTCGCCGCGCTGCCCGGCGACGACGCCGAACTCCACGCGCTGGCCCGGCTTCAGTGCCTCGACTCCGGCGGGGAGGACCGAGGAGTGGACGAAGACGTCGCCGCCGTCGTCGCGGGAGAGGAAGCCGAAGCCCTTCTCGCTGTTGAACCACTTGACCTTGCCAGTCGGCAAAGCACACGCTCCCTCGATCGCTCCCGGACTGGCCGGACACCCTTGATCTGCCGTTGAGACAGCCTACCGGGGGTCTCTCCACCGGAACACGCCTTAAAACGACACTGAGCCCCTGCCTGTGTCGGCAGAGGCTCAAAGTGGTGGGGAAGTGTGAGGGGTTACCCGATGTGCCGGTAGAGAGTCGCGCGGGAGACTCCAAGAGCCTTGGCTATGGCAGTGACACTCTCTCCCCTGACCTTCCTTGCCTTGGCTGCTGCGATCACGTCCTCATTGACCACAGAGGGTCTACCCGGGGTGCGCCCCTGCGCCTTGGCTGCTTCCAGTCCGGCCCTGGCCCTCTCAACGATCATGTCTCTCTCGAGTTCAGCAAAGGCGACCATCATCGTGAAGAAGAACTTTCCCTCCCCCTTGGGGGAGTAGCTACCGGCGAGGTCCTGCTCCGCTTCGTCGTCACACCCCGAGCGCCTCACAAAGGTGTCTCACAAGTCGATGCCCTGGCGGACTTTCGAGACTACTTTCGAGACATCTCAAACATGGGTGAAACGGGCATCTAGGCCACGTCCTGAGAGTGTCGCTTCAACCATCGATTCTGAGACGCCAGTGAGACACCCCCTGCACCCCCTGTCGCAGACCCCCGGGGGTAATGCATGCGGGAGTCCAGCACACGAACCGCAGGAGCACTGCCCTTCGACGTTGTACGGGTTTGAAGGCTCAGGAGGGCCTCTGAAAGCCTCTGAGGCCCCAGATGGGTAAAAGGGGCCGGAGAAGGGGACGATAGAGGCTTGAAGGTCCTGGCCGCCAAGGCTGAGCAGGAGTATTCAAATGCTCTGTTCGGCGAGCTGAAGGCCATGGGGCCAAAGGAAGCTGAGAAGGCTTATACGGCATGCCTGGAATGGGAAAAGGCTTGGAAGGCTATGGTTGCCGCCCGGGCCACATTGGAACTGCACGCCTCTCTATTTTCCTGGCGTGTCACTGCCGGAGGGTATGACACTTACCCGAGTAAGGGTGATAGCCAGAGTGAGCGTCTGGAGTATTGGGAGATCACCGAGGATGGTCGACTCAAGTTTGAGTCTGCCAAGGCACTCGACTTTTAACACTGCCTGTCTGGATGTTCAGGGAAGATGCTCGCCGCAAAGGCGGCAGGGCAGGCAATTGCCAGGATTGCCGTTGGGAGCAGAAGACTGGAGAACTGGCCCCCTGGAGATCAGAGAGCCAGAACGACGAATAACGGATCTCTTAGTGGACCGTGAAAGGTTGAGGCAGCTCGCCCTTAGGTCAACCTCTGCGCCGAACCCGGAAGGACTCAGTCAATACCCTGTCTTTCTGCTCCGCCGCTACATTATGGGTGAACACTGTCCGAAGTCTGTATTTTCCAATACGGTCGGGGAAAAGTTCCTCAGCCATGGTTTCGATGTCACCCAAGTCCAAGGCGTATCCGGGACCTTCAGTTGATTCGGCTCCGTCGCTCCATGCCCAGACCTTGATCCGACAGGTACGCAGGAACTCCCTACGGTCTTCCTGGTCTTTAGATTCCCAGACTTCCCCATACTTCTTACCAGTGGCTTTCAGAGTCGGATTCGACCTTTCCTCTTCCTGCCTTGCCAGGAGAACCACCTTCCCGGAAAGGCTCTTATGCATACGCTTGTAGGACTCCCCTTGCCCCTCTCCGTCATATTCTCCTGCCAGGAAGTCGGCCTCCAGCTTTTCCAGTCGAGCCTTTGCCGACTGGAGCTCCTTTACCTGAGAGGGGCCGCCAACAGCCCGCTCGTACATATCCCACTTACCAACGCTTTCTCGGATCTCCTGGTCAACCCATGCGTCTAGTGCGTCTGCACGAACATAGAGACCCTTGACGCAAGCGCCTCCTTTGAACTTGTTGGAGCATCGGTAATACCTGTGTCCAGGAACCTTCGTTCCATCCTTTCTCGTATGTCCGGAGCCCAGCAGAGAAGCAACCGGCGCTCCGCACTCCCCACAGTGAGCGATGCCGGAGAGGAGACTCTTAGCTCCATTGCGGCTCCCCGTTGAAGCATTAGGAGCCTTGGGTAGGGGCTTGATCCGGTCCACCAGGTCTGTCCACTCGCCCATGGACGCCAGAGGCTTCTCAGGAAGAATCACCAACTCCCCGTCGTCATCCAATACAGCCTCCCCCTTGTAGGTGTAGATTCCAGGTACCCATGGGGAACGGATGAACTTGTTGATAATTGTGGATTGCCACTGTGTTCCCTTAGTGGCCTCACCCTTCAACTTCCGCATGTAGTCCCCCCAGGTAAGAACCCCACGGGCGTTGAAGTCACGCGCGATCCGGTGCGTTGACTGCCCCTCACGAATGCGAGAGAAAATCTCTTCCACATAGGGGGCATAGCCCTGGTCAATCTCCAGAACCTTACGCTTACCTCCCTCAACCACCTTAATTCGATAACCAGTCGGCGGAGCACCGGTAAGCCAGGAACGGTTCTCCAGACGCGTTTGTACACCGTTGATAATCCGGGCTTGGATCGTGTCCCACTCAGCCTCAGCGAAGACGGCTGTCATACGCGCCATCATCTTCCCCTGGGGAGTAGAAAGATCGAAGCCCTCTTCCACGCAGACAATGAATTTCCCGTTCCCCTGTGCCCACTCCAACAGTTCATTGAAGTGCATTGAGCGGCGGGTAAGCCTGTCCATCTTGGCTGCAATGATCACGTCAAACTCATCGACTCGGGACGTGAGCCAGCGTCCAAGTTTGGGTCGCTTGAAGGGACTTAAGGAGCCTGAGACGTCTGTGTCCTCTGCTTCCCCTACGAGGTTGCCGGACAGGTGGGGAGCAGAGACGTGGTGTCGGATCACGCCACGCTGCCACTCGATGGACGTCGAGCCGTCCGAGTCGGCAGACAGACGGAGGCAGGCGAGGTAGCGCAGGTTCGGTTGCATGCCGAGAGCGTAGCGCTCTCTGTGTGCCTAGGTGACAGACTCCCACTTGCCGGTAGGCACGTCTGTCCTCGTCCTCGTACTCGTCGGAAAACTGCTCGGAAACGGCTTCTGATAGCACTTGGGCGGGTCGTCCGGACCCGCCGGTACCAAGGCTGATGGTCTTCGGGCCGGTGACAAGACGTCCCCCGGTCGTTCCCCAGGCCTGGGAACTACCCTGGTCGGGTGCGTGACAAAACCCAAACGAACTCCGCCGCGCCCGGTGACCGACTGATCCGTGCCGGTGCGATCGTCTTCTTCGTCGGAACCGTGGCCACACTGGTCACGGTGGCCCCGCTCTTTCTGGGGACGACGCCCTTTCCCACCTACATGTTCGGACTGAGCATGCTGATGGGAGTGGGCTTCCTGATCGCCGGTGCGGGGGTGTTCCGGTCGATCGCGGCAGGTCGGCGTCAGGCGCGCGCCGCGTCCGGTCCGGCTCCGGCGCGGTAGCCCGCGAGCCATTCCGGGAACCCGGTCAGGTCGGCGAGGACGACGTCGGCGCCGGCCGCGCGCAGTTCCTCGGCGCTGCACGGCCCGCTGGCCACGGCGACGGAGTGGGCGCCTGCGGTGCGTGCGCCGCGTACGTCGCCGAGGTGGTCGCCGACGTACACGTCCGCGCCGTGCTCGCGCAGCGCCACCGCCTTCTGCTCGGCCCACAGGTTGCCGATCACGGCGTCCGGCTCGATGCCGAGGTGGGCCAGGTGCAGCTTGGCGTTCGGCTCGTACTTGGCGGTGACGACGATCGCCCGTCCGCCCGCCTCGCGTACGGCGGCGATGGCCTCCCGGGCGCCGGGCAGCGCGGGCGTGGCGGCGACGGCGTACGTCGGGTACATCTCCCGGTACAGGTCGGCGGTGGCGGCGATCGCCTCGGCCGGGAACCAGTGCGCCAGCTCCTCCTCCAGCGGCGGCCCGAGCCGCGTGACGGCCAGGTCGGCGTCGACGTACGTCCCCGTCCGCTCGGTCAGCGCCAGGTAGCAGGCGCGGATGCCGGGGCGTGAGTCGATCAGCGTCATGTCGAGGTCGAAGCCGACGGTGAGCGCGGGGCGGGTCGTGGAGGCCATGGGGCCCATTGTGCCGGGCGGGCCGACAGGTCAGCCCCGGGGGCGGCGGGAGCGCCAGAGGAGGTACAGGGCCGTGGCGACGGCGGCGCTGCGCAGGACCCAGGGCCAGGTCCCGGCGACGGCGTCGTTCATGTGGCCCTCGGCGATCGGGTCGCCCCAGCGGCCCTCCGTGCGGCCCCACAGCCAGACGGCGCCGGCGGCGGCGACCGTACCGGGCAGGCCCAGTACCGCCCACTTCGACTGGGCCGGGGTGAGCCGGCGGGAGAGGTAGGCGATCAGCCAGCCGAGGCCCAGCGGGACGAGGCTGCCGAGGACGGCGCCGGCGACCAGCAGGGCGGCGGCGATCAGCAGCAGCGGGTTGTTCAAGCCGCCCTCGGGCCACAGGCGGGGCAGGCGGCGGCGCGGGACTTTGCCCGGCTCCCCGGCGACCGGCTCCACGGCCTCCGCCACCACCTCGGCGGCCGCCTTCCCGGCGGTCCCGTCCTTCTTGGCCGCCGGGCCCTTCCCGGCCGCCGGGTCCGCCCCGTCCTCGTCCCGCGGCGGGGGCTTGAGCAGCTCCGGGATCTCCACGCCGCCGACGAACCCCGGCACGCTGTCGACGCCGCCCCCGAACGGGCCGTTGTCCACCCGCCACCAGTCCGGCCGCGTGACGGCGCTGTCCCCCAGCTCGTGCGCGCTCGCCAGGTGCGGCGGGGCGGGCGCGGGCGCGGACTCGGGCGCGGCCGGGCGGGGGCGCGGTACGGCGCGCCGCAGGCCCTTGAGCCGCTCCGCCTTCCGCGGCCCGGCCTCCCGCTGTACGGGGACGGCGGTGGGCGGCGGCACCGGCGGCCGCGGGGCACCGCTCGTGCCGCCCGCCGCGCCGACGATGTCGTCCGGGCTGCCGAGGCGGTCCAGGATGCGGCGGACGGCGGCGGGGCTGTCCACGGTGGTCCTGGCGCGGTGCCGGTCGATCTCGTCGCGCAGCTCGGAGACCAGCCGCATGCGAGTGGCCGACGGCAGCTGCCGTTGCTGGGCCACGTCGCCGACACGGCTCAGGTACTCGTAGACGACCTGGTCGCTCTCGATCCCCACGGAGCCCTCCGGGGCGGTGTGTTGTGGTACGCCGTCGGACGAAGGTACCGAATCCTTGCGGGTGCGGCGGACGCGCACCGCGCGACCGCGCGCGCACCCCACCGCCGTACCCACCCGCTAACGTGGGCCGGATGAGCACCGAGGAGAAGTCCGCGGCCCCCCGGTCCCTCGCGGAGGCGCTCCGCGTCAGGGACGACGTCTCGCTGGCCGCCCTCCTGCGCAGCCGTCCCGACCTCATCACCCCCGTGCCCACGGACCTCACGCAGCTCGCCACCCGGGCGGGCACCCGGGCCTCGGTCGTACGGGCGCTGGAGCGGCTGGACCGGTTCGCGCTGCAGACGGCGGAGGCGCTGGCCGTGGCGGCTGACCCGGCGCCGTACGGCGAGCTGCTCCGGCTCATGGCCGGTGACGAGCGCGACCCCGTCGTCGCGACGACCCTGCCCCGGGCCGTCGCCCTCCTGCGCGAACAGGCCCTGGTGTGGGGCGCCGACGACCGGCTGCGGCTGGTGCGCACCGCCCGTGAGCTGCTCGCGCCCTCCCCGCAGCACCCCTCTCCGACGGGGCTCGGGCCCTGTGTGCGGGAGGCGACGGCGGGGATGTCGCCGGGCCGGATCCAGGAGATCCTGGCCGCCGTCGGGCTGCCCTCGACCCATGACTCCGTCTCCGCCGTGTCCGCGCTCGGTGAGCTGTTCACCGACCGGCGGCGGATGGCGGGACTCCTCGCCGGCCTGCCCGAGGAGTCCCGCGAGGTGCTGGACCGGCTGGTGTGGGGACCGCCGTACGGCCAGGTCACCCACGATCCTGCGGCTCACCTGCGCCACCTGCTGGACAGCGGCCTGCTGCTGCCGACCGCGCCCGGCACGGTCGTCCTGCCCCGCGAGGTCGCCCTGCACCTGCGCGCGGGCCGGGCGCACCGCACGCCGGAGCCGGTGCCGCCGCCGGTGGAGGCCGCCGCCGCGCACCGTCCACAGGTTGTGGACGCCACCGCCGCCGGGCAGGCCCTGTCGGCGCTGGCGACCGTCGAGGAGCTGCTGAAGGAGTGGGACGAGGGCGGTCCGGTGGTGCTGCGGGCCGGCGGGCTGAGCGTGCGTGACCTGAAGCGGACGGCCGTCGCGCTGGACGTTCCCGAGCCGGTGGCCGCGTTCTGGGTCGAGCTGGCCTACGCGGCGGGGCTGATCGCCTCCGACGGTGAGGCCAATGAGCGGTACGCGGCGACCCCGGCGTACGACGAGTGGCGGGAGCTGCCCACCGCGGAGCGCTGGGCGCGGCTCGCCGGGACGTGGCTGACGGCCACCCGCACGCCGGGTGTGGTCGGCGAGCGGGACGCGAAGGACCGTACGCTCTCGGCGCTGGGCCCGAACCTGGACCGTTCGGCGGCGCCGGAGGTACGGCACCGGGTGCTGGCCCTGCTGGCGGGGCTGCCCGAGGGTGCCTCGCCCACCGAGGAGTCGGTGCTGGCCCGGCTGCGCTGGGAGCGTCCGCTGCGCGGGCCCCGGCGGGACGGGCGGGACGGCCAGGACGACGATCTGCGCACCCGGCTGGCCCGCTGGACGCTGTCCGAGGCGGAGCTGCTGGGCGTCACCGGGCGCGGCGCGCTGGCGGCGCCGGGGCGGGCGCTGATCGGGGCGCCGGAGCCGCCGCACCCGGCGCAGGAGCCCGAGGGTCCGGGCGACAAGCTCCCCGTCCACCACCGCACGCCGACCGCCCCCGCTCCCCCGAGCCCCGCCGAGCAGGCCGCCGCCACCGCGCGGGCCGCCCGGCTGCTCGCGCCGCTGTTCCCCGAGCCGCTGGACCACGTGCTGCTCCAGGCGGATTTGACGGCGGTGGCGCCGGGGCCGCTGGAGCCCGAGCTGGCCGACGTGCTCGGGGTGCTCGCGGACGTGGAGTCCAAGGGCGGGGCGACCGTCTACCGGTTCACGCCGGGCTCGGTGCGCCGCGCGCTGGACGCCGGGCAGGCCGCCGCCGACCTGCACGCCTTCCTCGCCCGGCACTCCCGCACGCCGGTGCCGCAGCCGCTCACGTACCTGATCGACGACGTGGCCCGGCGGCACGGGCGGCTGCGGGTGGGCGCGGCCTCGGCGTACGTGCGCTGCGACGACGACGCGACGCTGGACGAGATCCTCGCCGACAAGCGGGCCTCCGGGCTCGGACTGCGCCGGCTCGCGCCGACCGTGCTGGCCGCGCAGGCCGACCCGGCGGCGCTGCTGGAGGGGCTGCGCGGGATGGGGTTCGCGCCGGCCGCCGAGTCCGCGGCGGGCGATGTGCTGATCGCCCGTGCCGCCGCCCACCGCACGCCGCCGCGGGCGGCACCGGAGCCGGTCCCGGACGGTCCGCCGGTGCCCGACGACACCCTCCTGACGGCGGCGGTCCGCGCCGTCCGGGCCGGCGACCTGGCCGCCACGACCCCGCGCAGGCCGGGCCCCGGGAGCGATGCGGGCGCCCCGGCGGCGGGGGGCGAGCTGCCCCGTACCGGCGCCGCCGAGACCCTCGCCACCATGCAGGCGGCCGTCATGACCGGCGAGGCGCTGTGGATCGGCTACGTGAACGCCGAGGGCTCCGCCAGCCAGCGCGTCATCGCCCCGATCCGGGTCGAGGGCGGCTTCGTGACGGCGTACGACCACACGGCGGACGAGGTGCGCACGTATCCGCTGCACCGGGTCACCGGCGTGGCCGAACTCGCCGACGACGCGACCTGACGGGCCCCTCTTTCGGGGGTACGGGCCGGATCATGCACGCCACGCCGGGTGATTAGCACCTGAGAGGGAGCTTTTTTCATAATCCGCATCGATTTTTCGGCGGTCGGGCAGCCACCGGGTGTCCTGCACACCGAACCGGAAGGAACCGTCCGATGCGTGCCGTTCGTCGAGTCGCCACTGTCCTGACCTCCACCGCCGCGCTGATCGCGGCGTTCGCCGCCGAGGCCGCCGCGGTCGGCATCGACCTCGGTGGGGGCGTGACCCTCTGACCACTCGCTGAACACCCTTGGAACGCCCCGTTCCACGTCCTCTGACGGCGGGCCGGGCCCCCCTGGGCCCGGCCCGCCTCTCCCTCCCGGCCCCCAGCCTTTCGAAAGGCACGCCATGCGCTCCAAGCTCACCGATCCGGACGGCGCCGCCCGTTCCGCCGTCGCCGTCTCCGTCGCCGCCCTGATCACCGCCGCGGCGCTCTTCGGGGCACTCGCCCCCGAGGCCACCGCGCTGCCGCTGCCCCTGCCGTCCACCGGCGTGGAGTCCCTGGTCACGGAGGGGGTCACGGGGGAGGGGCCGCTGATCAACAACCTCGCTCTCCGATAGCCCGGCGCCGCGATCGGGCCCACTGGACGTTTGGCCGATCCGTCCAGTCGCTGTCGGCCGTACGCACGCGAGAGGGCGCCGCCCGTGAACGGTCCGCTGATCGTCCATACGATCAGGTGCGATGCACACGCTTCGGGAGGGGCCCGAGCTCCGGAGCGGTCACCTCACAGCGTTCGAGGCTTCAGCCTTCTGATCCGGTCGTCGGTCTCCGTGTGCCGTCGTCGCCGTCACTTCGCCCGTCCCGGAGCTGCCACAGGTCGCACACCCCGGTGTCCGGCATCACACTGGAGACGGGGCGGATTCGTTGCCCGGATCCCTGGGTGAACGGCCCGGCCTAGGAGGCGCAATGACGGCGGCGAAACGGAACGACACCCCCGTCGCGATCGAAGGCAATGGCGTGGAGTTGCGGGCACTGGAGGTCGGCGGGGACATGACCGCCGCGTTCGTGCGGCTCCCCCAGGGTGCGACCCTGGCACCCGCGCTCGTGGGGCTGCCCGATGATCTGTGCCAGTGCCCTCACTGGGGTTACCTGCTCAAGGGGCGGCTGAGGATGCTGACCAGGACCGGCGAGGAAATCTACGAGGCCGGGCAGGCTTTCTACTGGCCACCGGGCCATGCGCCGGAGGCCGTCGAGGACTGCGAGTACGTGGACTTCTCGCCCTCCGAGGACTTCAACGAAGTCCTCGACCACGTGAAATCCCACATGGGGTGACACGCCGGACTCCGCCCTGCCGCCTCCCTCGCAGCCACCCGCTTCCACACCTTCCAAGGGGTGTTCCACCATGAGCGGCATAGACGCAACTGCTCTGGACAGCCTGCGCGCGACCCTGCGGGGACACGTGATCACGCCGCAGGATGCCCATTACGACGAGACCCGCAGCCTCTACAACGCCATGATCGACCGCCGTCCGGCCGCCATCGCCCAGTGCGTGGGCGCGGCGGACGTGCGCGCCACCATCGCCTTCGCCCAGGAGACGGGGGTTGACCTGGCGGTTCGCGGTGGCGGTCACAGCGGGCCGGGGCTGTGCCTGATCGACGACGGGCTCACGCTCGACCTGTCCCCGATGCGCTGGGTGCGCGTCGCCCCCGAGGCGGCAACAGTGCAGGTGGGCGGAGGCAGTCAGCTCGGCGACCTGGACCACGAGACACACGCCTTCGGCCTCGGCGTACCGGCCGGGATCATGTCGACCACCGGGGTCGGAGGTCTCACGCTGGGCGGCGGGCACGGCCATCTGACCCGCAGGTACGGCCTGACGATCGACAGCCTGATCGCCGCGGATGTCGTCCTGGCCGACGGCAGCCTCGTCACCGCTTCCGAGAAGGAACACCCGGATCTCTTCTGGGCGCTGCGGGGCGGCGGCGGCAACTTCGGCGTGGTCACGTCGTTCACCTACCGGCTGCACCCGGTGCACACGGTCGGGGTCGCGGCGACCGTGTGGCCGATCGACCGCACGGGAGACGTGTTGCGGTGGTACCGGGAGTTCCTGCCCGCCGCGCCGCAGGATCTCACCGGCTTCTTCGCCGTCCTGGTCATACCGCCCGGGCCGCCCTTCCCGGAACCGATCCACGGGCAGAAGATGTGCGGCGTGATCTGGTGCTACACGGGCGACCTGGAGGCCGATCGCCTGGAGGAGGTGCTGTCGGTCGTCAACGACCCGGCGCCGCCGGCGTTCCACTTCACCACGCCCATGCCCTACCCCGCCTTGCAGACCATGTTCGACGAGCTGATCCCCAAGGGGCTGCAGTGGTATTGGCGCGGCGACTTCTTCGACACCATCTCCGATGACGCCATCGCGGTGCACGAGAGGTATGGCCAGGGCATTCCCACCGACCTGTCGACGATGCACCTGTACCCGGTGGACGGGGCGGCCCACCAGGTCGGCCCCGACGAGACGGCCTGGGCATACCGGGACGCCGTGTGGTCGGGCGTCATCGGCGGCATCGATCCCGATCCGGCAAACGACGATCTCATCCGACAGTGGTGCGTCGACTACTGGACCGACCTGCACCAGCACTCCATGGGCGGTTCGTACGTCAACTTCCTCGGAGAAGCGGAAGGCCCCGAACGCGTCCGGTCCACCTACCGCGGCAACTACGATCGGCTGGCCTCGGTCAAACGCGCCTACGACCCGGACAATTTCTTCCGCGCCAACCAGAACATCCCACCGTCCGCGGCGTGAGACGTGAAGTCGCCGCGCTCGCCCGTCGTCCGGCGTGAGTGTGGCCAGGGGGGAAGGGACGCCTCGTTGACCGCAAGGGCCTTGCCCGCCCCGTTGGGGTCGGGGACGACCATGTACCCGTACGGGACCCGACCGCCGGTGTAGCGGCCCTCGCGGCGCAGGTGCTCGTGCGCGCTGGACACCCGCATCCCGGTGGTGCCGGACTCCAGCTCGGCGAAGACCGCGATCAGCTTCGCCATGGCCCGGCCCGTGGACGACGTGCGGCCGAGCGGCTCCGTCGCCGACGCGAGCGCAACGCTCTGGTACTCGGCGAGTCGCATGATCTCCGCGAAGCCGACCGTCGAACGCGCAAGCCGGTCGATCTTGCAGAACAGGATCACGTCCAGCTCGGCGAGCCTGGTCAGGAGGCGTTGCGGTCCCGGCCGGTCGAGCCCACGCGAGAAGCCCGAGACATCGATGTCCTCCTCGGCGGCCACGACCTCCCGGCCGCGTGCCTCGCACAACGCTGCACAGGCCGCGCGCCTGCGTTCAGGCAAGTCGTCTCGTCGGTTTCGCGCGATAGGCGAACATGGATAGCGGCGCGCATCCCCGGCGCGCCGGCCGGGACCCCCTTCCGGCGTCGGGCACGGGGCATAGCCCGTGCTGTGACAGGCGTTGGTCCTGTCATGAGACGACCCTATATCCGGAGGTATGTGTGTCCTGCCTGATCGTCCAGTCCGACAAGACCCTGCTCCTCGAAGTCGACCACGAGCGGGCCGGCGAGTGCCGTCGGGCCATCGCGCCGTTCGCCGAGCTGGAGCGGGCCCCGGAGCACATCCACACCTACCGGGTGACCCCGCTGGGCCTGTGGAACGCGCGGGCGGCGGGTCACGACGCCGAGCAGGTCGTGGACGCCCTCGTCGAGTTCAGCCGCTACCCGGTGCCGCACGCGCTGCTCGTCGACATCGCCGAGACGATGGACCGCTACGGCCGCCTCACCCTCTCCAAGCACCCGGCGCACGGGCTGGTCCTGACGACCACCGACCGGCCGGTACTGGAGGAGGTCCTGAAGTCGAAGCGGATCGCGCCGCTCGTCGGCAACCGCATCGACCCCGACACCGTGGCCGTGCACCCCTCCGAGCGCGGGCAGATCAAGCAGACGCTGCTGAAACTGGGCTGGCCCGCCGAGGACCTCGCCGGGTACGTCGACGGCGAGGCGCATCCGATCGAGCTGGCCGAGGACGGGTGGGCGCTGCGGCCGTACCAGAAGCAGGCGGTGGAGAACTTCTGGCACGGCGGCAGCGGCGTCGTCGTGCTCCCCTGCGGCGCGGGCAAGACGCTGGTCGGGGCGGGTTCGATGGCGCAGGCCAAGTCGACGACGCTGATCCTGGTCACCAACACCGTCTCCGCCCGGCAGTGGAAGCACGAGCTGGTGAAGCGCACGAGCCTGACCGAGGACGAGATCGGCGAGTACAGCGGGACGAAGAAGGAGATCCGGCCCGTCACCATCGCCACCTACCAGGTGCTGACGACCAAGCGGAAGGGCGTCTACCCGCACCTGGAGCTGTTCGACTCCCGGGACTGGGGGCTGGTCGTCTACGACGAGGTGCACCTGCTGCCCGCGCCGGTCTTCAAGTTCACCGCCGACCTCCAGGCGCGGCGGCGGCTCGGCCTGACCGCGACGCTCGTCCGCGAGGACGGCCGCGAGTCCGACGTGTTCTCCCTCATCGGCCCGAAGCGTTTCGACGCGCCGTGGAAGGAGATCGAGGCGCAGGGCTACATCGCGCCCGCCGACTGCGTGGAGGTCCGGGTCAACCTCACCGACTCCGAGCGCCTCGCGTACGCCACCGCCGAGACCGAGGAGAAGTACCGCTTCTGCGCGACGACCGCGACCAAGCGGAAGGTGACCGAGGCGCTCGTGCGGCGCTTCGCCGGGCAGCAGATCCTCGTCATCGGCCAGTACATCGACCAGCTCGACGAACTGGGTGAGCACCTGGGCGCGCCGGTCATCAAGGGCGAGACGTCCAACGCCCAGCGGGAGAAGCTCTTCGAGTCCTTCCGCCAGGGCGAGATCAGCGTCCTCGTCGTCTCCAAGGTCGCGAACTTCTCCATCGACCTGCCGGAGGCGACCGTCGCCATCCAGGTGTCGGGCACCTTCGGGTCCCGGCAGGAGGAGGCCCAGCGCCTCGGCCGGGTGCTGCGCCCGAAGGCCGACGGCCACCAGGCGCACTTCTACTCGGTCGTCGCCCGCGACACGCTCGACCAGGACTTCGCGGCCCACCGCCAGCGCTTCCTGGCGGAGCAGGGCTACGCGTACCGGATCATGGACGCGGACGAGGTGCTGACCGAGAGCTGAGCGCACCGCCGGCTCAGGGCGCGGGAAGGGTGAACACCAGCAGCAGGACGAACACCGGCGGCAGCAGCGAGGCGGCGGCCGGCCAGATGCGGGTGGCCGACCAGCGGCGGGTCCAGGGGAGCACCCAGGCGGCGAGCCAGGCTCCGAAGGCGAGGAAACCGCCGAAGAACAGGCTGCCGTAGATCAGGGTGAG
The DNA here is from genome assembly GCF_044762405.1 of Streptomyces sp. NPDC097107. Lineage (NCBI taxonomy): Bacteria > Bacillati > Actinomycetota > Actinomycetes > Kitasatosporales > Streptomycetaceae > Streptomyces > Streptomyces sp. NPDC097107. The sequence continues at coordinate 185,514 of NZ_JBIWEF010000004.1, read as the reverse complement.
CGCGTTCGTCAGCGCCTGCGAGCACTCGGTGCCGCAGCCGTCGGTCGCCATGACCGACATCAGGCCGAGGAGTCCGGCCGCCGGTCCCAGGACGCTCAGGAGCACGGTGGCGACGGTCGGCGCTATCCAGGCCAGCGGGTCGCGGTGGTCCCGCGGGGCCGGGTACGGCGGCGGGGACGGCGGGGGCCACGCCGCGGAGTCCTGTGGGCTCATGCGGCCAGTCAAGCCGCGCGGCCGGGCCCCGCGCACCGGCGTACGTACTCAGACCGGTACGCGTCGGTACTCAGTCGGCGCGGCGGGGGACGCGGGCGTCAGTGCCGGCGGACGCCCGCCTCCTCGCCGTACTCGCCGAGCACGACCACGTCGAAGGCGGCGCCCGCGAACACCCTGACGACACGCAGGGCGTCACCGAGCCGGTGCCGGTGGCTGCCGGCCACGGGCGTGGCACCGGACGCGCGGCCCGGTGCCGGGACGGGGGAGATGGTTGCTGCGCTCATGTCTCCATGGTGCGACTGCGAGCCCCCGAACGGCATCGGTCTGCGGACCGAACCCCTCCCATCGCCGTGTACGCCTCCAGGGGGACGCCCTCCCCCGGGTCGGAGGGCTGTCGGAGGGCCCGACCCCTAGGGGGTTCAAAACCTGTTGGCCGGCGCCGTGCCCACTCCCCTAGAATCTCCGCTCTCGCCCGCCTCCCCACGGAGCGCCGCCGTCCGGACGGAAACCGGTCGGCCCACCGCGCGCAGCCCGCGCCCACCACGCCGCAGGTCACCCGGAGGCACCCCCTTGTCCACGCCCGTGCACGACGATCCCCTCGCGAAAGAGCGCTCCCACCTGGCCGGCTCCCGTTCCGCGCTGCGCGCCATGCGGGAGGACGTCGAGTCCCTCGACATCACCGACGTCACCGCGAACTGGGTCAACGCCGCCGTCCTGGGGAGCCAGATCGAGCAGCGCATCAAGGCCCTGGCCGACCTCAGCGAGACCCCGCTGTTCTTCGGCCGGCTCGACTACCTGCACGCTCCCGGTGCCGAGCGGGCGGAGGGCGGGGAGGGGGAGCGCCCGCAGCCGGAGGCTGCTTATCGGACACTGCATGTGGGGCGGCGGCACGTGCACGACGCGGACGGCGACCCGATGGTGATCGACTGGCGGGCGCCGGTCTCGCAGCCGTTCTACCGCGCGTCGAAGAAGGACCCGCTGGACATCTCGCTGCGCCGCCGCTTCGGATACACCGGCGGGGACCTCACGGCCTACGAGGACGAGCACCTGTCCGACCCGGCCGAGGCGGAGGTCACCAGCAAGCTGCTCCAGCAGGAGATCGAACGGCCCCGCGTCGGCCCGATGCGCGACATCGTGGCGACGATCCAGCCCGAGCAGGACGAGATCGTGCGCGCCGGGCTGACCGGTTCGGTCTGCGTGCAGGGCGGCCCCGGCACCGGGAAGACGGCGGTCGGCCTGCACCGGGTCGCCTACCTCCTGTACGCCCACCGCGAGCGCCTCGCCCGGACCGGGACCCTGGTCATCGGGCCCAACAAGTCCTTCCTGCACTACATCGAGCAGGTCCTCCCGGCCCTCGGTGAGCTGACGGTCCGCCAGGCCACCGTCGACGGCCTGGTGGCGCACGTCGAGGTGCGCGGGGCGGACGAGACGACGGCGGCGGTGATCAAGGGCGACGCGCGGATGGCGGAGGTCCTGCGCAGGGCCCTCTACTCGCACGTCACCCTGCCCACCGAGGGCGTGGTCGTGGTGCGCGGCGCACGCCGCTGGCGGGTGGCCGCGTACGAGGTGGAGGAGATCGTCCGGGAGCTGCTCGCCCGCGACATCCGCTACGGTGCCGCCCGCGAGGCCCTTCCCCAGCGCATCGCGCACGCCGTGCTGGTGCAGATGGAGCGGGCCGGTGAGGCGCCGGACGACCGGGTGCAGAACGCGGTCGCGCGCAACGCCGCCGTGAAGGCGGTGGTGAAGACCGTCTGGCCGCAGGTCGAGCCGGCGAAACTCGTCCTCCGCCTCCTTACGGACGCGGACTTCCTCGCCGAGCACGCCGAGGGCGTTCTCACCGAGGACGAGCGGAAGGCGCTGCTGTGGGTGAAGCCGGCCCGCTCGGTGAAGTCGGCCAGGTGGTCACCCGCCGACGCCGTGCTGATCGACGAGGCCACGGATCTGATCGAGCGCACCCACTCCCTGGGGCACGTGGTCCTCGACGAGGCGCAGGACCTCTCCCCGATGCAGTACCGCGCGGTGGGCCGGCGCTGCACCACCGGCTCGGCGACCGTCCTCGGCGACCTGGCGCAGGGCACCACGCCGTGGGCGACCCGCAGCTGGGCGGAGGCGCTGGCCCACCTGGGCAAGGAGGAGGCCGTGGTCGAGGAGCTGACGGCCGGTTTCCGCGTGCCGACGGATGTCATCGCGTACGCGTCCCGGCTGCTGCCGGACATCGCGCCGGGCCTGACGCCGGTGGCGTCGATCCGTGAGAACCCGGGCTTCTTCGACATCCGTACGACCGCGGACGGGGCGGCGGACGTGGTGTCCGCGTGCCGCGAGCTGCTGGAGCGCGAGGGCTCGGTCGGCCTGATCGCCGCCGACGCGCGGGTGCCGGAGCTGGCCGACGCCCTCGGGGCGGCGGGGATCGGCTTCATCGGGCCGGGCGAGGAGACGACCCGCACCACCCGCCTGACCCTGGTGCCGGCCTCGCTGGCCAAGGGTTTGGAATACGACTACGTGGTCCTGGACGAGCCGCGGGCCGTGGTCGACGGCGAACCGGACGAGCGGACGGGGCTGCGACGGCTGTACGTGGCGCTGACCCGCGCGGTGTCGGGGTTGATCGTGACGCACGGGGCGGGGTTGCCGCCGCAGCTGGCGGAATAGCCCAGCCGGCACAGCTGCCCCGGCTATCCCGGCTACCTCAGCTGCCCAGCTGCCCAGCTGCCCAGCTGCCCAGCTGCGGGCAATCGTGACCTCCCCCAGAGCCTGAACGGCCTGGGAGGTGCCCCCAGGGGCGGCACGGGTGGGCGGTGAGGGCACCTCCCGCTCATGGAGGTCCCCCCGCGCGAGCGAAGCCGAGAACTCATGGCGGTCCCCCCGCGCGAGCGAAGCCGAGCGTGGGAGAGGAGCCGAGCGTGGGAGAGGAGCCGAGCCTGGGGGAGGAGCCGAGCCTGGGGAGGAGCCGAGCCTGGGGAGGAGCCGAGCGTGGGGGAGGCGCCGAGCGTGGGGGAGGCACCCCGCACCGCCGGGCCGCGCGACCCGCCCCCGCGAGCGGCGAGGCAGGGTGTCGCGGAGCAACGCTCAGTGCCCCAGTACCCGCCGCCACTCCCCCACCGCCGCCGCCGACACCGGCCCGTCCCACCCGGAGGGCCTCGCCGCGCCGCCGATGTGGAAGCCGTCGATCCCCGCGTCCAGCAGCCCGGGTACGTGGTCCAGCCGCAGGCCGCCGCCGACCAGCAGCTGCTGCCCGTACCCGGGCTCGCCCCGCCGTCGCGCCTCGGTGAGCAGCAGCGGCAGCCCGTCGTCCACCCCGCCGGCCGACCCGGCCGTCAGGTACGTGTCCAGGCCCGGGAAGTCCGCGAGCTGCTTGCGCAGGGCGTCCCGGTCCGAGGCGCGGTCGATCGCGCGGTGGAACGTCCACCGGCACCCGTCCAGCACGCCGGCGACCCGCTCCACCGCGCCCAGGTCCACGTCACCGTCCGCGTCGAGGAACCCGAGCACGAACTGCGTGGCCCCGGCCTCCCGCATCTCCGCGGCGACCCGTGCCAGCCGCTCGACGTCCCCGGCGGCGAACCCGTCCGCGAGCCGCAGCATCACCCGTACGTCGATGTCGACGGCGGCGCGGATCGCGGCGACGGTCGCGGCCGACGGGGTGAGTCCGTCGGCCGCCATGTCGGTGACCAGTTCGAGGCGATCCGCGCCTCCGGCCTGGGCGGCGACCGCGTCCTCGACGTCGAGGGCGATCACCTCCAGGACTGCACGCTTGCTCATGGGACCCCATTCGTCGGCCTGCTACAGGTCTAGTCCAATCCAAGACTACGCCCAGACAGCCGGCCAGGGCTCCCACTCGTCCCCGCTCAGCCGCCGAAGAGGTTCAGCTCAGCCGCCTCCACCCCGGCCAGCTCGAACCCGGCCGCGTCGTCCACGGGCCGGCCCGCGTACAGCCGTACGAGGGTGGCGGCGTCCCCGATGAACCGTCCCGGCGGGCGCTCACCACTCACCTCGCCCAGCTTCAGCGGCTCGTCCACGTCGTCGAGGTCGGCGTGCAGCGGCACGTGACCGCGGTCCCGGGTGAGCGTGCCGAGCAGCGCGAGCGCGTCCGGCAGCCCGCGCCCCGCGTAGGCCCCCGGCTCGCCGAGGGCCACCCGCACGTCACCCGCGTGCACCCACTCGCCCAGCGCGATCGCGTCCAGGGCACCGCCCGCGCGGCCGATCACCGGACCGGCCTCGGCCATGCCGCGCTCCAGTTCGTCGAGGACCCGGGCGTTCGTCCAGTCGGCGCGTTCGGCGATGTCGCGGTCGTTGGAGGCGGGAGAGAAGACACCGTCCTCGAAGCGGTTGTCCACCACCCGGATCAGCGCGCTGGAGCAGTGCGCCAGCACGTCCCGCACGGTCCAGCCCGGGCACGCGGCCACCGGCAGCGCGAAATCCCCGTCCGCCCGGGACCGCAGCAGCGGCACCAGTTCGTCGCGTTCGACGGCCAGCAGCCGCCCGGGCACCTCGGGGTCGCGTACGTCGTGCACGTCAGCAGGAGTCGTCATGGGCTCCACGGTAGGGCCCGGTGCGGCTTCCGGTCAGCGTTCGAGCAGGTCGTCCAGTTCGGCGGCGCAGAGCAGGACGGGATCGAACTCCGCGCAGGGCGTGCGCCGGCCCGGCCGGGCCGGCACCGGCCCCGGCGGCCGCCCGGAAGGTGTCGGCGAGGCTCCGGCAGGCGTCCCGGACGAGTTCGGTGATCAGCTCGTCGCGGCCGGCGAAGTACCGGTAGAGGGCGGGGCCGCTCATGCCCGTCCGCTTGGCGATCGCGTTGAGCGAGAGCGCGGACGCGCCCGCCGTGGCGATCTGCTCCCACGCGTGTTCCTTGATCTCCGCGCGCACCTGGGCGCGGTAGCGCTCGCGCGGGGCCTTCGTTCGCGTGTCCCTCACGGTCCGCAACCTCTCGGGTGCCTCTTCGCGCCTGCGCCACTACACCTTCCAGATGCAGCGAGAAGCTATGACCCGAGCGAGAGACACCCGCTGGAACAATGAGTCCATGGCCGACCTCGACGCCCTGCGCTCCCGTTTCGCCCGCGCCCTGGACCGAGCCGGCGCGCCCGGTTCCGGCCGTCCCGACCCGGCGCCGTACGCCGACAACCTGCTCGCCCGCTGGCAGGAGCCCCAGCGGCGCTACCACACACTCGCGCACCTGGCCGCGGTGCTGGACCACGTCGACGTGCTGGAGCAGTACGCCGACGACCCGGACGTGGTGCGCCTCGCCGCCTGGTTCCACGACGCCGTCTACCTTCCCGACCGCTCCGAGAACGAGGAGCGCTCGGCCCGCCTCGCCGAGCGCGCCCTGCCCGAGGCCGGCGTCCCGGCGGAGCGGACCGCCGAGGTGGCCCGGCTGGTCCGCCTCACCGTCACCCACGCCCCGGCCGGCGACGACCGGGACGGGCAGGTGCTGTGCGACGCGGACCTGGCGATTCTCGCCTCGCCGCCGTCGGCGTACGCCGCGTACACGGCGGCCGTACGGCAGGAGTACCACTTCGTCCCGGACGACGCCTTCCGCGCGGGCCGGGCCGCCGTCCTCCGCCAGCTCCTCGGCCTGCCCCGGCTGTTCCACACCCCGCACGGCCGGCGCGAGTGGGAGGCGACCGCCCGCCACAACCTCACCGGGGAGCTGGAAATACTGTCGCTCGGGGACAGCCCGGCACCGTAGCCTGCCCGGCATGCGGAGCATGGGCGGGGAACAGCTGGAAGAGGCCGTGGCGGGCGCGGTCGCCCTGCTGCGGACGGCGGCGGACCGGGACTGGGAGGCGGTTCCGGCGGGGCGGCTGGAGTGGAGCTGCCGCTACACGGCGGAGCACATCGCGAGCGACCTCATCGCCTATGCGGGCCAGCTCGCCGGACGCGCCACCGAGGCCTACGTCCCCCTCGGGATCACCCTCGACGACGGCACGGACAACGAGGGCGTCCTGCACGTCGTCGAGACGGCCGGCGCACTGCTCGCCGCCACCGTCCGCACCACCCCGCGCGAGGTCCGCGCCTTCCACCCGTACCCCTTCCGCAGCGCGGACCGCGAGGGTTTCGCCGCCATGGGGATCACCGAGGTCCTCGCGCACACGCACGACATCGCCGAGGGCCTCGGGCTGACCTATGAGCCGCCCGCCGGACTGTGCGCGGACGTCCTCGCCCGGATCTTCCCGCACATCCAGCCCGGCACCGGCCCCTGGCGCACCCTGCTGTGGGCCACCGGCCGCGGCGAACTGCCCGGACGCGCCCCGGTCACCGAGTGGCGCTGGCGCAACAACCTGGTGATCGGGGCCGAGCGCCTCACTCTCCAGGGCGTCACGCCCGCCGCCGCCACCGGCCTGGCCGCGGGCGGCGACGGGGGCTTCGAGTGGGTCGGGAGCGGTCCCTTCCAGGGCACGCGGGACGCCGCCGGCATGCTGCTGAAGGCGTACGAGGCGGGTGTGCACCGGCCGGAGTGGGGCGTGTTCGTACTCGTGCGCCGCGGGGACGGGCGCGCGGTCGGCGGCATGGGCTTCCACGGGGCGCCGGACGAGGAGGGCCGGGTGGAGATCGGCTACGACGTCGCCGAGGCCGCCCGCGGCCACGGCTACGCCACCGAGGCCCTGCGGGCGCTGTCCGCCTGGGCGCTGGCCCGCGAGGAGGTGACGTCGGTGTTCGCGACGACCGAGCAGTCCAACCTCGCCTCCCAGGCCGTGATCGTCCGCGCCGGTTTCACCCGGGTCGCCGGGGACGAGGAGCAACTCGCCTACGAGCTGCGGGGCCCGCGCGGCTGAGCGGAGCCCTTGCGCCGGCGCAGCCCCGCTCCGTGCAGCAGCCGCACCACCTCGCGGCTGCTGACCTCCAGCGCACCGGCGGACACGACGTCGGCGTACCGCTGGGCGGGGATGTCGTAGTGGTCGCGTTCGAAGGCGCGGCGCGGCACGCCCAGGGCCCCGGCGAACGCGTGCAGCTCGGCGTAGGAGACGTCGCTGACGAGGTGCGACCACATCCGGCCGTGCCCCGGCCAGGCCGGCGGGTCGATGTAGACGGTCACCGGGTCGCCCTCGTCACGTCCGCGGGCCGCCGATGGCCGCGCCCAGCGAACCGACCGCCGCGACCTTGACGCCCGCCTTGCCGCACACCCAGTACGGGTCGGGGCCCAGTTCGGGCTCGACGTCCAGCGCGTGCGGGTCGCCCGAGCCGCACACCGGGCACAGCGGCCAGCGGCCGTACCGCTCCAGCAGGGCGTCCTGCACGTCCTGCGCGACCAGCCCGGCCACGAACTCCGCGCCCTCGGGCCACTGTTCGACCCACCAGCGCCGCTGTACGACGGACTCCTCGACCAGCGACACGACGTCCGGCTCGGCGACCTGGCCGGCCACCAGGTCGGCGAGCACGAGGGCGCGCGCGGCGTGCAGCGCCTGCTCCAGGGGGCTGATGGGGTCCATGCACCCATTGTGCGCACTCTTGACCCGCGAACCGAAACGAAAATATCTTTCATGAGTGACCGATGAAGTGAAGGAAACTTTCGGCAGCGCGGGCGGCGGCAGTGCGACCGGTACGACCGGTGGCCGCCGGGGCGCCGGAAGCGGCGGCGCGCCGCCCGCGCCCGCCGCCCTCGCGGCCAAGGTGCGCACGCTGGCGCCGTCGATGACCCGTTCCATGCAGCGGGTCGCCGAGGCCGTCGCGGGCGACCCCGCCGGCTGCGCGGCCCTCACGGTCACCGGCCTCGCCGAGCTGACCGGCACCAGCGAGGCCACCGTGGTGCGCACCGCCCGGCTGCTCGGCTACCCCGGCTACCGCGACCTGCGCCTCGCGCTCGCCGGACTCGCCGCCCAGCAGCAGTCCGGCCGCGCGCCCGCCATCACGACCGACATCGCGGTCGACGACCCGATCGCCGACGTCGTCGCCAAGCTCGCCTACGACGAGCAGCAGACCCTCGCCGACACCGCCGCCGCCCTGGACACCGTCCAGCTGGGCGCGGCCGTCGCCGCACTGGCCGCCGCCCGCCGCACCGACGTGTACGGCATCGGCGCGTCCGGGCTGGTCGCCCAGGACCTCACCCAGAAGCTGCTGCGCATAGGGCTGATAGCCCACGCGCCCGGCGATCCGCACCTCGCCGTCACCAACGCGGTGCAGTTGCGGGCCGGGGACGTCGCCATCGCGATCACGCACTCCGGTTCGACCGGGGACGTGATCGAGCCGCTGCGGGCGGCCTTCGAACGCGGCGCGACGACCGTCGCGGTCACCGGCCGGCCCGACAGCCCCGTCACGCAGTACGCCGACCACGTGCTGACCACGTCCACGTCGCGGGAGAGCGAGCTGCGGCCGGCGGCGATGTCGTCGCGGACCAGTCAGCTGCTGGTGGTGGACTGTCTGTTCGTGGGGGTGGCGCAGCGGACGTACGAATCGGCTGCGCCGGCTCTGGCGGCGTCCTATGAGGCGTTGGCTCATCGGCATGGGTCGCGCGGGAGACCGTAGGGCTTGAGCTGTGTGGGTGGCTGCGGGCCGCAGTGTGGCTGGTCGCGCCCACGCGGCGGAGCCGCATATCAGTACAGTCCCGCGCCCCTGGGCAGTCACAGGCACCGAAGTTGAAAAGAGCGGCTTCTCATGACCTCAACCCCCCACCACCCCGACCTCCGTACCCAGTTGGAGACGTTGACCACCGAGGCGTTCCGGCCCGAGCTGGCCGAGATCGACCGGATGCCCACCCTCGACATCGCGCGCGTGATGAACGGCGAGGACACCGCCGTGCCCGCCGCCGTCGCCGAGCGGCTGCCCGAGATCGCCGCCGCCGTCGACGCGATCGCCACCCGGATGGCGCGCGGCGGGCGGCTGGTCTACGCGGGCGCCGGCACGGCCGGCCGCCTGGGCGTGCTGGACGCCTCCGAATGCCCGCCCACCTTCAACACCGCCCCGGGGCAGGTCGTCGGCCTCATCGCGGGCGGCCCGGACGCCATGGTCACCTCCGTCGAGGGCGCCGAGGACTCCGCCGAACTGGCCCGCGCCGACCTGGACGCCCTCGGCCTGACCCCGGACGACGCGGTGGTCGGCGTCTCGGCCTCCGGCCGCACGCCGTACGCCATCGGCGCCGTCGAGCACGCCCGCACGCGGGGGGCCCTGACCGTCGGACTGGCGTGCAACAGCGGCAGCGCCCTGGCCGCCGCCGCCGAGCACGGCATCGAGGTCGTCACCGGCCCCGAGCTGATCACCGGCTCCACCCGTCTGAAGGCCGGTACGGCGCAGAAGCTGGTCCTGAACATGCTGTCGACGATCACGATGATCCGTCTCGGCAAGACGTACGGGAACCTGATGGTGGACGTCCGCGCCTCCAACGAGAAGCTGCGCGCCCGCTCGCGCCGCATCGTCGCGCTCGCCACCGGCGCCGCCGACGACGAGATCGAGCGGGCCCTGACCGCGACCGGCGGCGAGGTCAAGCACGCGATCCTGACCCTGCTGGCCGATGTGGACGGCCCGACGGCCGCCCGCCTTCTGGAGGACTCCGGCGGCCACCTGCGCGCCGCGCTGGCGGCGGCGAAGGGCTGACCGCACGCTCGGGGAGTGCACAAGGACCCCCACAAGGACCCCGCCGCCACGGCCGCCGCGCTGCTCCCCCTGGTGGGCGGCGCCGCGAACGTCACGTCCGTCGCCCACTGCATGACCCGCCTGCGCCTGGGCCTGGCCGACCGCACCCGGGTGGCGGACGCGGCGCTGCGCGCGCTGACCGGCGTGCTGGGGGTGGTGGAGGAGGGCGACTCGTACCAGGTGGTGCTGGGGCCGGGGGTGGTCGGCCGGGTGACGGAGGCGTTCGAGGCGCTGCTGGCGGCCGGCGGGGGCGGCGCGGCGGACATTCCTGTGGGCGCGGCGGACGCTCCCGCCGCCGGCCCGGTGAACGGTGGGGGCGGCACGGCGGACGCCCTCGCCCTGCGCGGCGCCGCGCTGAGGGCGCGGCAGAAGCGGCGGAACGCGACTCCGCTGAAGACGGCCCTGCGCCGCGTCGCGAACATCTTCGTCCCGCTCATCCCGGCTCTGATCGGCTGCGGAATCGTCGCGGGCATCGCGGGCCTGCTGACGAACCTGGGATGGCTCCCCGGCATCACCCCCGCCCTGGCCGCCCTCTCCTCCGCCTTCATGGCGCTGATCGCGGTGTTCGTCGGCCACAACACGGCGAAGGAGTTCGGCGGCACGCCCGTACTGGGCGGCGCGGTCGCCGCCGTCGTCGTCTACCCGGGCGTGGCGAAGGTGACCGCGTTCGGCGCCGCGCTCGCCCCCGGCCAGGGCGGCGTCCTGGGTGCGCTGGCGGCGGCACTGCTGGGCTGCCAGGTCGAGAAGTGGTGCCGCGCCCGCCTCCCCGGCACCCTGGACGTCCTGCTCACCCCGACCCTGACGGTCCTGGTCTCCGGCCTGGTCACCCTCTACGTCCTCATGTACGCGGCCGGCGAGGTCGCCACCGCCATCGGCACGGCGGCCGACTGGCTCCTGACGACGACGGGCGCCCTGGCCGGTCTGATCCTCGGCGGCCTCTTCCTCCCCCTGGTGATGCTGGGCCTCCACCAGGCCCTCATCCCCATCCACACCACCCTCATCGAGCAGCAGGGCCACACCGTCCTGCTCCCCATCCTGGCCATGGCGGGCGCCGGCCAGGTCGGCGCGGCGGCGGCGGTCTACGTCCGCCTGCGCCACGACACCACCCTCCGTACGACGATCAGATCGGCGCTCCCGGCCGGCCTGCTCGGCGTAGGCGAACCCCTGATCTACGGCGTCTCCCTCCCCCTCGGCCGCCCCTTCCTCACCGCCTGTGTGGGCGGGGCGGCGGGCGGCGCCTTCGTCGGTCTGTTCTCGATGCTCGGCACCGGCGTGGGGGCGACGGCGATCGGCCCGTCCGGCTGGGCACTGTTCCCGCTCCTCGCGGGCGGCGGAGGCTGGGCGGCGACGGCGGGGGTGTACGGCGGCGGTTTGCTCACCGGGTACGTGGTCGGCTTCGTGGCGACGTACTTCTTCGGCTTGAGCGACGGCGCCGACCGTGCCGTGTGCGACTCTGGGGAGCATGAACCACGCCCAGCTGACCGCCCTGGGCCGCGCCCTGCGTCTCCTCGGTGAGCACGGCGAGGCCCTGACCTCCGACACGCCGGACGCCAAGCTGCACGAGGTCCGCGCGGACCTCAAGCGCGCGATGGACCAGCTGGCGGAGAGCGTCTCGACGACGGCCCCCAGCACCCGCTGCCCGGAACACCCGAACGGCCCGGTCGACAAGGCCGCCCCCGACCTGTGCCTGCTGTGCGAGACCCGCCGCCGCAGCGCCCGCCGCACCGAGTACAACGGCGGCCCGCTCCCCGCCCGGCACACCGAGCCGGTCCAGTCCCGGTACGGGATGCGGGGCGAGCGGCCGCAGCCCCAGCAGCGCTGGCTGCCCGAGCTGTGGAACGGCCAGGCGTGGCAGCTGTGCGGCACCCCGCGCCGCGACCGCCGCGAGGCCGAGCTGTACATCACGGCCCAACTGCGCGCGCCCCGCGCCGCCATGGCGTACCGGCTCGTCCACGAGTTCACGGACTACGAGGTACTGCGGGTGTGGGGCACGCCGGTCCGGGTGGACATCGAACCGATGGGCGGCATCTGAACCCCTCCCCCTCTCCGCGCAGTACTATGCCCACAGTGGCTTACTTGTAGTACTACGCCTGGAGTGTTTTCACCATGGTGAGACGGAACGACGTACGTCGCGCCGCCCTCGTGGACGCCGCGATCGAGGTACTGGCCGAGCAGGGTGCCCGGGGCCTGACCTTCCGCGCGGTGGACACGAAGGCCGCCGTCCCGGGCGGCACCGCGTCCAACTACTTCGCCAACCGCGACGACCTGCTCACCCAGGCCGGCGCCCGCGTCTACGAGCGGCTCCACCCCGACGAGGCCACCATCGCCCGCCAGCGCACGGCCGACCGCGACCGGGACACCTACGTCGTCCTGATGCGCGAACTGGTCGACCGCATCGCCTCGTTCCGCACCGGCTACCTCGCGCTGCTGGAACTCCGCCTGGAGGCCACCCGCCGCCCCGAGCTGCGTGCGGTCCTGACCGAACGCATCCGCGCCGACGTCGCCGCCAACGTCTCCTACCACGAGGCATCCGGCCTCCCCGGCGACGCGATGGCCGTCAAGCTGCTCTACCTCGCCCTGAACTGGCTGATCGTCGAACAGCTCACCCTGCCGGACGTCTTCACCCCGGCCGAGCGCGACGAGCTGGTGGCCGCCGCCGTCGAACGCATCGTGGCGCCGGACTAGCCACTAGCCCCGTACGCTCTCGTGGTGGGTCTTGCGCAGCCGGGCCCGCATCACCTCCTCCGGCTGCGCATCCACCACCGCCCCCTTCGTACAATCCCACTCCCGGCCCCCGCCGACCGGGCGCAGCCGCACGCCGCCGCCATGCCCCATCACCTCCCCCACCCGCCCGTCCCGCGCGTCCACGGCATGCGTACCGACCGCCGGCCGCTCACCCCGCACCACCGACGCCGGCCGCTCGGCGACCCGGACGTTGCAACGCCCCAGGCCGACCAGCGCGAACGGTTCCTCGCTCGCGCCGGTCACCGGATCGACGCACAGGGACGGCAGTACGACTCCGGCACCCACGAGGGCCTGCCGCAAGGACTCGACGACTTCTTCGGTCGACCGCACCCTTCCTCACCTCCACGCTGAGTCCGTGATTCGCGACACAGCGTGTCCGACCCGCCCCTGACCCGGCCATACAGGGCGCCCCAACAACCCCTGCTGTGCGACCGGGAGTTCCAAGCCACGCCTGGACCGAAAGACCTCGACCCCGCCTCGTCCCCCCGCGCCCTGCTGGGCGCCGAGCTACGCCGTGCCCGCGAGAAGACCGGGCTGAGCCAGGAGGAACTGGGCGGACGGCTGTTCGTCAGCGGCTCGTTCATCGGCCAGTTGGAGGCCGGTGCACGGAGGATGCAGCCGGAGTACGCGCGCCTGCTGGACGAGGTCCTCGCGACGGAGGACTTCTTCCAGCGCAACTGCGCGGCTTCGGCGGATCGAGGATCTGGTGGCCACCCGCATGGAGCGGACTCGGCTACTGGACGGTCCAACAGCGCCGCTGTTGTGGGTGGTACTGGACGAGGCCGCACTCCGACGGCCGGTCGGCGGAACAGCAGCCGTGGCGGAGGCCCTCCACCATGTCGCGGGCCTGGTGGGCCGTCGCCGGGTCATCGCGCAGGTGCTGCCGTTCAGTGCCGGGACGCATGCCGCCATGGGCGGCTCGCTGAAGCTCATGGAGTTCGCCGACGCGGCTCCGCTCTGCTTCGTCGAGGGACTGGACATGGGCAAGCTGCTCGACGATCCCGCCACGCTCGCCCGTCACACCCTCACGTTCAGCCTCCTACAGCCCACCGCTCTCTCCCCACCCGATTCCCTGGCCCTGATCCAGTCGGTGGCGCAGGCTTACGAGCATGAACAGCACCCCTGATGCCCATCTCCGTAGCGTCACTTGGCACAAGTCCAGCTACAGCGCAGGGGACGGGGGCGACTGCCTCGAAGCCACCGTCGAAGGGACCGTCGTCCCCGTCCGCGACAGTAAGAACACCCAAAGAACCCCCACGGCCCGAACCTTCTCTTCCGGGCCGGCGCCTGGGCGGCCTTCGTCAGCGACCTCAAGGCGGCGGCCCCGGCCGGCAAGTGACCGTTGGTACGGATGTGCCCCCACCCCCTCTCCCAAAACCGAGGACACTTCGGGCCCAAGTGTCCTCGGTTTCGGAGACCACCCACCACCCCGCAACCGATCCACCCACCACCCACCGATAGCCGCCGAGACGGCCCGGCGTGCAGGTGAGGCGCGAGCGCGCTCCCGCACGCCGGGGCACCGGGGAGCCCGCATAAGGGACCGACGTACCCGGGCCACCGCTTTCCCCGGGCCGCCCGCTCGCTTCTCACCCGTGCTGGAGCGACCCGAGTCAAGGGTCGGCCGCAGGCCGATCGGCGCAGCCGACGCGCAGCGCCCTTTACTCGGGTCGCGGAAGCACGACACTGGCAAAGAAGCGGGCGGCCTCACCCCAGCAGAGGCAGCGCCCCGAACTCATGCCCTTCCCACAGGCGCCTCGACGCCTCCTCCGGGTACGGCGCGACGACCGGCTCCGCGTCCAGGACCTGGACCAGACGCCGCTGCGTGTCGTACGCGGGCCAGCCGGGGTCACCGGTGCGCGCGAACGCGGTCCACGAGGACCGGAAACGGGACGACAGGGCGAGCGCCTCCGGCGAAGGTTCGGCACCGCCGAAGACGAGCAGCCCCGCGTCGGCCTGGAACGTCCCGAAGAGGAGCGGGACATCCAGAGCGTGGCAGGCGCCCAGCGCACCGCCGTCGGCCGGGGCCGGCCAGGTCAGCTCGTAGACGTACGCCCGGCCGCCGCCCGCGAGATGCGCCTCGGCCAGGTGCAGCGAGGGCATGGCGAAGATCCAGTCGGTCTGGACGCGTTCGTACAGGTCGTTCGCGGACACGCCCGGGTAAGCGGCCCGGTAGGCCGCTTCGCCGCCCGGCGCGTACAGGCCGAGGGCCGCCCTCGCACGCTCCTCACCGATCTGCCCGAGCCTGCCCGCCATCGCGGTGAAGAGCCGGTTCTCGTCGCGGTTGTGGCCGACGATCAGGTCGACGTCCGGGGACGCGCCGGACGCGAGTGCCTGCCACGGCGTGGCCGGCAGTACGTCGCCGTCGACGACGGGTGAGTACGGGGTGACCGTGGGCGCGGCCCGGCCCCAGCGGTCCACGCACCCGGGCATCTTCGGGGCGAGGGACTGCCCCGCCTTGACCAGCTGCCCCGGGTCCACGGCCGCCAGGTCGGCGACGGTGGGGCGCAGGCCGAGTTCGGCGGCGAGGGCGGCGCCGAGGTCCCGGGCCAGCTCGTCGGAGTAGAACGCGCCCGGCACGCTCTGGGCGATGGCGCGGTGGAAGAGGCCGGCCGCGCGGGGCATGGCCATGAGGGAGGCGATGGAGCCGGCGCCCGCCGACTCGCCGAAGACGGTGACCCGGTCCGGGTCGCCGCCGAACGCCGCGATGTTGTCCCGTACCCACTCCAGCGCGGCCACCTGGTCGAGGAGGCCCCGGTTGGCCGGGGCGCCGTCGATGCGGGCGAAACCCTCCATGCCGACGCGGTAGTTGAAGGTGACGACGACGAGGTCGCCGTCGGCGGCGATGCGGCGGGCGTCGTAGCCGGGGCTGCCGGAGTGGCCGAGTTTGTAGGCGCCGCCGTAGATCCAGACCATGACCGGGCGGCGGGCGGCCGGGTCGGGGGCGGGAGTCCAGACGTTGGCCGTCAGCCAGTCGTCGCCCTCGGGCGCGTCCAGGACGCCGGCGGCGCCCGCGATGCCGAGGTCCTGCGGGGGCGGCGGGCCGAAGGCGTACGCCTCGCGCGTTCCGTCCCAGGCGCGGACGGGGCGCGGCGCGGCGAACCGGGCCTCGCCCACCGGCGCCCCGGCGAACGGGATGCCGCGGAAGACGGTCAGACCGTCCTCCCGCCGCCCCCGCACCGAACCGGCGACGGTGCGCACCACGGGCCCCGGGACCTCGGGGTTCGTCATCGATCACTCCTCACTGAACGCCGCTGGACGTACGTACGGCAGTAGTTGGTGATCCCACGGACTTTACGCCGCGGTGCGCATCCGGTCCGGGTCGGGTCAGCTCAGGGACTTCAGCTCAGGGACTTCAGCGACGCCGCGTCGTAGGGGGCGAGCGCGTCGAAGCTCCCGGCGAGGACCTTCTCGGCCCACCGCGGGTCCTGGAGCAGTGCGCGTCCGACGGCGACGAGGTCGAACTCGTCGCGCTCCAGGCGGTCGAGGAGGTTGTCGAGGCTGCCGACCGGGGCGCCCTCGCCCAGGAATGCCTTGGTGAAGTCACCGTCCAGGCCCACCGAGCCGACCGTGATGGCGGTCCTGCCCGTCAGCTTCTTGGTCCAGCCGGCGAGGTTGAGGTCGGAGCCGTCGAACTCGGGGTGCCAGTAGCGGCGGGTGGAGGCGTGGAAGGCGTCGACGCCGGCCGAGGCGAGCGGGGCGAGGATCGCCTCCAGCTCCTCGGGGGTCTCGGCGAGGCGGGCACGGTAGGCCTCCTGCTTCCACTGCGAGTAGCGGAAGATCACCGGGAACTCCGGCGAGACGGCGTCGCGCACGGCGGCCACGATCTCGGCGGCGAAGCGGGTGCGGGAGACCGGGTCGCCGCCGTAGGCGTCGGTGCGGCGGTTGGTGCCCGCCCACAGGAACTGGTCGACGAGGTAGCCGTGGGCGCCGTGGATCTCCACGCCGTCGAAGCCGATGCGCTCGGCGGCGGCAGCGGCCTCGGCGAAGGCGCCGATGACGTCGTCCAGGTCGCGCTGGGTCATCGCCTTGCCGGTGACCTCGTCCTCGCCGATGCGCAGGCCGGAGGGACCGACGGCGGGGGCGTCCGCGAAGGGGGGCTCGCCCTGCTTGCGGACCATGCCGATGTGCCACAGCTGCGGCATGATCGTGCCGCCCGCCGCGTGTACCGCCTCCGCGACCTTCGCCCAGCCGGCCAGCTGCTCCTCGCCGTGGAAGCGCGGGACGCTGTCGCTCTGCCCGGCCGAGTCGTGGCCGACGTAGGTACCCTCGGTGACGATCAGACCGACACCGGCGGCGGCGCGACGGGAGTAGTACGAGACCACGTCCTCGCCGGGGACGCCGCCCGGCGAGAACATCCGGGTCATCGGCGCCATCGCGATGCGGTTGGGCACGGTCAGGCCGTTGATGGTGGCCGGGCGGGCGAGGATCTGGGCGGCGCGCGAGGCGGCGTCGGGTGCGGTGACGGTCACGTGGGGGCTCCTCGGGTGGGTACCGGGCGGTATGTGCGTATGCATGCATCCTGCTTCAACGAGAACCATCGCACCCGGCGCGACCATTCCGGCCGGCATGGCCCGACCGGCGTGATCCGGAGCACACCGAAGCCGGAGTGACACCGCGTGGCGCCACGTGGTGCCACCTGACTCCATCTGGCACCCAATGGCGCCAAGTGGAGCCACTCAATGACACCATCCATCACCGCAGGTCAGAGCGCCTCCACTCCAGACCGTTCCCCATCCGGCACCACTGAGGCTTGTTTTGGCACCACTGTGGTGCCATGATGGCGTCATGGACCTCACCCCGTACGTCGACGCCCTCCGCCGCGAACTCGCGGTGGCCGCCGAAGCCGGTGGCGACGAAGCCCGCGAGCTGGCCGAGAGACTCACGGCTCCCCTTGAGTCGGCGACCCGGCTGACCATGCTCAACGTGCTCTCCGCCGCGATGGACGAGATCACCCGTGAACTCGCCCCCGGCTCGGTCGACGTACGGCTGCGCGGGCTCGACCCCGAGTTCGTGGTGACGCCGCCGCCCACCGACGGCGGCTTCGAGGAAGGGGCCGGCGCGTCCGTCGAACCGCTCAGGTCACAGGCGCCCTCCGACGGCGAGGAGGGCGGCACCGCCCGCGTCAACCTGCGCCTGCCGGCCCACCTCAAGGCGCGCGCCGAGGAGGCCGCGAACAACGAGGGCCTCTCGGTCAACGCGTGGCTGGTGCGGGCCGTGTCGGCCGCGGTCGACGGCGGCAACCGGCCGCGCCCGACGGAGAAGACCCGCACCGTCGGACAGAGCTTCACGGGCTGGGTGCGCTAGCCGCGCACCCAGCCGCACCACTTCACCGGCGCCACTTCATTCGCACCACGCCCACCAGCGAAGACGCTCCAAGGACTCACGAGGACGGTACAGTCATGCCTTCTTTCGACACTCCCGAACCGATCGCGGTGACCGCCCACGTGGGCGCGGGTTCCATCCGGTTCACCGCGGGCGACCGACTCGACACGGTCGTCGAGGTGCGGCCCGCCGACCCGAAGCGGGACAAGGACGTACGGGCCGCCGAGCAGACCGAGGTCTCGTGTTCCGGCGGCGCCCTGACGATCAGCACGAAGGAGCGCCGGTTCATCGGACCCACCGGCGCCGTCGACGTGTCGGTGGAGCTGCCCGCGGGCTCGCGCATCGACACGACCGGCTCCTGGACGCAGGTGCTCGGCGAGGGGCGGCTCGGCGAGGTCCGGGTGAAGACCTCCGGCGGTGACGTCCGCCTGGACGCGACCGGACCGCTCCGGCTGACCGCCGCCCACGGCTCGGTCACCGTGGACCGGGTGGAGGGCGCGGCCGAGATCGCCACCAGCTCCGGCAGCGTGCGCGTCGGCCTCATCGACGGCCCCGCCGTCCTGAAGAACTCGCACGGCACCACGACCGTCGGAGTCGCGACCGGCGACCTGCGGGTGAGCCACGCCAACGGCGACATCAACGTCACCCGCGCCGAGGGCTCCCTCACCGCCACCACCGCCTACGGCACGCTGCGGGTGGGTGAGGTCGCCCGCGGCGAGGTGCAGTTGGAGACCTCCTACGGCGCCATCGAGGTCGGCATCCGCGAGGGCACGGCCGCCTGGCTCGACGCGCACTCGGGCGCCGGACGCGTGCGCAACACGCTCACCGCGTCCGACACCCCCGGGGAGAACGAGGACACCGTCAAGATCCGGGCCCGCACCAAGTACGGCAACGTCGACGTCCGCCGCGCCAGGAGCTGAGCACCGCCCCAGCGACCTCCACCCCAGCCACTCCACCCCAGAAACGGGAGGGCTCCGTGCCTTCATCTGTCATGCCCACATCCATGAAGGGCGACGGTCACGCGGCGCCGGCCGCCGTCTCCACCGTCGGGCTGCGCAAGTCCTACGGCGACAAGGCCGTCCTCGACGGCATCGACCTGTACATCCCGGCCGGGTCCGTGTTCGCCCTGCTCGGCCCGAACGGCGCCGGCAAGACCACCGCCGTCAAGATCCTCTCCACCCTCGTCACCGCCGACGGCGGCCACGCCCAGGTCGCCGGCCACGACCTCGCCGCCGACCCGCAGGCGGTCCGGGCCGCGATCGGTGTCACCGGGCAGTTCTCCGCCGTCGACGGCCTGATCACCGGCGAGGAGAACATGCTCCTCATGGCCGACCTGCACCACCTCCCCAAGCAGGAGGGACGACGGACCGCCGCCGAACTGCTGGCACGCTTCGACCTCACCGAGGCGGCCAAGAAGCCCGCCGCCACCTACTCCGGCGGCATGAAACGCCGCCTCGACATCGCCATGACCCTCGTCAACAAACCCCGCATCATCTTCCTCGACGAACCCACCACCGGCCTCGACCCCCGCTCCCGCCACAACATGTGGCAGATCATCCGCGAACTCGTCACCGGCGGCGTCACCGTCTTCCTCACCACCCAGTACCTCGAAGAAGCCGACCAGCTCGCCGACCGCATCGCCGTACTCAACGACGGCCGAATCGCCGCCCAGGGAAGCGCCGAGGAACTGAAACGGCTCATCCCCGGCGGACACATCCGGCTCCGCTTCACCGACCCGGCCGCCTACCAGCGCGCCGCCTCCGCACTGGACGACGTCACCCGCGACGACGAGGCACTGGCACTGCGGCTCCCCAGCGACGGCAGCCAGCGCGAACTGCGCACCCTCCTCGACCGGCTGGACTCCACCGGCGTCGACGCCGACGAACTGACCGTGCACACCCCCGACCTCGACGACGTGTTCTTCGCCCTGACCGGCCCCGCCACCCCCAACCAGCCCAAGGAAGCCCTCCGATGAGCTCCCTCTCCCTCGCCGTACGCGACTCCTCCACCATGCTGCGCCGCAACCTGCTCCACGCCCGGCGCTACCCGTCCCTCACCCTGAACCTGCTGCTCACGCCGGTCATGCTGCTACTGCTCTTCGTCTACATCTTCGGCGACGTGATGAGCACGGGCATCACCGGCGGCGGTGCCGACCGCTCCGACTACATCGCCTACCTGGTGCCGGGCCTCTTGCTGATGACCATCGGCAGCACCACGATCGGCACCGCCGTGTCCGTCTCCATGGACATGACCGAGGGCATCATCGCCCGCTTCCGCACCATGGCGATCCACCGCGGCTCCGTACTCATCGGACACGTCATCGGCAGCGTGCTCCAGTCCGTCATGAGCGTGGTCCTCGTGGGCGCCGTCGCCGTGGCCATCGGCTTCCGCTCCACCGACGCCACCGCCCTGGAATGGCTGGCCGCGTTCGGGCTCCTCGTGCTCTTCGCCACGGCACTCACCTGGATCGCCGTCGGCATGGGCATGGTCAGCCCGAACGCCGAGGCCGCCGGCAACAACGCGATGCCGATGATCCTGCTGCCGCTGCTCTCCAGCGCCTTCGTCCCGGTCGACGCGATGCCGGGCTGGTTCCAGCCGGTCGCCGAGTACCAGCCCTTCACCCCCGCCATCGAGACCCTGCGCGGGCTGCTGCTCGGCACCGAGATCGGCCACAACGGGTGGCTCGCGCTCGCCTGGTGCCTGGCTCTCTCCGCGCTCGGCTACTTCTGGTCGAAGGCGGTCTTCAACCGCGACCCGACGTAGCCGGGACGGGGCCGGCGGCGAGGACCCCGGACGCGCCCGAGGGCGGCACCCCCTGCCGGAACAGGGGGTGCCGCCCTCGGTACGTGAAGGACGGTTGATCAACCAGAGGCCGATCAGAAGTCCATGTCACCGCCCGGCATGCCGCCCGGGGCGCCGCCCGCGGCGGCCTTCTCCGGCTTGTCGGCGATGACGGCCTCGGTGGTGAGGAACAGCGCGGCGATGGAGGCGGCGTTCTGCAGGGCAGAGCGCGTCACCTTCGCCGGGTCGATGATGCCTTCGGCGATCATGTCGACGTACTCACCGGTCGCGGCGTTCAGGCCGTGGCCGACGGTCAGGTTGCGGACCTTCTCCACGACGACGCCGCCCTCGAGACCACCGTTGACGGCGATCTGCTTCAGCGGGGCCTCCAGGGCGAGCTTCACGGCGTTGGCGCCGGTCGCCTCGTCACCCGTCAGCTCCAGCTTCTCGAAGACCTGGGAGGCCTGGAGCAGGGCCACGCCACCACCGGCGACGATGCCCTCCTCGACGGCCGCCTTCGCGTTGCGAACGGCGTCCTCGATGCGGTGCTTGCGCTCCTTGAGCTCGACCTCGGTGGCGGCACCGGCCTTGATGACGGCCACGCCGCCGGCCAGCTTCGCCAGGCGCTCCTGGAGCTTCTCGCGGTCGTAGTCCGAGTCGCTGTTCTCGATCTCGGCGCGGATCTGGTTGACCCGGCCCTGGACCTGGTCGGCCGAGCCGGCGCCGTCCACGATCGTGGTCTCGTCCTTGGTGATGACGACCTTGCGCGCGCTGCCCAGGAGGTCGAGCGTGGCGTTCTCCAGCTTGAGGCCGACCTCCTCGGAGATCACCTCGCCGCCGGTGAGGATGCCGATGTCCTGGAGCATCGCCTTGCGGCGGTCGCCGAAGCCCGGGGCCTTGACGGCGACGGACTTGAAGGTGCCGCGGATCTTGTTGACGACCAGGGTCGACAGGGCCTCGCCCTCGACGTCCTCGGCGATGATCAGCAGCGGCTTGCCCGACTGCATGACCTTCTCCAGGAGCGGCAGCAGGTCCTTGACGTTGCCGATCTTGGAGTTGGCGATCAGGATGTACGGGTCGTCGAGCGACGCCTCCATACGCTCCATGTCGGTGGCGAAGTACGCCGAGATGTAGCCCTTGTCGAAGCGCATACCCTCGGTGAGCTCCAGCTCCAGACCGAAGGTCTGGGACTCCTCGACGGTGATGACGCCTTCCTTGCCGACCTTGTCCATGGCCTCGGCGATGAGCTCGCCGATCTGGGTGTCGGCGGCGGAGATGGAGGCCGTGGAGGCGATCTGCTCCTTGGTCTCGACGTCCTTCGCCTGCTCGAGCAGGGCGGCGGAGACGGCCTCGACGGCCTTCTCGATACCGCGCTTCAGGGCCATCGGGTTGGCACCGGCGGCGACGTTGCGCAGGCCTTCCTTGACCAGGGCCTGGGCGAGAACGGTCGCGGTGGTCGTACCGTCACCGGCGACGTCGTCCGTCTTCTTGGCGACTTCCTTGACCAGCTCGGCGCCGATCTTCTCGTACGGGTCCTCGAGCTCGATCTCCTTGGCGATGGAGACACCATCGTTGGTGATCGTGGGGGCGCCCCACTTCTTCTCGAGGACGACGTTGCGGCCCTTGGGGCCGAGCGTCACCTTGACGGCGTCCGCGAGCTGGTTCATGCCGCGCTCGAGGCCGCGCCGTGCCTCCTCGTCGAACGCGATGATCTTGGCCATGTGAAGTGGTCCCTCCAGGACTGGGGGTGATTCCTTCGGACCGCGCCCGCGCCCGCGACGGACGGCTCGCCTGCCTCGTGGTTCCTTCCCCACCCGGCCTGCGGGCCTCACCGACCCGGTCCTTCGTTGTCACTCTCACCTTCAGAGTGCTAACGCCAATGATTAGCACTCGACCCCTCCGAGTGCAAGCGCCTCTCGGGGATCGGCGCGGGTTCCGGGCAGACCGAAGGGCCCGCACCCCATGGGGTGCGGGCCCTTCGGAGAAGACCGCTGACTTGCCGTGGTCGCGCGTCTCAGGCGCTGAGGCGAACCATGTCGGCCTGCGGGCCCTTCTGACCCTGCGAGATCTCGAACTCGACCCGCTGGCCTTCTTCGAGGGTGCGGTAGCCGTCCATCTGAATCGCGCTGTAGTGGACGAAAACATCCGCACCACCGTCGACCGCGATGAAGCCGTACCCCTTCTCCGCGTTGAACCACTTGACGGTGCCCTGAGCCATGCCTAACTCCCCTATTACTGGCCCTTGCACAGATCCGCACTTCGCGGACCCGGGTCAGACCTCACCCCCCACGACCGGGGGCGTGCGCCGGAACGCGTCGACCGCGGCTGAATGTATCTGTCCAACTGCCGTCTGCAACAGGTCAATCGGACGAGAAATCTGGACGCACCCGGTCCGGAATGTGGCAAGAATTCGCCTGAATTCGGGTCAAGTCGGGGCACACAAAAGGAACAAAAGCCGCGAAACACGCCCACACTTTGGCTACATCTGGTCGGACGGGCGGCAGGGATTCCGGGTTCCCGATCTTCCGATCGGGAGCGCGTTCCCCAACTCTACCGCGCTCAACCACATGGAATTGCCCCCTCCGCTTCTCTCACGGAGGGGGCAATTCGATGAACGGAGCGTTACCGCAATTACCGGAGGTAATCGAGGGGCGGGTCAGCCGCCGGCGACCGCCGGGATGATGGAGACGCCGGCGCCCTCCGGGGTCGCGGTCTCCAGGCCCTGCTCGAAGCGGACGTCGTCGTCGTTGACGTAGACGTTGACGAAGCGACGCAGCTTCCCCTGGTCGTCCAGGACACGGGCGGCGATACCGGTGTGGTTCTTCTCCAGGTCGGCGATGACCTCACCGAGGTTCGCGCCGTCGGCGGCGACCTCGGCCTTGCCGCCGGTGTAGGTGCGCAGGATGGTCGGGATGCGAACGGTCACGCTCATGCGAGGCCAGCCTCTCGGAAGGAGTCCAGGTTCGGGCGGATGGTGGCGGTGAGGCCGGTGCCGGCCACCGCGTCGAGGGTCTTCAGGCCGTCGCCGGTGTTGAGGACGACGGTGGTGAGGGACGGGTCCAGGACGCCGTCCTCGATCAGCTTCTTCGTGACGCCGACCGTCACGCCGCCCGCCGTCTCCGCGAAGATGCCCTCCGTGCGGGCCAGCAGCTTGATCGCGTCCACGACCTGCTCGTCGGTCACGTCCTCCACGGCGCCGCCGGTGCGGCGCGCGATGTCGAGGACGTAGGGGCCGTCGGCCGGGTTGCCGATCGCCAGGGACTTGGCGATGGTGTCCGGCTTCTGCGGGCGTACGACGTCGTGGCCGGCCTTGTACGCGGTGGACACCGGCGAGCAGCCCTCGGCCTGGGCGCCGAAGATCTTGTACGGCTTGTCCTCGACCAGACCGAGCTTGATCAGCTCCTGAAGACCCTTGTCGATCTTCGTGAGCTGGGAGCCGGAGGCGATCGGGACGACGAGCTGGTCGGGCAGCCGCCAGCCGAGCTGCTCGCAGATCTCGTACGCGAGGGTCTTGGAACCCTCCGCGTAGTACGGCCGCAGGTTGACGTTGACGAAGCCCCAGCCCTCACCCGCCGAGTCGCCGATCAGCTCGGAGCAGAAGCGGTTCACGTCGTCGTAGTTGCCCTCGATGCCGACCAGCTCACCGCCGTAGACGGCGGCCATGACGACCTTGCCCTGCTCCAGGTCGTGCGGGATGAACACGCAGGAGCGGAAGCCGGCGCGGGCGGCGGCGGCGCCGACGGCACCCGCGAGGTTGCCGGTGGAGGAGCAGGACAGGGTGGTGAAGCCGAAGGCGCGGGCGGCCTCGATCGCCTGCGCGACGACGCGGTCCTTGAAGGAGTGCGTCGGGTTGCCGGAGTCGTCCTTGACGTACAGACCGCCGGTGACACCCAGCTCGCGGGCCAGGTTGTCGGCCTTGACCAGCTTGGTCCAGCCCGGGTTGATGTTCGGCTTGTCCGCCACGTCGGCGGGGACGGGCAGCAGCGGGGCGTAACGCCAGATGTTCGCGGGGCCCGCTTCGATCCGCTTGCGCAGTTCCTCGGTGTCGTACGCCGAGAAGTCGTAGGCGATCTCGAGCGGGCCGAAACACTCCTCGCAGGCGAAGACCGGGCCGAGCGGTACGCGATGACCGCACTCGCGGCAGGTGAGCGCCGCGGCGGGACCCAGGTCGACCGGGGAAGCGGGGGAAGCGGTGGTGTCGGTGGTGCTTTCGACAGTCTGCACAGCCATGTGAGGCGAGGCCCTTTCTCCTCATCTTCCTCACGACGCATCTCGCCGTGAGACGGATTTGGCACCTTCCCTAGCCGGGAGCCTCGCCACGTCCGCGTGACAAGAACCGACTGGAGGGTTGCCGGGGCTTCAACGGGCCGTATCCCTCTGCCCCTCTGGATGAGCGGTCTTCAGTTGTTGTTCGCGCGGCGACCCCGGCATGCGATGGTCACCCGCGTTGTTCAAGACTGTAACCGACGTCCATCGCTGTCGAGATAGTCGTCCGAACCGCGAGATGGATCACAGAGGGAGCCGGAGACCGTGCTGGAAGAAGTCGAGCGCTGGCTGAGCGCACGCTCCTGGTCCGTGGGGGACCGGCCGATCCAGCAGCTCATGGCCGCCAAGCACGCCACCGGGCAGTCGGTCAGCGTGGTGCTCCCCGCACTCGACGAGGAGGCGACCGTCGGCGGCATCGTCTCGGTGATCCGCCGGGAGCTGATGCTGCGGGTGCCGCTCGTGGACGAGCTGGTGGTCGTGGACTCCGGGTCGAGGGACCGTACGTCGGCGGTGGCCGCGGCGGCGGGCGCCCGTGTCGTGCACCGCGACACGATCCTCCCCCGTGTCCCCGCCGTGCCGGGCAAGGGCGAGGTGCTGTGGCGCTCGCTGCTGGTGACCGGCGGCGACATCGTCTGCTTCGTCGACGCGGACCTGCGCGAGTTCTCGGCAGACTTCGTGTCCGGGATCGTCGGCCCGCTGCTCACCGAGCCGGACGTGCACCTCGTGAAGGCCATGTACGACCGGCCCCTCGGCGCCGCTCCCGGCCAGGGCGGCCGGGTCACGGAACTCATGGCCCGTCCGCTGCTCAACATGCACTGGCCGCAGCTGGCCGGCTTCGTCCAGCCGCTCGGCGGCGAGTACGCGGCCCGCCGCTCCCTCCTCGAACGGCTCCCCTTCCCCGTCGGCTACGGAGTCGAGCTGGGCATGCTGGTCGACGCCCTGCACCTGGTGGGCCTGGACGCCCTCGCGCAGGTCGACGTCGGCGTCCGCAAGCACCGGCACCAGGACGGCCAGGCACTGGGCCGCATGTCCGCCGCCATCTACCGCACCGCCCAGCTCCGGCTGGCCCGCGGCCACCTGGTCCGGCCGTCCCTCATCCAGTTCGAGCGGGGCGCCGACGGCTTCGAGCCGCGCACGTACTCCGTGGACACCGAGGAACGGCCCCCGATGACGGAGATCGCGGAGTACGCGGCCCGGAAGGCGGCGTGAGCGTCAGCCGGGCACGCCGTCCGACCAGCGCCAGGTGCCGCCGGAGTCCGGCTCGCAGGTCAGGTACTCACCGCCTGGGCCGCCGGTTCCGGAGCCGGTGCCGCCTCCGGGTCCGGTGCCGGGGTGGCGGCGGCGGTGGCCGAGGCCGGTCACACCGTCCGCACAAGACGCGTGACGCAATCGATGCGGATGTGCCGCCCGACCACGTTTGAGGGTTTCGGGGCCGGGCTAGGTTGAGGCGTATGGCTTCAAGCTTCGGTGCTGCTCAGGTGCTGGTCGCCTCCAACAGGGGGCCGGTCTCGTACGAGGTGCGGGAGGACGGTTCGCTGCACGCCAAACGCGGCGGTGGCGGGCTGGTCTCCGGACTGTCGGCCATCGGGCCGGACGCGGGGGCGCTGTGGGTGTGCTCCGCGTTGAGCGACGGCGACCGCGAGGCGGTACGGCGCGGGGCCGGCGAGGACGGCGTACGGATGCTGGACGTACCGGCCGACGTGCACGCGGACGCGTACAACGGCATCGCCAACTCCGTGCTGTGGTTCGTGCACCACATGCTCTACCAGACCCCGCTGGAGCCGGTCTTCGACGCGGAGTTCCGGCGGCAGTGGGCCTCCTACGAGGCGTACAACCGGGCCTTCGCCGAGGCGCTGGCCGAGGAGGCGGCCGAAGGCGCGGTCGCGATCGTGCAGGACTACCACCTGACGCTGGTGCCGGGGATGCTGCGGGAGCTGCGGCCGGACCTCAGGATCGGCCACTTCTCGCACACGCCGTGGGCGCCGGTCGACTACTTCCGGCTGCTGCCGGACGACATCGCCGAGCAGGTGCTGCGGGGCATGCTCGGCGCCGACCGGCTCGGGTTCCTCACCCGTCGGTGGGCGGACGCGTTCTCCGCGTGCTGCGACGCCGTGGCGGGCGGGGTCGGTGCCACCGAGATCGGCGTGCACGGGCTCGGCGCGGACGCGGACTTCCTGCGGCAGCGGTCGCACGAGGCCGACGTGGACGAGCGGATGGCGGCGCTGCGGGCGGAGATCGGTCAGGGCCCGGACGGGAGCGCGCGCCGGACGATCGTGCGGGTGGACCGGACCGAGCTGTCGAAGAACATCGTGCGGGGGCTGCTGGCGTACCGGGAGCTGCTGGCCGGTCGTCCCGAGTGGCGCGAGCGGGTGGTGCACGTCGCGTTCGCCTACCCCTCGCGGCAGGATCTCGCCGTGTACCGGGACTACACCGCCGAGGTGCGGCGGGTCGCTGATTCGATCAACGACGAGTTCGGGACGGCCGGGTGGACGCCGGTGGTGCTGCACGTGAAGGACGACTTCTCGCGGTCGCTGGCGGCGTACCGGCTGGCGGACGTGGCGCTGGTCAACCCCGTCCGGGACGGGATGAACCTCGTCGCCAAGGAGGTGCCGGTCGTCTCCGACGAGGGGTGCGTGCTGGTGCTGTCCCGGGAGGCGGGGGCGTACGAGGAGTTGGGGGACGACGCGGTGGTGGTGAACCCGTACGACGTGTCGGGGACGGCGGAGGCGTTGCACGAGGCGTTGTCGGTCGGTGCCGGGGAGCGGGCGGAGCGGTCGAAGCGGTTGGCGGCGGCGGGGACGGCGTTGCCTCCGGCTCGGTGGTTCCTTGAGCAGTTGGAGGCGCTGAGGTCTTGATCGCCGGGTGATCCGGCGGCGGGGCTGAGCGGGGGGTGGTGCGCGGCCCGGCGTCGCGGGGTGCCTCCCCCGGAGGGGGAAGCCCCGGCGCCCACCCACGCCGCCCCTGGGGGTACCTCCCAGGCCGTTCAGGCACTGGGGGAGGCACGAATGCCCGCAGGCTGCGGCGGCGGGGGCTGCGGCTACGCGAGCCGTGTGGTCAGGGAACGGAGTAGTCGCACCACTCCCGGCGGGCCGTCGACCACCACGTCGGCTCGTTCGCGGAGGTCGGGGACCTCGTCGCTGCCGCTGCAGACCAGGAGGCCGGGGGTGCCCTCCGTGCGGAGGGTGTCGACGGCCGTGAAGGCGGGGAGGTCGCCGAGGTCGTCGCCGGCGTAGAGCACGGCTCCCGCGTCCAGCTCCCGGACGTACTCCCGCAGGGCGGCGCCCTTGTCCATACCGGGTGGGCGCAGCTCCAGGACCATGCGGCCCGGTTCGACGATGAGACCGTGGCGGGTGGCGAGGTCGGCGAGCGGGGCGCGCAGGGTGTCGAAGGCGGCCTGGGGGTCGGGGGCGCGGCGGGTGTGGACGGCGACCGCGTGGCCCTTCTCCTCGACCCACGTGCCCCGGCCCGCCCCGGAGCGCTCCAGCAGCCCCGGCAGCTCGGCGCGGACGGCGGCGACGCCGGGGTGCGGTTCGGGGGTGGTGAGGGCGCCGGTGGCGGCGTCCCAGCGCTCGGCGCCGTAGTGGCCGAGGACGACGAGGTGATCCAGGCCGGGGACGTCCGCGAAGCCGCCGTGGTGTACCGCGACCTCGGCCGGGCGGCCGGTGATCACCGCGACGGAGGCGACCTTCGGGGCGAGGGCCGCGAGCGCCGGTACCGCGTCCTGGTGGGCGCGGGCCCGGTCGGGGTCGGCGACGATCGGGGCGAGCGTGCCGTCGAAGTCGAGGGCGATCACCGCGCGGCCGGGGGCGGCGAGGAGGGCGTCGAGCCCTTCGCGCCCGGCCGCCGTCGCGGGGGTCGGCAGATGGTCCGGGGAGTCGTCACGGGTGGAGTCCTGGTGGCTGCCCATACCGCGAACCTATCCCGCCGGGGCGGAAGACAATCTCATCGCTGCCTCGCCACTGCCCTACTGCTCCCTCGGCGCCGCCTCACTGCCGCCTCGCCGCCGCCTTGCTGCTCCCCCACCGCCGCCTTGCTGCCGCCTCGCCACTGCCTTACTGCTCCCCCACCGCCGCCTTGCCACTGCCTTACTGCTCCCCCACCGCCGCTTCACTGCCGCCTCGCCGCCGCCTTGCTGCTCCCCCGCCGCCGCCCTTACTACTGCCTCGCCGCCGCCTCACCGCTCCGAGCGGCGCGACTCCCGTATCCGGCGCAGGCGGTTGACCGTCACCGGGTCGGCAGCCAGGGCGCGGGGGTCGTCCAGGAGGGCGTTGAGCAGCTGGTAGTAGCGGACGGGGGCCAGGCCCAGCTCCTCGCGGATCGCGCGCTCCTTCGCGCCGGGGCCGGGGAAGCCACGGCGCTCCAGCGCGAGGATGTCGCGCTCCCTCTGTCCCAGGTCCATGGACGGCACCGTAACGCCCGCCACCGACAGCGGGGCCGCTGCGCCGCTACTCCGCGCTGCCCGCCCGCATCGCCGTCGTCTGGATCTGGCCGAGTACCTCCTCGGGGCTGCCACCGGTGGCGACCGCCTGGCCGATCTGCTTCTTGACGTCCGCGCTGACCGAGGCCCAGGAGGTCTTGCCGACCGGGTACAGCTCGGAGAGCAGCAGCTCGTCCAGGAAGGGCTTGAGCTTCTTGTCCTCGGCGGCCGTGCTCATGACCTGGGACGCGGACGTGGTCACCGGCAGCAGGTCGTACTCGCGGGAGAAGTCGAGGACGTTCTCGTCGCTGTAGACGAAGTCGAGGAAGTCGCCGATCTCCTCCTGGTGGCCGTTCTCCTTGAAGGCCGTCATCCAGTCGGTGACGCCGAGCGTGTTCCGGCTCTCGCCGTCGATGCCGGGAGTGGTCACCATGCCGTACTCGACCCCCTTGTCGGAGGCCATCTTCATCAGCGAGGGGTGCCCGTTGAGCATGCCGACGTCGCCGTTGGCGAAGGCGGCGAAGGCGTCGGCCCGGTCGAGCTCGCCGGGGGCGACCGGGCCGGTGAGGCCCTCGCCGACCAGTTCGTCCCGCAGCCACGTGAAGGTGGTGACGTTCTGCGGCGAGTCGACGGAGTAGGTGCCGACGTCGTCGGTGTAGCCGCCCCCGCCGCTGAGCATCCACTGCATCGTCTCGGCCTGCGCCTCCTCGGCGCCCAGCGGCAGCGCGTACGGGTACTTCACGCCCTTGGCCTTGAGCGCCTCGGCGGCGTCCGCGAGGTCGTCCCAGCTCTTGGGCGGGGTGGCGCCGGCCTCTTCGAAGAGGGCCTTGTTGTAGAAGAGCACGCGGGTGGAGGCCGCGAAGGGCAGACCGTACTGCACCCCGTTGACCTGGCCCGCCCCGGCGAGCTGGGAGACGAAGTCGGCCTGGACCGGGATGGAGAGCACGTCGTCGGCGCTGTAGAGCAGGTCCTTGTCCGCGTAGTCGGAGTAGGCGCCGATCTGCGCCATGTCGGGCGCCTCGCCGGCCTCGACCATCTCGCGGACCTCGCGGTCGACGTCGGTCCAGGAGTGGACGGTGACGTCCACGTGCACGTCGGGGTGCTCGGCCTCGTAGGCCCTGGCCAGCTCGTCCCAGTACTTCTGGGAGCTGTTGGCCTTGCTGTCGCCGTAGTCGGCGGCGACCAGTTTCAGCGTCACCTCGCCGGAGTCTCCGGTGAGCCCGCAGCCACCGAGGACCGCTGTCATGCCCAGCGCGGACACCACCGCGATCGTTCCTGTCCTACGCCGCTGCACCGTGATTCCCCAACCCTGCCGACGACTCGTCGTTCACTGCTTTGCTTACGCGTTCGCTTGTTCGCTTGTTCGCTTAACGGATTAAGGTCTACACCACGGCAGTGGACTAGACCTCTCCCGGGTCAACGGGCCACACTGTCCCCGTGAGACATGTCATCGCCCTCGACGTGGGCGGCACCGGGATGAAGGCCGCCCTGGCGGGGCCGGGGGGCGAGCTGCTGCACCAGGCCCGCCGGGCCACCGGCCGCGACCGCGGGCCCGACGCCGTCGTCGCGGGCATCCTGGACTTCGCCGCCGAACTGCGCGCCTACGGTGCCGACCGGTTCGGCGAGCCCGCCCGCGCCGCCGGTGTGGCCGTCCCCGGCATCATCGACGAGGAGCACGGCACCGCCGTGTACGCGGCCAACCTCGGCTGGCGCGACGTACCGCTGCGGGCGCTGCTCGGCGACCGGCTGGACGGCATCCCGGTCGCCCTCGGGCACGACGTGCGCACCGGCGGGCTCGCCGAGGGCCGGATCGGGGCCGGGCAGGGCGCCGACCGGTTCCTGTTCGTGCCGCTGGGCACCGGCATCGCGGGCGCCATCGGCATCGACGGCCGGGTGGAGTCGGGCGCCCACGGCTTCGCGGGCGAGATCGGCCACATCGTCGTACGGCCCGGTGGCACCCCGTGTCCGTGCGGACAGCGCGGCTGCCTGGAGCGGTTCGCGTCCGCGTCGGCGGTCAGCCAGGCGTGGGCCGAGGCGTGCGGCGACCCGGACGCGGACGCCGCCGACTGCGCCAAGGCCGTCGAGTCGGGTGACGCCCGCGCGCTCGCCGTGTGGCAGGACGCCGTGGACGCGCTCGCCGACGGGCTGGTCACCGCGCTCACTCTGCTGGACCCGCGCGTCCTGATCATCGGTGGCGGCCTCGCCGAGGCGGGGGAAACCTTGTTCACACCGCTGCGGGACGCCGTCCGGCGGCGCGTCACCTTCCAGAAGCTGCCGGAACTGGTCCCCGCGGCACTGGGGGACACCGCCGGCTGCCTGGGTGCCGGGCTCATGGCCTGGGACCTGCTCAGCACCACGCCTACGACCGCGACTCCCCGGAGGTAACCACCTGATGGCCCCAAGCAAGGTTCTCGCCGGTGCCCGGGTGGTACTGCCCACCGGCACCGTGGACGACGGCCGCGTGATCGTCGACGGCACGCGGATCGCGGACACGGCGCCCCCGGAGGCGGAAGTCGTCGACGTGTCGGGCCACTGGGTGGTTCCCGGCTTCGTCGACATCCACAACCACGGCGGCGGCGGCGCCTCCTTCGCCGGCGGCACCCACGAGGACATCCTCAAGGGCGTCGACACCCACCGCCGGCACGGCACGACGACGGTGGTCGCCTCCGCCGTCACCGGTGACCTGGACTTCCTCGCCCGGCACGCCGGGGTGCTCGCCGAGCTGGCCCAGCAGGGCGACATCGCGGGCATCCACTTCGAAGGGCCGTTCATCTCCCCGTGCCGCAAGGGCGCGCACGACGAGCAGCTGCTGCGCGACCCCGACCCGGCCGAGGTCCGCAAGCTGATCGACGCCGCGCACGGCCACGCGAAGATGGTGACGCTGGCCACCGAACTGCCGGGCGGCCTGGACTCCGTACGGCTGCTGGCGGAGCAAGGCGTGATCGCGGCGGTCGGGCACACCGACGCCACGTACGAGCAGACGCTCCAGGCCATCGACGCGGGCGCCACGGTCGCCACGCACCTGTTCAACGCGATGCCGCCGCTCGGCCACCGCGCCCCCGGCCCGATCACCGCGCTGCTGGAGGACGAGCGGATCACCGTCGAGCTGATCAACGACGGCACCCATCTGCACCCGGCCGCGCTCCGGCTGGCCTTCCACCACGCGGGCGCCGCCCGGGTCGCCTTCATCACCGACGCGATGGACGCGGCCGGCTTCGGCGACGGCCGCTACCTGCTCGGCCCGATGGAGGTCGAGGTCGCGGACGGCGTGGCCCGGCTGGTGGAGGGCGGCTCGATCGCGGGCTCCACGCTCACCCTGGACCGCGCCTTCAAGCGGGCGGTGACGGTGGACGGGCTGCCCGTCGAGGACGTCGTCGCGGCGATCTCCGCCAACCCGGCGCGGCTGCTCGGCCTGGCCGACCGGGTCGGCTCCCTGGAACCCGGGAAGGACGCCGACCTGGTGGTCCTGGACGACGCCTTCGACCTGGTGGGCGTCATGCGCCGGGGCGAATGGGTGGTCGATCCCCAACTGGGCTGATCCGTCCCCGGGTCCGGCCCCGGATCCGGCCCCGGGCCGGTCGACGGTGGCCGGACCGGGGGTGGGCCCGCCGGCGTCCTTTTGGCATGATCGTGTCCCCGGAACACACCGGAGCGAATCCGGGGACACACGGCAGCCGCAGCCGATCGGGGGAGGTCGACACAGGTGACACAGGTGACACAGGTGATCCTCACCGTCACGCTGAACACCGCTGTCGACATCACCTACCGTGTCCCGGCCCTGCGCCCCCACGCCTCCCACCGGGTGACCGCGGTGACGGAGCGCCCCGGCGGCAAGGGGCTGAACGTGGCCCGGGTACTGGCGGCCCTCGGGCACGAGGTGACGGTCACCGGCTTCGCGGGCGGCACCACCGGGGACGTCGTGCGCGAGGGACTCACCGGCGTGCGCGGGGTGACCGACGCGCTGGTACCGGTCGCGGGGGCGACCCGCCGCACCATCGCCGTCGTCGACGAACGCACCGGCGACACCACCCAGCTCAACGAGCCCGGCCCGGCCGTCTCCCCCGCCGAGTGGAACGCCTTCCAGGAGACCTACGAGGACCTGCTGGCCGGCGCCGCCGCGGTGGCCCTGTGCGGCAGCCTGCCGCCGGGCGTCCCGGTGAACGCCTACGCCGGGCTGATACGCACCGCCCGCGCCGCCGGCGTCCCCGTGCTGCTGGACACCAGCGGGGAGCCGCTGCGCCGTGGGGTCGCCGCCCGACCGGACCTGATCAAGCCGAACGCCGACGAACTGGCCGAGCTGACCGGCTCGCACGAGCCGCTGCGGGCCGCCCAGGCCGCCCGGCGCCGCGGGGCCCGCTCGGTGGTCGCCTCGCTGGGCGCCGACGGGCTGCTCGCGGTGACCCCGGAGGGCCGCTGGCGTGCCGCGCCGCCCGCCCACGTCCACGGCAACCCGACCGGCGCGGGCGACTCGGCGGTCGCGGGACTGCTCTCCGGCCTGGTCGAGCACCTGCCCTGGCCGGACCGCCTGGCCCGCGCGGTCGCCCTGTCCGCGGCGACGGTGCTGGCACCGGTGGCGGGCGAGTTCGACCGGGGGGCGTACGAGGAACTGGTCGGGCGCGGGGTCGCGGTGACGGCGGAGGCGGGCGCGGCGTGACGAGCGGGCCCCGCCCGGACGGACCCTAGTCCTTGACCTGGCCCTTCTTCAGGGAGAACTGGTCCAGCAGGACGTTGCACTTGTCGCCGTCGGCACAGGAGAGCGAGATCGTGTTGGTGCCCTTGTTGAGGGTGGGCCAGGCGTACGTCTTGGTCCAGCCCTTGGCGAAGTCGCCGTCCTCGGCACCGGTGAAGTTGCCCAGGTTCAGCTTGCTGCCGAACTCCTTGCCGTTGACCGTCAGGGTCATCGACTGGTCCTCGCCGGCCGCGCTGTAGCCGGCGAAGAGGGTGTAGAGGCCGTCCTCGGGGATGCCGTCCACGGTCCAGGTGACCGAGGCACCGGGCTGGTTGAGATTGGCCACATAGACGCCGCCGTCCGACCGGGCGCCGTCGATCTCCGACGCCGTCGCCACGCCGGGCGACAGCCGCAGGGCCTTCGCGTCCACGGCCGGGAGCTTCACCTCGT
Organism: Streptomyces sp. NPDC097107; assembly: GCF_044762405.1. Taxonomy (NCBI): domain Bacteria; kingdom Bacillati; phylum Actinomycetota; class Actinomycetes; order Kitasatosporales; family Streptomycetaceae; genus Streptomyces; species Streptomyces sp. NPDC097107. Next base: position 151,096 of record NZ_JBIWEF010000004.1, on the reverse strand, counting down.
CCTCGGCGCCGTCGCTCGCCGACGGGCTCGGGCCGGTGGTGTCGGACTGGGTGGGGGCGGTGCCGCCGCCCGCCTCGTCGCCGCCCTTGTCGTCGTCCGAGCCGCTGCTCGTCATGGCCACGGCGATGCCGATGACCACCGCCGCGACGACCGCGACCGCGCCGATCAGCAGGCCCTTGGTGTTGGGGCCCCGGCGCCCGCCGCCCCCGCCGTGCGCCGACTGCTGCGGGGCGGTGGGAGAACCGCCGCCGGGGAGGGTCTCCGGCGCCGCGTAGTGCGCGTTCGGCCGGCCGTAGGCGCCCTGCTGCCGGCCGTAGGCGCCCTGCTGCTGCGGGGCGGCCTGGCCGTAGGCCGCGGTCTGGGCGGCCTGGCCCTGCGGGGCCCCGTACTGCCGCGTGCCGACGGGACGCACCCGGTTGACCGAGTTCGGGTAGCCGTAGCCACCGGACGGCGGCTGGGCCCCGTTGGCCTGCCCGTCGGCGTAGAGGTAGCCGAAGGGGTCGTCGTCCTCGGGCGTGCTCGCGCCGTTGTTGCCGGGCGTCATCCCTAGGTCTCCTAACCAGATGCGGTGCGTGTGCGGTATGGGTGTGAGATGGCGAGCCTACCCGCTCCCACTGCCCCGAAAGGGTGACTCAGACCGCATCAAGGCGCTGACCTGGTGATCATCCGGCTCGGCGATGCTGTTTGGGACGAGATCGTTTCTCGACGTACATCCGTTCGTCAGCTGACTTCAGCACTTCGTCCGCCGTCATGCCGCAGTGGGCCCACCCGATGCCGAAACTGGCGCCCACGCGGACGGCCCTTCCCTCGGCCCGGATGGGCTGGATGATCTCGTTGCGCAGCCGTACGGCGAGGTCCTCGGCGTCGGCCCGGCCGAGCCCGTTGGCGAGAATCACGAACTCGTCGCCGCCGAGCCGGGCCACCGTGTCCCCGTCGCGCACGCCGCCGCTGAGCCGGCGGGCGACCTCGATGAGCACGGTGTCACCGGCGTTGTGCCCGAACCGGTCGTTGATCGACTTGAAGCCGTCCAGGTCGCAGAAGAGGACCGCGAGCCCCTTCGTGCCGTCGTCCCGGCCGTCCGCGGGGGCGACGGCGTGCACATGGTGGTCGTAGGCGCCGTACGGCTCGGTGACCGCGCCGAAGTCGAAGGTGTGGCCGCCGGAGTCGAGGACGGCGGGGTCCCCGTAGGCGGCGTCCATGGCGTCCACCACACCCGCGTGGGGCGCCTGCGGGCGCCGGCAGAGCCGCGCGGCGAGGCGGGAGCGCAGCTCGGCGGAGTTCGGCAGGCCGGTGAGGGAGTCGTGGGAGGCGCGGTGGGCGAGCTGGAGCTCGCGGCGCTTGCGTTCCTCTATGTCCTCGACGTGGGTGAGCAGGAAGCGCGGTCCGTCGGCGGCGTCGGCGACGACGCTGTTGCGCAGCGAGACCCAGACGTAGGTGCCGTCGCGGCGGCCCAGGCGCAGCTCGGCCCGGCCGCCCTCGGCGGAGGTGCGCAGCAGGGTGCCGATGTCCTCGGGATGGACGAGGTCGGAGAAGGCGTAGCGGCGCATCGCGGAGGCGGGGCGGCCGAGGAGGCGGCAGAGCGCGTCGTTGGTGCGCAGGATCCGGCCGTGCTGGTCGCCGCCCATCTCGGCGATGGCCATGCCGGAGGGGGCGTACTCGAAGGCCTGCCGGAAGCTCTCCTCGCTGGCCCTGAGCGCCTGCTGGTCGCGCTCCAGGCGGACCAGGGCGCGCTGCATGTTGGAGCGGAGCCGGGCGTTGCTGATCGCGATGGCGGCCTGGAACGCGTACATCTGCAAAGCCTCGCGGCCCCAGGCGCCGGGGCGGCGGCCGTTGCGCGGCCGGTCCACGGACAGGACGCCGATCAGCTCGCCGCTGTTGCCACTGCCCTGCGGGCCGGGCGCGTACATCGGGGCGAAGAGCCGGTCCGAGGGGTGCCACTCGTCCTCGAAGCGGGGCGCGGGGCCGTCGGTGTACCACTGCGGGACGTCGTCGTCGTCGAGGATCCAGCCCTCGGTGTGGGGTATGAAGATCAGGTCGCCCCACTGCTCGCCCATGCTCAGGCGGCGGTCCCAGGACTCCCGGGAGCCCGCCCGGCCGGTGATGAGCGCTTCGGCGGCCTGGTTGCCGGAGAAGGCGGCGACGACGAGGTCGCCGTCGGGGCGGACCAGGTTGATGCACGCCAGCTCGTACCCGAGGGCCTGGACGACGCCGTCGGCGACGGTCTGCAGGGTGTCGGCCAGGCTGCGGGCCGTGTTCATGTCGGCCATGACCTGGTGCAGTTGACGCAGGGACGCAAGGCGGACGTAGGGCTCCGACTCGGCCTCCATGCTCGCCCTCCCCCCGAGACCTCGCAGCGAATCAAGGGTTCCCTTCGGCGCCTTCACTGAATTGGTGCCCTTGCAGGTTCCCCGCCACTGAATCACAGCGCGCTCCCCACTCGGTACACAGGGTCAACAATTACCGCCCCTTGTGACTCAAGTCACAATGAAAGGTGAACAATTGAGTGGTGTTTCTGCGTTTTTCCTGTGTGTTTACCGAACGCAAAGTTTGTAGGTATGCGCACGTCTCCTTCTGTGGTCCTAGGTCCCGATTCGGACCGGGGCCCGATGCCCCGCCCGCGGCCCGCCGATTAGCGTGGCGGGGTGCCGAACACTCCTTCCCTCACGTCCCCCGCGTCCCCCGCGCTCCCGTTGCCGTCGCCCCTCCCCGGGCATGCTGAGGGGGTGAGCAACGAGGAGTTCCGTGCCGCCATGTCCCGGCTGGCCTCGGGCGTGGTCCTGGTGACCGCGCAGGAGCCGCCGCTCGACCCCGACGACCCGCAGGCACCGCGCGGCGAGGACGTCGGGATGACGGCCACGGCGTTCATGTCGGTGTCCCTGGACCCGCCGCTGGTCCTGGTCAGCCTGCGCGAGGGTTCCCGCATGGACGACCTGCTCGACGAGCAGCCCCTGTGGGCGGTCTCCGTCCTGTCCGAGAGCCAGCGGCACATCGCGGGCCGCTTCGCCATGAAGGGCCGCGTCAGCGACCGGCTGCTGTTCGCGGACATCCCCTACCTGCGGGGCGAGGCGTCCGGGGCGCCGCTGGTGGGCGGGGCCCTGGCGACGCTGGAGTGCCGTACCGAGCAGCGGGTGCCCGCCGGGGACCACACCCTGGTCATCGGCCGCGTGCTGACCGCCTCGCTGCCGAGCGCGGACGGGGGGCCGCTGGCGTACTTCAAGGGGCGGTACCGGCAGCTGGGCTGAGCGGAGTTCACTCGCCCGCGCGTGAGCCGCCTGTTCAGGGGTGCGCGCATGACGACCGGTACCCCGCTCCGGCCCCCGCTCCGGCCGGCGGAGATCACTTCCGCGAACCTCGACGCCGCCCTGGGCATACGGGTGCTCCCCGAGCAGGAACACGCCGTCTCCCCGGTGGTGAGGTCCCCGGCCGAGGTCTACGTCCACCCCGACGCCGCCTGGCCCCGGCTGATCCTCGACGGCGACCGTCCCGTCGGCTTCCTCATGGCCTTCTTCGACATCGACTGGTACGAGGACGGCAGCGCCCGGCGCTCCGGGCTGTGGCGGCGGAACATCGCGGCCGGGGAGCAGGGCCGGGGGTACGGCCGCTTCGCCGTGGAGTCGGTGGCCGCTCGGATCCGCCGCCGCGGCGGCAAGGAGTGCTGGGTGACGTGGCATCCGGGCCCGAACGGCCCGAGGGCTTCTGCCTGGACCTGGGCTTCCGCCCCAACGGGGAGACCAGCGAAGGCGGGACGGTGGGCGTGCTGAAGCTGCACTGACCGTGCCGGCTCCGCGGCCACCCATCGTTCACCCGCGTGAACAACCCCGCGGGTCGAAACACCTAGTCCCAGCTCTTCGGGGTGCGGCCCCTCTTGGTCTGCGAGCGCTGTTTCTTCTCGCGCAGCCGGCGTTCGTTGATGCCGCGCGGGATGCGGGTCGGCCTGCGGGGCTTGGGCGGGGGCGCGGTGGCCTCCGCGAGGAGAGCGGCGAGGCGTACGGCGGCGGTCTCGCGGTTGCGCCACTGGGAGCGGTGCTCGGAGGCGCGGACGGTGACGACGCCGTCGGTCAGGCGCCCGGCCAGCCGCTCCAGGGCCCGGCTCTTCCACACCTCCGGCAGGGCCTCGGTCCTCGCCAGGTCGAAGCGGAGCTCAACTGCCGTGTCCGTGGTGTTGACGTGCTGGCCGCCGGGCCCCGAGGAGCGCGAGAAGCGCCAGACGAGCTCGGCCTCGGGCAGGGAGACGGAGCCGCGGATGACATGGGGACCGGACATGCCGTCCATGTTCCCGTCCCCGGACGGTCCACGTCATCCCAATATCCTGATCCAGGCCTCGGTAAAGAAAGTAAAGAGAGCAGGAACCTTGCGTACCCCTCTCGTCGTTCATGGGGGTAGCTGTAGCTTTCTTGCCGTACGTACACGAAGGAAGGGACTCCCAAACAATGGCTGTAAGCCTGTCCAAGGGTGGCAACGTCTCGCTCACCAAGGAGGCTCCGGGCCTGACCGAAGTCACCGTGGGCCTCGGCTGGGACGTCCGCACCACCACCGGCACCGACTTCGACCTCGACGCCTCCGCGATCGCGGTGAACACGGAGGGCAAGGTCTACTCCGACGCCCACTTCGTGTTCTTCAACAACAAGCAGACGCCGGACAACACGATCGTCCACACCGGTGACAACCGCACCGGCGAGGGCGCCGGCGACGACGAGGCGATCAACGTCAACCTGGCCGGCCTCCCGGCCGACATCGAGAAGATCGTCTTCCCGGTGTCGATCTACGACGCCGAGAACCGTTCGCAGAACTTCGGCCAGGTGCGCAACGCCTACATCCGCATCCTCAACAAGGCCGGCGGCGCCGAGATCGCCCGCTACGACCTCTCCGAGGACGCGGCCACCGAGACCGCCATGGTCTTCGGCGAGCTGTACCGCAACGGTGCCGAGTGGAAGTTCCGCGCCGTCGGCCAGGGCTACGCCTCGGGCCTGGTGGGCATCGCCCAGGACTTCGGTGTGAACGTCTGACGTTCACTCACCCGTTCGTTCCGTACGAAGGCCCCCCGGTCGTCCGCCGGGGGGCCTTCGGCGTACCGGCAGCGGGGCATCACGGCAGCGGGACACATCACGGCGTCACGGCAGCAGACGCCGCTCCTTGGCCACCGCGACCGCGCCCGCGCGGGTGTCGACGCCGAGCTTGTCGTAGCTGCGGCGGAGACGGGTCGACACGGTGGCCTCGCTGATGAACAGGGCGCCGGCGATCCGCCCAGGCCTCAGCTCGTCGGCACCAGGAGGCCGGGGTCTGCCCAGCGGCCCCGACAGCCGGTCCCAACGGGCGTTTCACGTGAAACGCCTCATAGGATCACGACGTGCGCACCACCCGTCTGCTCGTAGCCGCCGCCACCGCCACCGCCCTCGCGGCGTGCAGTGGTGGCGGTGCGGTCGACGGCACCCCCGGTGGCTCGGGCGTACGCGACCCGTACTTCCCGAAGGCGGGAAACGGTGGCTACGACGTCGGGCACTACGCCCTGTCCCTGGCCTACGACCCCGACACCGAGCACCTCACCGGCACCGCGACGATCACCGCCCGCGCGACCCGGGACATGTCCGCCTTCAACCTCGACCTCAAGGGCCTGGACGTCGAGAAGGTCACGGTCGAGGGCCGGAACGCCCGCTTCAACCGGGCCGGACAGGAGCTGACCGTCCGCCCGGCGGACGAGCTGGACGACGGGGAGACGTTCCGTGTGACCGTCCGCTACTCCGGCGACCCGGTGACGGTGACCGACCCCGACGGCTCCGAGGAGGGCTGGCTGCCCACCGGGGACGGCGCGGTCGGGCTCGGTCAGCCGACGGGCTCGATGGCCTGGTTCCCCGGCAGCCACCACCCCTCCGACAAGGCCACGTACGACCTCGCGGTGACCGTGCCGGAGGGGCTCGGGGCGGTCTCCAACGGTGAGCTGACGGGCGAGAGGACCCACGAGGGCCGGACGACGTTCACCTGGCACACCGCCGAGCCGATGTCGAGCCACGTCGCCACGGTCGCCGTCGGCGACTGGGAGACCGACCGCTCCACCACCGACGACGGCCTGCCGGTGTACACGGCCGTCGACCCGGAGCAGGCCGAAGCGAGCCGGAAGGTCCTGGGGCGGATCCCCGAGATCATGGAGTGGGCCGAGGAGAACTTCGGCCCGTACCCCTTCTCCTCCACCGGCGCGATCGTCGACCGGGTCCAGGACGCCGGCTACGCGCTGGAGACCCAGAACCGGCCTTACTTCCCCGGCGCCCCCGACACCGTCCTGCTCGTCCACGAACTCGCCCACCAGTGGTATGGGAACTCCGTCAGCCCGAAGACCTGGCAGGACATGTGGCTCAACGAGGGATTCGCCACCTACGCCGAGTGGCTGTGGGAGGAGGACGAGGGCGGCGACAGCGCGCAGGAGACCTTCGACGCGCTCTACGACGGGACCTACTATCCCGACGAGGACGCCGACGCCTCGATCTGGGCGTTCCCGCCCGCTGAGCCGCCCGACGCGGAGGACATCTCCGCGAGCCCCGTCTACCAGCGCGGCGCGATGGTCCTGCACAAGATCCGCCAGAAGGTGGGCGACGACGCCTTCGGGGACCTCCTGCGTGGCTGGGCCGCCGCCCACCGCCACGGCAACGCGGACACCGACGACTTCACGGCGTACGTGGAGAAGTCGGCGCCGGACGAGGACTTCACGGAGACCTGGGATGCCTGGCTCTACGGCGACGGCCGGCCGGAGAGCCCGTGAGGCACCGCACCGCGACCGGTAGGGCGCCGGCGACGGCCGGGCCGTGACACCATCACCTGCGTGCTCGACATCGGCTACGCCCTCTCCACCCGTTTCCCCGACCCCCCGCAGACGGACTACCGCCGTGCGGACGTCCGGGCGCTGCGGCACGACCTGTTCTGCGGGGACGTGTATCTCGCCGACACCAAGGCGGACCGGGAGTTGTCCACAGCCTGGGGATGGGTGCCGGTGCTCGACTTCGCCTGGGCGCTGTGCGACATCGTGGAGCGCGTCGACCGGGACCCGGCGGGTTCCCGGGCCGCCCGTCCGCAGCGGGCGGAGCTGGACTTCACCGAGTCCACCGACCGTCTGCTCTTCGAGCGCCGCTTCGGCTGGGTCGACATCGAGGCCGAGTGGCTGCCGGAGAGCGAGCCCCCGCTCTCCTTCTCCCACGCCGAACTGCGCCGGGAGTGCCGCGACTTCCTGCACGACCTGATCGCCGACCTCACCGACATGCACGACGGCCTGGCGGACAACCCGGCGATCTGGACTCTCCAGGCCCGCTTCCCGCGGGTCTCCTGAGCGCCGCGGGCCGGGACCCGCTTCGCGCCGGCGCCCGGCCCGCCCTGCTCCCCCGCCCGCCCTGCTCCCCAGCTCGCCCTACTCCCCCGCCAGCACCCGCACCCCCAGCTCCGCCGCCAGCACCGGCGCCAGGTCCAGCAGCTGGGCCGGGCTGATCACCGCCCCCGAAAGCCGGTCCACGCCCCGGGCCAGCTCCAGCGGGGCGGCGCCGCGCAGGTCGACGTCCGTGAGGGCCGCCGCGCTGAAGTCCGCCCCCTTCACGGCGCAGTCCACGAACTCGACCCGCTCCAGCCGGGCGCCCCCGAAGTCCGGCTCGACCAGGACGCAGCTCTCGAAGACGACATCCTTGAGCCGGGCCCGGCGCAGGTTCAGATAGTCGATCTTGCCGCCGCGGATCAGCACCCGTTCCAGGACGGCGCCGTGCAGCTGGGTGCCGCCCAGGCGGGCGTCGACCAGCTCGACGTCGCGCAGGGTCGCCTCGGCGAGCCGCGTACCGACGCCCCGGACTCCGTCGAGGACCGAGTCGAGCAGCCGGGCCCGGGTCAGGGACGCCTCGTCCAGCGCGCACCCTGTGAGCACGCAGTCCATGAAGCGGGCGCCGGCGCCGTCCTGGCCGGCGAAGTCGGTGTCCCGGAACTCCAGCCCGTCGTAGTCCCCGTCCGGTTCCAGCTCCCTCCCGTCGTGCGGCTCCAGCGGGGGCAGCCGCAGCTCCGGGCGCCGTGCCGCCCGTACCTTCGTCGCACCCGTACCGCCGCCGCCCGCCGCTCTCCTCGCCATGCCCCCATGCTGCACCCCGGCACTGACAACCCGCTCCGGCCTGCGCGAACACCTTCTCTCCCGGCCGCATGTCACATTCGGCACCCCCGCGGCCGTCGTACTCGCAGACAGGCACCACACCAGGCGACCCCGACCCGAGGGAGACCCCGAGCCATGCATCGCATCACCGTCATCGGCGGCGGCTTCGCCGGACTGACCGCGGCCATCACCGCCGCCGAGGCGGGCGCCAAGGTCACCGTCCACGAGGCCCACCACACGCTCGGCGGACGGGCCCGGACGGCCGACGGCCGGTACCGGACCAACGACGGCCCGCACGCCCTCTACAACGGCGGCCCGCACTGGGCGTGGCTCAAGCAGCGCGACCTGATCGGTCCGCTCGCGCCGCTCCCGCCGCTGGAGGGGGCCCGGCTGCGGCTGCGCCACAAGGGGGTACTGCGCCGCACCCCGCCCTTCGCCATGCTCAAGCTGCTGCGCCGGGGCGCCGGACCGGCCCCCGTGGACACCGACTTCCTGACCTGGGCGACCGGCGTCGCGGGCGAGGAGGGCGCCCGGGCCGCCGCCCACTACTGCGCCGTCGCCCTCTTCCACCACGACCCGGGGTCGCTGTCCGCCGCCTTCGTGCAGGAGCGGCTGCGCCGGGCCACCAAGCTGCCGCCCGAGGCGCACTACCCGCGCGGCGGCTGGTCCGGGGTGATCGACCGGATGGCGGCCCTCGCGTGGAACCTCGGGGTCCGGGTGGAGACGCTCTCCCGCGTCGACGCGGTGCCGGCCGGCTCCCCGGTCGTCGTCGCCACCTCTCTCGACGCCGCCCGCCGCCTGCTGGGCGACCCCGCGCTGACCTGGCCCAGCGGTCGCACCACCCTGATCGACGTGGCGGTACGGACCCGGCGCGGCGACGCCTTCGCGGTCTCGGACCTGGACGCGCCGGGCTGGATCGAGCGGTTCACCGCGCAGGACCGCACGCTGGCCCCGGCGGGCGAGCAGCTGATCCAGGGACAGATACCCATCGCGCCCGACGAGTCGAAGGCCGACGGCACCGCCCGCGCCGAGCAGCTGCTCGACCTCGGCTTCCCCGGCTGGCGCGAGCGTCTCACCTGGCGGCGCGAGGCGATCGCGAACGGCCGTACCGGCGCAGTCGACCTGCCCGGCACGACCTGGCGCGACCGGCCCGCCGTCGACCGCGGCGACGGGGTCTACCTCGCCGGTGACCAGGTCGCCGCGCCGGGGCTGCTGTCGGAGGTGTCGTTCAACAGCGCGCTGACGGCGGTGTCCCTGGCCCTCGGCCGGCGGGAGGTTGACCTCAAACACGCTTGAGGTCGTTGGGTGGGGCGCACACGGCCCGCCGCACCCTGGGGGATCCCATGCGCGCCATCCGCCTGCACGCCTTCGGCCCGGCCGGGAGCCTCGCCCTCGAAGAGGCCGAGGATCCGCGGCCGGGCCCGGGCCAGGTCCGGATCGGCGTCCGCGCGGCGGGCGTCCTGGGACTGCGCGCCCTCACCGAGGCCGCCGAGGGGCGGCTCACCCCGGCCGTGCACCGCTTCCCGCTCGCCGGCGCCGCCGCCGCGCACCGCGCGCTGGAGAGCCGGGGCGACGACCGGGAAGGTGGTCCTGGAACCATGAGAGGCGGCGGGTACGGCCATCTGCGCAACGGGATGCGATTCGCCCCGCTTCATGGTCTTCTGGCCAGATGAGTGGCACCCGGACAGGTGGGCCGGCCGCGCCCGCGGAGGCCGACCCCCGCCGCTGGTGGGGGCTGGTGGTGATCGCCCTGGCCCAGCTGATGGTCGTCCTCGACGCGACCATCGTGAACATCGCGCTGCCCTCCGCGCAGCGCGACCTGGACATGTCCGACGGCAACCGCCAGTGGGTGATCACCGCCTACACCCTCGCCTTCGGCGGTCTGCTGCTGCTCGGCGGCCGGGTCGCGGACCTGGTGGGGCGCAAACGCACCTTCGTCATCGGGCTGATCGGCTTCGCCGCCGCCTCGGCGATCGGCGGCGCCGCCACCACGTCGGCGATGCTCTTCGGCGCCCGCGCCCTCCAGGGCGTCTTCGCCGCCGTCCTCGCGCCGTCGGCGCTGTCGCTGCTGGCGACCACGTTCACCGAACCGAAGGAGCGCGGGAAGGCCTTCGGCATCTACGGCACGCTGGCCGCCAGCGGCGCCGCCGTGGGCTTCATCGTCGGCGGTGTACTCACGGAGTACCTGAACTGGCGCTGGTGCCTGTACGTCAACATCCCCATCGCCGTCGCCGCCGTGATCGGCGCCTTCCTGCTCCTGCACGACCGCCCCGGACACACCGGCGCCCGCCTGGACGTCCCCGGGGCCGTCCTCGGCTGCGGCGGCCTGGTCGCGCTCGTCTACGGCTTCAGCGAGGCGGAGCCCCGCGGCTGGACCGACCCGCTGGTGGCGGCGTTGTTCGCCGCGGGCGTCGTGCTCCTGGCGGGCTTCGTGTGGTGGCAGAACCGCGCCGCGAACCCGCTGCTGCCGCTGCACATCATCCGCGACCGCAACCGCGCCGGCTGCGTCGTGACGATGATGCTGGCCGTCGTCGGCATGTTCGGGCTCTTCCTGTTCATGACCTACTACCTCCAGGAGATCCTGGGTTACCCGCCCCTGAAGACCGGCCTGGCGTTCCTGCCGATGACCGCCGCGATCCTCTTCGGCTCCACCCAGATCTCGGCCCGGCTGCTGCGCCGCGTGGGCCCGCGCATGCTGATGGTCCCCGGCATGCTCCTCGCCTCCGGCGGCATGGTGATCCTCACCCGGATGACCGTGGACTCGGAGTACGCCACCGCGATCCTGCCCGCCCTGCTCCTGATGGGCCTCGGCATGGGCCTGACCTTCATGCCGGTCTTCTCCACCGCCACCGCCGGGGTCGCCCCGCGGGACTCCGGCGTGACCTCGGCGACGGTCAACACCGCACAGCAGGTGGGCGGCTCGATCGGCACGGCGCTGCTCAACACCATCGCGACCAGCACCGGCGCGACTTACATCACCTCCCACCTCACCGACCCGTCCCGGCGGGAGTCGGTCGTCCGGGAGGGCATCGTCCACGGCTACACGGTCGCCATCTGGCTGGCCGCCGGCATCATGCTGCTGGCGGGCCTGGTCGCGGGCCTGATGGTGACGGCCAAGGCCCCGGAACACGGCGCCCCGGCCGACCGGCCGGTGCCGGAACCGGTGGCCTAGGGGGACAGGGGCCCCGCCCCAGTCTGCCGTCCGCGGGGCCCCTGCAGGCGTCCGGTCTGCGTCCGGCGTGCGTCCGCGCGGGCCGACCGGGTCAGCTCCGGCCCGCCACCCGGTCCGCGATCCGTGCCAGCCGGGACGACCCCGCGCCGTGACCCGTGCGTCCGCGCGGGCGCACTCTCAGCTCCGGCCCGCCACCCGGTCCGCGATCCGTGCCAGCCGGGACGACCCCGCGCCGTGACCCGTGCGTTCGCGCCGGTCGGCCTCGCGGTAGACGGCGTACATGCCCTGCACGCCGAGCCGGCGCAGGGGCTCCGGTTCCCAGCGGCGTACCCGGTGGTTCACCCAGGGCAGGCCGGTGAGGTCGGTGCGGCCGCCCTGACCCGAGTCGTGCTGGACCAGGTCGCACAGGGTGCGGGCGGCGAGGTTGGCGGTGGCGACGCCGGAGCCGACGTAGCCGCCCGCCCAGCCGAGGCCCGTGGAGCGGTCCAGGGTGACGGTCGCGCACCAGTCGCGGGGTACGCCCAGGACACCCGACCAGGCGTGCTCGACGCGCAGTCCGGCGAGGGACGGGAAGAAGCGGACGAGGATCCCGCGCAGCGCCCCGACGGTCGCCGCCTGCGTGGTGCCGTCGTTGTCGGTGCGGGAGCCGTAGCGGTACGGCACTCCGCGCCCGCCCAGCGCGATCCGGCCGTCGGCGGTGCGCTGGGCGTACATGTAGGCGTGCGCCATGTCGCCGAGGGTCTGCCGGTCCGCCCAGCCGACGGACTCCCACTGCGCGTCGGTCAGCGGCTCGGTGGCGATCATGGAGGAGTTCATGGGCAGCCAGGTCCGCCGCTGGCCCTTGAGGGAGGCGGTGAAGCCCTCGGTGCAGCGCAGGACGTAGGGGGCGCGGACGGTGCCGTACGGGGTGACCGCGTGCCGGGGGCGGATCTCCGTCACCGGCGTCGACTCGTGGATCGTCACACCGAGGCGTTCCACGGCCGCCGCGAGGCCCTTGACCAGTTTCACCGGGTGCAGGCGGGCCCCGTGCGGGGTCCAGGAGGAGCCGACCGCGTCCGCGACCCTGATCCGCTCGGCCGTCTCCCGGGCGCCGTACAGCTCCCGGTCCTTCTCGCCGTAGGCCAGTTCGGCCTCGTGGAACGCCTTCAGCCGGGCCGCCTGCGCGGGGGTGCACGCCACTTCGAGCGCTCCGCCCTTGTGCACGTCGGCGTCGATGTCCTCTGCTTCGGCGGCGCGGACCACCTCGTCGACGGTGTCGTTCATCGCCCGCTGGAGGCGTACCGCGGCCTCGTGACCGTGGAGTTTCGCGTACCGGTCGCGGCCCGCGATGCCGTTGTAGAGCCAGCCGCCGTTGCGGCCGGAGGCGCCGTAGCCGCAGAACTTCTGCTCCAGGACGGTGATCCGCAGGAAGGGGGCGGCCTGCTTCAGGTAGTACGCCGTCCACAGGCCCGTGTATCCGCCTCCGACGATCACCACGTCCGCCGACGCGTCGCCGGCGAGCGGCTCGCGCACCGCCGCCGGGAGACCGTCGTCCGCGTACCAGAAGGAGATGCCACCGTTGACGACGCCGCTGGTCGAGCCGCTCATGGCAAGGACGTTAGCCCTGGTGAACGGTGCCTGTCTCCTTCGGATTCCGTCGAATTTCCGGGCCTGCGGGGGCCGTAGGGGGTGCCGTCGGCGCCGGATAACCCCGTGACCGCCGGGCCGCACGCCGGTAGCGTCGCCGACGTGATCGACGTTCCGGACGCGCTCGCCGTCTCGCAGGCGAAGTACAACGGTGCGGCGGGCCGCGCCTTCATCGACGGGCTGCCCGCGCTGGCGGCCGGCCTCCTGGACCGCTGGGAGCTGCGCCTCGACGGGCCCTCCATGCACGGCTGGGCGGCCCTCGTGCTGCCCGTCGTGCGCCCCGACGGCACACCGGCCGTGCTCAAGCTCCAGATCCTCGACGAGGAGACCGAGGGCGAGCCCGTCGCCCTGCGGCTGTGGGACGGCGACGGGACGGTGCGGCTGCTCGACCACGACCCGGCCACCGGTACCATGCTCCTGGAACGCCTCGACGCGTCCCGCGCGCTCAGCCACGTCGAGGACTCCCGCGAGGCCGTCCTCGTCATCGCCCGGCTGCTCGCCCACCTCACCGCCACCCCCGCGCCGCCCGGCGTGCGCCGTCTCGGCGACATCGCGCGGGGCATGCTGGAGCGGACACCGTGGGCGCTGGAGCGCATCGCGGACCCGGCGGACCGACGGCTGGTCGCCGACTGCGCCGCCGCGGTGCGCGAGGTCGCCGACGAGCCGGGCGACCGGCTGCTGCACTGGGACCTGCACTACGACAACGTCCTCGCCGCGGACCGCGGCCCCTGGCTCGCCATCGACCCCAAGCCGCTGGCCGGCGACCCCGGGTTCGACCTGCTGCCCGCCCTCGACAACCGCTACGACCCGGGCGAGACCCGGTGGCGTTTCGACGCCATGACCGACGTCCTCCAACTGGACCCGGAGCGGGCCCGCGCCTGGTCCCTCGGCCGCGTCCTGCAGAACAGCCTGTGGAACGTGGAGGACGGCGACCCGCTGGAGCCCGAGCAGCTGGAGATCGGGCGGCTGCTGCGGACGGCGTGAACTGTCAAGCCTCGCCGAATGCACCGTAGTTGAACAGCGGAAGAGGTCTCGTCGACGATCTCCCCGAACCCGGTCACGGGCCCCGTACGGCCGCTTCCGCGTCCCTACGCTGACGCGGGTGCGAGGACAGCGGCAGGGACGGCGGCAGACGGACGAGCGCCAGGACGGCGCCCGTGGGCGGACGCCCTCGGTGCCCCGGGCGGAACGCGCGCACGGCCTGGGCCAGGCCGGCGGGCCCGGGCCGCGCTCCATGCTCGCGCTCCAGCAGAGCGCCGGCAATTCGAGGGCCACGCGGGCGATGCGGCCGGGCGCGGCGAACAGCGCGGCCGCGCCGGGCGGGCCGGGCCTGGGCACCGTGACGGAGGCCGCCGAGCGCGGGCTGACCCTCCCCCCGTACCTGCTGGGCCTTCAGGCCCCGGGGCTGTCCTCGACGTACGGGCTCACCGGGCACGACTTCGTCCGCACCGTGGTGGCCGGCGCCGTCGCGCGCGCCGACGGCACGGTCGCCGAGATCGCGGCGGAACTGGCCGCGCGGCCGGAGACGTTCTACGGGCAGGGCCGCGCGTTCGCCGTCGAGGGGGGCGAGGGGCGGGGCTGGTTCGACGTGACCGTCACCCTTTCCCCCGCCGCCGACGAACGGCCCCCGGAGATCGAGCCGGCCGCCCTCGCACGCGCCCAGGAGGACGCCACCAAGGTCGACGTCCACCACAACTCGGCCGCCGCGGTGGGCTCCAGTTCGGGCGGCTCGACGAGTTACGGCGCGGGCGGGACCTTCTTCGGGCTCGCGCCCGTCGCGCCGGGCCTGTACCTGGGCGGCGTGGGCATGGCGCAGGCCCAGCCCTGGCAGTCGTCCCGGGAGAGCCGCAGCCAGAAGGGCGTGGCCGAACCACGGGTGCTGCGCAGCGAGTCGGGGTCGGTCGAGGTACCGCGCAGGGTGCGTTACGGCGTACGGATCAGGCAGCAGGACGCGGCACCCGCACCGCCCGTGTACGGCACCGGCACGCTGACCATGCGGGTGCCGACCGAGAGCCTCGTGCCGTACGACACCGCCGCGCCGCCACCGGCGCCGCGCGTCGACGACCCGGCCCTGGCCAGGCGCGTCCGGCACGCCGGTTCCCTCGCCCCGGTCGCCGTCACCGACGACGCCGGGCCGCGCACCGACGACGCCGGGCCGCACGCGGGCGGCGGCGGACTGTTCGACGCGGTCGCCTCCGTGCTGCACCCCTCGCTCACCGCGCCCGGCTCCCCCGGGCGGGCCCGCCTCTACGCGGCGACCTCCACCACGGCCGTGCTGGAGGACATGCCCCGGCTGCTGGGCAACGGCGTCGTGAGCGACGACCTGACCGGGCCGGACCCCCGTACGGCCGGCGCGTACCGGATGAGCGCCCGGATCGCCGGCCTCGCCCCGGGCTGGGCCGCCGGCCGGACCCAGCTGCGCACCCACGCCCACGCCCAGCACACGGCCGCCGACGCGGCGGGCAAGGGGCGCTCCGGCGCGATCGGCGCGGGACCGGCGGTCGGTGCCGGCGTGGCCGTGAACGCCGCAGTCGTCCGGGCCGGGGCGATGCCCACCGCCGCCGCCCGCAAGGCCCGCTTCACCCAGTACGACCAGACGACGGCCCGCCGGGTGGGCGCCGAGGTCCGGGGCGACAAGGTGCTTTACCTGGCCACCGTGGACCTCACCGTGGAGGGCACCGGGACCAGCTCCGCGAACATGCTGCTGGGCCGGGCCTCCCGGGTGGCCCGCCACTCCCTCCGGATGTGGATGACCCTGCGGGCGGACGAGGCGCAGGACTTGGGGCTTCCGCTGCCGCCCGGGGTGAGCGCCGGCCCGCTCGTCACCGGACCGAAGCGGCGACGGGAGGGAGCCGGGGGCGACCAGGGGACGGAGGAGGACGTCGAACGTCACCTGCCGTTCGGGGCGCTGGGGGCGAGCGTCGCGCTCGACAGGCTGGACACCACCGGGATGATCGCGTCCATCGAGCGCATGTTCGCCGCCGACCCCCGTCTGGCGGGCTTCCTGCCCCCCTTCGGCGACAAGCGCAAACCGGGCGTTCCCGCGGCGGAGGCCCAGGCCCAGCGGCACAACTACCAGGAACTGGTCACCCGGCTCTCGGAGACCAACCTGAAGGCGAACAAGGACCAGTTGCTGTCCACCGGCGTGCCGGTGCGGCTGCGCCGCAAGAGCCGTATGCACGCGCACGACGTGCAGATACGGGTCACCGGCACGCTCGGCGACGCCGAGTACGCCGGTGACATCGAGAAGTGGCTGGTGCGCAGCCACTCCGGCGTCAGCAGCAACCTCCAGAGCGGGCGGAGCAGTTCACGTTCGGCCGGCTGGTCGGCGATCGGCCAGGTGCGGATCGTCCCCGGTGTCCTGACGGGCTCGGCCCGCCGCGACCGCAACCACATCAGCGCCCGCCGCAACCAGGCCGGGCCCACCACGCGCAGCGACGTCCTCACCAACGGCTCCGAGGACGCGAGCGTCTTCTCGGCGCCGCTGAACATGCAGGTGCAGGTCACCATGACGCACCGGCAGCGCAAGGCCCGGCGCTCGGTCCTGCCCGGCTCACCGGGGCGCGACGTGCCCGAACCCGAGCGGATCGCCCGGATGGACGTGGAGCAGCAGGACGTACGGCTGGTCACGCCGACGGAGTTCACCCTGGACGGCGAGGAGAAGCGGCGCCTCGACGACGAGGGGGCCGCGCGCGGGGCGCGGCAGCGGGGGCCCGAGTGGCGGGTGGACGCCGCGGGCATCGGCGACCTGGCCGGGCTGACGCCCCGCCCGGCGAGCGGCCGGGCCCTGCGTCACTGGACGCTGGTGGAGACCGTCGGCTCCGGCGCCCCGATCCGGGACCTGGCCTTCGACCTGCTGGCCGGGGCGGCGGCCCGGGACAAGGGGGTCCGCGAGGACCGGGCGCTGCAGACCGAGGGCCTCGCGCCCCGGCAGGCGATCGAGGAACGGCTCGGCCCGGGCGCGCTCACCGGGGCGCTGCGGCAGGCGGTGTCCTCGGGGTGGGTGGTGAAGAACCTCAAGTACCCGCGCCGGCTCGCCGCGCTGGACGGGGCGGTGGGCCTGCGGCTGGCGCTCACCAACCCGCGGGTGACACATGAGGGTTCGGGGCCCGGCACGGAGACCTTCCTGCTCGGCGGTCACCAGGCCGGCGGCCAGGAGGGGCGCGGCAGCACCACGACGTACCAGGGCGGGCTGATGGGCCTGCAGAACGGTGCCGAGTGGCGCACCGGGCAGGGCGCGGCGGTGACCCGGAGCAAGGGGGAGAGCACCGCCGGGGCCGTCACCGTGTCCGGCACGGTGGAGCGCAACGCCCACACCCCGCGCAAGGCTCCGCTCTACCTGGTCCGGTGCGACCTCCTGGTCACCATGGTCGCCGAGGTCAAGGTCACCGGCGGCGGCCCGTACGTGACCAGGGAGGCGCGGACGCTGCCGGGCGAGGTGGGGGTGTGGCTGACGGCGGAGCAGCTGTCCTCGCAGGGGCTGAGGCTGCCGCGGTCGGCCGCCGAGGCGCTGGGCATGGAGAGCGTGCTCGCGCCCCGGCCGGGCCGGACGGAGGCGGAGGCGGAGGGGCCCCTGGGGGCCGGCGAGCGGCCGGCGGACCGGCAGGCCGGCGCACCGATGGTCCCGCCCGCCGACCCCGCCCGCACTCCCGAGCGGCCCGTGCCCGGCCTCGACGCCCGCCTGCCCCTCGGTATGGGCATGATCGAGAACCTGCCGAACTTCGTGCCGCTGCTGACGGAGCTGCGCGCCGCCCTCGCCCGCCGCGACGAGTCCCTGGCGGCGGACCTGCTGCCGCACCGGCAGCTGGACGACCCCAACGACAACGTGCAGCGGCTGCTGCGCGTCCTGGACCGGGACGGCTCCGAGGGACTGCTGTCGAGCGCCATGGACGGCGGCGTCACCGTGGAGCTGTTCGACGGCCGCAGGACGCCGTACTGGGCGGTGTTCCGGGTCCGCCGGGCGGGTCCCGGCAGGTTCGCCGAGATGGCGACCGACCAGCGGGACATGGAGTACATCACCTCGGCCACCGCGCAGCGGACGGACTCCCAGGAGCGGGGCGGCTCGCTCGGCGCGGAGGGCGTCCTCGCCGGGTCCGCCAAACCGGAGGGCGGTGCCGGGCTGCTCAAGAGCACGGGCGGGGTGGCCGGCCTCGGCGCCGCCACGGCCGACTCGCAGCGGGGGGGCTCGGCCTCCCGCGCCCAGGTGGGCATGAAGCTGGTCGCCGACTCCGCCACGGGCCCGGCGAAGATGCGCGTGCCGGTCGACGCCTCGCTGGAGCTGCACTCCGCGAAGGGGCGGGTGGCTCTCGCCCGGTTGGGGCGCAAGGAGCTGACACACCGTGTGCCGAAGGACGACCTGACGGCTCTGGCCCGGCTGGAGCCCGTCACCGCCCGGCCGGCCGGCGAACGGCCGCCCGCCGCCGCGGACGCCGACCCGGCACGGCTCGGCGCCTGGCGCGACGGAGGAGTCCGGCTGCCGCTGGAGGCACAGGTCAACGGCTTCCAGGGGGCTGCGCAGGTCCGGCGGCTGGTGGACGCGGCGGTGCAGGAGGCCGGCGGTGGGCACCGCTACCGCGACAAGGGGCAGTCCGCCGCGTACACCCTCCAGGAGGCCGTCTCCACCGAGTGGTTGATCTCGGCGCTGCCGCTGCTGACCAACGCGGGGGCGGAGCTGCCGCCGGTGCACGCCGGCGGGCTCCAGGGCCAGGATCTGCGGGCATCGGTGCACGCGCGGCTGCGCGCCGGCAAGGTGCTCGGCACCGGCGCCAAGATGTCGTTCGAGGCGATCGCGCCCAGCGGCCCGGAGGGCCCCAGGCCCACCCAGGAGGACGGCCAGTACTCGGCGGACCGCGGGCGGGCGGGGCGCGGACTGTTCGGTGCGGGCCTGCTCAACGCCACCGAGTTCCGGCTCAACCAGGCCCTGGCCAACGCGGACGGCGCGGGCGGGGCGGCCGGCATGACGGCGAACGGCTCCGGCTCGATGCCGGTGCACAAGCCCAAGCAGCGGTCCGTCCTCGTCCAGTTCACGGTGGACGTCAGGGTGGTGGCACGGGTCGTGGCCCGCGGCACGCACCGGACCGGGACGGCGGTACGGGAACTGACCCTGCCCGCGCCGGTGGTGGTCCGGATGCCCGAGCCGGTCGCCCGGCGGCTGCTCGCCGAGACGGCGGACGACAGCAGGCTGCGGGCCGCGGAAGGGCGTCTGGCAGCCGCGGATCCTCAGTCCTGAGCGGTGCGCCGCGCGGTGTTCGGTGCGGTGTTCGGTGCGATGTTCGGTGCGGTGCTTCGTGGGGTGTCCTGAGCGGTGTGCCGTGCGGGGTCCTGGGCGGTGTGCCGTGCGGGGTCCTGGGCGGTGTGCCGTGCGGGGTCCTGGGCGGTGTGCCGTGCGGGGTCCTGGGCGGTCCGTGCGGTGGGGTGCGCTTCCCTGGAGCGGCCGGCCCCGCCCAGCGCACCGGGCAGCTCGGTCCTGCGGCGTATCCGCAGTTTGCGGTACGTGCTGGTCAGGTGGGTCTCCACGGTGCGCCTGGCCAGATGCAGCAGCTCGGCGATCTCGGTGTTCGTACGTCCGTCGGCGGCCAGTTCGGCGATACGGCGCTCGCTGCCGGTCAGCGCCCCCGAACCGGTCAACGCCGTCACCGCGCCCCGGGCGCCGCTCTCGCGCAAAGCCTCCCCGGCCGTGGCGAGCAGCCTTAGGGCACCCTTGCGTTCGGCCAGCTCCGCCGCCTCGCGCAGGCAGTCGCGCGCGCGGCCGCGGTCGCCGGTGGCGGCGAGCTGACGGCCCTGGGCGATGAGCGCCGCGACCAGCTCCACGTGGGTGTCGACGGGTGCGTCCCGCAGGGTGCGTACGGCCTCCTCGGCCAGCTCCAGGCCGCGCCGTCCGCCGGTCGCGGTGCCCAGCACGCGCAGGGCGCGGCCCACCGTGCGCGGGGTGTTCCACACCCGGGCCAGCCGCAGTTCCTCCGTCGCCAGGGCCAGTGCCTCCTGACCGCCGCCCAGGGCCAGCCGGCACTCCGCGATCGCCGTCCGCCACGGGGTGACGACCGGGCTGACCACCTCGCGGGCGGTCTGGCGCCGTCCGCACTCCAGGAAGTCGTGGACCGCGCCCGCCGGGTCGCCGGTGGCGGCGCGCAGCACGCCCCGGGCGTACAGGAAGCGGTTCAGCTCCCAGTTCTCCGGCACCTCGCGCAGGTCGAACCGGTCGGCGAGGCGCTGTGCCTCGTCGGTGCGGCCGGTGTGGACCAGCGCCATCACCGTGTGGGCGTCCCGGTTGGAGGGCCCGGTGCGGGACGCTGCCGGGTCCCCCGCCGCGTCGCCGGTGGCCAGCAGCCGGGCGTGGTCGCCGCGGGCCCCGGCGATGTCCGCGCGGGTGTTGAGGAGCGCGTGCTGCATCGGGTGCAGCAGGGCAGGGTGCTGTCCGGCGAGGCCGCGCTCCACGAGCCGTTCGGCCTCGTCGAGTTCGTCGGCCCACTGGGCGACCGCGGCGGCCGTGCCCAGCAGGAAGGGCTCGGCGAGCGGGTCGGTGGGCTGCGCGAGCAGGGCCCGTACGCGGGTCATCGCCTCCTCGGCCGAGATCAGCGCGGCCGTCGCCGCGTACCGCACGAGCAGGGCCTGTCCGGCGGTGCCCACCAGTTCCGGGGAGTTCTCGCCGGTCTCGCACAGCCACCGGTACACCTCCTGCCGGGTCGCCAGGTCCTCGTCGGACAGCAGCGCGCCGGCGGTCTGCACGGTGCGGGTCAGACCCGGGTGGTCGGACAGACGGCCCTCCGTCCGCCGCAGCACCTCCATGGCGGTACGGATCTCGCCGCGCCCTGCCAGCGCGGTGCCGAGGGCGACGGCCGTACGCACCCGGTTGCGGGGGTCGGCCGGCAGGTGCTGCGCCTCGGCGAGGCGCGCGATGGCCGCCGGGGTGTCGGCCGACGCGTACTCCAGGGAGCCCAGTTCGGTCAGCAGCCGCTGGCGGACGTCGTCCGGCAGCGGCTCGTCCAGCACCCGGCGCAGATAGCCGACGGCGTCGTCGGGCCGGGCGTCGTGCACGGCGACCGTGACCGCGTCGCGCAGGACGCGCAGCGCCCAGGGCAGGCCGACGGCCGGCGTCCGCAGCAGATGCCGGGCAACCGCCTCGACCCGGTCGCCCCGGCGCAGCATCGCCTCCGCCGCCGCCCGGTGCGCCGCCTCCCGGCGGGGCCTGGGCCAGCCGGTGAGCACGGCGTCGCGCAGCAGCGGGTGCGCGTAGCGGGGGCGGCCGGCGGCGTCCGGGCGCAGCAGTCCCAGCCGGGTCATCGCGGCGAGCCAACCGGCGACCCGGGCGGGATCGGCACCGGCCGCCTCGGCGAGCAGATCGACCGGGTCCCCGGCCCCCGCCTCGGCCGCACGTCCCCGGGAGGGATGGTGGGCCTGCCCCGGCACCGTCCGGTGCGGCGCGTCGGGGGGCTGGGGGAGGCGGCCGTACTGGGGGTACGGGGCGTACGGGGCGTACGGGGCGTACGGCGTGGACCCCGTGCGTTGGGCGTATGGGGCGGGCTGCGTGTAGCGGGTGTGCTGCGTGTACGGGTCGGGCGGCCCGGACGGCGCGTCCTGGGCGTACGGGTGGGACTGCGCGGACGGCCCGGACGGCCCGGGCGGCGCGTCCTGGGCGCGCCGCGTCTCCGCGTCGCTCTGCGCGGACCGCGCGGGTGGCGTGGGCTCCGTGGGCCGGACGCGCCGCGCCTGCTGGTCGTGTCCCGCGCTTTGCGCGTGGTCGGGTGCGGCGGCGGAGTGGCTCGGCTCCGTGCCGGGAGGCGCGAGGGCATGCCCGGCCGCCCCGCGTCCGTTCGACAGGTCCGCCGGGTCGGGGGCCTGGTCGCCGTCCGTGCCCGTTGGCCACGCCTGTTCCAGTGCCGCGAGGCAGCGGGCCACGTCGGCCGTCGCGGGGCCGGCGCTGTTCAGCCACCAGGAGACGGCCGCCGGGTAGGTCCCGGGGTACAACGCGGCGCAGGTGTCGGGCAGGAGCGGGGCGCCGTCGGATGCGGGGCCGTCCTGCCGCGGGATGCCGCCGAGGTCGTCGAGCAGGGCGTGCAGGAGCATCGGGCTGCCGGCGCCGGCCCGTACGCACTCCCGCGTCCAGCGCGGTCCGGCCGCGGGGAAGGCGGCACGGACCAGCCCGGCCGCCGCCGCGTCGCTGAGCGGGGCGAGGGTGTGGGTGCGCACGAGGGAGGGCGACAGGGCCTGCGTGAGTCCGGCGGGCCGCGGTTCGATGTCGTACTGGCTGCGCTCGGTGGCCACCAGCAGTACCGGTAATCGGTCGACGCGCCGGGCCGCCTCGACCAGCCAGCGCCGCGAGGCGTCGTCGGCCAGGTGGACGTCGTCCACGGCCACCAGCAGCGGGCCCTCGTCCGCGTACGAGCGCAGCAGCCGCCACAGCCGGGCCGCGTTGCCGCGGTCGTCGCCGCCCGGTGCCAGGTCCGTGAACTCCGGTACCGGGCCGAGGAGGTGGAGGACCGTGGCGAAGGGAACGCCGGTGTCCTCGGGTGAGCAGCGTGCCCGCAGCACCCGCAGGCCGAGGTCCGCGGCGTGCCGGGCGGCGGCCTCGAGTACGGCGGTGCGGCCGGTGCCGGTGGCCCCGCGCAGCAGGACGAGGCCGCCGGTGCCGGCCCGGGCGCGCTCGGTATCGGCCGCGAGCAACGCCAGGGCGTCGTCGCGTTCGCGGAGCGGTCCGGTCATCGGTGCCTCCTGTGGTGGATGGTGCTCCCCCGGTATGTGAGACGTAGGAATGCGGACACGGGTGGTGTGAGCCGGCCCACCAACCGGAACGGCCTCCCATGGCCCGGGCGGTGCCCGGGCCTGCGCCTGCGCCTGCGGCTGCGGCTGTGGCTGTGGCTGTGGCTGTGGCTGTGGCGAGGCTCACGGTGGTGCGCGCCCGGCGCCACGGACCCGCGCGCCTTTGCGCAAGGCCCTCCTGACCTGCTGGTACCTCCGCCCGACGGCCCGTTCGAGAGGGTCGCCGCGCTGGTCTCGTGGTGTGCCTCGTGGTGCTCCACGATTGCGCAGCCCCAGCCGCCACAGAAGTGTGGAACACGCTCATCCGCTACCGGCCTGCGCCGAACGGCGGGCTCGTGAACAGGGGGGAAACGGTTGTTCAACTCACCCCGGACCACCACCACATCCAGTCTCGGCGCCGACGGATCCGTCGGCGTCGCCGACCGGCGCGTCCCGGTGGCGGTGTCCGCTCCGGACCCGATCAGCCGCGAGGGCGCGGTCAGCCAGTTACGCCGCCACCCGGAGATCGATCTGCGCGAGGAGTCCGGCCCCGGCACGGTGGCTCTGCTCATCGAGGACGCGCTCGACGAGGGGGCGCTCACCCGGCTGCGCCGGATCGTGCGCAGCGAGGGCGCGCGCGCCGTCCTAGTGGTCGGCGCGATCCGGGAGAGCGAGCTGCTGGACGTCGTCGAGTGCGGCGTCGGTGCCATCGTCTGGCGGCACGAGGCCACCGCCCACCGGCTGGTGCAGGCGGTACTGGCCGCGTCCCGCGGCGACGGCGACCTGCCCGCCGACCTGCTCGGCAGGCTCATCAACCAGGTGGGCACCCTGCACCGGGGCGCGGCGGGCCGCCCCGGCGCCCCCTCGCTGGGACTCACACCCCGCGAGGTGGACGTCCTGCGACTGGTCGCCGAGGGCCTCGACACCGGAGAGATCGCCGGCAAGCTGTCCTACTCCGAACGGACCGTCAAAAACGTCATGCACGGACTCACCACGCGTCTCCATCTGCGTAACCGGGCGCACGCCGTGGCCTATGCCCTGCGGGAAGGCTACATCTGACCGAACGGGCAACCGAAGGCGGCCCCTTGGGGCCGCGCGGGCACGCCGGCCTGCCCGGCCGCCGTCCCCGGCGCGCCTGCGGGCGGGACGGCCCCCGGGGCACGATCGGTGACGGACAGTGGCGGACGGGCGGCGGCGAGACGGCAGGGCGGGAGCACAAGAGTGATCCACGAGGTGGACGAGGTCCTCAAGAGCCTCCTCGGCGGTGGCGCGCTGACGGGCTCGGGCATCGACGTGTCCTTCGAGGCACCCACCCGTGACTGGGCGGCCCGGCGCAACGCCCCCGTGGTCAACGCCTATATGTACGACATCCGCGAGGACGTGGCCCGGCGGCAGAGCGGACACATGTCGGTCCGCGACGAACGGGACATCGAGGTGCGGCGCCGCCGGCCGCCGCGCTGGTTCCGGCTGTCGTACCTGGTGACGGCCTGGACGAAGACCCCGCAGGACGAACACCGGCTGCTGTCCGCCGTACTGGCGACCCTGCTGCCGCGCGAGGTCCTGTCGCCCTCCGAACTCCCCGCCTCACTGCGGGCACTGGGGCTGTCGATGCCGCTGACGGTGGCCGGCACCCAGACGGAGTCCCGTTCCCTCGCCGAGATCTGGTCCGCCCTCGGCGGCGAGCTGAAACCCTCCCTGGACCTGGTGGTGACCGTGCCCTTCCCCGCCTTCCCGGAGTACGACGCCGGGCCGCCGGTCACCGAGGGCGCGCTGGTCCGGGTGCGCGAACTGCCCGGCGAACCGGCGCAGTCCAGCGAGCGCGCCCACCGCCCCCACCAGGTGGCCGCCGCCCGCGCCGCCCGAAAGAACGCGCCCCCTCGCAAGGACGCGGCCCCTCGCAAGGACGCGCCGCCTCGCGGGGACGCGCCGCCTCGCGGGGACGCGACCCCTCGCGAGGACGCGGTGAGCCGCCGCACGGACCAGCGGTGAGCGCCCGCACCGAGGAGGCGGCGACGGCAGCCGCCCCCGGCACCCCGGCCGGCGACTCGTCCGACTCGTACGACCCGCGCGAGTCGTACGGCCCGAACACCCCGAACACCCCGCACGACGATCCCGCGCACGCCCTGCTCGCCCACCTCGCCGCCCTGCGGGAACGGGTGACCGCGCTGGTCGAGCACCGCGCCGCCGGCGACCCCACGGCCGACGACCCGTTGCGCGGCCTGTACCTGTCCGACGACGCCGTACACCACCTGCTGCGCACCTGGCCGTCCGCCGACGCCACCGCGGCCTCTGCCGCCGAAGCTCCCGAAGCTCCCGAAGCTCCCGAAGCTCCCGAAGGTGCCCCGCCACACGCGCCCGCCGACGACCCGGCCGGTCCCGGTGACCGGCTGGCGCTGCTGGCCGGGCGGGCGGGGCTGACCGAGCTGGACACCGCCGTCCTGCTCATCGCGCTCGCCCCCGACGTCGACCGCACCTTCGAGCCGCTCTACGGCTACCTCAACGACGACGTGAGCCGCCGCCGCGCCACCGTGGGCCTCGCCCTCGACCTGTGCGGGGCGCCCGCCCACGTGGCGGCGGTCCGGGGCCGCTTCCACGCCTCGGCACCTCTGCGCGCACTCGGACTGCTGGAGGTCGAGGAGCCCGAGCGGCCCTTCCTCACCCGCTCGTTGCGGGTCCCGGACCGGCTGGCCGGCCATCTGCTCGGCGACGACACCCCGGACGCCGCGCTCCTCGGCCGGCTGCACCCGATGCCGGACCCGCTGCCCGCGGGGGCCGACGCCGAGGACTTCACGCGTCGCCTGGCCGCACGTCTGCACGACGGCCCGCTCGCCGTCTACCTGCGCGAACAGCGCGAGGGTGACGGCCTGGCCGCCCTCGCCTCCGTCCTGCGCGCCGCGGACCTCGACGCGCTGTGCTGCTCAGGACCCGAAGACGACCTCTCCACCGTTCCCGAGCTGCTGCGCGAGGCACGCCTCGGCGGCCGGGCCGTCGTGGTGTCCGGCCTGCCCGGCCAACCGGGCCCGCTGGTACGGGCGCTGACCGCGGCGACGGACGTGACCGTACTGCTGACGGACCCCCGCCCCTACGACCCGCACTGGGCACCCCACGACCCGCTGGTCCTGGACGCGCCGGGCCGCCGGGCCGGCGGAGCGGCCGCCTGGCGGGCCGCGCTGGGCCCGGACGCCGACGGCTTCGACCTGGCCACCGCCGTCGCCCCCTACCGTCTGGGCGGCGACCGGATCCAGCGGGCCGCGCACGCCGCCCACGCCCTCGCCGCCTTCGACGGCGGCCCGGTCACCGCCGGCCACGTCCGGCTCGCGGCCCGGCGTCAGTCGGCCTCCGGCCTGGAGAGCCATGCCCGGCGGATCCGTCCCGCCGTGGACTGGCGGGACCTGGTCCTGCCCGAAGCGCCCCTCACCCAGCTGCGCGAACTCGCCCTGCGCGCCCGCCACCGCGACCGCGTCCTCGGCGACTGGCGGCTCAGCGCGGGCGGTGGGCGCGGCCGGGGCGTCCTCGGCCTGTTCGCGGGCGAGTCCGGCACCGGCAAGACCCTGTCGGCGGAGGTGGTGGCGGCCGACCTGGGCCTCGACCTCTACGTGGTCCAGCTGTCGTCGATCGTGGACAAGTACGTCGGCGAGACCGAGAAGAACCTCGAACGGATCTTCACGGAGGCCGACCGCACCGACGCCGTACTCCTCTTCGACGAGGCCGACGCCGTCTTCGGCAAGCGCTCCGAGGTCAAGGACTCGCACGACCGGTACGCCAACATGGAGAGCGCCTACCTGCTCCAGCGCCTGGAGTCCTTCGACGGCATCGCCCTGCTCACCACCAACCTGCGCGCCAACATCGACGAGGCGTTCACCCGGCGTCTGGACCTGGTGGTCGACTTCCCGTTCCCGGACGCCGGTCAGCGGCTGGCGCTGTGGCGGCACGGCCTGTCGCACGTCCCGTCCGCCGACGGCATCGACCCGGCCCCGCTGGCCCGGGACTTCGAGCTGGCCGGCGGGTCGATCCGCAGCGCGGTGGTCACCGCCGCGTACCTCGCCGCCGGACGCGGGGACCACGTGACGGCGGGCGACCTCCTGGAGGGCGCCCGCCGCGAGTACCGCAAGGCCGGGCGGCTGGTGCCCGGCGAAGGCGGCTGGTGACCGTCGGTCCTCCTCGACGTCAGTCCTTCTTCACCGGGGCGATCTTCCACTCCTGCTCGCCGCTGCTCGTGCAGGTGGAGATCCTCAGCCGGGCGAAGAGGGGGCCGTCGGCGTCGTCCACGTCCAGGCACCTGTTGTTGCTGGCGAAGTTCCGGATCCAGTAGTCACCGCTCGGCTGCTTGTCGATCCACCAGAGCTGGTTGTCCGCGGTCGTGCCGTCGCAGTGGAACTCGGCGACGGGCGTTCCGACGGGCCGGGACTCGTACTCGCCCAGGTCCATGCAGAGCTGGTCCTTGATGTTCCGGATCTGGAAGAGAGCCACGCCGGCGGGGCCCTTCTCGGCCTGCACCTCGAGGTCCCAGACCTGGTTGTCCCCGTCGGTGCCGTCGCAGACGGCCTGCTGGACGGGGCCGTTGATCTTCCCCTCCTCACGTCCGGGAAGTTCGGCGCACATGTCGCTGGCGGTGTTGCGCAGCAGGACGTTCTCGGCGGGCACCACGGGCTTCTTCTTCACGGGCTTCTCGGGCGCCCCGCCACCACCTCCTCCGTCGTCGCCCTTGCCTGCGCCGCCGTCGTCCTTCGGTTCCTCGGGGACCGGCTGCTCGGGTGCCTTCGGCTCCTCGGGCACCGACTCGGCCGCGCTCGGCAAGGTCTCCGGACTCGCGCTCGGACTGGGCGCCAGCGCACTGCCCGCCTGCTCGATCTGATCCGTGGCACTCGTACGGACCTGCGGCTTGTACGCGATCCAGATCATCACACACGCGATCGTCAACGCCAGCGCGATACCGAAGAACGCCGCCAGCCAGCCGGGCAGGAACCCACGCTGGACATACGTCCCCTCGACCTCCGTCGGCTCGACCCCCGACCGGCGCACCGCCAGCGAATACGGCCGCTCCTCCTTCGACCCGAACCAGATGACCTGCCGCGGCTTCAACGTCGTCTCCACGAACGCCGCACGCCCCGGCTCGATCTGCACATTCCCCGGCCGGATCTCGTACGACAGATGATCCCCGGTATCACTCCCGGAAACCGACGCCGTCACCTTCGTATTACCGAGATTGTCCACCGCCAGCCGCGGCCGCCCCCGGAACCGCCCCTTCACCGTCGGCGGCACCAACTCCGCCCGCACCTCGGTGAACGGCGTGATCGTCAGGTTCCCCTCCGGAACCGTCACCGCGTCCGGATGCTCCGTCGGCGTAATCCGCACCGCATACGGATTCGGCCCCGCCACCGCATCAGACGTACGCGGCGGCGCAAACGTCAGTTCAACAGTTCCGGTCGTCCCCGGATACAACCGCAACGTCGGCGGCTCCACCGTCGTCCACGGCGCCACATCCCCCACAGGCTCGAACCGGTACTCGTCAACGACATCACCGGTGTTACGCACCCGCAGCCGCACACGCGTGCTACTGCCAGGATCAACGGTGGCGGACGCGGGCTCCAGCGAAGTCCAAAGGCTCACACACCGACGCTACGGGCGTACCGGTGTGGCGTCAGGAGCCGCCGGGGCAGACCCGGTTGCCCCTACGGGCGCGGTCACACGGTGAGACGGACGGCCTCCAGCCGAAGCTTCTTGCCCATCTCACTGCCGAAGTACCGCCAGTCCGCGGGCTCGGTGCAGCCCTGGTTCAGCCAGCCCCGGTTCTGCACATGGGTGTTCGCGCAGACTGCGCCCTTCGTGGTCCTGATCGTGAAGCCCTCAAGGGCCGAGAGCGCCTCCTTGGTGCTCCCGAGATACATGTCCTTGCCGTCGGCGGCACCCGCCCACTTGTCACCGGTCAGCCAGCCCTCGACGACATGGGCTCCGTTGCCACTGGTGCCTCCGGTCCCGGACACGGCGATGTTGAGGGCCTTGACGGGCAGGTCCTTGCCGACCGTGCCGGCCTCGGCCCCGTCGCACACCGGCTCCTGCCAGCCCCGGTCCGCCACATAGGCGCGGTAGCAGATGTGCCGGCCCTCGCTGCGCGCGGCGATCTCCTTCACCGCCGTGGCGGCGGTCCGGGGCTTCGGCGGCTCGGCCTTCTTCGACTCACCGCCGCCCTCGCCCTCGTCGCCCTTGCCCGCGCCGTCGTCGCCCTTGCCCGCGCCGCCGTCGTCCTTCGGTTCCTCGGGGACCGGCTGCTCGGGTGCCTTCGGCTCCTCGGGCACCGACTCGGCCGCGCTCGGCAAGGTCTCCGGACTCGCGCTCGGACTGGGCGCCAGCGCACTGCCCGCCTGCTCGATCTGATCCGTGGCACTCGTACGGACCTGCGGCTTGTACGCGATCCAGATCATCACACACGCGATCGTCAACGCCAGCGCGATACCGAAGAACGCCGCCAGCCAGCCGGGCAGGAACCCACGCTGGACATACGTCCCCTCGACCTCCGTCGGCTCGACCCCCGACCGGCGCACCGCCAGCGAATACGGCCGCTCCTCCTTCGACCCGAACCAGATGACCTGCCGCGGCTTCAACGTCGTCTCCACGAACGCCGCACGCCCCGGCTCGATCTGCACATTCCCCGGCCGGATCTCGTACGACAGATGATCCCCGGTATCACTCCCGGAAACCGACGCCGTCACCTTCGTATTACCGAGATTGTCCACCGCCAGCCGCGGCCGCCCCCGGAACCGCCCCTTCACCGTCGGCGGCACCAACTCCGCCCGCACCTCGGTGAACGGCGTGATCGTCAGGTTCCCCTCCGGAACCGTCACCGCGTCCGGATGCTCCGTCGGCGTAATCCGCACCGCATACGGATTCGGCCCCGCCACCGCATCAGACGTACGCGGCGGCGCAAACGTCAGTTCAACAGTTCCGGTCGTCCCCGGATACAACCGCAACGTCGGCGGCTCCACCGTCGTCCACGGCGCCACATCCCCCACAGGCTCGAACCGGTACTCGTCGACCACGTCACCGGTATTGCGCACCCTCAGGCGCACACGCGTACTGCTGCCGGGGTCCACCGTCGCGGACGCGGGCTCCAGGGAAGTCCACAGGCTCACGCCGCGACGCTACGGCGCCGCCGGGACGCCGTCAGGAGCCGCGGGGGCAGACCTCGTTGCCCCTGCGGGTCCGGTCTCCGGCGCGGACTACCCGAGCCTGGGGCGCTGGTTGCGGTTCACCAGCTCCATGAGGATCTCGGTGTGCCGGCCCTTGAGCGCTTCGACCGGCACCTGGATGGTCACGTACCGGTCGTGGTCGTGCCGGCGCCCCCGCGTGCTGTTCGGGTCGTTCCAGCGCAGGTCCGTGCCGCCCGCCTCGAAGTGGTCCATGCCCGGGACGGTCTGCACGAGCACCCGGCCGCTCGGGGCCTTGATCTCGACCCAGAAGTGCTCGGGGGTGCCCGCCGTGCCGTCCATCTTGTAGTGGCACATGATCCAGGCGGCCGGGTCGTCCCTCTTGATCTGGAAGCCGTGCGCCGTCACGAAGCCCTCGACCGCGCGCTGCATGAGGGGCTGGATCGTCGTCTCGTCCTGCTGCACATCGGCACCCGTGGGGCCGGAGTGGAGCCCCGAGGCCTGCATCTGGTCGCGTACCTGGGCCAGTTGCTCCCGCACCGCGGGCGCCAGGTCGCTGAGTCCGGGCACACCGCCCGCCTCCAGCCAGCCGGTGAGGTAGGACCAGTAGTCCCCCCGGTCGAGGCCGCCCGTTCCCGCGGCGGCCCGTACCGCCCAGTCCCAGCAGGGCAGGTCCGGGTCCGACTTGGAGACCTTCTTCGACTCCCCGCCGCCCTTGTAGGAGGCCGACCTGCCGGCGGGGTTCTCGATCTCGCCGACCACCCGGTCCATGTCCGACTCGTCCTCGCCCCGGCGCCGGCGGCGTCCCGTGCGCTGGACGACGCCGTCCGTGCTGCGCTGCACGGTCGGACCCGTGTCGTCCGCGCCCTGCGCGACCGACCGCTGGGCGACCACGGACGGTGCGGTGCCGGCCCCGGACATGAAGGCGTCGCTGTCGGTGTCCGCCGCCCGCTCGGAACCCTGCCCGGGGTCCGTGACGGTGAGGCCGGCACCGTGGTTGTTGCCCGTCTCGGGGATGCCCCTGATGTTCTTGTCGAGGTGGCTGGCCTCGTGGGCGAGGGTCTTCGTGTTACCGACGGCCTTCGGGCCGAGGAAGATGTGCTTGCCGACCGTCATGGCCTCGGCGCCCAGCGCCGCCGTGGCGCGCTGGGCTATGGGGTTGTCGTGCACGCGCCCCTCGGAGAGCCGGTCGTTCTGGAAGAACGGCTTCGCCTTCGCGAGGAACGCCCCGGGGAGCGACGTACTCGGCGTGTTCCTGGCTGCGTCGAGGAGGCTGCGCTGAGCCGTCGGGCCGGTGTCCTCCACAGCTCCGTGCCCGCAGCCGGGCCCGTGCTCGTGCGGGGCTTCCCGGCGCTGCACGGCCGGTCCCGCGTGGCCGCACCCCGGGCCGTGCTGGTGCCGGTCCGTCTCGACGGACCGGGCCACGGCGGCGTTCCCGGCCAGGCGCTGGAGGTCCAGCATCCGCTGGACGGGCGCGCTCACCGCGGCCACCTGGCGGTTCGTCGCGTCCCGCTCGTCGGACGATCGGCTCCGCGTTCCGTGCGCGCGCACGACGCTCCCTTCGACACCGGACGGTTGACCACCCAGCCTTACCGGAGCGCCCCCGCCTCCGGCAGGTCCGTGAGGGCAGCTTCGGGGGCAGTCCGGACGGGCGGCGGGAATCGCGGCCGGCCCTACGGGCAGGCCCTACCGTCACCGCCGAATCGCCGCCCCACGGACCGGCCGGCCCGAACGACAGGCCCCACCGACAGGCCCTACCCGCCCCCGGCGATCCGCCGCC
>NZ_JBIWEF010000004.1:0-119432 GCF_044762405.1 Streptomyces sp. NPDC097107 | reverse complement strand
CCCTACCGTCACCGCCGAATCGCCGCCCCACGGACCGGCCGGCCCGAACGACAGGCCCCACCGACAGGCCCTACCCGCCCCCGGCGATCCGCCGCCCCACGGACCGGCCGGCCCTACCGACAGGCCCCACCCGTACCCGGCGATCCGCCGCCCCACGGACCGGCCGGCCCGAACGACAGGCCCCACCGACAGGCCCTACCCGCCCCCGGCGATCCGCCGCGCCTCGGACTCCGGCATCCGGATCACCACCGGGACCGGCAGCACGCCGTCCCGGACACCGACGGCCTCCGCGCCCCGCACCCCCTGCGTGTGCCGGCGCCGCACCCGCGCCACGGCCCGGAACTCCAGGGTGAACTGCACGAGCGCCGAGGTCTCCTTGGGCTTCTGGAGCGGGACCGTACCCGCCGCGTTGCCCACCGTCCCGGCCGCGCCGCCCTCGCTGCCGACGCCACCGGGCGCGTTGGTCAGTCCGGACTGCTCGACCCGCACCGGCCCGCCGCCCCCCGAGAAGCCCGCCGAACGACCGTGCCGCGCCGCCTGCCGGTGCTCCACGCCCGCGGGACGGGAGCCCGGGCCGCTCTGGGCCACCGTCTCGAAGGTCATCGCCTCGCTCTCGCCCAGCGGCCGGGCGTCGAGCAGCCGCGCGTGCAGCTCGCAGTCGACGTCGCGGCCCTCGGCGCCGGAGACGTGCACCGGCGGCAACTCGGCGCCGGCGGACACCAGGAGCGGCAGGGCGGCCAGCAGCCACTCGGTGGAGACCGCCTCGCCGTGCGCGTAGTGCGCGGCGCTACCCCTGCCGAGGCCGGTCCCCGCGTCGGCGCTCGCCATCGCCCGGCCGATCAGCGCCCGCACCTGCGGCGCACCCCGGAATCCGTCGGCCTGCGCCTCCATCGGCAGCCTCGCCCCCGCCGCCCGCCAGGTGCCCAGCGCGGCCGGGTGGGCGCCGCTCCCGCCCGGCGCGATCTCCGGCCGCCGTCCCGGGAGGCGCTCCCCGGGTACCGGGGTCACGTTGGCCAGGGCCGCCAGGTCCTTCTCCAGGGCGCGGTGCACCAGGGCACCGCCGAGATCGACGCGGGCCACCTGCCCGTCGGCGGACCGCAGTTCCAGCTCGGCCGTGACCGGGACGCGCACCTTCACCGAGGGCGCCTCGCCCACGATGGCCCGCAGCCCGGTCTGTCCCCGCTCGGCGACGGCCCGGCTGGTGGCCGCGGACCGGCCGGCCGCCGGCCCGAGAACGCCGGCG
This sequence comes from Streptomyces sp. NPDC097107, assembly GCF_044762405.1. Taxonomy (NCBI): domain Bacteria; kingdom Bacillati; phylum Actinomycetota; class Actinomycetes; order Kitasatosporales; family Streptomycetaceae; genus Streptomyces; species Streptomyces sp. NPDC097107. The sequence continues at coordinate 118,189 of NZ_JBIWEF010000004.1, read as the reverse complement.
CTCCGGTCGGCGGCCGCCTCCCCGGACGCCTCGGAACCGGTGAGCACGAGGCCCACGCCGTCGGAGCTGCTCTCCTGGTGGGTCCTCGTGCGCTGCGCGGCGGCCACGGTCGCGTACTCCATCTCGCGGTCGCCGCCCGACGGCCCGACGATCTCGCCGGCACCGGTCCGCCGGATGTGGAACACGGCCAGGTACGGCTTGGCGCGGCGGCCGGGCCGACTGCTGTTGCGCAGCAGTTCCACGGGCACGCCGCCGTCCATGGCCCCGGCGAGCAGGCCGGTGGCGCCGGCCCGGTCCAGGACGCGCAGCAGCCGCTGCACGTTGTCGAAGCGGTCGTCGAGGCGGTGCGAGGGCAGCAGGTCCTCCGCCAGGGTCCGGTCCTTCACGGCCGAGCGCAGCCGCTTCAGAAGGGGCACGAAGTCGGGCAGTTCGTCGATCAGGCCGAAGCCGATGGGCATGCCCTTGGCGTGCGGAGGCAGGGGCGTGGGGACCGCCGGGGTGTCGGTGTCCGCCTCCCGCTGCCGTTCCCTGCCTGCCCCCTCTCCCGCGCCGGTCTCGTGCGCCTTGTCCTGACCCTTGCCCTTGCCCTTGCCCTCGCCCTTGCCCTTGCCCTTGCCCTTGCCCGTGCCCGTGCCCTTGTCCTCGCCCGTGCCCGTGCCCGTGCGCCTGTCCTCGCCCGTGCCCGTGCCTTTGCCGTCGCCCTTGCCACGGCCGTTCTCCGCCGCCGGGCCGGGTGTGCCGAACAGGCTGGTCGGGCCCATCTGCGCGAGCGTTTCCTCCTGCTCCTTCGCCCGTGCCTCCGGGTCGCGCAGCCCCGCCGCCTCCAGTTGGGCCCCGGTGAGCCACAGGCCGACGCTGCCGGGGATCGTCCGCTGCCGGGCCGCCGTGCGGGGGCCCCGGCCGTTGACGGCGACCTCGGCGACCATGCTGACGACCAGGTCGCACTGGACGAGGTAGAGCGGGCGGCTGCGCGGGGCGACGGCGTTGCGTTCCACCGTGCCGCTCAGCGTCGCGCTGTCGGCGTCGGTCGTGGCCTTGGTGTTGCGGTAGGCCGGGGTCTCCCACATCGACCAGCCGTCGCCCGTCTCCATCGACCGGGCGTTGCCCGAATACGTCCTGCTCGTGGTACGCGCCCGCTGTCCGGAGCCCTGGTGGCCGCCGAGCGCCATGTTCTCCATACCCGCGCCGGTACTCCGGTGCCGTACCCGGGCGTTGGTGAGGGCGAAGCGGGTGCCGACCGCGCCGTCCAGCGCGGCGAGCCGCCTGGGGTGGCGCAGGCCCGCCACCACCCAGCCCGAGCCGACGCCCTGCCGCAGTGCCGCCGTGACGGCCTGCGGGCCGAACCGGTCCTCGACCGCCAGGCGCGGCGCCAGGCCCTCCGATTCGAAGGCGGTGTCGCCGGGCTTGTCGGTACGGCCCCCGCGCGCGGCCTGGGCGAGCAGCATGAAGGCCAGGTCGCGGATCTCCTTGGCGTCCCCGACGGTCTCCACGAAGTCCCAGTCCCGCAGACCGCGGCCCGCGGGCCGGGTGGTCAGGTCGGTGATGCCGGTGGCGTCGAGCCCGCCGATCCGGCCCGGCCGCGCCGCGGCCCGGCGCCGGTTCAGCCCCTCGTACGCCTCGTCGTCCAGAGTGGTCGCCGTCGGGGCGCTCAACCGCACGTCCTGGCCCTGCTCGCCCAGCTCGCGCAGCGGATTGTCCTCGGCGGTGCGGTCGTCCGAACTGGCGATCACCTCGGCCGCCGGAGTGTGCCGTCCGGGGCGGCCGGGGGTGAGGGCCCGCTTCGCGGTGCGCTCCCGGCTGGTCATGGTGACGTTCACGCCGAGCCACAGCCGGGTGGCGAACGTACTGGTCGACACGTCGCCGCTGTTCAGCGAGTCGGTACGGGTCACCGGGCCGCCCTGGGCGCTGCGGCTGCTCTCCACCGCCGCCTCGGCGGCCACCTGTGCGGACAGCGCGCCCGGGATCAAGGTCCCCTGGACAGCGCCCTGGACGCCCGCCTTCCGGGCGGACACGCCGCCCGTCTGACCGCTCGACCCCACGCCGGCGCTGCTGCGCACCAGCCAGTCGGGGGTGTCGCCGAGGTAGGTGACCGGGCCGATCCGGCCCCGGACGCGGACCTGTACGTCGTCCGACCTCAGCCCGGACTTGCGGCGCAGCCGCACGGGCACACCGGTGGACAGCAACTGGTCCTTGTTGGCGCGCAGGTTGGTCTCGGACAGGACGGTCAGCAGTTCCCGGTAGTTGCGCCGCTGCCCCTCGGCGTCCGTGCGGTTCGCGGCACCGCCCGCCGCGGCCCTGCCGGTGGCGGCCTCGCCGAACGGCGGCAGGTAGCCGGCCAGCCGGGGGTCGGACGCGAACAGCCGCTCCAGCGTCTCGATCAGGGGCCGGGTGTCGAGGTGGCTGAGCGCGGCGCTGGAGCCCATCGCGTCGAACGGCAGATGGCGTTCGGTCTTGCGCGGGCTGCCGTCGGCGTTCGGCTCGGGGGTGCCGTCGGCCTTCGTGCGGTCCGCCTTGGTGAACAGCTCGCCGGCTTCCGTGCCGGCGGGCAGCGGCAGCCCCAGGTGCCGGGCCTCCTCGGCCCGCATGCTGATCCAGGCGTCGACGGTGTGCCGGGCGGTGCGGCCGGCGGGGGTGACGGTGTGCCCCGGCGCGGCGGGCCCGGTGCCCTCGACGGTCAGCAGGATCCGGCCCAGGTACAGCGCCTTGGTGCCGCGCACCTCGGCGCCCTGCCGGGTGGCCGCCGCCTGGTCGGCCGAGGAGAAGCGCATCCGCCGGAAGCTGACGCCGGGCATCGTCTTGAGACGTACGGACGGCCCCGCGCCCGGAGCGCCGAAACCGACGGCGGGGCCGGCCCCCGCCATGCCGCTCATGCCCTTGCCCATGGAGGCGCCCATGCCGTGCTGCGTCTGCTGATGGGTGCGCAGCTGGGTCTGGCCCGCCTTCCAGGCGGGGGTCAGGGAGACGATGTCGGCACGCATCCGGTAGGCGCTCTCCGCTCCGGCGGCGCCGGCCGACAGGTCCTCACTCGCGACCCAGCCGGTCAGCAGGCGCGGCAGGTCCTGGAGGATCGTCGCGGCGCCGGTCGCCTCGTAGAGCCGGGTGCGGTCGGCGGAGTCCGGGGGCGCCGCCTGCGGGTGCAGGGTGGAATTCACCTTGTCGAACAGGCCCCCGCCGCCGGCGTGCGGGGCGCCCCGGTCCTCCACACCGACGACCGCGGTCGAGGTGGCCTGCCGTACGCCCTTGCGCTGCTCCTCGGAGAGGGCGGGGCCGGGGGCGGGCCGTTCGGTGCCGAGGGGCACGAGGTGTTCCTGCGGCACGCGCATGGTGAGCGTGCCGTCGGACTCCACGACCCGCGCGGTGCCGTAGGGGCCCTGCGGTCTGATCCGCACGGTGAAGCGCACGTGCCGCAGCGCCCGGACCGTGCCGCCGGAGCTGCGCAGGGTGCGCGGCTCGGCCACCGTCCTGGTGTTGTGCACGTCGTGGTCGCTGCGCAGCCCGAGGCCGCCCGCGAGCTGCGCGCCGCCCCAGACGCCGGGCACGGGCGTCGGGACCAGGACCGTACCGGAGCCGCTGAGGCCGATCTGCTTCGAGCGGGCGGTGTCGGTCACCACGGTGGCGGACGAGGAGTGCTGCTGGTCCACCTTCGTGTCGTCGTCCCGGGCCGCCCGGTCGGCCGGCGCCCGTTGTGCCGGCAGGACGGGCGAGGCGGCGTCGGGGTTCTCGAACAGAGCGGGCTCCGGCGCGGCGTGTGCCGGGTCCGGCCGGACGGAGACCGTGACGTCGTACGCGCCCTTGCTCCCCCGCACGGTGAAGACCCGGCCGTGCCCGTAGAAGGTCTCCGGCTTCCCCGCCAGCTCCCGCTCCACCGCGGCCACGTCGCGGTCCGCCCCGCCCGGGATCGCGGCGATCGCCCGGCCCACCGCCTCGTGGCCGGTCAGCCCCGACGCGGTGGAGAGCCCCGCCGACGTCATGTCCGTCAGATACGGGGGCAGTACCAGCGGCGGATGCTTCGGGGCGTTGCCGGGTCTCGCGGTCTCCGGCCCCGTGCTCCGGCCGGCGACGGGCGGGGTGCGCCGGGCGCCCCGGACCGGACGGCGGCGCGGCGGGGTCCCGACGGCCGCCGTCCGCTCCCCTGTTCCGCCTTCCTCCGCCACCGGGGCCAGCGGCGCCCGCGCCACCACGAGCGGGCCGCCGGCGTCGTCCGGCGGGCGCGGGGCGGAACGGTTGCCGATGAGGAGGGAGGCGGCGGCGTTTCCGGCGCTGCCCTGGATGGCCAGCAGCTCCCGCGGGCCGAGCGCGGCCCCGGAGCCGGGCGGCGCCGGGGCCGGTCCGCCTGCCTGTCCGCCGTACGGCGCCCGCGCACCGGCCCTGCCCGCGTCGGCGGACCTGGCCGGCGGGGGCACCGCCGCCGCGCGGCCCGGCACGCCGCCTTCCGGGCCGGGTTTCTCCTGTCGTCCCCGCATCGCACGCCCCTGCCCGACGAGGCGTCGGCCCCGTCCCCTCGTCGCCGGCCGTCGTGAACCGGCGCGGGCTCGGCGTGGTGCGGAGCCCGGCCAGGCCGGGAGGCTAACTCATGAACGGGGCCCGGCCACAGGGTGAAGTCTGAGCGAAGGCTTCCCCAACAGGCGTTGCCGGAGCCGGTGTCGGGGCTCCCACCAGCGGTCGGGCGCCCCGTCCTGCCCCAACGGGCACAGCCGGGGGCACCGTCGGTGCCCCCACTCCGGCACCCGAGGGCGTTTCGGGGGGAGCAACGCGCGCGCGAGGGTGAGGGGCGTCCTGTCTCGTACCCCGAGGAGAGCAGAGCATGCCGTCCTACCTGTCGCCCGGCGTCTACGTCGAGGAGGTGGCCAGCGGCTCGCGCCCGATCGAGGGGGTGGGCACCTCGGTGGCGGCCTTCGTCGGTCTCGCGCCGACCGGCCCGCTGAACGAGCCCACGCTGGTGACCAACTGGACGCAGTACGTCGCGGCCTTCGGTGACTTCACCGACGGGTACTACCTCGCGCACTCCGTCTACGGGTTCTTCAACAACGGCGGCAGCGCCGCGTACGTCGTCCGCGTCGGCGGCTCCGCCGAGGACGCCGCCGCCGGTTCGGACGGGACGTCCGCTCCCGCCGCCGTGACGGGTACCACCGCCCCGGCCGCGCTGCCGGCCGCCGAGCCGAAGCAGCTCGGCACGTTCGCCGTGACGGCCAACGCCGCCGGTCAGCACGGCCCGCTGTCCGTCGAGGTCGCCGACCCCGAGGGCGAGGGCCCCGCCGAGCGCTTCAAGCTGATCGTCAAGGACGGCGAGAAGCCGGTCGAGACGTTCGACGTGAGCGCCAAGAAGGGCAACCGCTCCTACGTCGTCACCCAGGTGAAGGAGCGCTCCAAGCTCATCACCGTGACGGAGGCCGCGCCCACCGCGCAGCTGGCCCGCCCGGAGAACCAGAGCCTGACCCTGCCGGCGCCGCCCGCCGCCCCCGCCGCCCCGGTCGAGAAGAGCGAGAGCTCGCACCCCGGCCCGGCCCACTACCTCGGCGACTCCGCGGACCGCACCGGCTTCGGCGGCCTGGAGGCGATCGACGAGATCTCCATGGTCGCGGTGCCCGACCTGATGGCCGCCTACCAGCGCGGCGCGATCGACCTGGAGGCCGTCAAGGCCGTCCAGCTCGGCCTCATCGCGCACTGCGAGCTGATGGGCGACCGCGTCGCCATCATCGACCCGCCGCCCGGCCAGAACGCCCGTCAGATACGGGTCTGGCGCCAGGAGACGGCCGGCTACGACTCCAAGTACGCGGCCCTGTACTACCCCTGGATCAAGTCCTTCGACCCGGCGTCCGGCCAGTCCCGCCTGATCCCGCCGAGCGGTCACGTCGCCGGCATCTGGGCCCGCAACGACACCGAGCGCGGCGTCCACAAGGCCCCCGCCAACGAGGTCGTCCGCGGTGCCGTCGACCTGGAGCTGCAGATCACCCGCGGCGAGCAGGACCTGCTCAACCCGATCGGCGTCAACTGCATCCGCGCCTTCCCCGGCCGCGGCATCCGCGTCTGGGGTGCCCGCACCCTCTCCTCCGACCCGGCCTGGCGCTACCTGAACATCCGCCGGTACTTCAACTACCTGGAGGAGTCGATCCTGATCGGCACCCAGTGGGTGGTGTTCGAGCCGAACGACCACAACCTCTGGGCCCGCATCCGCCGCAACGTCTCGGCGTTCCTGGTCAACGAGTGGCGCAGCGGTGCCCTCTTCGGCCAGAGCCCGGCAGAGGCCTACTACGTCAAGTGCGACGAGGAGACCAACCCGCCGGAGTCGGTCGACCTCGGCCGCGTCATCTGCGAGATCGGCATCGCGCCGGTCAAGCCCGCCGAGTTCGTGATCTTCCGGCTGGCCCAGTTCTCCAGCGGCAGCGGGGAGCTGGAGGAGTAGGACGCGCGTCCTCCACCTCTCCGGCCCCCTTCCCCCGCCTCTCCCAGATCATTAGAAGGACAGCGAACACATGGCTCTGATGCCGGGTGACTCCCTCACAGCGAACAACTTCGGGCTCCAGATCGACGGTGTGATGGTCGAGTACCTCTCCGAGGTCAACGGCCTCACCCTCGAACAGGACGTCATCAAGTACCCGCAGAACAACAGCACCACCGGCAAGCACGAGACGGCCGTGCTCCCCGGCAACAAGAAGGACGGGCAGTGCACCGTCGTGCGGGGCATGACCCAGTCGCCGTCGTTCACCCAGTGGATCAACGATTCCATGAACGGCCGGATGTCCACGGCCCGCAAGAACGCCTCCATCATCCTGATGGACTCCGAGGACGTCCCGGTCAAGCGCTACAACCTGCGCAACGCCTGGTGCAGCAAGATCGACGCCAGCGCGGTGAAGGCCGGCGACACCTCCGCGCTGACCGAGACGGTCACCATCGTGTTCGAAGAACTGGTCATCGAATAATGCGGCGCGCGGCTGTCGGGGCGCCCGTCGCGGCCCCCGAGGACCCCCAGACCGCGGCGGCGGGAGCGGACTTCCCCCGTTCGGCTCCCGCCGTCGCACCCACGGAGACACCTGCCGAAGCGGCACCGCGGCAGCAGCTGCGCACCGAGTTCCCCTTCGAACTGCCGCGCGGCTACGTCGACGACTCGGGCACGGTCCACCGGGACGGTGTGATGCGCCTGTCGACGGCGCGGGACGAACTGATCCCGCTGCGGGACGTGCGGGTGCAGGAGAACCCGGCGTACCTGTCGGTGGTGCTGCTCGGCCGGGTCATCACCCGGCTGGGCACGCTGACGATGGTGCACGACGGGATCGTGGAGAACATGTTCGCCTCCGACCTGGCGTTCCTCCAGGACTTCTACCGTCAGATCAACGCGGAGGGCCACACCCGCGCGGCCGTTCAGTGCCCGCACTGCACGGAGCCCTTCGAGGTGGAACTCGGCGGGAGCCGCCTGGGGGAATCGTGACGTACGCGACCGACCGGCTGCACGAGGAGATCGCGTACGTCGCCTACCACTTCCACTGGAGCCTGGAGGCGATCCTGGATCTGGAGCACCAGGACCGCCGCCGGTACACGGACCAGATCGCGTCGCTCGTGACGCGTGGCGCGGCGGAGGGCTGATCGGTGGGTTTCCTGGACCGGCTGCGAGGCCGTCGTGACGGAGTGCGGGACGGCGTCGGCGGGGGCATCGGCGGGGGCGCGGACACGCTCCCGGCCGAGGCCCCCGGCGGCCCCGGCACGGGCGGGAGTACGGCGAGTACGTCACGTACGCCCGTCCCCGCGCCCGGCCCCGCCCCCGCCCCTGTGGCCGTCGCCGCGTGGACGGGCCTGCCGCCGATCCAGCGGGCGACGGGGGACGCGCGTACGGGAGTCGCGGACGCCGGGTTCGGCGGTCGGCTGCCGACGTGGCAGAACCCGTCGTTCACGGGGGCGCCGTCCCCCGCGGTCCTGAACCCGGCGGCCGGGAGCGGGATGCTCTCGGGCGCGTTCGGCGAGTCGGCGCAGCCGGTCGCGGGGCCCGGGCGCCCCGTGCGGGCGCTGCCGTCGGCGCCGCCGGCCGGCGCGGCTGCGGTGCGGCGGATGCCGGTCGCACCGCTGCGGGCGATACCGGCGGCGACGGCGCCGTCCGCGCCCGGGCCGACCGCTTCGCCCCCGACGGTTCCCGGAGCCGCGTCCGCGTCACCGGCCGCGCCGGTCCAACGGGCGCGCGCCACCGGACCGGCGTCGTCCGCGGCGCCGGCGAGCACACCGGCCCAGGCCGCCCGCGGGGTCCGCGTGTCACCGGTGCCGTCCGCCGCGCCCCGCCCCCGGCAGTCCCTGACCAAGGCCCCGTCCGGGTCGGCGGCCGTGCAGCGCCGGGCCCTGCCCGCGAGCCGCCGGACCACGAACGTCCTGCCGGACTCCTCGGGAGCGGCACCGTCGTCGCCGGACGGTGACCGAGGGGAACCCGGCGCGGGCCCGGCAGGCCCGTCCGGCGCCGGGCCGGCCACACCCCCGGCGCCGGCCGGCACCCCGGCCACCGCTGCTCCGGTCCAACGGGCGACCCGCCCGCGCCAGCACCCCCCGACCGGCACCGACACCCCGACGACGACGGGGCCCGTGGGCGACACCATGGGCGGCCTCCCGGTGCAGCGCGCGGCACTCCGCCCCGGCCCCGCCCCGGCGCCCACCCCCACTGCCTCCGGCAACGGCCCGGCAGCCGACGCGCCGGTGCAGCGCACCGCACCGCGCTCCGGCTCCGCCCCGGCCTCCGCCTCCCCTGCCGCCGGCGACGGCCCGCCAGCCGCCACCCCGGTACAGCGCACAGCGCAACGCCCCGGCCCCACCCCGGCCTCCAATGCCCGGCACACCACCCCGACCTCCCCTGCCGCCGACGACGGCACGGCAGCCGGCCCCCCGGTGCAGCGGCCCGGCACCACCGCCCCGAACTCCGGCGCCCGGCACACCACCCCGGCCTCCACTGCTTCCGGCGACCATCCGCCAGCCGCCACCCCGGTGCAGCGCACAGCGCAACGCCCCGGCCCCGCCCCGACCGCCGGTGCCCGGCACACCACGCCGACCGCCAGCTCCACTGCTTCCGGCGACGCCCCGACACCCACCCCCGCCGCTCCCGGCGATGGCGCGGCAGCCGGCACCGCCCCGGCTTCCGGCGCCCGGCAGGCCGACTCGGCCTCCACCCCCACTGCTTCCGGCGACGGCACCGCAGCCCGCACCCCGGTGCAGCGCGCGGTGCGGCAGCCCGGACCCGCACCGGCCCCCCGCACCGGCCCCGCCCGCGGGGTCCAGCCCGGCAGTGGCCGCCGGACCTCCTCGCCGGACGACGCCCCGGTACAGCGCGCCGTACCGCAGGCCGGCCCCGCTGAGGCCACCCGTGCCACCTCCAGGCCCGCCCCCGCCCCGCCCGGCGCCCCGACAACGCCCGCACCCGGCACCGACCCGGCGACCGGCACACCGGTGCGGCGGGCCGTACCGCGCTCCGGCCCCACACCGAGCGGCGCGAGCGGCGAGCTTCCGGTGCAGCGGGCGGTGCCCCAGTCCTCCACCGGCACGCCTCGCAGCACCCCCGCGCCCGACGCCGCCCCCGCCACGGGCCGGTCGGCCACCGCTGCCGACGGGGCCACCAGCGACCTCCCGGTACAGCGAGCGGCGGCTCAACCCGCCACGCCCGCGCCCGGCACCTCGCGCACCGGCCGAACACCGGCGGCGGCGGCGACGGCGACGGGAGCCATCCCGCCCGCCGACCGCCCGGCGCCCCCGGTCGGAGGCAGTGCGACGACCGGCGCCCCGGTCCAACGGGTCATGCCTCCGCTCAACCGCCCCTCTGCCACCGCCGGCCGGGCACCGGCCGCGCCCAACCGCGCCGCGGCCTCCGGCACCCCGGTCCAGCGAGCGCTCCCTCCACCCGGCCGCTCCCCCGGGGGCCCCGCACGCCCCGCGAGCCCCGCAGAGCACGACGCCGGTCGCGGCGACGCGGCACCCGGCGCCCCGGCCCGGCCGGCGTCCACGCCCCCGCCGGTCCAGCGAGCGGCGGCCCGGACCAACCCGGCGCCGGCCCCGGGCAACGGCACGGGCACACCCACCGCGTCCCGGCCGGGCGGCACCGACCTGCCGTCAGGCCACCCTGCGGTCAGGGGAAACGGCCCGGACGCCCCCGGAACCACCACCTCCCCCGGCACCGGCGGCGCGGCCGGCACGCAGCGGCCCTCATCACCTCCCGCCACTCCCGGTCGCCCCGCCGACCCCACCGGCGCGCAGCCCCCTGTCCAACGGCAGACGGCAACCCCCGGCCGGCCAAGGACACCGAGCCCCACCCAGCCGCCCACGCGGTCTTCGCAGCCCTCACCGGCCCGCCGCGCCCACAACACCCCCGCCCCGGGCACCGCCCCGCACCCGTCCACCGCCCCGCCCCCCGCGACCCCGCGCACGGCGCCGCCCCCCGTGCAACGCTCCACGAACCGGCCGGCCGAGTCACCGGACGCGACCGCCACCGACCCGACGTCCGCGGCCCACCGCGACGCCCCCGTCGGCTCCACGCCACCCCCCATGCAGCGACCACTCCCGGGGAACGCGGGACCGGCCGCCGTACCCCTCTCCCGGCCGGGCATCGAGAAGCCGGCCGCTCCCCGCTCCGCACGCCCGGTGCAGCGCAGTGCCACGACGCCCCGCCCGGGGCTCGGCGCCCCCACCTCGTCCAGGCCGGTCACCGCCGTACGACCGCCCGCGGAACCCACTGCCGCCCCGCACACCCGCCCGGCGCCGTCCGCACCCACGCCGTCGGCGTCGGCCCCGCGCCGTTCTCCACTCGGCGCCCCACTCCACACACCGCCGACCGGCACCGCGCCACTCACCGCGACGTCACCCGCACTGGCACCGGCCTCCAACGCCCCCCGCACCGAGAGCCGTACGCTGCCGCCGGTCCAGCGGGCCACAGCCCCGGCCACCGCCGTCACGCCGGCGGCCCCGCCCTTCGCCCCCACGCCCCACGCAACGGCCGCCGCCCCCGTACCGGCGGCCCCGGGCGGCCCCTCCCCCGCGCCCACCGTGCCCGGGACCGCGCCCCCCGTCCAGCGCTCCACCCCGCCCACGACCACCAGGGCCGTACCCCTGCGCCGGCCCACGCCCGCGGGTGCCACCGCCGCCGCGAACCCGCTCCCCGTGGCCCCGCTCACGCCTCCCGCACCGTCACCGCCCGGCCCGCCGCACCCCGTCAGCGCACCCGCGGCACCGGCGGCGGACGCCGACGCCTCCTCCGCGCCCACCGTCCAGCGCTTCCTCGGGCGCCGCACCGCCACCGGTGCCCTCGCCGCGCACGCGGCGGCCACCGTGTCCTCGGCCCTGAACCACCTGCTGCCCCCGACGCCCCAGCACGCTCCGGCCGACCCGCCGCCCCCCTACAGTCCGCCGGAGTCCCAGAGCGCGTCACCGCCCGGCAACCCGCCCCCGTACACGCCGAGTCAGGCCTCCCCGGCGCAGGGCGACCCGCCCTCGGCGTACACGGCGGTCCCGGCCGGCGGGTTCGACCCGCGCGAGCTCACCGAGTTCCAGCTGGACGCACTGGTGCACCGGATCGTCGGCCGCGTCACCCGCCACGTCCGCACCGAACTGCGCATGGACCGCGAACGGATCGGCAGACTCCGCGACCCCCGCCACTGACCGGCCCGCCGATCCCCCACGCGGCCCCCGCGCGCAACCGACGCGCGCGACACACCTGACGCACCTGCCCCACCCGACAGAAAGGCCCACCCCCGATGCCCCGCCAGGACCCGGGCTCCACCATCTGGTTCACCCTCACCATCGACGGCGAGAGCCTCGGGTACTGGAACGGGTGCGAAGGCCTGTCGTCCCAGGTGGAGATCGAGCAGCGCCAGGAGGGCGGCAACAACGGGTTCGTTTGGCAACTGCCCACCCGCGTCTCCTTCTCCAACATCCGGCTGACCCGCCCCCTCACCCCGGACACGACCAAGGTCGCCAAATGGATCTCCTCCGTCCAGACGGGGATCAAGCGGCCGACCGCGCAGATCTCCGCCCTGCGCGCGGACGGGTCACTGGTCGCCCGCTGGGGGCTGATCGACGTACTGCCCGTCAGCTGGCAGGGCCCCAGCCTCGATCCCGGCAACCCGGCCGTGGCCAACGAGGTCCTGGAAATCACCCACCACGGCTTCACCGACTGACGGCGCCGCGGAGCAGAGAGGAAGACCCATGGCAAAGAGCGGCAAGGGCGCCGGCAAGAGCCTCGTACGCGCCAACCTCGCCATCCACGAGCCGCCCACCGGCACGACCACCACACCCGGTGCGCTGATGCGTACGTTCGGCTTCGAGTTCAACCCGGCGCAGTTGTCCCTCACCCAGCGGACCCAGTGGACGGCGACGCCGACGGCGGCCGTGCGGAAGGCCGCCAAGCCGCAGTTCATGGGTGCCGAGCCGCGGGAGATGACCCTGGAGATCTTCCTGGACTCCTCCACCAGGCCGGGCGGCAACACGGTGCTGAAGAAGGTCGAGTCGCTGCTGCGCTGCTGCGAGGTGACCGCCAAGAGCCTCGCCTCGGACCAGCCGTCGCCGCCCTGGGTGGTCTTCGAGTGGGGGTCGTTCTCCACGGCCCGGTTCACCGCGTACGTCGCGTCGATCGAGGCGTCGTACACCCTCTTCGGCACCACCGGCATCCCCATCCGGGCCACCTGCCAGGTGCACCTGGTCGAGATCCCCGGCCCGACCCGGGGGCAGAACCCGACCTCCGGCGCGCTCACCGCCCAGCGCGTGCACCGGGTCGTCGCGGGCGACTCGCTGCAGTCGCTGGCCTGGCGGGAGTACGGCAGCGCCAACGCGTGGCGCGCGATCGCCGAGGCCAACGGCATCGACGACCCGTCCCGCCTGCCGTCCGGCACCGAACTCATGCTGCCCGCCGCCGAGGAGGTGCCGCACTGATGGTGCGTCCCGCGTTCTCCAGCATCGTCCAGGTCCGGATCGGCGCCGCGAAGCTGCCCGACGACATCGCCCTGATGCTCGTCGACGGCTGGGTCGACCAGGGCCTCGGCGTGCCCGCGGCCTTCCGCCTCACCTTCCGCGACCCCGACCACCTGGTCCTCGGCAAGCTGAACGTGCAGTTCGGCACCCGGGTGGTCATCACCCCGGTCGCCGACGGCCAGGGCGTCGGCAAACCCCTGCTGACCGGCGAGGTCACCGCCATGGAGGCCGACTACGACGGCACCGGCAGCTACACCGTGATCCGCGGCTACGACTTCGGGCACCGCATGATGCGCCAGCGCCGGGTGGCCGCGTACCGCAACCAGAAGGCCTCCGACATCGCCCGCAAACTCGCCGCCATGGACGGCCTGTCCATCGGCCGGATCCAGCCGACGAAGGGCGCGTACGGGTTCATCAGCCAGTCCAACGTCACCGACTGGGACTTCCTGGCCCGGCTCGCCGACGAGAACAACATGGTGATGTCCGTGGACGCCAAGGGGAAGTTCCGGTTCGTCAAGCCGAACCCGTCGGCCGGCGCGCCCTCCCCGCAGACGGACGGCGACAAGAGCGCCTTCGTCCTCCAGGCCCGCCACGACATCATGCGGCTGCGGGCCGCGGTGACCGCCGCCGACCAGGTCGGCAAGGTCGAGTCGCGCGGCTGGAACGTCACCACCAAGAAGAAGATCACCGAGCTCGCGCCCGCGCGGACCGACCCGGGCGTCACCATCGGCTCCACACCGGGCGAGGCCGCCGGCAAGTTCAAGGCCGCCAAGCTCGTCGAGACCGCCAACCCCTACGACAAGCAGGACGAGGTCCGGCACGCGGCGCAGTCCCTCGCCGCCGACGTCACGTCCTCCTTCGCCGAACTGGAGGTCGCGGTGAAGGGCAGCCCCGACCTGCGGCCCGGCGTTCCCGTGGCGCTCAGCGACGTCGGCAAGCCCTTCGAGGGCAAGTACACCGTCACCTCCGTACGCCACCACTTCGGCGACAGCGAGGGCTACCAGTCCTGGATCACGGTCAGCGGACGCCAGTGGCGTTCCCTGTACGGGCTGGCCTCGGGCGGCGGCGGTGGCTCGGACCCCGCGAGCGCGGCCCGGCTGCCCAGCGTCGCCAACGCCATCGTCACCGACGTACAGGACCCGCTCAAGCAGGGCAGGGTCAAGCTCCAGTTCCCGTGGCTGGACGACACCTACGTCAGCGACTGGGCGCGCAGCGTGCAGCTGGGCGGCGTGGGCGGCGGCGGCGTCTTCCCCATGGACGTCGGCGACGAGGTGCTGGTGGCCTTCGACCGGGGGGCGCTGGACCACCCGTTCGTGATCGGCGGGCTCTACAACGGCCGGGACCTGCCGACCAAGGCCGACGTCCCGCTGCACGACGGCCTGAAGAAGAAGGCCGTCCGGCACACCCTGTCCGACCGCCAGGGCAACCGCGTCGACCTGCTCAGCCAGCGGACCGGCGGACGCAAACAGGGCGTCCGGATCGCCAGCGGGAACGACAGGCTGACCATCAACCTCGACCGCACCAAGACCGAGATCACCGTCGACAGCGCGGGCTCGGTCAGCATCACCGGCAGCCGCTCGGTGTCGGTGGAGGCGGGCATGAACCTCACGCTGGAGGGCCGCCGTTCGGTGACGATCAGGAGTGGCGGACCGCTCACCCTGGAGGGCAAGGGCATCGTCAACCTCAAGTCGCTCGGCGGCGTGGTCGCGGTGAACGCGCTGGGCGGCGCCCTGAACCTGACGTCGACCGGTGCCGCGACCCTCACCGCCACGGGCCTGGCGACGATCACCGCGGCCAACACCAAGATCACCGGCGCCAAGCTCGACCTGTACGGCGGCTTCTTCGTCAACGAGATCAAGTACCCCTTCGGATGACCGGACGACCACGCCGGCGCCCCGGGGTCGTCGGCACAAGGAAACGGGAAAGGCAGGAGGCCCCCTGATGGCCGAACAGTTCGTCGGCTCCGGCTGGTCGTTCCCCCTGCGCATCGGGCCCACCGGCGGCATCGCCCTGGTCAGCGGCGAACGGGAGATCGAGGAGGCCATGCAGCTGGTCCTCGCCACCGCGCCGGGCGAGCGGCCGATGCGCCCCGAGTTCGGCTGCGCCGTCCACGACCTCGTCTTCGCCCCGGTCAACGAGCAGACCGCCGGGCGGATCCAGCACGAGGTGTACACCAGCCTGGACCGCTGGGAGCCGCGCATCGAGGTCCACGAGGTGGAGGTCACCGCCGGTGACGACCGGAGCGTCCTCTACATCGACGTCCGCTACTCGATCCGCGGCACCAACAACCCGCGCAGCCTGGTCTTCCCGTTCTACGTCATCCCCTCCCACGACGAGCCGGACCTCCCCGACGGCCCGGCCGGCCCCGCGGGCCCGGCGGGCTCTCCCGAAAGCGATCGCTGATGTCCCTGCCCTCCCCCAACCTCGACGACCGCCGCTTCCAGCAGTTCGTCGACGACGCCAAGCGCTACATCCAGCAGCGCGCCCCGGAGTGGACCGACCACAACGTCTCCGACCCCGGCGTCACCCTCGTCGAGACGGTCGCCCACATGGCCGACCAGATCGTCTACCGGCTCAACCGGGTCCCGGAGAAGAACCACCTCGCCTTCCTCGACCTGGTCGGCATCACCCTCTTCCCGCCGTCCGCCGCCCGCACGGACGTCACCTTCTGGCTGTCCGCGCCGCAGGAGGACGCGATCCTGGTCCCGGTCGGCACCGAGGTCGCCACCCTGCGCACCGAACGGGACGAGGCCGTCGTGTTCGCCACCGAGCGCGACCTGACCGTCGTACCGTGCGAACTCGGCCGCCTGGTGGTGCAGCACAGCGGCGAGGCCGTCACCGACCGGACCACGGACCTGGCCGAGGGCAAGGACCTGCTGTGCTTCTCGGAGGCCCCGGCCCCCGGCGACTGCATGCTCATCGGCCTCACCAACGCCACCCCGCACTGCGCGCTCGCCCTGGAACTCGACAGCCGCGTCGACGGTGTCGGCGTCGACCCCCGGCAGCCGCCCCTGGCCTGGGAGGCCTGGACCGAGGACGGCTGGCAGCCCTGCGAGGTCGACCGGGACGGCACCGGCGGCCTCAACCGCCCCGGCGACATCGTGCTCCACATACCCGGCGGCCACGTCCTGTCGCGCAACGGCGGCCACGAGGCCGGCTGGATCCGCTGCCGGGTCACCGAGCCGCTGCCCGGCCAGCCGTTCTACACGACCTCGCCGACCATCCACTCCGCCGAGGCGTACACCATCGGCGGCACCACCGGCACCGTCCACGCCGAGACCGTCCACGACGAGGCCCTCGGCGAGTCCACCGGCCTGCCCGGCCAGCGGCTGCGGCTCGAACACGCCCCCGTCGTCGCCGACGACCCGCCCGTCCTCCTCCAGACCGCCGCCGGCGACGGCTGGCAGGACTGGCGGGTCGTCCCGCACTTCGCGGGCTCCGGCCCCGACGACCACCACATCACCCTCGACGCCGCCACCGGCCAGATCGCCTTCGGACCCGCCGTCCGCGAACCCGACGGCACCCTGCGCCAGTACGGCACCGTCGCCCCCAAGGGCGCCGTCATCCGGGCCCGCCGCTACCGCACCGGCGGAGGCCGGGCCGGCAACGTGGCCCGCGGCGCCGTACAAGTACTGCGCACGTCCATCCCGTACGTCTCCGAGGTCGTCAACCGCGAGGCCGCCCGCGGCGGCGTCGACGGTGAGACCGTCGAGGAGGCGAAGCTCCGGGCGCCGATCACCCTCCGCGCCCAGGAACGCGCCGTCACCCTGCGCGACTACGAGGAACTCGCCCGCCGCGCCGCCCCCGAGACCGCCCGCATCACCTGCCTGGAGGGCAAGGAGGGTGAGCACGGCGCCTACGCCGTCCGCGTCCTGGTCGTCCCCCAGGCCGTCCCCGACCCCGGCGGCCGGCTCCGCTTCGAGCAACTCGTCCCCGGCGACGCCCTCCTGGGGCGCATCACCCGCCACCTCGACGAACGCCGCCTCATCGGCACCCGCCTCGCCGTCGGTCCGCCCTACTACCAGGGCGTCACCGTCGTCGCCACGGTCCACGCCTTCCGCGGCGTCGACACCGACCGCGTACGCCGCCAGGCCCACGACGCGCTCTACCGCCACCTCGACCCGCTCACCGGCGGCGCGGACGGCAAGGGCTGGCCCTTCGGCCGCCCCGTGCAGACCGGCGAGGTCTTCGCCGTGCTGCAGCGCGTCCCCGGCGTGGAACTCGTCGACGACGTCGTCCTGCACCCCGCCGACCCCCTCACCGGCAAGCGCGGGGACCCCACCGACCGGATCGACCTCGAACCCCCGTCCCTGGTCTTCTCCTTCGACCACCGGGTCCGAGTGATCGGGGACGGCGCGTGACGGCCGCGTCCCACCGGGGTTCCGTCGACGGTCTCGGCTCCTCGCTGCCCATCGCCTCGATGCTGCCGGCCGTCTTCGCCGACGACGACCTCGCCCAGCGTTTCGTCGGCGGCCTCGACGACGTCATCGCGCCGATCCTGAACGTCCTGGACTGCCTGGACACCTACTTCGACCCGGCCCTCACCCCGGCCGACTTCGCCCAGTGGCTCGGCTCCTGGGTCGGCGCCGAGACCGACGGCACCGAACCGGAGGACCGGTTGCGCGCCGCCGTCGCCGCCGCCACCCGCCTGCACCGTGTACGCGGCACCCGGCGCGGGCTGTCCGAGGCGGTACGGCTGGCGTTCGGCGTCGAGCCCCACATCACCGAGAGCGGCGGCGCCGACTGGAACGCCCGCCCGATCGGCCCGTTCCCCGGCACCCCGCGCCCCCACCTCCACGTCGCCCTCCGGCTGCCCGACCCGTCGCCGGCCGACACCCACCGGCTGGACACCCTCGTGGCCGCCGCCCGCCCCGCCCACATGCCCTACACGGTCGAAGTGACCGCCTCCGAAAGGACCCCGGAGAGATGACCACGCAGAACTGCGCCGAGTGCGGAACCCGCGCGGAACCGGGCCAGTCCTTCTGCGACGCGTGCGGTGCCGTACTCCGCTGGGACCAGGCCGGCACCCGCACCGCGCAGCCCGCGGCCTCCTCGCCCGACCAGAGCCCCGGCTGGGACGCCTTCTCCCGCCCCGGCCCCGGCGGCGCGGGCGTGCCCCCCGCCCGCCCCGGCCGCACGACGCCCACCACCGGCGCCCCGGACGACGACGACACCGAGGCGACCCCGGTGGTGCCCCACCCACGCCACCCGACGGACGCGCCCGGGAGCGGGAGCATGCCGGGGGCGGCAGGTGGGGCGGGCACGGCAGGTACCACAGGTGCCGCGGGCACGGCAGGTACCACAGGTGCCGCGGGCGCGGCAGGTGCCGCGGGCCTCGCGGGCGCGGCAGGTGCAGCGGGCGTCACCGGCACCGCGGGGGCGGGAACGGGGGGCGCCACAGGCACCGCCCGGTCCGCAGGCTCCGCCACGTCCTTCGGTACCGCCGGTTCTCCCAACGGCACTGGAACAACCGGGCCGACGGGCACCACCGGAACCGCGGACACCACCGGAAGCCCAGGCACCTCCGGAAGCACCGGGCCCGACGGAAGCACGAACACCGCCCGAAGCACCCGGGCCGACGGAAACACGAACACCGCCCGAAGCACCCGGGCTTCCACAGGCACGGGCTCTGGAAGCACGGACCCCACCGGAAACGCAGGCACCGGAAACCCCAACACCACCGGCAACGCCCGCACCGCCGGAGACGCCCACACCCCCGAATCCCCCCGCACCGCCGGGGGCCCCCGCACCGCCGACACGGACGAGACCGCCCCCACCACCCCGATGGCGTCCGCCCCGCCCCCGAACGCCCTCACCGACACGATGTCCGACCGCGCCCGTTCCCTCCTCGTCCCCGTCGCGGACCCGGAGGCCCACGGCCCGACCCCGCCCCCCGCCGTCGCCCCCGTCCTGCCCGGCCGCCCCGACGCGGACCGGCCGCAGGTACGCGCCCCCGCCCACCAGCCGGACGTCGCCAACGGCCCGCCGTGTCCGTGGTGTTCCACCCCCAACCGCCCCGACCGCCACTACTGCGCGCGCTGTGCGATGCCCCTGGACCGCACCGGCGATGACACCACCGCGCCCGCGCCCTGGTGGCGCCGCCTCTTCGGCGGCCGGCGCGGCGAGACCCCCTGGGCCGGCGACCGCCCCCGCCTCCGCCGCGTCTTCGACCGCATCGGCACCTGGATCACCGTCCTGGTCGTCATCACCCTGGTGGTCCTCGGTTTCGTCTACATCCCCGACGGCGTCCAGGCCACCCGCGACCACTTCGCCAAGCGCGCCCCGGTCTCTCCGGACCGGATCACGGCCTCGCGCTCCTTCACCGGCCACAAGCCGGAGTTCCTCATCGACAAGCTCAGCAACACCTGGTGGGGCCCGGGCATCTCGCAGTCCGGCCAGGGCGAGTGGATCGAGGTCAGTTTCACCGAGCCGACCCGTCTGCTGGACCTGATCATCACCCCGGGCACCTCCACCAAGCCCGACCAGCTCAACAAGTCGGCGCTGCCGCACCGGGTGAAGGCGACGATCACGACGAAGGACGGCAGCACCACGACCCGCGACCTCACCCTGGACCAGGGCGCCGGTGGCCAGCGGCGCCCCTTCCGCGTCGGCGAGGTCACCAAGGTCCGCTTCACCATCGAGTCGGCCCACGCGGCCTCCGCGGACAAGCAGGTGGCCATCGCGGAGATCGAGTTCTTCGGCCCGTCGAGCGCCAACCGCACCTGACCCACGCCCCGGAACCCATGGGCATCGGCCTCCGCCGGCACCGGCGGAGGCCGTTTCCACCGAATGGACGCCACGCCGCGCGCCCCCGGACGGCCCGCCGGAGTCTGAGGCCATGCCCTCAGCACGAGCGATATCCACCGCTGTCCTGCTGTCCACCGCCACCCTGCTCTCCTGCTCCCTGACCGCCTGCGCGCCGGCGGAGCGGGGCGGCGGCCGGGCCGGGGACGGCGGCGGCACGGCGACCGGCGCACAGGACGAGAACCGCTTTCAGAAGCAGACCCTGAACTGGAAGGACTGCCCCGCGCCCGCTCCCGTCCAGGGCGGCGGCGAGGCCCCCGCACCCCTCCCCGACGGCACCCGGTGGCAGTGCACCACCATGCAGGCGCCACTGGACTGGAAGAACCCCTCCGGGGAGTCGATCGGCATAGAACTGATCCGGGCCCGCGCCGGCGGCGACACCGACGACCGGATCGGCTCACTGCTCTTCAACTTCGGCGGCCCGGGCGCCTCCGGAGTCACCACCCTGCCCGGTCTCGCCCCCGACTACGAGAAGCTCCGCTCCCGGTACGACCTGGTGAGCTTCGACCCGCGCGGCGTCGGCAACAGCCGGGGCGTGCGCTGCCTGGACCCCGACGCCGCCGAAGAGGCCGAGGACGAGACCGACGAGACCCCGGACGACGGCGGCGCCGAGATCGAGGCGCTGGTCGAACTCACCCGACAGCTGGCCGCCACGTGCGAGAAGAACTCCGGCGACGTCCTCCCGTACGTCGGCACCACCGAGGCCGCCCACGACCTGGACCTGATGCGGCACCTCCTCGGCGACGAGAAGCTCCACTACTTCGGGATCTCGTACGGCACCCAACTCGGCGGCGCGTACGCCCACCTGTTCCCGAAGAACGTCGGCCGTGCCGTCCTGGACGGCGTCGTCGACCCCACCCGCGACAGGATGGAGGGGGCCCTCGGACAGGCCGGAGGGTTCCAGCTCGCCTTCGAGCACTTCGCCGAATGGTGCGTCGAGCAGCGCTGCACGCTCGGCGAGGACACCGAGGCGATCGTGGAGGCCGCCGTGGAGCTCCAGGCGGACCTGGACGAGGCTCCGCTGCCCACCTCGGACGGCAGCGAGCTGGACGGCGACGAGGTGCTCTCCGCGATCACCGGTTCGCTCTACAGCCAGACCTTCTGGCCCGCGCTCCTGGTCGGCCTGGAGGCGGTGACCGGCGGCGACGGCGACGTCCTGGCGGACCTGGCGGAGGCACTCGGACAGCACGGCGCCGGCGGCGACACCACGGACGAGAGCACGGACGACCCCACGGACGAAAGCAACGAGAACGACGCCTTCAGGGCGATCACCTGCGACGACTCCAGCGACCGCTACACCGTGGCGGACGTGGAGGCTCGGCTGCCGGAGTTCGCCGAGGCGTCCCCCCTGTTCGGCCCGGGCCTGGCGTGGAGCGCGCTCTCCTGCGCCGGCTGGCCGGTGCCGGGAGAGGCCGAGCACCCCGAGGTGAGCGCGCCGGGCGCGCCCCCGATCCTCCTGGTCGGCAACACCGGCGACCCCGCCACCCCCTACGCGGGCGCCGCCCGCATGGCCGAGCGGCTCGGCAAGGGCGTGGGCGTCGAGCTGACCTACGACGGTGAGGGCCACGGCGCCTTCGACAGCGGGAACCCCTGCGTGCGCGGCGCCGTCCACGCGTACCTGCTCGACGGCAGGCTCCCGGAGAGCGGCGCGGTGTGCGAGCCGGAGCCGCTGCCGGAAGGCAAGTAGCACCCGCGCAACCGCGTGAAGCCCTGCCGTCCGGTGGACGGCAGGGCTTCGTCCCGCTTCCGAGCCCCCTGTCGGATTCGAACCGACGACCTTCGCTTTACAAGAGCGGCGCTCTGACCAGCTGAGCTAAGGAGGCAACGCGCGGCGGCTCGCGCGGAGGCTGCTCCACTGTACACAGAGCCGGTGAACGATGGGGTTCGAAAATTTCGGCGAAGTTCACAGGTCCACAGGTACTGACAGACCAGGTGAACGCCAGGTACCGTCCAGTGCCAGTTCACCCGTGTGGACTACACCACACCACCTTCCTACAACGGATCGTCCGGCACGTTCCTGCCGGTAGAAGGGGGCCCATCACCATGGCCACTGTTACGTTCGACAAGGCGACCCGCGTTTACCCGGGTTCCACGAAGCCCGCCGTCGACGGTCTCGACATCGACATCGAGGACGGCGAGTTCCTCGTCCTGGTCGGCCCCTCCGGCTGTGGCAAGTCCACCTCGCTCCGCATGCTCGCGGGGCTCGAGGACGTGAACGGCGGCGCCATCCGCATCGGCGACCGCGACGTCACGCACCTGCCGCCGAAGGACCGGGACATCGCCATGGTGTTCCAGAACTACGCGCTGTACCCGCACATGACGGTCGCCGACAACATGGGCTTCGCGCTCAAGATCGCCGGCGTCAACAAGGCGGAGATCCGGCAGAAGGTCGAGGAGGCCGCGAAGATCCTCGACCTCGTCGAGTACCTGGACCGCAAGCCGAAGGCGCTCTCCGGTGGTCAGCGCCAGCGTGTGGCGATGGGCCGCGCGATCGTGCGTGAGCCGCAGGTCTTCCTCATGGACGAGCCGCTGTCCAACCTGGACGCCAAGCTGCGTGTCTCCACCCGTACGCAGATCGCCTCGCTCCAGCGCCGCCTCGGCATCACCACCGTCTACGTCACCCACGACCAGGTCGAGGCCATGACGATGGGCGACCGCGTGGCGGTCCTCAAGGACGGTCTGCTCCAGCAGGTCGACAGCCCGCGCAACATGTACGACAAGCCCGCCAACCTCTTCGTCGCCGGCTTCATCGGCTCCCCGGCCATGAACCTGGTCGAGGTCCCGATCACCGACGGCGGCGTGAAGTTCGGCAACAGCGTGGTGCCGATCAGCCGCGAGGCCCTGGCGGCCGCCTCCGACCGGGGCGACCGCACGGTCACCGTCGGCGTCCGCCCGGAGCACTTCGACGTGGTGGAGCTGAACGGCGGCGTCTCCAAGACCCTGTCGAAGGACGCCGAGGACGCCCCGGCGGGCATGGCGGTCTCCGTGAACGTCGTGGAGGAGACCGGCGCCGACGGCTACATCTACGGCACGGTCGAGGTCGGCGGCGAGAGCAAGGACCTCGTGGTCCGCGTCAGCAGCCGCGCGGTGCCGGAGAAGGGCGCGACCGTGCACGTCGTGCCGCGCCCGGGCGAGGCCCACGTCTTCTCGTCCTCCACGGGCGAGCGCCTCACCGACTGAGGACCCGCACACCGGGAGACCGGGCGCCGGGAAACCACACGCTGAGAAACCACGCCTCCGGGTGAATTCACCCGCGTTGACGCAAAGAGCCCCGCGGCCTGCTGCGGGGCTCTTTGCGTTGTCGACAAATACCCCGGCACAACGGACGTTTCGAGCAGTAGGCGTCAACGCTCTACCCATTTCCCGCCCCCTCCTCATCCCCCATCCGGGTGACTAAATGTCGCCAAATCATTACCGGGCGCTACCCTCACTCGCGTGAAGCACTCCGTGAAGCACTCCACCACCCGACAGACGCGACGCGGCCGGGGCCCCGCCCGCCGGATCGGCCGCTCTCTCGCCTTCGTCCTGCCCGTCGTCCTGGTGCTCTCCGGGACCCTCGCCGTCACCCGGGTCAACTGGTCGGGCGACCCGGCCGACTCGGTGCTCGCCGCGTCGGAGGCGTCGTCCTCCAAGGCCTCCTCCAAGGCCGCCGCCCGCGCGCCGCACGAGGTGCTGCGCGACCGGCTGCTGACCGAGCTGCAGGAGGAGGATCCGGGCGTCGCCCTCACCCACCTCCAGCAGGCCGTGAACGAGCGCCCGTCGCTGGCCGGCCACTGCGCGTCCATCGCCCGCGCCCTCGGCCGCGCCGCGGTCAAGGTGTACGGCCCGACGCGCGCCCAGTCGTACGCGCGCCCCGTCTGCGACACCGCATTCGCCTCGGGCGTGCTGGCCGCGCACGGCTGAGCACCCTTTCGGGGGCCGGTGGGCCGCCGCGTAGAGTTCGGGCATGACCGATCCGAGCGCCGCGTCCCGCCGCCCCGTTCAAGCCGTCGTCCTGGCCGGCGGACAGGGTTCCCGGCTGCGTCCCTACACCGACGACCGGCCCAAGCCGATGGTCGAGATCCCGGGCACCGGGACTCCGATCATCGGCCATCAGCTCGCCTGGCTCGCCGAGGAGGGCGTCACCGACGTCGTGGTCTCCTGCGGTCATCTGGCCGAGGTGCTGCAGAAGTGGCTGGAGAGTGCCGACCTGCCGCTCTCCGTCACCACCGTCGTCGAGGCGGAGCCGCTGGGCCGCGGCGGCGGCCTCAAGTACGCCGCCGCGCGCCTGCCCCACCCGGACCGGCCCTGGTACGCCACCAACGGCGACATCTGGACCCGTTTCTCGCTGCGCGACATGGCCGACTTCCACGCCGAGCGGGACGCCGTCGCGACCCTCGCCCTGGCCCGCCCGCGGCTGCCGTGGGGCGCCGTGCAGACGGACGGCTTCGGTCAGATCACCGACTTCATCGAGGCACCGCCGTCGACCTTCGAGGTCAACGCCGGTGTGTACGTCTTCTCGTCCGGCTTCGCCTCGATGCTGCCGGAGCGCGGCGACCACGAGCGGACGACGTTCCCGAGGCTGGCCCGTGAGCGCCGGCTGGCCGGCTTCCCGATCCCGCAGGGCTCCTACTGGCGCGCCATCGACACCGCCAAGGACCTGACGGAGGCGGCACGGGAGCTGGCGGCCCTGGCCGGCCGCTGAGCGCCCCGGCACACCGATACGCCGAAGGGGCCCCACACGTCGTCCGTGCGGGGCCCCTTCGGCGTACGGAGGGCTGCGTGAGCCCTGTGGGCCGGCTAGCCCAGGAGACCGCCCACGAGGCGGCTGCCCGGCTCTCCGGTGGAGGAGGAGCCGCCGCCGTCGCCGCTGCCGGTGCCGGTGCCGGTGCCGGTGCCGCCGTCGCTGCCGCCGCCGGTCGTGGCGCCGCCGGAGGTGGGTCCCGCCGTGCTGCTCGGCGCCTGGCCGGCCGGGGAGGACTGCTGCGGCGGGGCCTGGCCCGTGGTGCCCTGGGTCTGACTGGGCGTTCCGCCGGTGGCGGTGCCGCTGTCGCGGGTCGCTCCCGGGGCGGTCGCGGCGTCCTTGGAGGGGGTGGCCGCGCCGCTGGTGGCGCCCTGGGTGGGGGAGGCGGATGCCTCCGGGGACGTCTTCGGCTTCCGGGTGCCGGGCTCCTGCGGGAGCGGGCTGCCGGGCAGTTCGTTGCGCGGGGCCTCGCCGGGGCCGGGGACGACCACGCGGTCGGCGTCCCGGACCGCGGCGCCGAGCAGCGAGCCGACGAGGAGGGTGACGCCGGCGACCAGGAAGGTGACGAGGGCGCCGCGGCGCAGGACGTAGCGGCGCAGGTCCCAGATGTCGGCGCGGGGGCCCAGCCGGCGCCAGGCACTGCCGGCGAGCCGGCCGTCCACGGAGTAGACGGGGGCGCCCGCGATGATCAGCGGGGACCAGGCGGCGAGGTAGATGATGTCGGGCGCGTCGTAGACGGGGACGCTCTTCCAGCTGACGGTGACGAGCAGCGCGGCGGACAGGCCCGCGCCGATGACGGCGCCGACGCGCTGCCAGCAGCCCAGGACGGTCAGCACGCCCACGATCACCTGGAGGAAGGCGATGACGAGCCCGGCGCCCACCGGGTGCGCGAGGGCGAACTGACGCAGCGGCTCGGCGACGTCCCACGGGTGCAGGGTGTTGAGCCACTTGACCATGGAGCCGCGCTCGCCGCCGTCGAAGTAGACGGGGTCGCAGAGCTTGCCCATGCCGGCGTAGATGGAGATGAAGCCGAGGAAGACGCGCAGCGGCAGCAGCACGACGCCGAGGTTCATGCGGCGGCCGGGGAAGTAGGCGTGCCGCGCCGGGTCGTCGGCGCGGCGCCTGGTGCGCGGCCCGGCCGGCTCCGTGCCGTCCTCGTCGTAGCCCTCGGGACCGGCGGCGGAGTGGAAGTCCTCGCCGGTGTAGACGGGTTCGTCGTAGGCGCTGCCGACGGTGCGCATGGCGGGCAGCAGCCGGGTGCCGTCGGGGACGGGGCCGCGCTGGGCGCCGACGAGCGGGGTCTCGAGGGTCTGGGTGGCGGGCCCGTCGCCGTAGCCGTCATAGCCGTCGTAGCCCGGGGCGCCCCCGTCCATGTCGACGCGGGGGATGACCTGCGTGGCTCCGGCGTCGGCGACCGGGTCCTCGGCGTGGTGACCGGCACCGGCCCGCACCGCCTGGAGCAACCGGTGTGCGCCGGTGTCGTCCGGGTCGGACCGCCCGCTCCACACGAGGGCGCGGCGGCGGGCGGCGGCCGGGGCGGCGGGGCCCGCGGCACCTGCGACGGGCATGCGGGCGGTGTCCTGGGTGGCGCTCAAGTGCCGTGCGATCCGCGGGGATTGGGTCTGCCGCGCGGAGGCACCGAACTGCACGCGGAAGCTCGCGTGATTGACGATGACCTGGGCCGGATCGCTCGGCACCTTCACCATGCTCAGCGCGGGAGCGTCGTCGATTCCCGACGAGCGGTCCCCCGTGGGTGTGCGGGGTGTTCTGGTGTCCACACTCATCTAACCGAGTGATGTGTCGTTAGGACACTGCCTTGACCGCCCCGAACTGTCCGGACCGCGTCAAACCTGCCCGGGCCGCCCGGAACCCCCCGTGCGGGGGACCGAGTCGAACACTCGCTCCCCCTCCGGCCTCACCTCCGCCGGCGCGCCGCTCGTACAGCACGATTCCCGCGGCGACACCGGCGGCCCCTTCTCTCTGCCGCCCTCGCACGCTGCGCGGCTTCGCACGGCCGCGCCGGCCTCCGACCGGCGGTCACCGCACCCCGTACCCGTGTCAGCCCCGCCGGCGCGCCGCCTCGTACAGCACGATCCCCGCGGCGACACCGGCGTTCAGGGACTCGGCGCCCCCGGGCATCGGGATCCGCACCCGGAAGTCGCACGTCTCCCCGACGAGCCGCGAGAGCCCCTTGCCCTCACTGCCGACCACGATGACCACCGGGCCGTCGAGGGCCGCCAGCTCGCCCAGGTCGGCCTCGCCGTCGGCGGCGAGGCCGACGACCGTGATCCCGGCCTTCTGGTACGACTCCAGCGCGCGCGTGAGGTTGGTGGCGCGGGCGACCGGCGTACGGGCGGCCGTACCGGCGGACGTCTTCCAGGCGCCCGCCGTCATACCGGCCGCGCGCCGCTCGGGCACGACGACGCCGTGGCCGCCGAAGGCGGAGACGGAGCGGACGATGGCACCGAGGTTGCGCGGGTCGGTCACGCCGTCGAGGGCGACGATCAGCGGGTCCGCGCCCTCGTCGTGGGCGGCGGCGACCAGGTCCTCGGGGTGCGCGTACTCGTACGGCGGCACCTGGAGCACGAGCCCCTGGTGGTTCAGCCCGTTGGTCATCCGGTCCAGCTCGGGGCGCGGCGCCTCCATCAGGTTGATGCCGCCGCGCTCGGCCGCGAGCTGGAGCGCCTCGCGCACCCGCTCGTCGTTGTCGATGAACTGCTGGACGTAGAGCGTCGAGGCGGGCACACCGTCGCGCAGCGCCTCGTAGACGGGGTTGCGGCCGACGACCAGCTCGGACGTCGACCGTCCGCCCCCGCGCCGCTGCGGGGCGCGTCCCGTGGCGCGGCGCGCCTTGGCGTTGGCGACACGCTGCTTGACGTGCCCCTTGCGCATCTCGGCGGGAGGCGTCGGCCCCTTGCCTTCCAGGCCCCGGCGTCGCTTGCCGCCGCTGCCGACCTGCGCGCCCTTCTTGCCGGACATGCGGCGGTTGTTCGCGGCCATGAGTTACCTGTCTCCGCTCTCTACGGGAGTGTGCGTAATGCTTGCGTCTTATGCAGTGTGCCGCCCGGGAGGCCGGGCGGCACAATCGATCTACGGAACCCGCGCGACCGACGGGCCCGGCCTCCGGTGAACCGGGCGGGGGTCAGCGGGAGCCGAGGCTCCAGCGGGGCCCCTGCGGGCCGTCCTCGATGACCAGGCCGGACTGGCCGAGCTGGTCGCGGATGGCATCCGCGGTGGGCCAGTCCTTGCGCGCCCGCGCGGCCTCGCGCTGGTCCAGAACGAGACGTACGAGGCTGTCGACGACGTGCCGCAGATCCTCGCCCTGCTCCTGCTCCCCGGCCCAGTGCGGGGCCAGCGGGTCGAGGCCGAGCACCCCGAGCATCGCACGGACCTCGGCGAGGCGGGCGGCCGCGGCGTCCTTGTCGTCGGCGGCCAGCGCGCTGTTGCCCTGCCGGACGGTGGTGTGCACGATGGCCAGCGCCTGCGGCACGCCCAGGTCGTCGTCCATCGCCTCGGCGAAGGCGGGCGGCACCTCGGCGGCGGGCTCGGCGGCCTGGCCGGCCAGCTCGGTGACCCGCTGCACGAAGCCCTCGATGCGCGCGTACGCCGACTCGGCCTCGCGCAGGGACTCCTCGCTGTACTCGATGGTGGAGCGGTAGTGCGGGGTGCCCAGGTAGTACCGCAGCACGACCGGCCGCCACGCCTTCACCATCTCGCTGACGAGCACGCTGTTGCCGAGCGACTTCGACATCTTCTCGCCGCTCATGGTGACCCAGGCGTTGTGCACCCAGTACCGCGCGAAGGCGTCGCCGAACCCCTTGGCCTGGGCGATCTCGTTCTCGTGGTGCGGGAAGATCAGGTCGATCCCGCCCCCGTGGATGTCGAACTCCTCGCCCAGGTACTTGTGCGCCATGGCGGAGCACTCCAAGTGCCACCCCGGGCGCCCCCGCCCCCACGGCGCCTCCCAGCTCGGCTCCCCGGGCTTGGCCGACTTCCACATGGCGAAGTCCCGCGGGTCCCGCTTGCCGGAGGCGCCCTCGTCGGGCTGCCGCAGGTCGTCGAGGTCCTGGTTGGACAGCGACAGGTACCCGGGCAGGGAACGTACGTCGAAGTAGACGTTGCCGTCCGCCTCGTAGGCGTGGCCGCGCTCGATGAGGCCGCGCATCATCTCGACCATCTCGGTGATGTGGCCGGTGGCACGGGGCTCGTAGGTGGGCGGCAGGCAGCCGAGGGCGGCGTAGGCGTCGTTGAACGCGCGCTCGTTGTCGTACCCGATGGACCACCAGGGGCGGTGCTGCTCGGCCGCCTTCCGGATGATCTTGTCGTCGATGTCGGTGACGTTGCGGATGAACGTGACGTCGTAGCCGCGGTACGCGAACCAGCGGCGCATGATGTCGAAGTTCAGCCCGGACCGGATGTGCCCGATGTGCGGGGCGGCCTGCACGGTGGCGCCGCACAGGTAGATCGAGACGCAGCCCGGCGTGAGGGGGGCGAAGTCACGAATCTGCCGGGCGCTGGTGTCGTACAGGCGAATAGTCACGACTCCAGGGTAGTAGGCGACGGACAGTGCCACGGGCGCACGTGCCCGCTTGTTACCACGTCTTGCCCGACCCGAGCCGACGGGACAAGACCTCCCGCCCGACCCGAGCCGACGGGACGGAGACCTCCCGCCCGACCGAGCCGACGGGACAAGCCCGGCCTCGCGCCCGACCGAGTCCGTGAGGCAAGCCCGGCCTCTTGTCCGACCGAGTCGGGTGGTGGGTGGGCATAGGCGGGGTCCAGGGGCGGAGCCCCTGGCGGGGCGCGGGGCGGAGCCCCGAGCGACACGCCCGACGCCGGCGCGACACGCCCCCGCCCGGCCCAGGACACACCCCACCCGCTCAGCCCACCCCGCTCAGCCCACCCGCGCGACCAACGCCGTCGCCACCGCCATCAGCCCTTCCCCCCGCCCGGGAAACCCCAGCCCGTCCGTCGTCGCCCCGGACACCGACACCGGCGCCCCCACCGCCTCCGACAACACCTTCTGCGCCTCGTCCCGCCGCTTACCGATCTTCGGCCGCGGCCCGACCACCTGCACCGCGACGTTGCCGATCCGGAATCCCGCCGCCCGCACGATCCGCGCCGCCTCCGTCAGCAGCGTCACCCCGGACGCCCCGGACCACTCCGGCCGTCCGGTACCGAAGTGCTGCCCCAGGTCACCGAGCCCCGCCGCGGAGAACAGCGCGTTGCACGCCGCGTGCGCGACGACGTCCGCGTCGGAGTGCCCGGCCAGCCCGGCACCCTCGCCCTCCCACTTCAGCCCGGCACACCACAGTTCGCGCCCGTCCTCGAAGGCGTGGATGTCCGTACCGATGCCGACCTGGGGCAGCAAGGGGAGCCCGTCCGTGTCAGAACTGCCAAACCTGTCAGAACTGCCAGTCCTGTCAGACCTGTCAGACCTGTCAGACCTGTCAGACCTGTCAGACCTGTCAGACCTGTCAGACCTGTCAGACCTGTCAGAACCCATCGTTCAGCCTCCTGCGCGCCAGCACGGCCTCCGCCAGCACCAGATCGAGCGGCCGCGTCACCTTGAACGCCTCCTCGTGCCCCGGCACCACCATCACCGTGAGCCCGAGCTGCTCGACCATGCTCGCGTCGTCGGTGACGTTGTCGGTCACCGTCTCGTGGGCACGCACCAGCGTCTCCCGGTCGAACCCCTGCGGCGTCTGCACCGCGCGCAGCCGCGCCCGTTCCGGTGTCGCCACCACCGGTTCCGGCTCACCCGGCACCGCGGCGGGCTCGACCTGCTTGACGGTGTCGGCGAGCGGCAGCGCGGGCACCACGGCGGGCGCGCCGTCCCGTACGGCCTCGATCACCGCGTCCACCGTGTCGACCGGCACCAGTGGCCGGGCCGCGTCGTGCACGAGGACGGTGGCGTAGTCGGCCGGCAGCGCGTCCAGGCCGAGCCGTACGGACTCCTGCCGCGACTCGCCGCCCGGCACGACGAGGAAGTCCGTCCGCTCCGGCAGCGCGTGCGCGTCGAGCAGGCTCTTGACCTCGGCGGCTCCGTCGGGAGGCGCGACGACCACGACGAGTGAGACGCCGCGCGAGGCGGCCATCGCCCGGACCGCGTGGATGAGCATGGGCGTGCCGCCCAGCGCGCGGAGGGCTTTCGGAGCGCCCGGACCGAGCCGGACGCCCCGGCCGGCGGCCGGAATCACGGCCGCGGTTCGGGTGTTCGCACGGGTGTCGGGGGGCATCTCGGCGGGCGAGGGACGCGATTCGTCAGACATCGGTTCCTGTCAGGTTTGTGTGCTCGACCTAGTTGGGTATGGCCTCACCGTGCCGGGCGCGAAGCCTTGACCGGACCCTTCCGTGACCCCGGTCGAGCCGGCGACCCGGGCCCGGCACGCCGGCACCACGCCACGCCCGGGGAAGTCCCCCGGGGTGATCGTACGAGGACTGGATCCGGGTACGAACATGCCGCAGCGCCCGGCGACAGCATGGATGTCATCGGGCACCGCGGCATTTCAGTGCGCTGAACCGAGTGCGCAGCGGCCTGCGCCTCGGCTCAGAGGCTCAGGTCAGAGGCTCAGGAGGCGAGCACCTCGTCGAGCAGGGCCTCCGCCTTGTCCTCGTTGGTGTTCTCCGCAAGAGCCAGCTCGCTCACCAGGATCTGGCGGGCCTTGGCGAGCATGCGCTTCTCACCGGCGGAGAGTCCGCGCTCGCGCTCACGACGCCACAGATCGCGTACGACTTCCGCGACCTTGATGACGTCGCCGGAGGCGAGCTTCTCCAGATTTGCCTTGTAACGACGCGACCAGTTCGTGGGCTCCTCGGCGTACGGCGCGCGCAGCACCTCGAAGACCCGGTCCAGCCCGTCCTGACCAACCACATCACGCACGCCGACGAACTCCGCATTGTCCGCTGGCACACGTACCGTCAGGTCACCCTGGGCGACCTTCAGCACCAAGTAGGTCTTGTCCACGCCTTTGATCTGGCGAGTTTCGATAGCCTCGATCAGCGCGGCCCCGTGATGGGGATAGACCACGGTGTCGCCAACCTTGAACGTCATGTGACAGGTACCCCTTCCGTGGCTATCCAGGGTAACACGGATACGGCGTCTTCTGAATGGCGTTTTCGCAGGTCAGGGCATATCTCGGGGCTTGACAACAGCAACAAGAACGTGCTGCGACGGGTGGGCGGAAGAAAGTATTCGCAGGTCGGAGCAGCTCTCCAGGCCGCACGAAACGCGCACGTCACACACGCCCGGAGGCCCTTCAGCCTGCCCGAAAGATACCCAAATGACCGTTTCCGGGCGTGCGACTTCCGCTACTCCGTTCGGTGACCGGGGCGCACTTCCGGACCAATCCGGAATTGATCACAAGGTGCCCCGGCCGGCCCTCCGATGATCAATTTCCTGGCCGTCCGCGCATTCCTCCACAGAAAATTCGTGCACCGATCGACGACCGGTATGACAGTCGGCTTCTTATCTGAATGACGGACGAGTACGAGCCACAAAGCGACGCGGGAACCGGTCTCGGAACGAGCGCACCGCGCACCCCGTCCGCGCACCCCGTCCGCGCACCGGTCCTACCGCCTGCCGGGCGAAGCCGGGCGTCTTGGGGGAGGGTCGGGTGCGGCGGCCCGGGAACGGCTCGGTAGCCTGAAGCCGCTGACAGACACTTAGGGCGGCTTTATCCGTTGCCGCCACCTCGCTCGAGTCCAAGGAGTTGCCGCCGCCGTGAGCAGCAGCCTTCGACGCGGTGCCCTCGCCGCCGCCGCCATCGCGTTCTCGATCGCCTCGCTCGCCGCGTGCGGTGCCGGTCACAACGCCCAGTCGCTGGAGATCAAGCCGGACAACGCTGCGACGACCGTGGGTGACATCCAGATCCAGAACGCGATCGTCATCACGCAGCCCGACCTGGAGTCGACCGGCCCGGCCGTGGTCTCCGCCGCCCTGTTCAACAACGGCAGGTCCGACCAGAAGCTCGAGTCCATCACCGTGGCCGGCACCGGCAAGTCCGCCGAGCTGAAGCCCGCCGAGGGCGAGAAGGGCGGCAACGGCGGCCTGACCGTCCCGGCCGGCGGTTCCCTGGTCCTGGGCGGCGAGGGCAACGCCTCCGCCGTCCTGCCCAGCAGCCGCGAGGCCATCCAGGACGGCAACGCGCAGCAGATCACCTTCACCTTCAGCAAGACCGGCGAGGTGAGCCTGCGCGCCTTCGTCGTCCCCGCCGAGAGGTACTTCTCCGAGTGGGGCCCGAGCGACGTTCCGGCGGCCCCCGGCGCGTCGGCGAAGCCGTCGCAGGAGGCGTCCGGCGAGCCGTCCGACGGCCAGACCTCCGGCACCCCGACCGACGGCACGACGGACCCCGCGACCGGCGAGTCCGCCGACGCCGGGGACGGCACCGACGCCGGGGACGGCGCCGGCACGGCGACGGACGGCACCTCGCAGGGGACCGGCAGCGACACCGGTCACTGAGCACCGTGACGGACGACGAAGGGCGGGGCCTCTCCGGGAGGTCCCGCCCTTCGTCGTACCGCATACCGTCGAGGGCGCCGGCGACGCGCGCCCGGGCGCTCTACGGCTCGAACTTGTAGCCGAGCCCCCGCACCGTCACCAGGTACCGCGGCGCGCCCGGGTCGGGCTCGATCTTGGCGCGCAGCCGCTTGACGTGGACGTCGAGGGTCTTGGTGTCACCGACGTAGTCGGCGCCCCAGACCCGGTCGATCAGCTGCATGCGGGTCAGCACACGGCCGGCGTTGCGCAGCAGCATCTCCAGCAGGTCGAACTCCTTCAGCGGCAGGTCGACCTTGGTGCCGCCGACGGTCACGACGTGCCGGTCGACGTCCATGCGGACGGGGCCGGCCTCCAGCGCGGCGGGAGCGACCTCCTCCGGCTCACCGCGGCGCCGCAGCACGGCGCGGATGCGGGCGACCAGCTCGCGGGAGGAGAAGGGCTTGGTGACGTAGTCGTCGGCCCCTATCTCCAGCCCGACGACCTTGTCGATCTCGCTGTCCTTGGCGGTCACCATGATCACGGGGACGTTGGAGCGGCCGCGCAGCTGGCGGCAGACCTCGGTGCCCGGCAGGCCGGGCAGCATCAGGTCGAGTAGCACGAGGTCGGCGCCGTTGCGCTCGAACTCGTCGAGTCCGTCGGGGCCGGTGGTCGCCACGGCGACCTCGAAACCCTCCTTGCGGAGCATGTACGACAGGACGTCGGAGAAGGACTCCTCGTCCTCGACGACGAGCACACGGGTCACGGAAGGACCTCCGGGGCGGGAAGCGTTTCGTACGGGGAAGTATGGGGGGATGAGGGTGACCGCTCGGTCTCGGCGCTGAGTCCGGCGCGGTCGGGGCGCCGCTGTGCGCGGTCGCGGGCGGGGCCCGACTCCGGCAGTCGCAGCGTAAAGGTGGAGCCCTGGCCTTCGGCACTCCACACCGTGACCTCCCCGCCGTGCGAGGCGGCCACGTGCTTGACGATCGCGAGACCCAGGCCGGTGCCTCCGGTGGCCCGTGAGCGGGCCGGGTCGACGCGGTAGAAGCGCTCGAACACGCGCTCCTTGTCCTTCTCCGAGATGCCGATGCCCTGGTCGGTCACGGCGATCTCGATCTGATCGCCGCCGGGGACGTTGACGCGACGGGCGGCTATGCCGACGCGGGTGCGGGCGGGCGAGTAGTTGACGGCGTTCTCGACGAGGTTGCCGAGGGCTGCGGCGAGCTGGCCGCGGTTGCCGCGTACGCGCAGATCCGCCGTTCCTCCGGCGGCCATGGTGATCTGCTTGGTGCCGGCCGCGTGCCGGCAGCGGTCGATGGCCTCGGCGACCAGCTCGTCCACCCGGACGGGCTCGGCGTCGTCGAGGGGGTCGTCGTTCTGGACCCGGGACAGGTCGATGAGTTCCTGCACCAGGTTGGTCAGGCGGGTCGCCTCGATCTGCATGCGCCCGGCGAACCGCTCCACGGCCTCCGGATCGTCCGAGGCGTCCATGACGGCCTCGGACAGCAGCGAGAGCGCACCCACCGGCGTCTTCAGCTCATGGCTCACATTGGCGACGAAGTCGCGGCGCACGGCCTCGATGCGGCGGGCCTCGGTGAGGTCCTCGACCAGCAGCAGCACCAGCCGCGACCCGAGGGGCGCCACGCGTGCGGACACGGCGAGTGCCTCCCCCCGCCCGCTCCCCCGCCTCGGCAGATCCAGCTCGACCTGCCGTATCTCCCCGTCCCGCCGGGTGTCCCGCGCCATCTGCAGCATGGGCTCGACGGCGAGCTTGCCGCCCCGGACCAGGCCGAGGGCGTACGCCGCCGAGCTGGCCTTGACCACCGCGTCGGCCTCGTCGAGGACGACCGCGGAGGAGCGCAGTACCGACAGGACGGTGTCCACGCCGGGCGGCAGCACTGGGTCCGTGTGGAGCGAGCTGCGCGTGGGGCGCTTCTGCTCTCGCTCGCTCCAGCGGAACGCCAGCATGGCGATGACGCCGGTGAGTACTCCGGCGATCGCTGCCGCTGCGGCGACCGCCGCGTTCACGTCCATGCGTCCAGGTTAGGCATGCCGAACGGCCCTGCCCCAGCCGTCGGACTGCGACCTCGAACACTCGTCGCCCAGAGTTCACCTTGGAGCCAGGGATGGTTCATTTGTGGTGCCGGAAACGGACGCGTACAGGCCGGAACGTGTAAGCGTGGGGGCACGGCAAGGGGTGCGAGCCGGCAACGAGCCAGTGCAAACAGGTGCAAGCCGGTGCGAGCCCCGTAAAACGGACGTACGAGAGGGAACCTGATGCGGGACGCGTACCACGAGGAACTTGATTCGATCGGCGACAGCCTGGTGGAGATGGCCCGGCTGGTCGGGTCGGCGATCGGGCGCGCCACGACCGCGATCCTCGACTCCGACCTGAAGCTGGCCGAGAACGTGATCGAGGGCGACCAGAAGGTCGACGAGCTCCACCACGAGCTGGAGGCCCGCGCGATAGCCCTGCTGGCCCGGCAGCAGCCGGTGGCGACGGACCTGCGCATCGTCGTCACCTCGCTGCGGATGTCGGCCGACCTGGAGCGCTCGGGCGACCTGGCCCAGCACGTGGCCAAGCTGGCCCGGCTGCGCTACCCGGAGCGCGCGGTCCCGAGCGACCTGCACGCGACCATCCTGGAGATGGGCCAGCTCGCGCAGCGCCTGATGGCGAAGGCGGCCGAGGTGATCATCACCAAGGACGTCGACCTCGCCCTCCAGCTGGAGCAGGACGACGACGCGATGGACCTCCTGCACCGCGCCCTCTTCCAGCACCTGATGGACGACCGCTGGAAGCACGGCATCGAGACGGCCGTCGACGTCACCCTCCTCGGCCGCTACTACGAGCGCTACGCCGACCACGCCGTCTCGGTCGCCAAGCGCGTGGTCTACCTGGTCACCGGCGAGCACGTGGGCGAACTCCAGGCGGACATCCAGCCGACGACGCAGGTCGACGAGGCCTGACGGGCCTGACGGGCCTGACGGGCCTTGCGGGCCTTGCGGGCCTGACGGGCCTTGCGGGCCTGACGGGCCTTGCGGGCCTGACGGGCCTTGCGGGCCTGACGGGCCTTGCGGGCCTGACGGGCCTTGCGGGCCTTGCGGGGCCTTGCGGGGCCCCGACAGGATCCGACGCGGACCTGGTCGGGGCCCGACGCGGACCTGGTCGGGGCCCGACGCGGACCTGGTCGGCGCCCGACGCGGACCTGGTCGGGGGCCGGACGGGCCCGACCCGGACCTGGGCGGGAGCGCCCGGCGTAGGGCAGGGGCGCGCACGATCGCCCCAGTGCGCCGTTGATGCGACGGTCACTGGGGGCGTGCAATGGGCCCAGGCACCAGCCTCTAGGAGGAACCCATGGCCGATTCCCCCAGCACCAAGCCCGCCCCCACCCAGGAACGCCGGACCGAGCAGCCCCCCGAGCCCCGCAGCCTGCCCCTGATCGCAGCGTGCGGCTGCGGATCGGGCTGCGGCTGCGGCTGCCAGTCGGGAAATCCGTGCCAGTGCGGCTGACGCACCGGCAGTGCTACGGCGGCCGGGTTCGCCCCGGCCGCCGTACGGGCGCACCCCGGAGGTAAGAACCTGAAGGGGGTGCGGAAGCCATGGCTCACTTCATGGACGTGCACCACGGTATGCACGGCATCACAGCGGACCAGCTCGACAGGGCCCACCAGGCGGACCTCGCCATCGAGAAGGACGAGGACGTCCACTTCGAACACGCATGGGCGGACCCGGCCTCCGGCACGGTCCACTGCCTCTCCGAGGCCTCGTCGGCCGACGCCGTCCAGCACGTCCACGAACGCGCGGGCCACAAGGCCGACGAAATCCACGCGGTCTCACTGACCGTATAACTCCTCTCTCCTCCCCCGGGTACCGCATCGTCCGAATTGAGTACGGGTACTCAGGCCCGGGCCCGCCCCCCGTCCGACCCTGGAGCACAGGACGACGACCAAGGGGAGACGACACCCGATGAAGACCAGCCGGACCAGCCCGATACGCACCCTCGCCCGCCGTACCTTCGCCAACCGCGCCTCGGCGGTCTACCTCGCCCTGGTCGGCGGCGCGATGGCCGTCGCCGCGCTGGAACCCCTCTTCGCGAACAACCCGGACGCGTCCCTCATCTGGGTCTGGCCGGCCCTGTTCACCTTCCCGGTCTTCGGCTTCGTCGCCTGGCTCGGCGAGGCCGGCTGGGGCGGCGACGCACCCACCTGGTTCCTCATCGGCGGCATCGTGCTCGCGGCCCTGCTCCAGTCACTGGCCCTGGGCACGACCTGGGACGCCCTGCGGGAGCACCGGGGGCGCCGGGGGCGCCGGGGGCGCCTGACGACGGCGAGCTGACGCGGGGTGTCGGCGGGAGCGGCCGACAGACCGGCTGTCAGTACCCCCGGCTGGAGTCGCGAACGCGCGGTCGGCTTCCCAAGGGTTCCAGCTCGGTAGGGAACGGTTGCATCCCCGTCAGGGGAAGACCTGCCGGCGCCGGCCGCGGACCTTAATGTGCCGTGCATGACAGAGCGACGTTCCATCCTCAGCGACTCGACGTTCGAAGAACAGATCGGCTACGCCCGCGCCGTGGTCGACGGCGACTGGGTGCACGTGTCGGGCACCACCGGCTTCGACTACGCCACGATGACGATCTCCGAGGACGTGGTGGAGCAGGCCGAACAGTGCCTTCGCAACATCGAGGCCGCGCTGACCGAGGCGAAGTGCGCCTTCGCCGACGTGGTCCGGGTCCGCTACCTGCTCCCCGACCGAACCGACTTCGAGCCCTGCTGGCCGACCCTGCGCCGGGCCTTCGGCGAGGTCCGCCCGGCCGCCACCATGCTGATGTGCGGCCTCGCCGACCCCCGCATGAAGATCGAGATCGAGGTGTACGCACGGCGGCGCACCGCGTAGCGCGCCCTCACTTGCCGGTTTCGGGCCCGTACCACTGGAGCGCTTGGCCGGTGACGGCGGCGACGCACTCGAAGTCACGGTCGCGGTGGAGGAGGGTCAGCCCCTGCAACTCGGCGGTGGCGGCCACCACGAGGTCGACGGGACCGGCACTGCGGTGCTGCCCGCGTCGGGTGAGGATCTCCTGGACCTGCCAGGCCCGGTCGTAGGCACGGTCGTCCACCGGCACCCATCCGAAGAGCACGCGCAGATCCTCGACGCCCTGCGTACGGTCCGCGGCGGAGCGCGCGCTGTAGAAGAACTCCAGCTCGGTGATGGGGCAGGTGGCAATGAGCCCGGCGGCGGCGGCCTGGTCCCATCCGTACTGCTCGGCGTCGCCCCGCAGCAGGCGGGCGAGTGCGCTGGTGTCGATGAGGAACTGCGCGGCGTTCACCGACGGTAGTTCCCCTTCTCATCGAAGAGATCCAGGTCGAAGGCACCCGTCGCCGCGGCGGAGCGCAACCGAGTGAGCGCCAGCGCACGACGCCTGTTCTCCAGCACTTCACGCAGTGCGGTGTTGACCGTCTCCTTCTTGGTGCTGGTGCCCAGCGCTTTGGCCACGTCTGCGACCAGTTGATCATCCAGGTCGATCACGGTGCGGCTCACCGGCGACACCTCCACGTATATCAAAGATGCACTCCAGTATATACGCATGGAGGGCGGCCGAGCCCGCCGCCCGACCGTGGACGCCGGAAGGACGCGAAGGCTGCTCGGCAAAGCCGGAAGGCAGCGCTCAGGGCGCGGCACAGCAATTCGCACAGGCTCTGACACGAGGAGACGGGGCATTGGCCTGCGGGCTGGCTGATGCTCGACTGCGTTCCTTCGCGTCCAGCACGGGAGCATCGTGCGCCGAGGCACTCACCGAGCTCGCGGCGGACGACCGATATGTCTTCACCCAGACCACCTGGGTGAACTCACCGAGCAGCTACAAGGTCGAGGGAGACCCTCAGGACACCTCGGATTCCGTCCGTGTCGACATCGACTGCACAGAGGGATACACCTGGCTCCGCGTCGACCGGATCGGTTCCGTCTGGCGGGTCACAGAGTTGAACGCTCCGTAGGAGTCACCACGCTGACCTGCCCTGCCAAGGGCTGCCGGTCTGCGCGACTCCCGAGTCGGGCAGCCTGTGGACCTGCCCGTTGAAAGCACGACGGTGGGGCCATGATCTTGGAAGTGCGCCCCCGCGGTACACCGCCTAAGGCCGTAGAGCCGAGTGCGGCAAAGACGCCAGCGCGGGCGCCACCGCCCCCCGGTCGGGACTGGCCGGGCTCACGCGTCGAAGTCGTACTCCAGGATGTACGAGGCGGCGTCCAGCGTCATTTCGTTGATCTCGACGGGGCGGCCTTCGTCCGTGAACGCAGTGCGGCAGATAAGCATGACCGGGGTGCCCGCGGACATGCTCAGCTGTGCCGTCTCGTCCTTCGACGGCATACGTGAGCGGACTCCTTCGCGAAAGTGCACCGGCTCGTAGCCGAGTTCGGCGAGCCTGGCGTACGTCCCGCCCTGTCCGGTGTCCTCCTGGGTGATCGCGGATCCGGCAACCAGAGAGGCGGGCAGGTAACTCGTCGCGAGCAGGACGGGCTTGCCGTCCAGGACGAAGCGCCGACGCCTCACGCACACCGGCTCCTCGCCGGCCAAGTCGAGGACCGTGCTGACGCGGTCGGGCGCGGCCTCCTCGGACACGGTGACCTGGTCCACCTCAAGCTTGCGGTTCCCGATGTCCGCCGACCAGATGGAACGACCGTTGCCCCATTGCTGTTGGGCCAGTCGCTGGATGCCTCGGCGCCGAAGCGGGCGGAAGGCCCGGACGAACACGCCTGCACCCTTGCGGGCTTCGGCGACGCCTTCGTCGCGGAGGACGCTCAGGGCCTGGCGGGCCGTCATGCGGGCCACACCGTGCGTGGCCATGAGGTCGTTCTCTCCCGGAAGCCGATCACCAGGACCGTACTCGCCTGGTCAATGGTCGATGCCTGGCCGTCCTGAGCGCGCCGACGGATCTTCCAGTCATCAGTGAGCCCCCGCGCTGCGAAGTAGCCGCAGTGCGGGGGCTCACTGATGTGGGCCTACTTCTTCTTGCCCTGGTTCTTCACGGCCTCGATCGCGGCCTTCGCCGCGTCCGGGTCCAGGTACGTGCCGCCCGGGTTCAGCGGCTTGAACTCGGCGTCCAGTTCGTAGGAGAGCGGGATGCCGGTCGGGATGTTCAGGCCCGCGATGTCGGCGTCCGAGACGCCGTCGAGGTGCTTGACCAGGGCGCGGAGCGAGTTGCCGTGGGCCGCGACCAGGACCGTGCGGCCGGTGAGGAGGTCGGGGACGATCGCGTCAAACCAGTACGGGAGCATGCGGACGACGACGTCCTTGAGGCACTCCGTCCGGGGGCGCAGCTCCGGCGGCAGGGTCGCGTAGCGGGCGTCGTCGAACTGGGAGTACTCGGCGTCCCGGTCCAGCGCGGGCGGCGGGGTGTCGTAGGAGCGGCGCCATAGCATGAACTGCTCCTCGCCGAACTCGGCGAGGGTCTGGGCCTTGTCCTTGCCCTGGAGGGCGCCGTAGTGGCGCTCGTTGAGGCGCCAGTGGCGGTGGACGGGGATCCAGTGGCGGTCGGCGGCCTCCAGCGCGAGCTGGGCCGTGCGGATCGCGCGCTTCTGGAGGGACGTGTGGACCACGTCGGGCAGCAGGCCGGCGTCCTTGAGCAGCTCGCCGCCGCGCGTCGCCTCCTTCTCGCCCTTCGGAGTGAGGTTGACGTCCACCCAGCCGGTGAACAGGTTCTTCTCGTTCCACTCGCTCTCGCCGTGGCGGAGGAGGATCAGCTTGTACGGTGCGTCGGCCATGGCTCCGAGCGTAATCGAACCCCTTGATGCCCCGCGCGGTGCGCCCGGTGGGCGGACGGTTGACGAGAAGTGTTAATCGGCTGGCCTCCCGCGGCACCGCGCTCGTAAGTTGTGCTCGCCGTCAGAGGCACTTACAGCCAGCCGCTTGTCGTTCACGGGGGTCTCCATGTCAGTCGTCGGAGTGAGACGTGCCGTGCGCGAGTCCGTCTCCGGGCTCCCCCGCGAGTTCTGGTGGCTGTGGACCAGCACCCTGGTCAACCGGCTCGGTGCCTTCGTCGCCACCTTCATGGCGCTGTACCTGACCATCGACCGCGGGTACTCCGCCTCGTACGCCGGGCTGGTGGCCGCTCTGCACGGGCTCGGCGGGGTCGTGTCCTCGCTCGGGGCCGGGGTGATGACCGACCGGCTCGGGCGGCGGCCCACGCTGCTGGTCGCGCAGGTCTCCACCGCGCTGTCCGTCGCGCTGCTCGGCTTCGTACGGGACCCGGTCGCCATCGCGGCCGTCGCCTTCCTGGTCGGCATGGCGAGCAACGCCTCCCGGCCGGCCGTGCAGGCGATGATGGCGGACATCGTGCGGCCCGAGGACCGTATCCGGGCCTTCTCGCTCAACTACTGGGCCATCAACCTCGGCTTCGCGATCTCCTCCATGGCGGCCGGGTTCATCGCCGAGGTCAGCTACCTCGCCGGGTTCCTGATCGAGGCGGGCATGACCATGGCGTGCGCCGTCCTCATCTTCGTCAAGCTGCCCGAGTCCCGGCCGGAGCGGACGCCCGGGAAGGGCGGGGCCGCCGGCGTCTCCGCGGCGAGCGAGCCCGCCGTCTCCCTCGGGACCGTCCTGCGCGACGGGCGCTACATGAGCGTCGTCGGGCTGTCCTTCCTCATCGCCCTGATCTTCCAGCAGGCCTACGTGGGGCTGCCGGTGGCCATGGGCGAGGCAGGGTTCACGCCGGCCGACTTCGGCATGGCGATCGCCGTCAACGGCGTCCTGATCGTCGTACTGCAGATTCCCGTCACCCGGTTCATCGAGCACCGGGATCCGCGGCTGCTGCTCGTCCTCTCGTCCCTGCTGGCCGGGTACGGCTTCGGGCTCACCGCCTTCGCCGGGTCGGTCGGGGTCTTCGCCCTCACCGTGTGCGTGTGGACACTGGCCGAGATCGTCAACGCGCCGACCCAGACCGGGCTCGTCGTCCGCCTCTCCCCCGTGCACGGGCGCGGGCTCTACCAGGGCATGTACACCATGTCCTGGGCGGTCGCCGCCCTCGTCGCCCCGCTGATGTCCGGCTTCGTCATCGACCACTGGGGCGCCGAGTGGCTGTGGGGCGTCTGCGCGGTCGTCGGCACGGTGGCGGCCGTGGGGTACTGGGCACTCATGCGCGGGCTGCCCGAGGGGGAGGCGTTCACCTCCGTCGCCCGGGAGGACGCCGGAACCCCGCAGGGCGCCGGAACCCCGCAGGACGCCGGAGCCTCGAGGACCACCGGGCCGCCCGAGGCCTCCCAGGCTCCGGCGCCCGCCGAGCCCGAGGTCAGCGCGGCCTGACGGCCGCCTCCGGGCGCCCGCGTACTCACGGGTGCATCCGCGTCCCCTTCAGCACCTTGTCCACCGCGTTCTTCGGGCCGTACACCGCGAGGCCGACCAGGTCCAGTCCGGCCGTGGGCACGGCCCGGACCGCCGCCCGGTTGTCACGGTCGTTGCCCGTGGTGAAGAGGTCGGACGTGAAGAGTGCCCGGGGCAGGGAACGGGAGAGCACGCGCGCGTGGGCGTTCGTCAGCGTCTCCTTGGTGCCCTCGAAGACCAGTACCGGCTGGCGGAACATCGGCAGGTAACCGACCGCGTCGGCGTCCTCGTACGGCTCCCCGATCACCTCGGGGAACTGCGCGCCCAGGCCGCTGACCAGGAAGGCGGTGACGTTCAGGCGCTGCCAGGTCTCCAGGTCCTCGCGGAGCAGGACGGCGATCTTGGTGTCGAAGCGGACGGGGGCGTCGGAGGCCGCGGGGGCCGCGTCGTGCGTGCTCATACGGTGAGACTGCCGGTCGGCGTGCGGCCGGGTCTTGTACGTTTTTTGCATGGCCGACCAGGACCGGCGGACCGTCTCCGCCTGGCGACCCCTCGTCCCGGGCGTCGTCGAGGTCTTCCACGCCCACTTCACCGGGTACGCCTACCCGATGCACGTCCACGACGCGTGGACGCTGCTCATCGTCGACGACGGGGCCGTACGGTACGACCTGGACCGGCACGAGCACGGCACCCCGCACGACACGGTGTCACTGCTGCCGCCGCACGTGCCGCACAACGGCTCCCCCGCCACCCCGGACGGCTTCCGCAAGCGCGTCCTGTACCTGGACGCCTCCCGGCTGGGGGACGAGCTGATCGGACCGGCCGTCGACGGCCCCGACCTGCGGGATCCCGTGCTGCGGCGGCGGGTCGGGCAGCTGCACTCCGCGCTCGCCCTGCCCGGTGACGAGCTGGAGGCGGAGAGCCGGCTGACGCTGATCGGCGAGCGGCTGCACGAGCATCTGCTGCCCCGGGGAGAGGGGAGCCCGGTACGCCGACGGGACCCCGTCCTCGCCCGCCGGCTGCGTGAGCTGCTCGACGAGCGGGTCGTCCGGGGGATCGGCCTGGAGGAGGCGGCCGCGCGGGTGGCCGCCCATCCGGCCCACCTGGTACGGGCGTTCAGCGGCGCCTACGGCATCGCGCCGCACCAGTACCTGATGTCCCGGCGGGTCGACCGGGCCCGGCGGCTGCTGCTCGCGGGGAGCGGCCCGGCCGACGTGGCCGCCG
The DNA here is from genome assembly GCF_044762405.1 of Streptomyces sp. NPDC097107. Lineage (NCBI taxonomy): Bacteria > Bacillati > Actinomycetota > Actinomycetes > Kitasatosporales > Streptomycetaceae > Streptomyces > Streptomyces sp. NPDC097107. Next base: position 74,733 of record NZ_JBIWEF010000004.1, on the reverse strand, counting down.
CGACCGGCTTCTACGACCAGGCCCATCTGACCCGGCACTTCAAGCGGCTGGTGGGGACCACTCCGGGGCGCTACCGCACCAGCGGGCACTGAGCGCGAGGGCTCAGTCCTCGGTGCGCCCGGTGCGCCCGGTGCGCTCGATCAGGTGCCGGAACGCCTCCAGGTTCCGTGTCGACTCCCCGCGCGAGGTCCGCCACTCGTGCTCCTTGCGGATGGCGGACGCGAAGCCCAGCTCCAGCAGGGTGTTGAAGGCGCCGTCGGCGGCTTCCAGAACCTGGCCGAGGAGGCGGTCGATCTCGTCGGGGGTGACGGTGGCGAGGGGGAGTTTCGCGGTGACGTAGACATCGCCGAGACGGTCGACGGCGTAACCGACGCCGTAGAGCTTGAGGTTGCGTTCCAGGAGCCAGCGGTGGACGGCGGGTTCGTTCTCGTCGGGGTGGCGGATGACGAACGCGTTGAGGGAGAGGGAGTGCCGGCCGAGGAGGAGGGAGACGGTCGTCGACAGCTTGCGGGTCCCCGGGAGCTTCACGACGTAGTTGCCGGGCTCGGGGCTCTCCCACTCCACCTCGGCGTCCTTCAGGGCGTCCTCGACGACCTGTGCTGCCTTCTGTCCTGCCTCAGCCATGGTGGGAGCGTACGCGACGGCGGTGGGAGTGGATCGCGGCCGTGTAGGCGTCGGCCGTGGCGGCGGCGGCGCTGTCCCAGCCGAAGGACTGGGCGTGCCGGGCGGCGGCCTCGCCCATCCGGGGCGTCAGCTCCGGGTCGTCGGCGAAATCGCGCAGCACGCGCGCGTACGCGGCGGGATCGTGGCCCTGGACGAGGCGGCCGGTGTGCCCGTCGCGCACGGCGACCGGGAGGCCGCCGACCGCGGCGGCGAGCACCGGCGTACCGGCCGCCTGGGCCTCTATGGCGACCAGGCCGAAGGACTCGCTGTAGGACGGCATGACCAGCACGGACGCGGCCCGGAACCAGTCGGCGAGCTGGTCCTGCCCGACGGGCGGGCGGAACCGTACGACGTCGGCGATGCCGAGCCGCGCGGCGAGTTTCTGCAGGCCCTCCGGCTTGGCGAGGCCGCTGCCGCTGGGGCCGCCGACGACGGGGACGACGATGCGGGAGCGCAGGTCCGGGCGTTCGTCGAGGAGTACGGCCACGGCGCGCAGCAGGACGTCGGGCGCCTTCAGCGGCTGTATGCGGCCGGCGAAGAGCGGGATCAGCGCGTCCTGCGGGAGGCCGAGGCGGGCGCGGGCGGCGGCGCGGGCGGACGTGACGTCCCCGGGGCCCGGGTCGGAGCCCTTGGGGAAGGGGCGGAAGCGTTCGAGGTTCACGCCGGGGTGCACGACGGCGACCTTGGCCGGGTCGGCGGCGTAGTGCCGGACCAGCTCGTCGGCCTCCTCGGCGGTGTTGGCGATCAGGCGGTCGGAGGCGGCGACGATCTGCGTCTCGCCGATGACGCGGGCGGCCGGTTCGGGGGTGTCGCCGTCGGCCAGGCTGGCGTTCTTGACCTTGGCCATGGTGTGCATGGCGTGCACCAGGGGGGCGCCCCAGCGCTGGGCGGCGAGCCAGCCGACGTGGCCGGAGAGCCAGTAGTGGGAGTGGACCAGGTCGTAGTAGCCGGGGCGGTGGCCGGCCCACGCCTGCATGACGCCGTGCGTGAAGGCGCACAGCTGGGCCGGCAGCTCTTCCTTGGCCAGCCCTTCGTACGGTCCGGCGTCGACGTGGCGGACGAGGACACCCGGGGCCAGTTCGACGGTGGGCGGGAGCGCGGCGGTGGTCGCGCGCGTGAAGATCTCGACCTCGATGTTGATCGCGGCGAGACGCTGCGCGAGCTCGACGATGTAGACGTTCATGCCGCCGGCGTCGCCGGTGCCGGGCTGGTGGAGCGGCGAGGTGTGCACGGAGAGCATGGCGACGCGGCGGGGCCTGCGCACCAGCCGGAGCCGCGGGGAGGCCGCCGGTGAACGCCGCCCGAGCCTGCTCACGTACTGGCTCACGAGCCGTCCTCCTCGCTGCGGGCCTGCCGGTCGGAGGACACACGCCGCCCTCCACGAGGTGGAAACACCGGATGACGGTGCTCCATTTCCGGTTTCCCGACCTTTGCCGAATCATTACCGCTGATCGCTCAACCGTTCGAGCGTTGGTTGCGTCAAAGAGAGCGGGCCGAGCCGCATACCCTCGTACACATGCCCTCCCGTGCCCTCCCCCGCCCTGTGGGCACTGTCACGCGCGGGACGACGAATCCGAACCGGCTGCGCCGCATGGACCGCTGGATCGCGGCCGTCCACGGCGCCGAGCTGCGCCGCGCCGCCGATCCCGTCGCCGTCGACCTCGGCTACGGCGCGGCCCCCTGGACGGCCGTCGAGCTGCTGCACCGCCTGCGCACGGTCGCCCCGCACGCGCGCGTGGTGGGCGTCGAGATCGACCCGGCGCGGGTGGCGGCGGCCGAGCCGTACGCGCGTGCGGGGCTCGCCTTCCGGCACGGCGGCTTCGAGGTCCCCGTCCGCCGGCCCCCGCTGCTGATCCGCGCGGCGAACGTGCTGCGCCAGTACGACGAGGACGAGGTGGCCGCCGCCTGGCAGCGACTGTGCGCGCGGCTCGCGCCGGCGTCGGGGCGGTCCCGCGGCGGGCTCCTGGTCGAGGGGACCTGCGACGAGATCGGGCGCCGGCACGTGTGGGTGGCACTCGGCCCCGAGGGGCCGCGCACGGTCACCTTCGCGACCCGGCTGGGCTCGCTGGACCGCCCCTCCGACCTGGCGGAACGGCTGCCGAAGGCGCTGATCCACCGCAACGTCCCCGGCGAGCCCGTGCACGCCTTCCTGCGCGACTTCGACCGCGCGTGGGCCGCCGCCGCGCCCTACGCCTCCTACGGCGCCCGCCAGCGCTGGATGCGGACCGTGCGGGACCTGGCGGCCGACTGGCCGGTGACGGACGGGCCGGCGCGGTGGCGGCAGGGCGAAGTGACGGTGGGGTGGGAGGCGTTGGCGCCGCGCGCGTGAAACGGCGCACGAGCCAGAGGCGTGGAGCAGCGCACGAGCCGCAGGCGTGAAACGGCGCACGAGCCACGCAGGGCGAGCGGCGCACGAGCCACGCAGGGCGAGCGGCGCACCGGCCCGGCGGGCGGGAACGATCTCCGCACGGCGTTCGTCACACAGCCGGGGGAAGCCGCACGCGAAGACGGAAGTGGGGCAGGAAGCGAGGCAGAAGGGGCAAGGAAGGGGCAAGGGAGGGGAAGCGCAAGGAAAGCACAACCTCTGTCGCTTTCCACGCCGGCATGGCACGATCCCCCAGGCGACCTATGTTACTGACGGTTAACCAGTTTGGGGGCGAGGTATGCGTACGGGGAAGCATGGCTTGATGACCGCTGCCGTGACCGTGGTCTGCGCGGTCACCGTGCTCGCGGCACCGGGCACGGCGTTCGCGGACCCCGGGCCCACCCCCTCACCCGGCACCCCGAGCGCCGCACCGTCCCCGGCCGCCACAGCCGGCAAGGACCTGGAAGCCGTACGCAAGAAGCTCGACAAGCTCTACCGCGCGGCGGCCTCCGCCACGGACGAGTACAACGCCGCCGAGGAGAAGGCGGACAAGCAGTCCGCCGAGATCGTCGAACTGGCCAAGAAGATCGTCAAGGGCCAGGAGAGGCTCGACGGGCTGAAGGACCGGGCGGGTGCCGCGGCCCGTTCCCAGTACCGCACCGGCGGCCTGCCCGACGAGGCCAAGCTGCTCCTGAGCGACGACCCCGAGGACTTCCTCGACGGCACCGGCCGGGTCACCCAGGGCCAGCGCGCGACCAAGGGCCTGCTCGGCGAGATGACGCGCGCCCAGGAGGACCTGAAGACCTACGCGGCGGACGCCTCCGCCCAGTTCAAGAAGCTGGAGGCGAACCGCAAGGCCAAGGCCACCGCCCAGAAGAAGACCGAGAAGCAGATCGCGGCGGCCGAGAAGCTGGAGTCCGAGCTGGAGAAGGACGAGAAGGAGCGCCTCGCCCGGCTGGAGCGGGAGGCCCAGGCCAAGGCCCAGACCGCCTGGCTCGACTCCGGAATCCTCAAGGACCTCGACACCGAGGCGACCGAGCGGGGCAGGAAGGCCGTCGAGTACGCCACCGCACAGATCGGAAAGCCGTACCAGTGGGGCGCCGAGGGCCCGAAGGCCTACGACTGCTCCGGCCTGACCTCGCAGGCCTGGGTGTCGGTGGGGCAGTCGATACCGCGCACCTCGCAGCAGCAGTGGAAGCAGCTCAAGCGCGTCGGCGTCAAGGACATGCGCCCCGGTGACCTGATCATCTACTTCGACGACGCCAGCCACGTCGGCATGTACGTCGGCGACGGCTCCGTCGTGCACGCCCCGCGCCCAGGGCGCTCGATCACGCTCGCCGGGGCGGGCACGATGCCGATCCTCGGCGTCGTACGTCCGGACACGGGCGCGGGCACGGGCGCGGGAGCGACGCCCCGGGAGTGACGCGGGCCGCGCCGGACCGTGAAACGGGCCACGTGACCCAGTCCACGCCCCTCGCGCCGGACCGTGAAACGGGCCACGTGACCCAGTCCACGCCCGGCTCCCCGCCCCGCGTGACGTTCGTCATCCCAGGTCCCCGGTCGACGTGTCCAACTGCGGTACGGAACGCGGCATATGACAGTGTCCGATGGCCGACCGACGTGTTCTGGACCATTCCGCAGCGGCACCGTCACCCGCTATGGTCCCCGTCGGTGGGTCGAGGTCCCTCGCCCCGCCATGCCCTCGGGGGGAGGGAAGGAAACCAAGACGATGCCCGTACCCGTACCGCGGCAGAGGGCGATCCCGGCCGCGGAGTGCGGTCAGGCGCCCGCCGTGTCTCCGGACAGCGGCCCTTCCAAGGAACAGGCCACGCCCGGGACGAACCCGGCCGAGAACCCCACCGCTCGGCGAGAGAACCCCACGGAGAAGCGCGAGAAGACCACGAACGAGACCACGGACCAGCACGGGAGCACCGCCCCCACCAACCTGACGCTGCTGCTGATCGAGGACGATCCTGGCGGCTCGCCGATCGTGCCCGACCTGCTCGACCAGTCCGGCAAGCCGATCCGCGTGCGCACGGCCCGCAACCTCACCGAGGCCGAGCGGCTGCTGACCGACGACGTCCAGTGCATCCTGCTGGACCTCGCACTGTCGGCGCCCGCCCCGGCCCGCGCGAGCGCCGACGGCAACGGGGACGGTGACGGGAGCGGGGACGACGAGCTGGCCGTGCTCAGGCACGTGCTGGAGCTCGCGCCCCGGCACGCCGTGCTCGCGCTGACCTCCTCCAGCGACGCCGAGCGCGGCGCGGAGGCCGTGGCGGTCGGCGCCCAGGACTATCTGTTCCGCGACGAGCTCGACGGCCGGCTGCTGAGCCGGGCGATCCGCTACGCCGTCGAGCGCAAGCGGTCCGACTCCGCGGAGCGGCGCCTGGCCGAGGGCCGACTGCGCGCCCAGGAGAACCGTCGTCTGGAACGCGGCCTGCTGCCGACCCCGCTGCTGGCCGGCTCCTCGCTGCGCTTCGCCGCCCGCTACCGCCCGGGCCGCTCGCGTGCCCTGCTCGGCGGCGACTTCTACGACGTCGTCCGCACCCCGGACGGCACCGTGCACGCCATGATCGGCGACGTCTGCGGGCACGGCCCGGACGAGGCCGCGCTCGGCGTGGAGCTGCGGATCGCCTGGCGCGCGCTGACCCTGGCCGGTCTCTGCGGCGACGAGTTGCTCGGCACGCTCCAGCAGGTGCTGGAGCACGAGCGCTCGGACGACGAGATCTTCGCGACCCTGTGCGCCGTGGACATAGCCCCGGACGGCCGCCGCGCCGGCCTGTGCCTGGCCGGGCACCCGTCACCCCTGGTCGCCGGTCCGGGCACGCCCGCACGGCTGCTGCCCTACGACAACAACGGCCCGGCGCTGGGGCTGCTGCCGGGCGCCCGCTGGCCGCGGACGCAGGTGGAACTGGGCGCCGAGTGGAGCCTGATGCTCTACACCGACGGCCTGATCGAGGGCCACGTCGGCGAGGGCCGGGAGCGGCTCGGCCAGGACGGCATGGTGGAGATGGTCCGCCGTCAGTTCGCCGAGGGGCTGCAGGGTGAGCAGTTGCTGCGGGCGACCGTCAACGAGGTCCGCGAGCTGAACGGCGGCGAACTGGCGGACGACGTGGCAGTGGTTCTGCTGGACCGGACGCCCTGAGCGGGGCGGACGCGACGCCCGCGGTACGGATCGACTGCGGTGCGTGTGACCGCGGTACGAGTGACCGCCGCACGGGTCGATCGCCGCACGGGTCGATCGCCGCACGGGCCGATCGCCGCACGGGTCGATCGCCGTACGGGTGACCGTGACGCCCCGCCTGCCGGTCCGTTGTGGCTGGTCGCGCGGTTCCCCGCGCCCCTGCGGGGCGCGGTGGCGCTTCAGCGTCCGCCGTTGTACGGGCCGTAGGGGCCGTCGCTGCTGGAGCCGCGGCGGCTGCTGCGGCCGCCGCCCGGCAGGCCGCGCAGCGCGGGCCGTACGTCGACCATGTACACGATCGTCGCGATGAGCCCGATGATCGGCAGGAACGACAGGATGTTGAAGATCAGGTTCACCACGAAGGCGATCCCGAGGATGATCAGCCAGAACGGCTTGGTCTTCTTGTCCGCCGCGCGGTAGGCGTCCTCACGGCGCACGGCGGCGTCGACCAACGCGAAGCCGCTGAAAAGGATCAGGGCGATGCTCAGCAGCCACATGAAGCCTGCGAACCCCTGCATCAGCACAACGTCCACCACCAGACTCGGATCGTCTCTACGCGGTCACCGTACCCGGAGAACGGGCCGGACACCCCAAGGGTGCCCGGCCCGTACCGTACCCGCGGTACCCGTCGCCGGTTACTTGGCGGGCGGCGTCGTCTTCTTGGCGGTGCCGTTGGTGCTCTTCCTGGCCGGGGCCTTGCGCGGAGCGGGGGCCTTCTTCGCCGCGGCGGTCCTGTCCCCCGTGACCTCGACCGGCTCGGACTTGGCGGGCTTGGCCGGCTCGACGGCCACGGCGAGCTCCTCCACCTCCTCGGCGATGTCCTCGATGCCGTCGGCGGCCTGGCCGCGCCAGGTGCGGACCGCGTGCTCGCCGCGCTCGGCGACCTTCTCGTAGGTCTCCCGGGCCTTGACGGCGTACTCGGCGGCGACGCCGACCGAGCGCAGCGCGAGGTCCTGGGCGCTCTCGCCGAGCTTCTTGAGGTCGGTGTCGAGGGAGCCGAAGAGCTCGTTGGCCTTGGCCTGGAGGGTCCCCTGGGTCTCCTTGACGCGGGCCGTCGCCTTCTCCTGGACGGCCTTCGGGTCGGTGTTGCGCACGGCCTCGATGCGGGACGGCGCCTCGGCGCGCAGCTGCTCCACCAGCACCGGCACCTTCTTGGCCTGCTGGAAGGCCAGGTCGGCGGTGCCGGCGGCGAAGTAGAGCGGGGTGGGGTCGCTGAAGGTCTTGCGCAGGTCGTCGGTGATGGCCATGGTGATGGTCCTCCGGTATTGCGTTCGGCTGAGGGTTTCGTGGTGGTCCCGCGCCCGGCCGGCTACTCGTTCCCGCTCATCCGGCCGTCTGCTGCGGGCCGGCGTCACTGCCGCCGGTCGTACGTGGGCCGAGGCCCGGTATGGAGGCCCCGCCTTCGGCGGCGTCGCCCGCCGTCGCGTCCTGAGCCGGCACCTCGTCGTCGGCGCCGGCGCCGAATCCGTTCTCCTTGCGGAAGGACTCGTAGACCTGGAGCAGCACCTGCTTCTGCCGCTCGTTCAGCGAGGGATCGGCGAGGATGACCGCACGCGTCTCCACGTCGTCCCGGTCGCGCTCCGCGTCGAGGATCCCCGCGCGCACGTACAGCGTCTCGGCGGAGATCCGCAGCGCTTTGGCGACCTGCTGGAGCACCTCCGCGCTCGGCTTGCGCAGCCCGCGCTCGATCTGGCTCAGGTAGGGATTGGACACGCCCGTGGCGTCGGCGAGCTGCCGCAGCGACAGCTGCGCGTTGCGCCGCTGCTCGCGCAGGTACTCACCGAGATTGCCGACGTTGAGCGATGCCATGCCTCCACGATGCACCACGCCGCTAACTATTGCAAGCAGGCGCTTGCAATAGTGTGCCTCCGCGTGTCGGAACGTGCGCCTCCGGGCGCGAGGTCACACCGGCTCGCAGCGACTGCGGAGCAACTCCGCGCCGTCGCCGTCCCCCGGCCCGTCCGGGGCAGGACGGGCCTACCCACCTTTTTGTGCGTACTTGGCAGCGCGCACCCCTCGGCCGAAGCTGATGGGGCGGGTGATCGTCAGGAGGCCGCGCGGGTGGCGGTCTCCGGCCCGGCCAGCCTGTCCAGGCGCCGGTGGCCCCAGTCGGAGAGAGGAGAGAGGGCCTCGGCGAGGTCGCGGCCGAACGCGGTCAGGGAGTACTCCGTCTTCAGCGGAAGCACGTCGTACACCCGCCGGTCCACCAGTCCGTCCGCCTCCATCTCGCGCAGCGCCTGGGTCAGCACCTTCTCGGTGAGGCCGGGCACCCGCCGGCGCAGTTCGGCCGGCCGCTGCGGGCCGGACTCCAGCAGCCACAGCAGCGTCGTCTTCCACTTGCCCTCGATCACGGCGATCGCGGCGGTTACTCCGCAGACGTTCGGATCCTGACGGCGATGCGCCATGCCGTGCCCCTTTCCTCAGCAATTGCTCACCACGTTACGGGAGTTGGAACATGTCCGTGTACACCGACCAGTCTGCCGCCGCCGTCACCGTTCTCGGCCTCGGCCCGATGGGCCGGGCGCTCGCCGAGGCGTTCGTGGCCGCCGGGCTGCGCACCACCGTCTGGAACCGGACGCCCGGCCGGGACGCCGGCCTGGCCGCCCGGGGCGCGGTCCCGGCCCGCTCCGCGCAGGAGGCGGTCGCCGCCTCCCCGCTGACCGTCGTCTGCGTGGTGAACTACGACGCATCGGACGCCGTACTGCGCCAGGACGCCGTCGCCGCCGCCCTCAAGGGCCGGACGGTCGTGAACCTGAGCGCCGACACCCCCGAGCGGGCCCGGGACACGGCCGAGTGGGCCGGCCGGCACGGCGTCCGCTACCTGGACGGCGCGATCATGACGCCGGCCCCGGCCATCGGCACGGACGACGCGGTGTTCCTGCACAGCGGCCCCGAGGAGCTGTACCGGGAGCACCGGCCCGTGCTGGCGGCGCTCGGCGGCACCCACACCCACCTCGGCGGGGACCCCGGGCGGGCCGCGGCCTACGACATCGCGCTGCTCGACATCTTCTGGACGGCGATGGGTGGCTACGCGCACGCCCTCGCCGTGGCCCGCGCGGAGGGCGTCACCGGCGCGGAACTCGCCCCCTTCGCCCAGGGCATCGCCGCGATCCTGCCGCCGCTGTTCACCGAGTTCGCCGCCGACACCGACGCCGGTACGTACTCGGGCGAGCTGAATCCGATCACCTCGGCCGCCTCGACCATGGCGCACGTCGTCCACGCCTCCGAGGCGCACGGCATCGACGCGAGCGTGATGCGCGTGATCGAGGGGCAGGCCCGGCGGGTCATCGCGCTCGGGCACGGCACGGACGGGTTCACCCGGGTCGCCGAGGTGATCGGCCGGAGCTGACCCGCGGGACGTCAGAAGGGCAGGGGCCGCCCGTGCACCACGTCCAGCCGGGACACCGCGCGGGTGAGCACCACGTACAGCCGGTGCAGGCCCCGCCCGCCGGTGCCCTCCGCCTCCGCGATCGCCGCCGGTTCGACGGCGACGACGTGGTCGTACTCCAGTCCCTTGACGACACTCGCGGGCACCACGGCCACCCGGGCGCCCAGCGCCTCCGGCCCCGCCGCCGCGATCCCGGCGGCGGCGAGGGCGTCCCGCGTCCGGGGCACGTCCGCGTCGGCGGCGACGACACCGACGGAACCCTCCCGGGCGAGAGCGGCCCGTACGGCGCCGACGACCGCGCTCCCGACCTCCCCGGGCGCGGCGGGGCGCATCGTCAGTTCGCCGTCCCCGCGCGAGGAGCGAGCCGCCGGTACGTCCACGTCCAGCCGCGCCAGCAGCCGGTTGGCGAGGCCGACAACCGCCTGCGGCACCCGGAAGCCGGTGGTCAGCGGCGTCACGGCCGCCTCCGGCCGGCCCAGGTGCGCGAGGGCCGTCCGCCACGACCGCGCCGCCCACGGCGTGGTCCCCTGGGCCAGGTCGCCGAGGACGGTGAGCGATCCGAAGGCGGCCCGGCGGGCGATGGCCCGGCACTCCATCGGGGAGAGGTCCTGGGCCTCGTCGACGACGATGTGCCCGTAGCCCTCGGGGTGTTCGAGGAGCCCGGCGGCCTCGTCGAGAAGGACCAGGTCGGCGGCGGACCAGCGGGCCGACCGCCACGACCGCGGCGCACCGGCCGCCGGCCACCGGACCGCCTTCTGCTCGTCGTCGTCCAGCAGCCCGTCGGCGGCCCGCGCCAGCTCACCGGGGTCGCCGAGCAGCTGCGCCACGACCTCCTCGGGACGCGTCCGGGGCCAGACGGAGTCGAGGTACGCGCCGAGCGGCCGGGACCGTTCGATCCGGCGCACCCAGGCGTCCGTCCGCGGCCCGGCGCGCCGCTCGGCCAGATCCTGGACGTACCGCACGATCCGGGCCCGCACCCGCTCCCGCCCGACGGTGTAGAGCAGTTCCTCGTCCCGTACGTCCGCCACGATCCGGGCCGACTCGTCCGCCGGGACCCGCCAGCGGTAGGAGCCGTCCGGTACGGCGAGGGAGTCGGCGGCGCCGGCGGCCACGCGCGCGTACAGGGCGCGGCGCAGCACCTCGGCCATCCGGGCGTCGTGCTTGACGGCGGCGGCCCGCTCGTCGTCGGTGCCGGTGACCGGGTGCCGGGCGATCTCCTCGGGGAGCGTGGACTGCCGGACGCCGGTCTCACCGAGGGCGGGCAGTACCTCGGCGATGTAGGAGAGGAAGGTGGGGTTGGGGCCGAGGATCAGCATTCCGCCCCGCCGGATGCGCTGCGGGTGGGTGTAGAGCAGGTACGCGGCCCGGTGCAGTCCGACGGCGGTCTTTCCGGTGCCCGGGGCGCCCTGGACGCAGACCGTGGCGGTGAGGTCCGCGCGGACGAGGTCGTCCTGCTCGGGCTGGATGGTGGCGGCGATGTCCCGCATGGGTCCGACGCGGGGCCGTTCGATCTCGCGGGCGACGATGTCGCTCGCCCGGGACTCGCCGCGGCCGAGCCGCTCGTCCTCCAGCCCGGTGAGGTCGGCCGAGTCCCCGCGGCTGCCGGGCGCCCACCCGAAACGGCGGCGGACGGCGACACCGCGCGGGTCGCCGGCGGTGGCCTGGTAGAAGGCCCGGGAGACGGGGGCGCGCCAGTCGACGACGAGGGGCGGGGCGGCGGGGTGCTCGGTGATCCGCAACCGGCCGACGTGCAGCCCGGCGGGGTCGCCCCCGGTGTCCGTGTCCTGGGCCGCGGCGAAGTCCAGCCGTCCGAAGAACAGCGGTCCCTCGGGCAGTTCGCGCAGCGTCCTGGCCCGGCTGCGCAGCCGGTGGCCGAGCACCTCGGCGTCGGCACCGGAGGCGGAGACGTCCTCGCCGGTGACCACGTGTTCCCGGGCGCCGTCGACCATGGCGGCGAGAGCGGTACGGCAGTGGTCGTGGTGGGCGCGTTCCTGGGCGAGGGTCTGCTGGAGGGCGGAGTCGGAGTCGGGTGACGTCATTCCATCGAGCGTACCTGAATAACGTTACCGAGTTACATTGTTTACTCAGACGCGAGACGCGTCGGGTTCCGGCCGGTCGAGCCCCGGCAGCCCCGCCGCCAGCCTGCCGAACGCCCGCTCCGCCGCCGCCACGGCATCGCCCCGCACCTCCGCCACACCCTCTCCGCCCGCGATCCGGCGCCAGTTCTCCTGCGCGAGGATCCGCCGCACGGCGGTGATCTGCCCGGCGGCCAGCCTGGCCTCCAGGCCGCCGCCGAGGGCCTCGGCGAGCGCGTGCTCCGACCGCTCCAGGTGCGTGTGCAGCCGGGCGACGAGGGCGGGGGTGCCGTAGAGCAGCGCGTGGAAGGCGAGCACGTCGGGATCGTCGCTGAGCCCGGTCACCGGGTCGGACCGCTCCAGCCCCGCCAGGAAGTGCCGGCGCAGCGCGGCGAGCGGCGCCGGTCCCTCCCCCGCCACCCGTGCCGCCTCGCCCTCGTGGTCGGCGATGCGGTGCAGGACGAGGTCCTCCTTCACCGGGAAGTACCGGAAGAGCGTCGGCTTGGACACCTCGGCCGCGGCGGCCACCTCGGCGACGGACACCGCGTCGAACCCCTTCTCCACGAAGAGGCCGATGGCGATGTCCGACAGCGACTGGATCGTCCGCTGCCTCTTGCGCTCACGCAGGCCGGTCTCCACCATGCGACGACCCTACGCCGGGTCCGCCGGCCCCGATGACGGCTCAGGCGTCCGCCGGGACCAGGGCCGCCCGTGGCCTCCCGCGGGCTCCGTGCGGCAGCGCGCGGGCGAGGCAGGGAGTGGCCATGGACTTGCCCGGCAGGCCGAGGGCGGCCGTGGCCTCGGCCAGCGTCATCGCGTAGGCCTGGACGGCGCGCTTGACGTTGGGTGCCTCCAGGCCCGCTCCGGTCACCAGGCGGTGGAGGTCGACGTAGGCGGAGCGGACGGTCTCGATCCACCGGTACACACGCCAGTCGTCGTGCCAGTCGCGGGCGCAGTCGGGCGGCAGCCGGCGCTCCCACCGCCGGAACATGCGGTCGCGGATCTCCGGCCGCGTCGGCGTGAGGTGCATGTGGCGGACGAGGTCGTACAGGGGATCGCCCACCATGGCCATCTCCCAGTCGATGAGCGTCAGGCCCCCGTCCGGGCGGCGTACCAGGTTCCACGGGTTGAGGTCACCGTGCAGCAGTACGGGCCTGCGCCGGCTCAGGGTGTGCCGGGTGAGGATCTCGGCCAGCCGCACGTTGTCCGGCAGTCCCAGTTCGCGGGCCAGGTCCATCGTGGCCTTGGGCAGCTCGCTCACCATGCGCACCAGCTCGCCGCGCAGCCAGGGATAGAAGGCGGCCCCGTTCAACGGGTCCAGCTCTCCGCACTCGACCCCGGCCAGCTCGCCCAACTGGTCCACGAGGTCGTCCGCCTCGTGCGGGCGCAGCCCGTGCTCGGGGTGCTCCGGGGGCCGGAAGCCACCGGCCGGCCCTTCGTAGGAGTGGATGGTGAACTGCTCGTGCAGCCCGCTGGTGCCCAGGGCCAGCACCCGCGGAGCCCTTACGCGCGCCCCGGAGCGTTCGATCGCCGTCAGCACGGCGTGCTCGCTGAGGAACCGGCGCTCCAGGGATCCGGCGGTGCCCACCTTCCGGCGGACCATGACGGGGAAGCCGACGCCCTCGACATGCACGGCCGTGTTCAGATGTGCGGTCCCCCTGAAGACCCGGTCGGCGGCGGCCGCGCCCTCCTCCAGCAGCGCCCGGCTGACCGCCCGGGCGGGGAAGTCACCGCGGATGCGGACCCGCCGGTCGCGCTCCCACACGATCTGGCCGGGGGTCCGCTCCCGGCCGGGCCGGACGCCGTGCGACTCGTTCCACCGGAAGAGGACGCGTTCGATGGCCGGCTCGTCCGGCACGCTCCTCAGACGCAACGGTTCCTCCGCCGCAACCAGCGCCCGGTGCACCGCCCGGGTCGCGGCGTCCAGGTCCCGCTGGTCGAAGTGGTCACCGAGCGACTTCGCGGCCCGCATGACGTCCGGATAGACGGACTGGGCCCGCTCGAACGCCACGTAGTGCCTCAGATCCCGGTCCAGGCCGTTGACGGCCTTGCCGCGCCGCTCCCCCATCACCTTGCGCCACGCCTCGACGACCTCCGGCCACTGGTAGTCGGGGTAGCGCATGCGCACCAGGTGGGTGGCGAGGTCGTGGAGGGGATCGCCGTAGCTCGCCAGTTCCCAGTCGATGCAGATCAGCGGGTGGTTCCCGCCGTTGGAGACGATCACGTTGTCCCGGTGCAGGTCCGTGTGGAGCAGGCTGAACGGGCGGCTGACGAGGGCGGGCACCCGTTCGGCGAGCCGGACCATGGCGTCCTCCGGGATGCCCAGCATGGCGAACAGGCCGCCGAACTCCGCCCGGTTGCGCTGCCTGATCTGCTCCTCGGCCGCGAACGCCAGCGCTCTGAGGAACGCGCCGCCGTCCCGGCCGGACCGGGGCCAGGAGACCGGCAGCGGAGGCAGGTGCTGCCTGCGCACCTGCGTCATGTCGGCGAGCAGCCCCGCCAGCGCGACGATCAGGTCGTGGTCGACGGGCGTGTCGCCCGGGCAGACGCTCGACAGGGGCACGCCCTCGACGTAACTGAGGACGACGACGTCACGGTGCCTGGCCAGACAGCGCGGGACGTTGTGCAGCACACCCCGGATGCGGTTGAGCAGGTCGGCCTCGTCCTGCCAGGTCCGGATCACCACCGGCAGGGCGGACGGGACGCGTTTGCGGACGGTGACCGGCGCGCCGTTCTCGGCGGCGACCAGCCTCGAGTCCTCGGCGGTGAGGGGGCGCACCATGTAGTTGAGGTTGTGGTGCCCCCGCCCGAACCGCCCCAGTGCCGTCGCGTGGGCGAGGAACCGGTCGAACGCCTCGTCCGCCGCCCGCTCCAGTGCCGGCTTGCCAAGCGGGGACGGACGACTCACGGAGTGCTCCAGGAGGGACTTGCGACGCGCCAGATCTTCATGGTGCGAGAAGAAAGTGGGCACACAGTACAGCCGGGACACGTGGCCCGCTGGAAGTACTCCAGTATCCGGAACGCACTTGAGCAACTCGGGTGACCGGAACGGGCGAATCGACCCGCCACCCGGACCCCGGACACCCGTCGGACGGGTTCGGCCGGCGGCCTGGGCCGGAGAACGTCCCGGCGTCGTGACTCAGGCGGGACCGCGCACCCGGCCGTCCTCCCACAGCAGCCTCAGTACCGGCTCCAGTGAGCGCACGACCGTGTCCGCGCCGGCCTGTCTCAGGAGCTTCGCCTTCTCGTCGTTGCGTGCGTAGCCCAGGAACGGCACCCCGGCCCGTCGGGCGGCGGTCAGATCGGACGTGGTGTCGCCGACCATCAGGGCCTGCCCGGGGGCGGCGCCCATCGCTGCGAGGGCCCGGTTCAGGCAGTACGGGTCGGGCTTGAGCAGGTGCAGATCCCGGGTGCGGCCGTAGATGTGGGGGGCGAAGCAGTCCAGCAGGCCCCGCGTGGCGAGGTACTCGCCCACCACGCGCGGCGAGTTGTTGGTCGTGACCGCCAGTCCGACACCCAGCGCGGTCCAGGTCCGGATCAGGGGGTCCGCGTACGCCGTCGGCCGCGCGGTGGGCACGGCGCGCAGCTCCTCACGGGTCAGCCGCTCCTCGAAGTCGGCCGCGAGGTCACTGCGGTGCCGTCTGCGGTCGACCGCTCCCAGCAGGACGTGCGGGTCCGGGTGGACCTGCTCCTCCTCGCTCAGCAGCTCCTTGAGCCCCAAACGCGCCAGCCAGTCCACCAGTTCGCCCGCGACCCGGTCCGCGGAGTAGCCCGCGAACAGCCTGCAGACGGGGCCGTCGAAGTCCCAGAGGACGAACCGGGCGCCCAGGACCAGATCCCTCAGCCCATCGGCCTGCCCGGCCACCGGTTCCGTCTGATCCGTATCGGAAGTCACTAGGAGAGTGTCATGTCCGAGGTGATGGTTTCCCAGAGGGCGTCGAACCACTTCTGTGATTCCTCCACGAACACCGCGTCCCGGTGACCCGCCCGCTTAAGGAAGGAGAACAGCAGCGACTGGGAGCCGAGGGCGTCGTACATCTCCAGCGTTCTGCTCTCGTACTCCTCCTCGCGCCGGGTGAGCATGTAGTAGCCGAGGAGCGCCTCGTCGCCGTTGAGCAGGTAGAGCTTCATCGGCGGGGTGAAGGGCAGTGCGCGGAAGGCGATGTGCACGTCGACGCGATGGGTGGAGCGTACGGCGTGCAGGTTGTGCTGGAGCACCCGGGCCTGGGCGTTGCGCATCTGGAGCCAGCGCTGGTGGACCGGGTCGTCCTCCTCGTCCTCGACCAGGACGGGGAAGGCCAGCTCGATGTCCCGCGACGGCATCAGGACGCGGAAGTCTAT
Source organism: Streptomyces sp. NPDC097107 (assembly GCF_044762405.1). Classification (NCBI taxonomy): domain Bacteria; kingdom Bacillati; phylum Actinomycetota; class Actinomycetes; order Kitasatosporales; family Streptomycetaceae; genus Streptomyces; species Streptomyces sp. NPDC097107. The sequence continues at coordinate 58,720 of NZ_JBIWEF010000004.1, read as the reverse complement.
GGACTCCGGGTGGATGCGGCCCTCGTGGATCAGGCGGAGCGGCTCGCTCAGGGCCAGCATCAGCGTCTCCGAGGTGTGGCAGACGACGTCGACCCGCACCCGCGGCGCCGAGAACGCCTCCGACAGCCGCGGCCCGAGCGCCACCATCGTCGGCTGCGGCTCGCCCCGGGGCGTGGCCGGCTCGGCGATGCGGGGCGGGCTGCCCTTGCTGACGTTGGTGAGCAGGCCGTCCTCCTGGAGCGCCCGCAGGGCCTGGCGGACGGTGCCGCGCTCCACCTCGAACTCGTCGGCCAGTTCGGCCTGGGTGGGCAGGCGGTCGCCCGCCTTGAGGTCTCCCCCGCGGATCCGCTCCCGCAGGATCTCGGCGATCTCCTGCGACGAGAGCCTTCTGCTGCCGTTCACGGACACGTTCTCCTGAGTCACGACCAAACGCTACAACTTCGGCCTACCTACAGGGAGTTGTTTGAAACTTGTTTATAGATAGTAGCCAAGTGGGGACAACATAGTCAGAGTTGGTTGCCAACTTGGTCTAGTTGGCGGAAGTTTTCCGTCCCAAACTTCCGAAGGGGGAAAGACCATGCCCGTTCTCGCCCTTGTCTCCGCCGTCCTCGTCGTCGCCTTCGAGCAGATCGTCCAGTGGAAGTACGGCGTCTCCGGCATCGTCGGCCTGCTCCTGCTCACCATCGGCATCAAGGCCAAGAGCCCGTCCGTCAGCTCCGTCGGAGCGGTGGTGCTGGCCCTGCTGGTCGCGGGTCCCGCGCTGTGACCGGGAGGTGATCAGGCGGTGAGCAGCAGTTCCGAACTGATCGTCTCCCACAGCGCGTCGAACCACAGCCGCGACTGCTTCACGAACACCCCGTCGCGCAGGCCACCGCCCTGCTCGAAGGCGAACAGCGTCGAGCGGATGCCCTCCGCGTCGTACATCTCCATCGGCTCGTGGTCGATCTCCTGCTCACGCCGGCTGAGGGTGTAGTACGCGAAGAGGGCCTCCGCGCCGTTGAGCACGTACAGCTTCACCGGCGGCGTGAAGGGCAGCGCGCGGAAGGTCACGCGCACGTCGATGCCGTGCGTGGCCCGCAGGCCCAGCAGGTTGTGCCGGAGCACCTGTCCCTGGGCGTTGCGCATGGCCAGCCACCGCTCGTGCACCGGGTCGCCGGCCCCGCGGCCCGCCACCGCCACCGGGAAGGCCAGGGCGATGCTCCGGCTCGGCAGCAGAACGCGTACGTCGATCTTGGCCGGTTTCAGTCGCCCCGCGTGGATCTGGCTCAGCGGTTCGCCGAGGGCGAGGGTGAGGGAGACCGAGGTCAGGCACAGGGCGTCGATCTCGACGTGCGGGGCGGCGAAGGCCTCGGCGATCCGGGGCGCGAGGGCGACCGTGGTGGGCATCGGCGTTGCCCCGGGCCCGGTCAGGGCGCTGTGGAGGTCGGGCGCGACGGTCGCGGGGCTCCCCTTGGACACGTTGGTGAGCAGACGCTCCGACTGCAGGATGCGCAGGGCCTGGCGGACGGTGCCCCGCTCCACGCCGAACTCGTCGGCCAACTGGGCCTGGGTGGGCATGCGCTGGCCCGGCTGCAGCCGACCGGACCTGATCCGGGCGCGCAGTTCGTCGGCCACCTCGCGGTGTGTTCTCTGTGGCCGCTGCGGTCTCTTCCGTCCGTTGACGGGGGCATGTTCCGGCTCCACGACCAAACACTACAACTTCTCGCCATCTTTGGGCAGTTCACGGAAAGGTGGTTATGAGACGTACCCAAGCGGAGATAAGTAAGGTGAAGTTGGCAGCCAACTTGAGCAACGTGGTCGAACCTTCAGAGGGTTGGCCACCACGGTGACAGGGGGTCCACCATGCCGCTCATCGCCATCGTCGTCGCCGCTCTGGCCATCGGGTTCGAGCAACTCGTGCAATGGAAGTACGGGCCCATGGGCATCATCGCGTTCGTCGCGCTGTCCATCGGCATCAGGGCGAGGAACACCATGATCGGCGGTGTGGGCGCGGTGATCCTCGTGATGCTGCTCGCCCAGTCCGGCTGAACCGGCGTACTGCTGTCCGGGCCCCCTTCCGGAGGGGAGCCGGGAGCCCGGGCAGTCAGCAGGCACGACGCACGACAACCACAACTGAACAACGGCACGACAGCCACAACCGAAGAGCAAGCGCTACGGATGCGCACACCCACCGTCACCGGCAGAAGGGAGCCACCTCAGAACATGTCCGGGCACCAAGGCCGCCTGGACGTACGCAGCAGGGCGTCGGCCACACGGGCGGCGCCCGCTCGTTCTTCCCGGACCCGGCCGAGCGCGGCCAGCCGTACCGCCGACTCGTCGCCCAGCCACAGCGCCGCCAGCTCGGCCACGTCGAGCACGAGGTGGGCGCTCTCGGTGGTCGGCGTGCAGGACGCCCCGTCCGCTCCCGCCTCCAGCCGCCACCGCCCGCCGGTCAGCCCTCCCCGGTCCACGACCTCCAGCACCAGCGAGCCCCGCCCCTCGTACGTCCGCGCCTCCAGCGCCCGTACGACGTCCAGGATCCGCACCCACAGCCAGTCCGCCTGCGTGGTGATCCTGGCCGCGCGCGGGTCCGGCAGGAGGTGCGGGAGCAGGTCGTCGGGGGCCCGCCAGCCGCTCTTCAAGGTCATGACCCAGTCGATCGAGCACAGGTAGCGCCACAGGGCGCGCTCGGCGTCCGGCGTCACGGCCAGCAGCCAGTCGACGGTCGCCGTGTTCAGCGGCTGCTTGGCGTCGCCCCATTTGGCGTCGGCCCGGTAGGAGGCCATGCCCTCGACCTCGCCGTCCGCCGAGCGGTACACGGCGTAGAAGGGCTCGGTCCAGGGTGAGCCGTCCGTGCTCACCAACCCGGTCCGGATCTGCCACCACAGCTCGGACCGGCTGACCGCGCCCGGCTGGGCCCGGCGCAGCCGCTCGTGCAGTTCGGGGCCGAGCTTGCGGACGTCCTCGCCGTCCACCAGGTCGATCCGGCCGCCGTCCTCCGGGGCCGCCCAGCGCGCGTCGAGACCGGCGCGCGGCACGTCGACATTCCACTCGGTCATGGTGGTGGCGGGGCCGAAGCCGTAGCGGCCGTAGATCGGGTACTCGGCCGCGATCAGCGTCGCGACGACGTCCCCGCGGCCCTTCGCCGCCGCCAGGTCCTGGGCCATCATGCGGGTGAGCAGGCCGCGGCGGCGGTGGGTCGCGGTGACGGTGACGTTGGAGACGGCGTCGGCCTGTACGGGCGTGCCGCCCACGGCGGTGACCTGCTGGTCGAAGGACCGGAAGGTCGCCACACAGCGGTCGCCGTCGAAGGCGCCGAGCAGCCGGCCGGGCACGAACTGGTTGCGCCGGGCCTCCAACTGCTCCGCGGCGACGGCGGGCGGCATCAGGAACCCGGTGTTCAGGGCGCGGTTCCAGTCGGGGAACTCGGCCTCGGTGATGGGACGTACGTCGATGTCGGTGCGGCGGGTCATGTGCCCACGGTAGGTCGGCGACCGAACCGGCGTCGCGCGGTTTTGCCCGCGCCGACGTCCCGTGAGCCGCCCGCTGCGGCACCTCGGCAGGGTGCCCGATCCCGGAGCCCGCCCATCCCCGGAGGGCCGGCCGATCTCGAAGACCCGCCGATCTCGGAAACCCGCCCGGCCTCGGAAACCGCCCGGTTTCGGCACCGCCGGACCTCGGAGACCCGCCCGGCCTCGGAAACCGGCCCGGCCTCGGAAACCCGCCGGATGTCGGAAACCCGCCCGATCCCGGAGACCCGCCGGACCTCGGAAACCGGCCCGACCCCGGAGACCCGCCGGACCTCGGAAGGCGCCGCCCGACCCCGGAAACCGCCCGACCCCGGAAGGCGCCGCCCGGCCCCGGAGACCCGCCGGACCTCGGAAACCTGCCCGATCCGGAGACCCGCCGGACCTCGGAAACCGCCCGACCCCGGAAGGCGCCGCCCGACCTCGGAAACCGGCCCGGCCTCGGAAACCGCCCGGTTTCGGAGACCCACCCGACCCCAAAAACCGCCCGACCCCGGAAACCGCCCGACCCCGGAAGGCGCCGCCCGGCCCAAGAAGCCGTCGCCCGGACCCAGAAGGCGCCGCCCGCTCTCAGAAGGCCGCCCGGACCTCCCCCACCTCGCGTCCGCCGCCCAGCAGGGGTGCACGGCCGATGCGGTCGACCACCGGCCCCTCCACACCCAGCAGCGTCAGCGCGCGGGCCAGTACCGGACCCAGGGCCCGCGTCGAGCCGTCCTCGACCTTGAAGGCCAGGGCGCGGCCGTCCGGCAGGGCCACTGCCTGGACGGCCTCCGCACCCATCTTGGAGAGCGTGCCGGGCACCTCGCGCATCAGCCAGGTGTCGGCGCGGCGGGTACCGGCGACGTACTCGGGGTGGGCGCGCATCGCGTCGGCGACCCGGCGCTCGGCCGATCCCGGCTCGGCACCGGCGAAGGAGCGGAAGGCGCGGGCCAGCCCGACCAGGCTGACCGCCATCAGCGGCGCCCCGCACCCGTCCGTGCCGACGGCGGCGACGGGTTCGCCCGCGGCGTCCTCCACAACCCTGTGGATGATCCGCTGGAGCGGGTGCCCGGGGTCGAGGTACGACTCCAGCGGCCAGCCCCGCTGCGCGCAGACGGCCAGCATCGCGGTGTGCTTGCCGGAGCAGTTCATGGTGACCCGGTCGGGCCCCGCGCCCGACGCCAAGTACGTCTCCCGCTCCTCCACGTCCAGGGGCAGGTCGGGCGGGCACTGGAGCAGGTCCGGGTCCAGGCCGTACTCGTCCAGCATCTTTCGGACCAGGCCGCGGTGGAAGGGCTCCCCGGAATGGCTCGCGGCCGCCAGCGCCAGCCGTTCCCCCGCCAGGTCCAGGCCGGCCCGCAGGACGCCCGCCGCCTGCATCGGCTTGTTCGAGGAGCGCGGGAAGACCAGCGCCGTCACCTCCCCCAGCGCCAGCTCCACGGCGCCGTCGGCGCCCAGTACGACCAGGCTGCCCCGGTGCCGCCCCTCGACGAAACCGGACCGGACGACCTCGGCGAGGACGGGCGGTACGACCGGCGCGAGGGCGGACGTGGGCGCGGGCTGGGACGGCTGGGCCGTCGGGGGAGGGAACGGGTGCGACGCGGGCATCGGTGGTGGCCTTCCGGACGGACGGCCCGCCCGCGGCGACGGCCCGGGATCGCCGGGCACCGGAGGGCGGCTCCGGAAGCCGCCCCTCGTGTCACACGAGCAGGTCGTCGACTTGTGCTTCCCCCTCACGGTACCGGCGTGCGATCTCCGCGCTGCAGTCGTCGGCCGTGCGCTGCAGCCGCTGCCGCCGACGGGAGATCTGCTGTTCGTAGCGCACGAGCCGGCCCATTCCGGCGGTCAGCTCGACGTCGGTGCGGGCCGTCAGATCGGACAGCTCGACCTCGCCGAGCATCTCCGCGGCCAGCCGCCGGCACTCCTCGCTCCGTGGCGTGCCGAGCGTCACATGCCGCGCGGAGGAACGCTGCCGGGCCGGCGCGTCGGTCAGGATCTCCGACAGCCGCTCGACCACGGGCCCCTTCGCCGCGGTGGTCACCACGGACGCCGGGCGGCGCCGCGCAAGCTCGGCACGCAGAATGTCGATACGGCCCTGCAGCAGCCGTCGTACGTAGCTCAGGTCGGCCTCGTCGCGCTGCGCGTCCCGGCGCAGCGTGCGCAGCTCCGGCAGGCTCAGCGCGATCAGGTCGTGCCCCGGACGATCCGCGGGCAGCTCCGGGCTGTCCGTGCGCTGCACGGGCGGCCGGGGCGCCTCCAGGCCACCCGGATATGTCAACGCGACAGTCCCAAGCGGCTGCCCCGTACTCGGTGTACTCATGTGCCTCTACCGTCCGTCCCCTCGACCGGCCTCTGGAGAGCATCGTGCCACCCCAAGTGGCCGCTATGTGACCGAGTGCCCACGATCGGCCCCGATCGGCCCCAGATGGGGGGGTAGGGAGCGAAAAAACCCCCGGTACGGGCCCATGTGCCCTCACCCTAGGGGCGCACGGCATCATGACGGGATGCGTGCAGTGGTACAGCGGGTGGACGGCGCGAACGTCGTCGTGAACGGCGAGACCGTGGGAGCGATCGACGGCGAGGGTCTGTGCGTCCTGGTCGGCGTCACCCACGACGACACCGAGGAGAAGGCGGCGCTACTGGCCCGCAAGCTCTGGTCGGTGCGGATCCTGCACGACGAGAAGTCGTGCAGCGACATCGACGCACCGCTGCTGGTGATCAGCCAGTTCACCCTTTACGGCGACGCCCGCAAGGGCCGCCGCCCCACCTGGAACGCCGCCGCACCCGGCGAGGTGGCCGAGCCGCTCGTCGACGAGGTCGTCGCACGACTGCGCGCCCTTGGCGCGACCGTGGCGACGGGCCGCTTCGGCGCACAGATGCGGGTGTCGCTGACGAACGACGGCCCGTTCACCGTGATCGTCGAGGTCTGAGGCCCCGGGCTCCTCCCGGGGCCAGGCGCTCTCAGGGCTCCACGACCGTCTCCTGGGCCGCCGCCGTCTCCTCCGCCATCAGGCGGGCGTCCACCGGCACGTTCCGCTTCACCAGGGCGAGGGCGACCGGACCCAGCTCGTGGTGGCGTACGGACGTGGTGACGAAACCGATCTTCCGGCCGTCGGGGCCGTCGTCGGCGAGGCGCACCTCGGCCCCGTTCGGCGGCAGGTGGACCTCGCTGCCGTCCAGGTGCAGGAAGACCAGGCGGCGCGGCGGCTTGCCGAGGTTGTGCACCCGGGCGACGGTCTCCTGCCCCCGGTAGCAGCCCTTCTGGAGATGGACCGCCGTCCCGACCCAGCCCAGCTCGTGCGGGATGGTCCGGTGGTCGGTCTCGAAGCCGAGGCGGGGGCGGTGCTGCTCGACGCGCAGCGCCTCGTGCGCGAGGATCCCGGCCGGCGGACCGGCCCGGTCGGCGAACGCCTCCAGTTCCTCGCGCGGCAGGAAGAGGTCACGGCCGTACGGCGTCTGCCGGACGGCGACGCCCTCGGGGACCTCGGTGATCGAGCCGGCCGGCAGGTGCACGACCGCGGTGTCGGCGGTGCGGTCGGCGACCTCGACCCGGTAGAAGAACTTCATCGACTCCAGGTAGGCGATGAGCGCCTCCTGGGTGCCGGGCTCCACGTGGGCCCAGACGGTCGTGCCGTCGTCGACGAGGTACAGGGCGTGTTCGATGTGGCCGTTCGCGGAGAGGATCAGCGCCTCGGTGGCCTCGCCGGCCGGCAGGTCGCTGACGTGCTGGGTGAGCAGCAGGTGCAGCCAGCTCAGCCGGTCGTCGCCGGTGACGGCGACGACACCGCGGTGGGAGAGGTCGACGAAGCCGGTGCCGTCGGCGAGGGCACGCTGCTCGCGGAACAGGTCGCCGTAGTGGGCGGCGACGCCTTCGTCCACGCCCTCGGCTGGGACGGCGCCGGGCAGGGACAGCAGGGGGCTCTTCATAGCCTCTAGCCTACGACTCGGTAGTTGAACCCTTCAGGGAACAGTCATTGCACCGGCCGAAGATCGCGAAGTGCTTCAGGTCGGTGTCGAAGCCGAACTGCTCCCGCAGCTTGGCGGTGAACTCGGCGGCCACCGACAGATCGGCCTCGATCACGTTGGTGCAGTCCCGGCAGACCAGGTGGATGTGGTGGTGCCGGTCGGCCAGGTGGTAGGTGGGCGCGCCGTGCCCGAGGTGGGCATGGCTGACCAGCCCCAGCTCCTCCAGGAGCTCCAGCGTGCGGTAGACGGTGGAAATGTTGACCCCCGACGCCGTCTTCCTCACTTCACCGAGGATGTCGTCGGGGGTCGCGTGCTCAAGGGTGTCCACGGCTTCGAGGACCAGCTGCCGCTGCGGGGTCAGCCGGTAGCCGCGCTGCCTGAGATCGCTCTTCCAGTCGGTGCTCACCACACCCACGAGTCTAGGACCTCTTGGGCGGGGGCCTACTTGAAGAAGGCGATCCCGTCGTCGGGCATGTCATCGGGCAGGGCCTTGGCCCAGCGCTCGACGTCCTCCGGGGTGACGACCTTCTTCAGGTGCGCCGACATGTAGGGGCGCAGCTCGACCTCGGGGGTCTGCTTCTCGCCCACCCACATCAGGTCGCTCTTGACGTAGCCGTACAGCCGCTTGCCGCCGGTGTAGGGCCGCGAGGCCGCGGTGCGGGCCACCGCGTCCGTGACCAGGTCGATCTGGGGCTTCTGGTCGGCCAGTTCGCCGTACCAGATCTCGATGACGCCGTCGTCGCGGGTCATCGTGACCTCGACCCTGCGGTTCGCGTCGATGCGCCAGAAGCCGTACTCGGACTCCAGCGGGCTGACCTTGTTCCCGTCCTGGTCGAGGACCCAGGTGTGGGACCGGTACTCCAGGAAGTCCCGGCCGTCGTGGCCGAAGGAGACCTCCTGGCCGAAGTTGCACTTCTCGGCGTCCGGGAAGTCGTGCACACCCGCGCCCGCCCAGTCGCCCAGCAGGAAGGCGAGGGGGACGAGGTCCTTGTGGAGGTCGGACGGGATCTCGATCATGAGCGGTACTTCCTGGCGTCGGTGATCAGCGCTGGCCCTGGTACAGCTTCTTCACGGTCAGACCGGCGAAGGCGAGGACGCCGACGCAGACCAGGACCAGCAGGGCTTCGAAGAAGATCTCCACGGGGTGCTCCTCGGTAAAGCGGAGTGCGGTGCGTGCGCCGGGTGCGCTGCGTGCACAGGGCCGTGGCCCAGCTTACGCGGCCCGGGGCGGCGCCACTTTGTGAGGTGCACCCTCCAGTGCGCCGTACCATGCGGCCATGGCGAAGAAGCTCGTGATCAAGGTGACGGCGGGCGCCGACGCGCCCGAGCGGTGCTCCCAGGCGTTCACGGTGGCGGCGGTGGCCGTGGCCAGCGGGGTCGACGTCTCGCTGTGGCTGACCGGCGAGTCCGCCTGGTTCGCGGTGCCGGGACGCGCGGCCGAGTTCGAGCTGCCGCACGCCGCGCCGCTGCCCGACCTGCTGGACTCGATCCTGGCGGGCGGCCGGCTGACCCTGTGCACCCAGTGCGCGGCCCGCCGCGACCTCGCCGAGAAGGACGTCATCGAGGGCGTACGCATCGCGGGCGCCCAGGTCTTCGTACAGGAGGCGCTGGCCGACGACACGCAGGCCCTCGTCTACTGACCCTGCTGAAAAGCGTGAACAGTTGACGGAGAAGTGTCCTCGGGGCGCTCGTCTGAGCGCCCCGAGGACAACTGAGGGCGAAATGCTCACGCTCTCAAGGTGGACCTGCCCGCTCGGCACGCGCCCGGTGACGTAGCGTCCGTCCGCCGCGTGCAGGGCCGTCAGCGGAGCAGCAGGCCCTGCAGAGCCACGGTCTGCTGGAAGGGCACCGCCTCCGCCTCGCCCTTGCGGCTCTGCAGGACGACGGCCAGCACGTCACCGGCGCCGAGGTATGCCTGGCGGACCTGTTCGGTGCCGTAGGGCTCGGGTTCGGTGTACAGGGCGTACGACAGGTCGTCGATCTGGGCCTCACTCGGGAAACCGTCGTCGGGGACGGTCTCTTCCGCACCGCGCACGGCGTAGCGAGGACCGCTGTACGACGCGAGATGACGGTTGCGCAACTCGTCCACAACCGCCGCGGTGTCGAACTGCAGCAGGTAGACACGGGTGTGGGTGCCGTCATCGGTGGTCCAACCGCGAGCGGCGATGTGGCGCAGCCCGTGGTCGACGAGTTTCTGCCGCAGTTCGTCGTGTTCCGCGGAGTCCCGGTACTCCTTCAGGAAGACGTCCGTCGCAAGCCAGCCGTCCGTGCCGTGCAACTCCTTGTCGGGCTTGGCTCCCTCGGGCGCCGGCAGCACGAGGGCGCGCAGGTCGGCGTAGTGGGTACCCGCCCTGTTGGCTTCGGCGAACGGTCCGGGACTGCCGGACGGCAGCGGCGGCCTGGTGAGTGCAGGGTAGGACCATCGCCCGTCCGACTGTGTCGCCAGCCCGGGTACGTCTGTCCGCTCCGTCCGTGTGATGCCGTACGCCGTCGCCGACCCGACGGCGGCGAACAGGGCGACGGCCGCGGTCCAGCGCAGCACGGCACGCGGCGCACGGCGGTCCTCCGTCACCACCGGGGGCGTCCTCGCCGGGTCGGCGTCCGGGAACACGGGCGGAGTCTCGGGCATGGGCGGCAGGACGGGTGGGACCGGACGAGCCGCCTGCTCGATCGACTCGGCACGCTCGGTCGACTCCGTCTGCTCGATCGACTCGGCACGCTCGGTCGACTCCGTCTGCTCGATCGACTCAGCCTGCTCGATCGACTCAGCCTGCTCGATCGACTCGGCCTGCTCGGTCGACTCCGTCTGCTCGGCCGACTCGGCCTGCTCGGTCGACTCCGTCTGCTCGATCGACTCGGCCTGCTCGATCGACTCCGTCTGCTCGATCGACTCCGCCGCTTCCATCTGCTCACCCCGCTCCGTCTGCTCCGTCTGCTCCGTCTGCTCACCCCGCTCCGTCTGCTCACCCCGCTCCGTCTGCTCCGTCTGCTCACCCCGCTCCGTCTGCTCGGTCACACCGCCTCCCCGGGCTCGGCGATACGGTCGAGCTGCTCGGTCAGCAGCGCGGCGACGCTCTTGGCGCCGAAGGGCCGCACCCCCTCGCCCACGGCGGAGACCAGCACGTCGCCTCGATAGGCGGCGCAGAACATCATGTCGAGTCCTTCGTCCGAGTCAGCGGGCAGGCGGTAGCACCGGGCGTCCTTGTGGCCCTCGATGCGCGGTCCCGCCCGGAAGACGTCCAGGGCTTCGAAGAACGCGTTCTGGTTGGCCGCCCCGGAACGCACTGCCGCCCGGTCCTCCATTCGGGTCAGCACCACGGTCAGGGAGAGGGCGCCCGTCAGTTCGCCGTCGTGGAAGCCCCCGGTGTCGGCGTAGCTGCGCATGGCCACGCCCGTGATGTGCCGGCGTTCGATCTCCTTCTCCACTTCCCTGCGCTGCGAGCGGGGCAGGGAGCTCAGCGACTCCTTGCTCAAAGCGGTCGCCTGAGCACCGCTCAACGCGACGTCCGCCCCGAACTCCCCGAGGTCGGGCCCACGCGTCCAGCCGTCGGGGCGGTACGGCACGAGGGCCCGGGCCAGTCCGGTGGCTCCGGCCGCCGGCTGCTCGCTGTCCGCCGCGGCCTCGGGGGACGCCCAAACGGGCGCGCCCGCGTCCCGGGCGGCGTCCTTTACCGTGTCGACCGTGTACCCGACGGCACCGACGACCGTGGCGACCAGCAGCCCGCCCGCGACGACACCGGCCCACCGCCCGCGCCCCGCCCGCTTCTCGCTCACAACCGCTCCATCTGCCGCTCGGCCAGATCCATGATCAGCTTTTTGTTGATCCGTTTCGTGCCGGTCACCCAGACCTCCATCTGGATGTCGCCACGCCACGCGTGCGCCTCGGCCTTGTACACCGGCGCAGAGCCCGGCCCGGCCTCGGAGCGGTTGTGCACGAACGCCTCGCCGTCACCGGTGCCGGGAATCGCCCATCTGTCGGTGTCCTCCTCCCGAGCCCACCCGGCCCAGTGCCGGCCGTTGTCGCCGGCCTCACGGGCCGCCATGACCTCTTCCTGACGGAACTGGATCAGGCGGATCTCGACGCTGTAGTGGTCCCCGACGTCCCAGCCGGTGACGGCCGCCCGGCGGAACTCGTCCTGGATGTACTGCGAGAACTGCTCGTCCGGCCTTCCGAAGGTTTCGGCGTAGGTCGCGAGGTCCATCCAGCCGTCGGCGCTCTCCAGCCACTCGGCCTCCCGCGCCCCCTGCGGCTTCTTCAGCAACAGCTCACGCAGGTCACCGTCGGTCCGTACCCTGCGGTCCTGGTCGGCGGGCAGCGGTTCCGGTGCCTTCCCGGCGCTGCGCGCGAGCGTGGCCTGCGACAGCGGCGGCAGCTTCGTCGGCTCCCGGCCCGCCTGCACGAGCACTCCCGCGCAGGTACCGCCGACCAGGCCCAGCACGGCGGCGGCGGTGATGAGCAGGGCCGCGCGCCCGCGCCGCCGACGTCGTCCCGCCCCCTCGACGGGCCCGGACGAACCCGCGCCGCCGATCGGCGGCGTGCGGACCTCCGGTGGCGTCGGCGCGGCCGGTGCCGCGGGTATCGCTGGTTCCTCTTCCATGACGTCCCCCACAGAACGTGAAGTGCGCGTTCCGTATGCGCGCACCCAGGAGACCCACAGCCGACGACCGGGGTTGCGGCCACGTTGATCACGATTCGGCCCCGACGCTGTGCACCCGGTGCGCGCCCCGGGCGCGGCACGCAGGCGCCGCTACCGGGAGTGCGGGCGTTTCTTTCCGTCCAGCTCGTCCCACCACTCGTCGGACTTCGGGTCGCCGGAGGGGTCGTCCCACCAGCGGTCGTCCGGGCCGCGGCGGTTGGCGACCATCGCGGCGAGCGGCGGGATGACCATGGCGACCACGCACATGCCGACGGCCGCGGGGACCGACCAGAGGCGGACGACGCCCCAGGCCAGGACGAACAGGGCGATGCAGACGCCCATCATCACGAAGTAGCGATGCCGCCGCCGCGCGTACATACGTCCCAGGGTAGGTCCGGACACGCCGAAGGGCCGCACCCCGGGCGTCCAACCCGTGGGGTGCGGCCCTTCGGCCGTCGCTTGCCGCGTGCCGCGTGCCGCGTGCCGTCAGACGGCGATCGCGACCTCCGCCAGTCCGCCCTGCTGGGCGACGACCGTGCGGTCGGCGCTGGCGCCCGGGACGAGCGCCCGTACGGTCCAGGTGCCCTCGGCCGCGTAGAAGCGGAACTGGCCCGTCGCGGAGGTCGGGACCTCCGCCGTGAACTCTCCGGTGGAGTCCAGCAGACGGACGTAGCCCGTCACCGGCTCGCCGTCGCGGGTCACCTGACCCTGGATCGTGGTCTCACCGGGCTTGATCGTCGAGGCGTCGGGGCCGCCGGCCTTCGCACCGCACATGTCGTACTCCTGAAGGGGTCGGAAGAGGTCGGTCGGGTTGCTTACTTCGCGGCGCCGAGCTCGATCGGCACGCCGACGAGGGAGCCGTACTCGGTCCAGGAGCCGTCGTAGTTCTTGACGTTCTCCACGCCCAGCAGCTCGTGCAGGACGAACCAGGTCAGCGCCGAGCGCTCACCGATGCGGCAGTAGGCGATGGTGTCCTTGGCCAGGTCGACCTGCTCGTCGGTGTAGAGCTGCTTCAGCTCGTCGTCCGACTTGAAGGTGCCGTCGTCGTTGGCGTTCTTCGACCACGGGATGTTGCGGGCGGACGGGACGTGGCCCGGGCGCTGCGACTGCTCCTGCGGGAGGTGGGCCGGGGCGAGCAGCTTGCCGGAGAACTCGTCGGGCGAGCGGACGTCGACCAGGTTCTGCGCGCCGATCGCCTTGACGACGTCGTCGCGGAAGGCGCGGATCGCGGTGTTCTGCGGCTTCGCCTTGTAGTCGGTGGCCGGGCGCTCGGGCACCTCGTTGCCGTCGACCAGCTCGCGGGCGTCCAGCTCCCACTTCTTGCGGCCACCGTCGAGGAGCTTGACGTTCTCGTGGCCGTACAGCTTGAAGTACCAGTAGGCGTAGGACGCGAACCAGTTGTTGTTGCCGCCGTAGAGGACCACGGTGTGGTCGTTGGAGATGCCCTTCCCCGACAGGAGCTTCTCGAAGCCCTCCTGGTCGACGAAGTCGCGGCGGACCGGGTCCTGGAGGTCCTGGGTCCAGTCGATCCGGATCGCGTTCCTGATGTGGTTCTTCTCGTAGGCGGACGTGTCCTCGTCCACCTCGACGATCGCGATGCTCGGGTCGTCCAGGTGGTCCTGGACCCAGTCGGCGTCGACCAGGACGTCGCTGCGGCTCATGATTTCTCCTCCGGGGCAGTTGCGGCGGGGCGTGCGGTGAGAGAGGTGCGGCGCGCTCGGGCCGTTCGGCGGCGCGCGGATGCCCTGGGCAGGGCGGGTGAGGGGGACGGACGGCGGCGTCGCCGTACGCTCAGAAGGTGCGACAGAGCATGGCGGCAACGCGGCACAGGTCCACTGCCCGCCGCTTCGTGAGATCCGCCTGTCGCTTCATGGGTACCGATCGTAGGGACGGATACCGGGCCATGTCACCGGCGTGTCGCATCATGAGACGGGATCGTCCGCAATGTGGGATGGATCAGGGGGCGGGACTTCGCCGCACGCCCCCCGGGCCGGGTGTGCTCGCCGTCGTATCTACGGTACGGACGACGTCGTCTCGTCTGTCGGACGCTTACCCGGCCAGCTCGACGTTCGAACCCTTCACCGTGATCTCGACGCCGTCCTGCGCCGCCTCGACCTTGTCCAGCTCGATGCCGCCCGGCAGTTCGTCGATGGTCTGCTGGAAGTCCGTGATGGCCCGGATCCGGGACTCGGCGAACTGCTTGCCGCCGATCTCCGGCAGGCCGTCGGCGACGACCTCCACGTCGTTGTCCTTGACCGTGACCGAGCTGAGCACCTCGACCGGCTCGGGCACCTCGACACCGAGCACCGTGGCCCGGAGCGACACCTTGATCTTGCCGTCGCCGCCGTCGGAGAGGCCGACGACCTTGGCGGTGATGCCGGGCGCGATGTCCGTGGGTTCGGACTTGGTGGCCTTCATCAGCTCGTCGTAGCCGACGGTCGCGGTGCCGGTGGCGGTGGCCGCGGTGGCGGAGCTGTAGTCGCCGGAGAACTCGACGCCCTTCATGTTCGCGCGCAGGTGGCCGATACGGATCTTCTCGCCGCCGTCGCCGGTGGACGCCTCGTAGTCGTCGATGCCGATCTCGACGTCGTCCAGCTCGCCGCCGGCGACCTGGGTGAGGAAGGGGAAGCCGTTGATGGAGACGTCGGGCGTCGAGGGCAGGTTCTCGGTGCTCCGCAGCTTGTCCGCCGCCTCGTCCTCGGCGAAGTTGACCACCACACGGTCCGCGATCACGAAGAGCCCGCCCAGGATCACGACGACGATCAGCAGTATTCGCAGTGCACGCATGCGGTGTTCCCCAACCCTGGGCGGTCAACGACCGCGGTCCCCGACGACCGGCGGCCGTCCAGCGCGAGGGTAACGCGGCCGGACGGGGCCGCCGAAATTTTGTCGATCAGCTGTGACAGGGGTGCGGGGGCCGGTGCGGTGGAAGACGCCCGGCCCCGGAGGACGCCGCCGAGCAAGCGGCGTCCGGTCCGGAAGGCGGATCAGGCGAGGGCCCTGCCGAGCACGTACACCGCCGGCGCCGCCGCCGCGAGCGGCAGGGCCACACCCGCTGTGAAGTGGACGAACCGGGAGGGGTAGTCGTAGGCCGCCACCCGGTGGCCGATCAGCGCGCACACCGCCGCGCCCGCCCCGAGCAGCGCCCCCGACGTCCCGAAGTGCGTCATCGAACCGACCGCGATCCCCGCACCGGCCGCCGCGAGCAGCGCGACGACCACGGAGACCGCCGTCGGCAGCGGCAGGGCACGGGCCACGACGGCCACGGCCACCGCGATCGCGCCGACCGTCACCGCGTCCGCGTCGGCGGCGAGGAACCCGCCCGCGACGATCGCCAGGGCCGCCGCGGCGACGGTCGCGATCAGGCCGTACATCCGCTCGTCGGGGTCGGCGTGCGAACGCAGTTGCAGTACGAGGGACAGCAGCACCCACACCCCGAGCGTGCCGAGGATCGCCGCGGGGGAGCGGTCCGACACCAGCATCGCCGCGTCGGCGGCGAGCGCGCCCGCGAAGCCCAGCGCGATGCCCTGCCGGGCGGGCCACATGCCGTTCAGGCGGAACCAGCCCGCCGCGGTGACGGCCTGGAGGGCGACGAGCGGGACGAGCAGGGCGTACGTGCCGAGCGCCGCTCCGCCCGCCAGCAGCAGCCCGAGCAGCGCCGTGAGCCCGGCCGGCTGCATCCCCGGGTCGATGATCGGCGAACGCCCCTCGGCGCGGGCGCGCTGCGCGTCGGTGACCCGCGTGTTCCCGGCGAGGGTCGAGGGGCCGTATCCGGGCGCGTCGGAGGAGGAGGGCTCAGCGACGGCGACAGGGGAAGCGGGGGCCGCCGGGGCGGCGGCGGGTTCGTAGGGCTGGGGGTGGGAGTGGGACTGGGGGTGGGAGTGGGGCTGAGGGTGGGAGTGGGGCTGGGGCTGGGCGGCGTACGCCTGCGGCTGTGACGGGTACGGCTGCGGCTGTGACGGGTACGGCTGCGGCTGTTGCTGTTGCTGCGGCTGCGGCTGCGGCTGCGGCTGCGGCGCGTAGGGACCGGTCGTTCCGTACGGCGTGCCCGTCGGCTCCTGGTATCCGTACGGGGACTGCGGGGGCAGGTACGCCGTCTCCTCCGCCGAGACCGGCGGCTGCACCTGGGTCTCCCAGGTCTGCCCCTGCCACTGCTGCGTGTACTGGCCGGCGTTCGGGTCCTCGTAACCCTGCCCGCCCTGATACGCCTGCTGTCCCTGGGGCTGCTGGTGCGCGGGCCACGCCTGGGCGTCGTACTGGGACTGCCCCTGCTGCCCCTGCTGCCCCTGCTGCCCCTGCTGCCATCCGTCGTGTCCCTCGTACGGCTGGTTCTGCCCGTACGGCTGATGCGGCTGGTTAGTCATCGCTCACCCTCCCGCGAACGGCGGGAGGACCTCGACCGTGCCGCCGTCGGCCAGCCGTACCGTGTCGTGCCCGCGCCTGCCCACGGGGTCGCCGTCGACGAGGAACGAGCAGCGCAGCAGTACACGCGTGAGTTCGCCGGGGTGCCGCTCGCGCACCGCGCCGAGCGCGTCGGCGAGTGTGGCCGCCTCGTACGGCTCCTCGGCCACTCCTGCCGCGGCCTTCGCGGCGGCCCAGTAGCGCACCGTGACCTTTGCCATCTGGATCCTTCGTCGCCGGTGCCGATCGGCGTCCGTGTCGATCGGCGGTGAACACCGTCAGGCTAGCCCGCCCGGGACACGGCCCAGTCGCCGATCCGGCACAACAGGGCCTCGTCCGACGCGTGCTCGGCGTGGCCCATGCCGGGCTCCAGCCAGAGTTCGCCGTGGTCACCGGCCGCCTCGGCCAGCATCCGGGGGTGGTCGACGGGAAAATAGCCGTCCCGGTCGCCGTGCACGACGAGAAGGGGCGTCGGCGCGATCCGCGGCACCGCCTCCACCGGCGACAGCGGCACCGGGTCCCAGTCCCGGTGATGGATACGGGTGCGCATGCCGTAGCGGCCCACCAGACGCCCGGCGGGCCGCATCACCAGCCAGTGCAGTCGGCGCATGGGCGCCGTGCCCCGGTAGTACCAGCGGGCGGGGGCGCTCACCGAGACGACGGCGTCCGTGCGGGCGTCACCGTCATCGCCGTGGCCGCCGTCACCACCGTCACCGCCATCGCCCGCACCACCGTCACCGCCATCGCCCGCACCGCCGTCACCGCCATCGCCCGCACCGCCGTCACCGCCGTCACCGCCGTCGCCCGCACCGCCGTACAGCGCGGCGTGCCGCAGTACCACCGAGCCGCCCATCGAGAAGCCGACGGTCACCACGCGGGCGTGGCCGAAGCCGCGCGCCCAGGTGACCGCCGCCGCCAGGTCGAGCACCTCGCGGTCACCGACGGTGGAACGTCCGCCGGAGGCACCGTGGCCCCGGAAGGAGAAGGTGACCACCGCGCCGTAGCGCCCGAACGCCTCCGCGATCCGCCGTACGTGGGGCCGGTCGGCGTCGCCGGTGAAGCCGTGCGCGACGACGAACACCAGGTCGGAGGGGTCGTGACCGCTCACGCCCGGCTCGTACACGGCGTCGATCCGGACCCCGTCGGACGCGTGCAGGAAGGTGCGTGCGGGCGTGCGGCGCGGCGCCCCCCGGGACGTCTCGGAATGCGGACGGACGGTGGAACTCGCCACATCACCTGCCGGTCGGTTGCTCATGTCGGCTATTCTGCTGGGCAGAGGACTCGGGCAACGTAGCCCCCGGGTCCTTTTGTGCTTCCGGGAGCGTTGTCGAGCGTTCACCTCCCGGACTCGCAGCGGGCCCCACGGGCACGGGGTCCGCACCTGTACGAAGCAGTGCCGTAAACGTCCTCGCAGGGACCGAGGAGGAACCAGACGTTATGGGCGAGCGAAACGTGCACGACCGTAAGACGACCCAGGCAGGTGGGGCGCGATGAGTTCTCTGCTGCTCCTGACCAACGCCCTCCAGCCGTCGACGGAGGTGCTTCCCGCCCTCGGCCTGCTGCTGCACAACGTCCGTGTCGCGCCGGCGGAGGGCCCCGCCCTCGTCGACACCCCCGGCGCCGACGTCATCCTCGTCGACGGACGCCGTGATCTCCCGCAGGTTCGCAGCCTGTGCCAGCTGCTGCGCTCCACCGGGCTCAGCTGTCCACTCGTCCTCGTCGTCACCGAGGGCGGCCTCGCCGCCGTCACCGCCGACTGGGGCATCGACGACGTGCTGCTGGACACCGCCGGCCCGGCGGAGGTCGAGGCCCGGCTGCGATTGGCCATGGGCCGCCAGCAGATCGTCGGCGACGACTCCCCCATGGAGATCCGCAACGGCGACCTGTCCGTGGACGAGGCGACGTACTCCGCCAAGCTCAAGGGCCGGATCCTGGACCTCACCTTCAAGGAGTTCGAGCTGCTCAAGTACCTCGCCCAGCACCCGGGCCGGGTCTTCACCCGCGCCCAGCTGCTCCAGGAGGTCTGGGGCTACGACTACTTCGGCGGCACCCGCACGGTCGACGTGCACGTACGGCGGCTGCGCGCCAAACTCGGCCCCGAGCACGAGTCACTGATCGGCACCGTCCGCAACGTCGGCTACCGCTTCGTCACCCCGGAGAAGCCCGAGAAGGGGGAACGCGCGGAGGACGCCAGGGCGAAGCCCGGGACCCGGTCGGAGGCGCCGGCGGACACCGCGGTGGAAGCGACGTCAACCAAGGTGTGATACGCCCTGCCCAGGGCGGATCCATCCGCGTAGACTCCGCGCGTGGCCAAGGTGACTCGGGATGACGTGGCGCGACTGGCGGGGACTTCCACCGCCGTCGTCAGCTATGTCATCAACAACGGACCCCGGCCGGTCGCCCCGGCCACGCGCGAGCGTGTCCTCGCCGCGATCAAGGAACTGGGGTACCGGCCGGACCGGGTCGCCCAGGCGATGGCGTCGCGGCGCACGGACCTCATAGGCCTGATCGTGCCGGACGCGCGCCAGCCCTTCTTCGCGGAGATGGCGCACGCGGTCGAGTGGGCCGCCGCCGAGCGCGGGAAGATGGTGCTCGTCGGCAACTCCGACTACGTCGGCGAGCGCGAGGTCCACTACCTGCGGGCCTTCCTCGGCATGCGCGTCTCCGGCCTGATCCTGGTCAGTCACGCCCTGAACGACATGGCCGCCGCCGAGATCGACGCCTGGGACGCCCGGGTCGTCCTGCTGCACGAGCGCCCCGAGGCCATCGACGACGTCGCCGTCGTCACCGACGACCTGGGCGGCGCCCAGCTCGCCGTACGCCACCTGCTGGAACACGGGTACGAGTACGTCGCCTGTATGGGTGGCACCGCCGAGACCCCGTCCGTCGGCGACCCGGTCTCCGACCACGTCGAGGGCTGGAAGCGCGCGATGAAGGAGGCCGGGCTCTCCACCGAGGGCCGGCTCTTCGAGGCGCCGTACAACCGCTACGACGCGTACCGCGTGGGGCTGGAGCTCCTCTCCGGACCGCAGCGCCCGCCCGCGATCTTCTGCTCCACCGACGACCAGGCGATCGGTCTGCTGCGCGCGGCCCGTGAGCTGCGCATCGACGTGCCCGGCGAGCTGGCGGTGGCCGGCTTCGACGACATCAAGGAGGCGGGCCTCGCGGACCCGCCGCTGACGACGGTCGCCTCGGACCGGTCGGCGATGGCGCGGGAGGCCGTGGACCTGGTCCTGGACGACGGCCTGCGGGTGGCGGGCTCACGGCGCGAGCGGCTGAAGGTCTTCCCGTCGCGCCTGGTGGTCCGGCAGTCCTGCGGCTGCGAGTAGCACCCTCGCCGCACGTCTTTATATCGGGCATACGAGGTTCTGCCGGGCTTCTCAGGCAGCACTCAGGCCGCTCTCATACGAGGGCGGGAAGCTCATGGACATGACCGAGAGCCTCCGCCGCAACGGCGAGTACGAGCACGCGCAAGAGAACCCGTACGGGAATCCGTACCAAGGTGCCCAGCAGCACGCCTCCTCTCCCGTCAACCCCGAGTGGCCGCCCCCGCCGGCCCAGCCGCCCGCCGCCTCCTTCCAGGACGGGCAGCCCGAGCAGCCGCACAAGAAGCGCGCGTCCCGTCGACGCGGCCCCGTCGCCCTGCTCGCGGCCGTGGCGATCGTCGCGGCGGCCGTCGGCGGCGGCACCGCGTACGGCATCCAGGAGCTGACCGGCAGCGGCACCGTCGCCTCCAGTGCCACCAGCACCGACGTGGTGCCCACCGGCCAGAAGGGCACGGTCGCCGGGGTCGCCGAGGCGGTCAGCGCGAGCATCGTGGAGATCAGCGCCACCTCGAACGCCGGTTCCTCCACCGGCTCCGGCGTGATCATCACCGGCGACGGCGAGATCATCACCAACAACCACGTCGTCTCCGGCGCCTCCTCCGTCAAGGTCACGACCAGCGACGGCAAGCAGTACACCGCCCAGGTCGTCGGCACCGACAGCAGCAAGGACCTGGCGCTGATAAAGCTGGAGAACGCCTCGGGCCTGAAGGCCGCGACCCTCGGTGACTCCGCCGGCGTCGGGGTCGGCGACCAGGTCGTCGCGATCGGCTCCCCGGAAGGCCTGACCGGCACCGTGACCAGCGGCATCGTCTCCGCCCTGGACCGTGACGTGACCGTCTCGACCGACGAGGGCCGGCAGCAACAGCAGCAGGGGCAGGGCGGCGGCTGGCCGTTCGAGTTCGGTGGTCAGGAGTTCAACGGCGACACCGGCTCGTCCACGACGACGTACAAGGCGATCCAGACCGACGCGTCCCTCAACCCGGGCAACTCCGGCGGTGCGCTGATCGACATGAACGGCAACATCATCGGCATCAACTCCGCGATGTACTCGTCGGCCGAGTCCTCCGCCGGTGCGGGCAGCGTCGGCCTCGGCTTCGCCATCCCGATCAACACGGTGCAGGCCGACCTGCCCAAGCTGCGAGCGGGCGCCGACGGCTGAGCGGTCGGCCCCAGGCCGGTGCGAACATGCGACGCTGAAGGCGTTGGCAGCCGTCACCCGACACCGCATCCGAGAATTCCGAGGGATCCGAGCCCATGAGCCCCGCAGAAGGCGACCGCGACCGTGACACCCAGCGCATCCTGATCGTCGACGACGAGCCCGCGGTCCGCGAAGCCCTCCAGCGCAGCCTCGCCTTCGAGGGGTACGACACCGAGGTCGCCGTCGACGGCGCCGACGCCCTGGAGAAGGCGGCGGCGTACCGGCCCGACCTGCTCGTCCTCGACATCCAGATGCCCCGCATGGACGGCCTGACCGCCGCCCGGCGCATCCGCGGCGCGGGCGATGTCACCCCCATCCTGATGCTGACGGCCCGCGACACGGTCGGTGACCGGGTGACCGGCCTGGACGCCGGTGCCGACGACTACCTGGTCAAGCCCTTCGAACTGGACGAACTCCTCGCCCGCATCCGCGCGCTGCTGCGCCGCAGCTCCTACGCGGCGGCCGTGGAGGCCGGCGCCGACAACGACGACACCCTCACCTTCGCCGACCTGACCATGGACCTGGCGACGCGGGAGGTCGTGCGGGCCGGACGCCCGGTGGAACTGACCCGCACCGAGTTCACCCTCCTCGAGATGTTCATGGCACACCCGCGCCAGGTCCTCACCCGGGAGCAGATCCTCAAGGCGGTCTGGGGCTTCGACTTCGAGCCGTCGTCCAACTCCCTCGACGTGTACGTCATGTACCTGCGCCGCAAGACCGAGGCGGCCGGCGAACCACGCCTCGTCCACACGGTCCGCGGCGTGGGCTACGTCCTTCGGCAGGGCGGCGCGGAGTGAGAGGACTGGTCCGCCGCGTCCGTGCCCTGCCCATCCGGGCCCGGCTGTCGTTGCTGGTGGCGGCGGCCGTGGCGTTCGCGGTGGCGGCGGTTTCGGTGACGTGCTGGTTCGTGGTCCGCAACCAGCTGTACAACCAACTGGACGATCAGCTGCGCGGCGAACAGGTCTCCAGCCAACTGCTGCAGAGCATGCTGGCCAACTGCCGGTCGGCCGATCCGCAGGAGCTGCCCCGAGCGCCGAACGCCCCCATCGTCACGATCCTCTACTCGGACGGCTCCACCTGCGTCGATCCCGGCAGTGCGGAGATGCGCGTGCAGGACGCGGACGTAGCCGTCGCCGACGGCCTGGCGGAAAGCGCGCTGCACACCTCGAAGACCGTCGACGGCACCGCGGTCCGCGTCTACACCCGTCCGGTCTTCGACCGCGTCACCAAGCAGGTGCAGCCGGGCATCGCCGTCTCCGTCGCCAAGCCGGTGAGCGATGTCACCGAACCGCTGTCCTCGCTGGTCTGGGTTCTCCTCCTCGTTTCCGGCGTCGGCGTCGTGGGCGCCGGTGCCGCCGGCCTCTGGGTGGCCCGGACGGGCCTGCGCCCCGTCGACGAACTGACCCGGGCCGTGGAACACGTGGCCCGCACCGAGGACCTCACCGTCCGCATCCCCGTCGAGGACGACAGCGAGGACGAGATCGCCCGCCTCTCGCGCTCCTTCAACAGCATGACGTCCTCCCTGGCCAGCTCCCGCGACCTGCAACAGCAGCTCATCGCCGACGCCGGCCACGAACTCCGCACCCCCCTCACCTCCCTGCGCACCAACATCGAACTCCTCACCCGCAGCGAGGAGACCGGCCGCCCCATCCCCGAGGCGGACCGCAAGGCGCTCCTCGCCTCGGTCAAGGCCCAGATGACAGAACTGGCCGCCCTGATCGGCGACCTCCAGGAACTCTCCCGCCCCGACACCGGCCAGCACGAGGGCCGTACCCGCATCCTCGCCTGGCACGACGTCGTCGAGTCGGCCCTGCGCCGCGCCCGCCTGCGCGGCCCCGAGCTGACCGTCACGGCGGACGTACAGCCCTGGTACGTACGGGCGGAGCCGGCCGCGCTGGAACGCGCGGTCGTCAACATCCTGGACAACGCGGTGAAGTTCAGCCCGGACTCCGGCACCGTCGACGTACGCCTCGCCGACGGCGTCCTCACCGTCCGCGACCACGGCCCCGGCATCCCCGCCGAGGAACTCCCCCACGTCTTCGACCGCTTCTGGCGCTCCCCGAGCGCACGCGCCCTGCCCGGCTCGGGCCTCGGCCTGTCGATCGTGGCCCGCACGGTGCAGCAGGCGGGCGGCACCGTCAGCCTGACTCCGGCCGAGACCGGTGGCGGCGGGACGGTGGCGACCGTACGGCTGCCGGGGGCGCCGGTACCGCCGCCGGAGACGGGGGCGGCCGACGGGGGTCAGTGGTAGCCGAGCATGCCGGGGGCGTCGATGTCGACGGTCACGACGCCGGGCGGGTACGCGTCCTCGCGGTCCGTGAGGAGGATGGACATACCCGTGAACTCGGGGCGCGGCAGCGCGCAGTACAGGGCGTGACAGGTGTCCGCGCCTCCGTACCCGTCGCGGATCATGGTGCCGACGGTGACCGACCCGGCCGTGTCCAGGTCGTCGACGACCACCGACGAGAAGGCCAGTACCCGTCCGCCCGCCCCCGCTTCCTCCGACTCCGCCTGCACGAGGCAGAGGGCGGGAATGCGGAGCAGATCGCCGGGCGTACGAGCCATGTTTCCGGCGAGCAGGTTCAGCGTCTTGTGGCCGTCCGCGAGGGCACGGGTCGCGCCGGTGTCCAGAATGATCACGCGGCGTCGCCTCGGGCCATCCGGACCTTCTCGGCGGCGATGCGATAGATGTTCCCGAGCACGTCGGGCGCCCGGTCGAATTCCTCGTCGCTGATCGCTACGCCGACGACGTCACGGACGACCTGCCGATCGGCCGCCACCCGCTCCGCGATCTGCTCCGCCGTCGGCTGCTCCGAGGCCAGCTGCTCGACGAGCTGGCCGAGGGTCATGCCTCGCTCCTTGGCGACCTGCGCGAGGTGGTCGCGGGCCTGGCGTGACACCTGGATGGTCGTGTTCTCTGCCATGACCCCACCATAGTCGCGCCACGGTCAGGAGGCCGCCGGCCGTCGCTTCCTTCACCCGAAGGTGCCTACGACCCTCGCCCCGCTTGACTCCGCCCAGCTCGGCCCGAGGGGTTATGCCGTCAGCCCGGCCACGAACGCCCCCCACGCCATCGCCCCGAAGACCAGCACCCGGCCGTCCGGCACCTTGCTGTCGCGCACGGGGACGAGGCCGGGGTGACCGTCGGCGACCTCGACGCAGTTCGTGCCGCCCCCGTCGCTGTAGGAGGACTTGCGCCAGGTCGCGGCGGTGAGGTCAGGGAGTCGGTTCATGATCTGCGCTCCTCCAGAAGGCCCTTGATGAACGCCACCGACTCCAGCGGAGTCAGAGCCGCGTCCCTGACCAGATCGTAGGACAAGCGAAAGGACAGAACCTTGTCCGGATCGTCGATCAACTCGCCGAAGCCGTTGCCTTCCACGTAGGCAACGGGGTCGCCGACCCGTTGCCACAGGAGCCAGAGGTGGCTGTCCATGAGGTCGTGCACACCAGCCGTGTAGGGCAATACCTGAAGCGCGACCGTGGGCAGTTCCGCGGCGTCCACCAGATGCGAGAGCTGGTCCTCCCACACCTTCCTGTCCGGAACGGATCGCCGCAGCGCCCCTTCGTCCAGTATCACGCGGACACTCGGCGCCGGTTGTCGATGCAGCAGCTCCTGCCGTCCCAGGCGCAAGGCGACCTGTTCCTCGACTGCCTCGCTGTTGCCCGCCGTTGCCTGCGCTCCCGACAACACTGCCCGCGCGTAGTCCTCGGTCTGCAACAGGCCCGGGACCCGGAGCTGGAACAGCCACATCACCCGAGCCGCCGCTTCGAGTTCCATGAACGCCTTGTACTTGTCCTTGATGACCTCCTGGCGCGCATCGCGCCACAAGCGAACCAGCAGATCGCCCGTACCGTGATACCTGTCGAGGTCCTCCATGACCGCCCGCTTGGAGAGCCGTTCGCCCTTCTCCAAGCGGTACAGGTAGCTCTTGTCGTACGAGGTCTCCTCAGCCAGCTGCCCGAGTGACTTGCCCGCCTTGTCACGCAGCATCCGGAGCGTGTCACCCAGCTCCGCGCGTCTCGATTGCCCGTCCCCGAGCGGGTGTTCGGCCACCTCGCTCCTCCCGTTGTCTGCTGACCAGGCAACAGCCGGCCCCTTCCGCAGCGTACGCGCGGTCAGTGACGATCGAGGCACGAAACGTAATCGCCGCTGGTCGTTGGTATCGAGGGGACAAGCCATGCCCACTCCCCCGCTCCGCCTCCTCCCCTGGACCACCCCCGAAGGCAAGCCCTGCTACCTGAGTGCCGACAGCGGGCAGAGTCGGCTCTCGCGGCTCGCCGATGAGATCGAGGCGGCCCAGGTGGACTCCGGTGAGGAGGTGCTCGCGGGAGCCAGGGCCGTGCTTGCCGTCCGGAAGGCCGGGGAGCGGGCGGTGCGGTTCGCGTTGGTCCGGGCGACCGAGGCCCTCGCGGATCTGCTCCGGATCGCGGTCAGCCGGGGCGAACGGGTCGCCGATGGTGGCGGTCGATCGCGGTGACACTTCCAGGCCAACTGTCCGCGCCGCGCCCATATGAGCGCGGCGCGAACATCACATGCCGATCTGTACTCGCTTCTGCGGGGTCGGCTACCGCACGACCGTGATGCGGTCGGCCGCCGGCGGGGTGATCGGGGCGGCCGCCGACGAGTTGGCCGTCAGGTACTCCTCCAGCGCCGTCAGGTCGTCCGTGCCGACGAGTTCGTTCGCGCCCTCGCCCAGCGTGGGGAAGCCGTCGCCGCCGCCCGCGAGGAAGCTGTTGGACGCGACGCGGTAGGTGGCGTTCTCGTCGACCGGCGAGCCGTTGAGGCGGATGGAGTCCGTGACGACCCGGTCCGCGCCGGTCCTGGTCAGGTCCAGGGTGTAGGTGAGTCCGGAGGAGATCTGGAGGATCTTCGGGGCCGCCTCGTTCGGGCCGCTCACCTGCTCCTTGAGGACCTGGATGAGCTGGGCGCCCGTGTAGTCCTTGAGGTTCACGGTGTTGGCGAAGGGCTGGACGGTGAAGCCCTCGGCGTACGTGACGACGCCGTCGCCCTCGGCGCCCGTGGCGGTGTAGGTGAGGGGTGCGCGGATGCCGCCGGGGTTCATCAGAGCCAGGTCGGTCTCCGGGTCCTGGGTCCTGCCGTAGGCCAGTTGCGCGTCGGCGATCAGGTCGCCGAGCGGGGACTCGGTGCCGTCCCGGTTGATGTCGCCGGAGATGTAGCCGATGGGGCGGTTGCCGATCGGGGCGGCGAGGGTGCTCCACTTGTCGATCAGGCGGGTCATGTCCGGTGCCTTCGGTACGTCCCGTGTCACCACGTGGTTCGCGGACTTCACGGCCGTACGGGCGATGTCACCCGTCGCGCGGTCGTAGGTCAGCGTCGTGTCCGTGTACAGGCGGCCGAAGGACGCGGCCGACGTGACCATGCGGGGCTTGCCCGCCGGGTCGGGGATCGTGCAGACGTACGCCGCGTGGGTGTGGCCGGTGACCAGCGCGTCCACCTCGGGCGTGACGTTCTTCGCGATGTCGGCGATCGGGCCGGATATGCCGTCGCCGGCGCCCGGGGAGTCGCAGTCGTAGTTGTAGGAGGACGAGGCCGGGAAGCCGCCCTCGTGGACCAGGGCGACGATCGACTTCACGCCCTGGCGCTGGAGCACCTTGGCGTATGTGTTGATCGTCTCGACCTCGTCCTTGAAGGAGAGGCCCTTGACGCCCTCCGCCGAGACGATGTCCGGGGTGCCCTCCAGGGTCACGCCGATGAAGCCGACCTTGACGCCCTTCTGCTTCCACACCCAGTAGGGCTTCAGGATGGGCTTCTTCGTCTTCTCGTCCAGGACGTTGGCCGCCAGGTACGGGAAGTCGGCGCCCTTGAACTCCTTGTCCGTGTAGCAGCCCTCGGTGGGGTGGCAGCCGCCGTTCTGGAGGCGGGCCAGCTCCTTGGCGCCCTCGTCGAACTCGTGGTTGCCGACGCTCGTCACGTCCAGGTCGAGCTTGTTCAGTGCCTCGATGGTCGGCTCGTCGTGGAAGAGGCCGGAGAGGAGGGGGGACGCGCCGACCATGTCGCCGCCTGCGGCGGTGATGGAGTAGCGGTTGCCCTCGCGGGCCTCGCGGAGGTGCGTGGCGAGGTATTCGACGCCGCCCGCGTCCACCGTCTTCGTCGTGCCGTCCGGCTGGTGCTCCGTGACCCGGCCGGAGGAGCCGGCCGGGGGCTCCAGATTGCCGTGCAGGTCGTTGAAGGAGAGGAGCTGGACGTCCTGGTAGCGGCCGTGACCATGGCCATGTCCGTGGCCGTGACCGCCGTTGCCGCGCTGGGTCTCGCCCGCGTTCGCCGACGCCGGAAGCGCCGCGGCGGCGAGCGCGCCGGCGGTGACGACCGTGGCGGCCGCGGCGAGGAGACGCTTCGTACGGCGGCTGCGGCGCGGTTGGTGCGGCTGTGCTGTGACTGGCATGCGCCCCCCTGTGGGTGTGCGTGAGCGCGAGCCGCTGAGGAGACGGCTCGTCGGCGCAGCAGCCTAGAGTCAACGCGCGTAGCGCGACAGGGGGTGACGGGTTACATCCTGGTGTACCTCCACCTCCGGCCAGCTGCCCCGGCTGCCGCCGCTTTGCCGCACCCGCCCCTTACCCTCGTACGCATGACCAGCGACGACACCGTGCAGCCCGGCCGCCCCCGCTCGATCGAGACCCTCGCCGAACTCGCCCCGGAGCAGACCGAAGCCGTCCTCGCCCTGCTCACCGAGGCCGCCCGCACCGACGGGCAGCAGGCCGTGTCCGAACAGGGCCGGCTGCAGCTGCGCGGCCCCGCGCGGGAGGGCATCGCGCACCTGCTGCTCAGCGTGAACGGCGGCGAACTCGTCGGCTACGCCCAGCTGGAGGGCACCGACCCGATCGAGCCCCCGGCCGCCGAACTGGTCGTCCACCCCTCGCACCGGGGGCAGGGACACGGGCGGGCGCTGGGTTCCGCTCTGCTCGCCGCCTCCGGCAAGCGGCTGCGGATCTGGGCGCACGGCGGCCACTCCGCCGCCCGGCATCTCGCGCAGGTGCTCGGGCTGACCCTGTTTCGCGAACTGCGGCAGATGCGGCGCCCGTTGGCCGACCTGGAGCTGCCGGACCCGCGTCTCCCCGAGGGCGTGACCGTGCGGACCTTCGTGCCGGGGCAGGACGACACCGCCTGGCTCGCGGTCAACGCCGCCGCCTTCGCCCACCACCCCGAGCAGGGCTCGCTCACGCAGCGGGACCTCGACGACCGCAAGGCCGAGGCCTGGTTCGACCCGGCGGGGTTCTTCCTGGCCGAGCGGGGCGGCGAGCTGATCGGCTTCCACTGGACCAAGGTGCACGCCGAGGAGCGGCTCGGTGAGGTGTACGTCCTCGGCATCCGTCCCGACATCCAGGGCGGCGGCCTCGGCAAGGCCCTCACCACGATCGGCCTGCGGCACCTGGCGGAGCAGGGACTGCCCACGGCGATGCTGTACGTCGACGCGGACAACAAGGCGGCGGTGTCCGTCTACGAACGCCTGGGCTTCGTCACCCACGAGACGGACCTGATGTACCGCACGGAGACGTGAGACGGCCCGGCCCTGGGCCGGTCCGCGCAACCGGCCGGTCCCGAGCCGGCCCACCGAACCCACCCGGCCCCGAACCGGGGCCGGTCCGCGCAACCGGCCGGTCCCGAGCCGGCCCACCGAACCCACCCGGCCCCGAACCAGCCGGTCCGAACCAGCCCACCGAACCGGCCGGCCCCGAACCAACCCACCCGACCCCGACCCGGCCCGCACAACCGACCGGCCCCGAACCAGCCCACCAAACCCACCCGGCCCCGAACCAGCCGGTCCGAACCAGCCCACCGAACCGGCCGGCCCCGAACCAACCCACCCGACCCCGCCCCGGCCCGCACAACCGACCGGCCCCGAACCAGCCCACCAAACCCACCCGGCCCCGAACCCACCCACCAAACCGACCGGTCCTGAGCCGCCCCGCCGACCCGGCCCAGACCTGAGCCGGCCCGCCAAACCGGCCGGTCCTGAGCCGACCGACCCGTCCGACCCGACCGGCCCCGCGCCGTCCCCGCGCCGTCCCTGCGCCGTCCCTGCGCCGTCCCTGCGCCGTCCCTGCGCCGGCCCGCCGAACCGGCCCGCGAAGCAGATCCGTCAAGCCGGTCCGCCAACCCCGCGCGACCGCCTCCCCCACCGCCCCAGCGGCTCCGGCCCGCACACCCCCCACACCACGGCCGCCGCCGCCAGCAGCACCGCCCACCGGTCGTGCGCCGCCGGCCACCGCGGGTCTTCGGGCGGCACGAACAACGCCCAGCCCTCCGGCGCCAGCAGCGGCACGAGGACCGCCGCGAGCAGCAGGGCCGCCGCGACGGACGGCCCCGGACGCGCCTCGTCCGTCAGCCGTACCGCCGTCGCGGCACCGGCGAGCGCCACTACGCCCAGTACCGCCGCCTCCACGGTGACGTCACCGGCCGGGGGCCGGGACGCCGAGGGGGCGAGCAGCAGTACGGCCGTCCACCACAGCGCGGCGAGCGGTGCGACCATGGCCACCCGCAGCGCCTGCCGCGGCGGGCGCCGGGTCGGGACCGGTGTGGTGAGGTCCCGGGCCGGGTCGTCCAGCAGGAAGGCCAGGCCGAGGGCGCCGATCAGGGCGACGCCCCGCAGGAGGGTGAGCGTCTCCCAGGAAGTGGGTTCCACGCCGGCGGCGTCCGGCGTCGCGGCGAGCAGCAGCCCGAGAGTGCCGGCCGCCGCCAGACCACGCCACGGCAACGTGCGCCACACCGGGCCGACGAGGGCCGGTGTCACTCCTCGCACGAGTCCGCCTTCTCCGGTCCGGCCACACCCAGCAGTTCGGCGGCCCGGGCCGTCGTGACGCCCGGCGAGGCCAGCTCGTCCCAGTGCGCCTTCACCTGCTCGCCGACACCGGCGGGCGGACTCTCCAGCAGGCGCCGTACGACGTCCGTCTGTCCCTCCGTCATGGACAGCGGGTCGGTGGGCGACAGGACGACCGCGGAACCCTGCGCACTGTCGTCGACGCGGACCCGGCGCAGGGCGTTCACCGGGTCGTCCTGCCAGCTCAGGGACAGCCACATGAGGGTGACCATCCGCCCGTCGCAGATCTCGCTGCCCGCCTCCTCGGTGCCCGCGACGAGGACGGCGGCGACGGCGCTGGAGAACTCGGGGACCCGGTTGCCGCCCCAGGAGGTGCCCACGGTCACCTGGTGGGCGTCGGTCAGCGCGGGGATCGCGGCGTCGCCCTCCATCCCGTACCGGGCGTCGATCCGCTGCCGTACGACGAGCCGCCGGTCGCGCGCGGAGCCGCCCGTGAGGGACTGGACCCGGTCCACGACCCCGGCCCAGGTGCCGGTGCGGGGCACCCACTCGGGGAAGGCGCAGTACGTCGACCGGCCGTGCTCGACGCAGGTCAGGTCGGGGCGTACCGAGGCGCGTTCGCGGGCCGCGGTCAGTTCCGGCGACGGCGCCGCACCTCCGGCCTGCATGACGCCGCCCGTCACCGCCAGTGCGAGGGTCAGGACGACACCCGCCCGGACGGCCAGGTTCCGCGCGCCGGCGACGAGCACCGCGAGGGAGGCCGCGCACAGGGCCGCGCCCGCCAGGTAGAGGGCGTGCCAGGCGGCCGGCCGTCCCAGCAGGTCGGAGGGCAGGGTGTTGGGGCTGACGTCGGCGACGACCGGCGCCAGCCAGGACAGCCCGCTCGCGCCGCCCGGCGCCGTACCGAGAACGAGCGTGAACAGCAGCAGGACCAGCACCAGCGGCGCGGCGGGCGCGGACCGGATCACCCGGGCCAGCAGCACCCCGAAGGTCCCGAACAGCAGCACCGTCAGCGGCCCGACGAGCAGCTCGGCCGGCGAACCGTGCCCGACCGCGCCCGGCTTGAACGCCTCCCAGGCGAACTGGCCGGCCACGCACACCGCGGTGAGCAGGGCGGCCGGCACGACGGACAGCGCGTGGGCCACCGTACGGCCCCAGGACGTCATCACCAGCACCGCGAAGTGGTTCTCGGTGCCGTGCCGTCCGGAGCGCAGGGCGGCGAGGTTGGCGGACAGCAGCACGGCGAGGCCGACGAGCATCGGCATGCTCTGGGTGGCGCGGTCGACGTCCTGCAACGCCGGATAGCCGTCCCAGGAGCTCCGCGTACGCCAGACGATCCACGCGACATACGCCACGAAGGCGATGACAACGGGGACGCTCAGCAGCAACCGGCGTGCCTCGAACCGGGCCAGGGCGAGCACGGCCCGCGCGCCGCCGCGCGGCCCGGTCTCCACGGCGGGCGGGGTCACGGTGAGTACGGCGCTCATGCGGACACACCCGCGTCGGCGCCGTCGAGGGCGAGCAGGTAGCCGTCCTCCAGGGTGGGGTCGACCAACTCCGCTCCGGCGGGCGGATCACCCACGTTCCGGAATGATCCGGTCCCGGTACGCCACCCGGCCTTCGCGCCCGCGTCCCGCTCCGTGCTGCTCCACACCCGCCCCGCGGCCCGCGCGGTCAGCTCGGCCGGGGTCCCGTCGAACCTCACGGCGCCGGCGGCCATGACGACCACCCGGTGGCAGAGCATCGCCACGTCCTCGGTCTGGTGGGTGGACAGCAGCACGGTCCGCCCCTCCCCCGCCCCGGCGATCAGCTCCCGGAACCGCATCCGCTGTTCCGGGTCCAGCCCGACGGTCGGCTCGTCGAGCACCAGGAACCCGGGGCCGCCCACCAGCGCGGCGGCGAGCGCCACCCGCTGCCGCATTCCCCCGGACAGCTTCTTGATCCTCCGCCCGCGCACGTCCGCCAGGTCGACCTCCTCCAGCACCCGCCGCACCTCACGGTGCCGGGCGCCACGGTCCGCCAGTTCCTTCAGGATCGCGACGTAGTCGACGAACTCGAAGGCGGTGAAGTCCGGATGGAAGCCGGGCGTCTGCGGCAGATAGCCGAGCCGCCGCCGCACCTCCTGCCGCCCGCTCGCGGTCCCGGGGTCGTGCCCGAGCACGGTGAAGGCCCCCCGGTCGGCGGGTACGGCGGTGGCGAGCACGCGCAGCAGCGTGGTCTTCCCGGCGCCGTTGGGCCCGAGCAGCCCGGTGACGCCCGGGGTCAGCCGCAGCGACACGTCGTCGAGGGCGCGGGTGCGGCCGTAGTGCAGGCTGAGCCCGGAGGCGGAAACGGTGGGGTGGTTCATACGGCACTCCCGTACACGGAAAGGACAAGGAAGAAGGCAGGACTCACGCGGCACCCCGCGCAAAGACGTCGAACCGGTCGCGGAACAGGAACAGCAGCCCGGCACCCAGCACGGCCACCACCCCGGACACGCCCTGCCCGGCCACCGTGAACGGCGCCAGCGGACTGTCCTCGGCCGCGCGCGCCGCGTCCGCGGTGAGCAGCACCGCCACCCACGTCCCCGCGACCACGGACGGCGCGAGAACCGGGCCCAGCCGGGGCGTCAGCGCGAGCCCGGTCGCGGTGAGGGCGAGCCCGGGCAGCAGCCAGGCCAGGGCGCGCAGCCCGTACCCCGGCAGGGCGAACGTCGCCAGCCCGTTCACCCCGAGCGCGACGGCCAGCACGGCGACCGTACGGATCATCAGCAGCCGGAAGCCGTGCATCGGTGAGACGACCGTCATCTCGTGCGTCGGATCCAGCGCGGGCCCGTAGGCGAGCGCCACGCCGGCCAGCGGCAGCAGCGGAGCGACGGCGAGGAAGAGTGCGGGCTTGCCGGCGGCGCCGGCCATGAGAGCGACGGCGAAGGTGATCAGCAGCACGGCGACGACCGCGCCGAGCCAGGACCGGCGCAGTACGGGGGTGGCCGCGAGCAGCCGCGCGGTGCCGTCACCGACGCCGCACCGCACCAGCAGCCCTTCGAACCAGCCCGGCCGGGGCGCGTCCAGCTCGGCGTCGAGCCGCTCCCACCCCGCCTCCAGAGCGGCGGCGTCACTCACCTCGGCGAGAACGCCGCGGCAGTACGCGCAGGCGGTCAGGTGGGCGTCGGCGGACCACAGCGCGGGCGCCGCCAGTCCGCCCCGGGCGTAGGCCCGCAGGTCGTCCTCGTCCACGTGCCAGGTCCTCCGGCGACGGCTGTCCTCGTCACTCATGCCAGCGCCTCCCGCAGCTGCCGGCGGGCGCGCATCGCCCGCGTCTTGACCGTGCCCGGCGGGATGCCGAGCAGGACGGCCGCCTCACGGGTGGTCAGCCCGTCGATGACGGTGGCCTGGAGCACCGCGCGCAGCTCCGGCGAGAGCCGTACGAGGGCGCCGGCGAGGTCGCCGTGCTCGACGCCGGCGAGCACCCGCTCCTCGGCGGAGGCCTCGTCGCGGTGCCGCAACCGGGCCAGGGCCTGCCGCAGCCGCCCCCGCGCCCCGTCGCCGCGCAGCACGTCGACCAGCCGCCGCGCCCCGATCCGCCACAGCCACCCCGCCACGTCGCCCTCCTGCCGGTAGCGCGCACTGCCGCGCCACACCGCCAGGAAGGTTTCCTGTACGACGTCGTCGACGACACCGGCGTCGGCGCAGCGGCCGCGCAGGCGTGCGGCCAGCCAGGGGGCGTACCTGCGGTACAGCTCCTCGAAGGCACGCCGGTCGGCATCGGCCGCGACGGCCCGCAGCAGCTCCCCGTCGCTTCTCGTTTCGCTCACGCCTCCTCATCGGACGGGCCCTGCCGATCGGTTCACACGATCGCAGGCGGAAATCCCGGACGGCGAACGTGGGCACGCCGTCCTGTGGCCCGACGCCCGGCCCGGGCGCTCGGCCGGGGCGCGGGGCCCGGGGCCCGGGGCCCGAGGCGCGGGGCGCGGGGCGCGGGGCGCGGGGCCCGAGGCGCGGGGCCCGAAGCCCGAAGCCCGAAGCCCGAAGCCCGAAGCCCGAAGCCCGAGGCCCGAGGCCCGAGGCCCGGGGCGCGGGGCGCGGGGCGCGGGCGCTGGCCGCCGCGAGCCGTCCCGTCACCCGACGCGGGCACGACCGCAGGCCGAATCCGCCCGAGCCGCCGCAGGCACCCGCACCATCGCCGGAGGCCCGCCGCTATCCCACGCGTCATGTCCTCGTAACCATTGATTCAGACAGCCTTGCGACGCTCACCGAATGAAGCCGACCGTGCCACCGGGAGCAGAGCATTCCGCGCCTTCCGACGCGCCTGTCCTGCGTGCGGCGCGGAAGAATGGGTTCATGAGGCAGCCGAACAGCCAGGCAGAGGTCCAGCACACGCAGCCCTCCGTGGGCTCCATCGCCGCGCACCGCCCGCACACCGTGGCCGCCACGGTCTCCGACCTGGAACCCGACATCGACGCGGACCTCGACGGGTACGAGGAGTCGGAGGAGTCCCA
Organism: Streptomyces sp. NPDC097107; assembly: GCF_044762405.1. Lineage (NCBI taxonomy): Bacteria > Bacillati > Actinomycetota > Actinomycetes > Kitasatosporales > Streptomycetaceae > Streptomyces > Streptomyces sp. NPDC097107. Next base: position 24,453 of record NZ_JBIWEF010000004.1, on the reverse strand, counting down.
GGCCGGCGGCGCCCAGCTCCCGCAGGGCCGCTTCCTGGACCGCGAACGCAGCTGGCTCGCGTTCAACGAACGCGTGCTCGAACTGGCCGAGGACCCGGGCACTCCCCTCCTGGAGCGCGCCAACTTCCTCGCGATCTTCGCCAGCAACCTGGACGAGTTCTTCATGGTCCGCGTCGCCGGCCTCAAGCGCCGCATCGCGACCGGCGTCGCCACCCGCTCCGCCTCCGGCCTCCAGCCCCGCGAGGTCCTGGAGATGATCTGGGCCCGCTCCCGCGAACTCATGGCCCGGCACGCCGCCTGCTTCCACGAGGACGTCGCCCCGGCACTCGCCGAGCAGGGCATCCACCTGGTCCGCTGGAACGAACTCGCGGAGAAGGAGCAGGCCCGCCTCTTCACCCTCTTCCGGCACCAGATCTTCCCGGTCCTCACCCCCCTCGCGGTCGACCCGGCCCACCCCTTCCCGTACATCTCGGGCCTCTCCCTCAACCTCGCGGTCGTCGTCCGCAACCCGGTGACCGGCCACCGCCACTTCGCGCGGGTCAAGGTCCCCCCGCTGCTCTCCCGCTTCCTGGAGGCGTCCCCGGGCCGCTACGTCCCCATCGAGGACGTCATCGCCGCCCACCTCGAAGAACTGTTCCCCGGCATGGAGGTCCTGGAGCACCACGCCTTCCGCCTCACCCGCAACGAGGACCTGGAGGTGGAGGAGGACGACGCGGAGAACCTCCTCCAGGCCCTCGAGAAGGAACTCATGCGGCGGCGTTTCGGCCCGCCCGTACGCCTGGAGGTCGAGGAGTCCGTCGACCGCGAGGTCCTGGACCTCCTCGTCCGCGAGCTGAAGATCGGCGAGGCGGAGGTCTACCCGCTCCCCGGCCCCCTCGACCTCACGGGCCTCTTCCGCATCGCCGGCATCGACCGTCCGGAGCTGAAGTATCCGAAGTTCGTCGCCGGTACCCACCGCGACCTGGCCGAGGTCGAGTCCGCGTCCGCGCCGGACATCTTCGCCGCCCTCCGCGGCCGCGACGTGCTGCTCCACCACCCGTACGACTCCTTCTCCACCTCGGTACAGGCCTTCCTGGAACAGGCGGCGGCCGACCCGGACGTCCTCGCGATCAAGCAGACGCTGTACCGGACGTCCGGCGACTCCCCGATAGTCGACGCGCTCATCGACGCGGCCGAGTCCGGCAAGCAGGTCCTCGTCCTGGTTGAGATCAAGGCCCGCTTCGACGAGCACGCGAACATCAAGTGGGCCCGCAAGCTGGAGGAGTCCGGCTGCCACGTCGTCTACGGACTGGTCGGCCTGAAGACCCACTGCAAGCTGTCGCTCGTCGTCCGCCAGGAGGGCGAGACGCTACGCCGCTACAGCCACGTCGGCACCGGCAACTACCACCCGAAGACGGCCCGCCTCTACGAGGACCTCGGCCTGCTCACCGCCGACCCGCAGGTCGGCGCGGACCTCTCCGACCTGTTCAACCGCCTCTCCGGCTACTCCCGGCGCGAGACGTACCGCCGCCTCCTCGTCGCGCCCAAGTCGCTGCGCGACGGCCTGGTCTCCCGCATGCACAAGGAGATACAGCACCACCGCGCAGGCCGTCCCGCCTACATCCGCATCAAGGTCAACTCGATGGTCGACGAGGCCGTGATCGACGCGTGCTACCGCGCGTCCCAGGCGGGCGTTCCCGTCGACGTGTGGGTGCGCGGCATCTGCGCGCTGCGCCCGGACGTGACGGGCCTGTCGGAGAACATCCGGGTCCGTTCGGTTCTCGGCCGCTTCCTCGAACACTCGCGCGTCTTCGCGTTCGGCAACGGCGGTGAGCCCGAGGTCTGGTTCGGCAGCGCCGACATGATGCACCGCAACCTCGACCGCCGCATAGAGGCCCTGGTCCGGGTCACCGACCCGGCCCACCGGGCGGCCCTCAACCGGATGCTGGAGACCGGCATGTCCGACGGCACCGCCTCCTGGCACCTCGGCTCGGACGGTGAGTGGACCCGGCACGCGACCGACGCGGACGGCTCGCCCCTGCGCAACGTCCAGGAGATGCTCATAGACGCCCGGAGGCGCCGGCGTGGCACAGCGACACCTTGACCCGACGGACCCCACCGCCACGGCCACGGCCGCTGCCGGCCCGCCGGTGCCCGCGGACCCGGACGCCCTCGCGGGCTACCTGCGTGCCCAGGCCACGGAGTTCCTCCGCGCCCTGCGCCAGCACCGGGAATCGGGCACGGGCACACACGGCGGGAACGGCGCGCACGGCGCGCGCCGCTCGGACCGGGCGGCCCCGGACGCGGCTCCCGTTGACGCGGCCCGCGCCCTGCGCCGCGCCGCCCGCCGTCTCAGCGGCACCCTGCACACCTTCCAGCCCCTGCTGGACGCCGACTGGGCGGAGGGCATGCGCCCCGAGCTGGCGTGGCTGTCCGGCACGCTGGCGATGGAGCACGCGTACGCGTCCCGCCTGGAACGCCTGCTCCAGGCCCTGCACCGGCTGTCCGGTTCGTCGGCGTTCCCGGCCCAGCAGACGGCAGGCCGGGCCACCGACGCCGTGTCCGCCGCCGTGCCCGCCGCCCACCCGGCGCCCCCGGAGCGCGGCAGCCTCACCGTGGGCGCGGCCAAGGCGGGCGCGCTGCTCGACCGCCAGCTGACCCTGGCCCGCACCCGCGCGCACTCCACCGCCCTCCAGGCCCTGGGCAGCAGCCGCTTCCACGCCGTCGCCGACAAGGTCGCCCTGCTGGCGAGCGAGGTCCCGCTGAGGACCACCGGACCCGCCACGTCCGGGACCCGGACCGCCGCCGCGAACAACGCCGCCTCCCCCGCCGGCCTCCGCCCCCTGGCCGCCGCCGCGGAGAACCGCCTCACCGACGCCGTGGCCGCACTGCCCCTCGTCACCGCGGGGAGCCCGTACAACGCGGAGGCGCTGGTCCACGGCCTCTCCCCGGACCCCGTCGCCCACCCCCAGGACGCTCCGTGGCACCAGGTCCGGCTGCTGCTGCGCCTGCACCGGTACGCACTCGAAGTACTCGCCGGCGAGGAGACCGAGGACTCCGGTGACGTACGCCTCCTGGCCGCCGGCGAGGCCCTGAACCGCCACCGCGACGCCGCGGAGGCCGCGGCGGCCGCGGCCCAGGCCGCCCGTACGCCGCGCATCGCGCCCGCGACGGCGTACGCGCTCGGTGTGCTCCACGCCGATCAGCGGCATGAGGTGGAGGCGGCGAGGTACGCGTTCCAGCACAGCTGGCGCAAGGAACCCATCAGGCTGCCGTAGGGGCATCGGGCCGCCGCACGACCACCCGGCCACCGCACGACCCACCAGGCCACCGCACGACCACCCGGCCACCGCAGGACGGAGGCATGAGCGCTCGTGAGTCCCGCAGACGACACCACCGTCCGCGCGGCCGGCTGCGTCCTGTGGCGCCCCGCCCCCGGTACGTCCTCCCCCGGCTCCCCCGGCCTGGAGCTCTGCCTCGTCCACCGCCCGAAGTACGACGACTGGTCGCACCCGAAGGGCAAGCTCAAGCCCGGCGAGGACCCGCTCGCGGGCGCCCTGCGCGAGGTGGCGGAGGAGACGGGGTACGCCGCCGCACCGGGCCCCGAGCTGCCCACCGTGCGCTACCTCGCGGACGGCCGCCCCAAGGAAGTCCGGTACTGGACGGCCGCGGCCACCACCGGAGCCTTCGCCCCGTCCGACGAGGTCGACCGCATCCTGTGGCTGGAGCCCGCGGCAGCCCGCGCCCGCCTCACCCGGCCGCACGACCGGACCCTCGTCGACGCCCTGCTCGCCACGCATCCGACCGGGACCACTCCGTGTCCTTGACGTAAGCGTTCCGTTACCTCACCGCACCGTCCACAGGGGTTCACCCCCCGTTCATTTATGCCCTTCGGCGGCTTCACCTCTTCTGCCTAATTTCGGCCTTACCCGATACGGGGCGCTTCCCGAAAACGCGTCCGTATCGCCCCAGTCCTGATCGTCTTCAACGCCACTCCTCGCACGCCGCCGGATTCAGGACGGCGGCTCCTGGAAGGAACTCCCTCAGTGAAGCTTCAGCGCATGAACCGGCGGGCCCTCGCTCTCGGTGCTCTCGCCGTCTCCGGCGCCCTGGCCCTCACGGCGTGCGGCTCCGACGACACCGGCGGCGGCAGCGGCGGGGACGCCAGCGCCGCCGCCGACAGCAACATCAAGTGCGACGACGCCAAGGGCCAGCTGCAGGCCTCCGGCTCCTCCGCCCAGAAGAACGCGATCGACGCCTGGGTCAAGCAGTACGTCTCCGCCTGCCGGGATGTACAGATCAACTACAACCCGACCGGCTCCGGCGCGGGCATCACCGCGTTCCTCCAGGGCCAGACCGCCTTCGCCGGCTCGGACTCCGCGCTGAAGCCCGAGGAGATCGAGCAGTCCAAGAAGGTCTGCAAGGACGGCCAGGCCATCGACCTGCCGATGGTCGGCGGCCCGATCGCCGTGGGCTTCAACGTCCCCGGCGTCGACTCGCTCGTCCTGGACGCCCCGACGCTCGCCAAGATCTTCGACAGCAAGATCAGCAACTGGAACGACCCGGCGCTCGCCAAGCTCAACCCCGAGGCCAAGCTGCCCGACCTCAAGATCCAGGCCTTCCACCGCTCGGACGAGTCCGGCACCACGGACAACTTCACCAAGTACCTGAAGGACGCCGCGCCGGACGACTGGAAGTACGAGGGCGGCAAGTCCTGGGAGGCCAAGGGCGGCCAGTCCGCCAGCGGCTCCTCCGGCCTCGCCCAGCAGGTGAAGCAGGTCTCGGGCTCCATCTCGTACTTCGAGCTGTCGTACGCCAAGGACGGCATGAAGACCGTCGACGTCAAGACCGAGGCCGCCGAACCGGTCAAGGCCACCGTCGAGAACGCCACCGCGGCCATCGGCGCCGCCAAGGTCGTCGGCACCGGCAAGGACCTCGCGCTGGAGCTGGACTACACGCCCACCGCCGACGGCGCCTACCCGCTCGTCCTGGTGACGTACGAGGTCGTCTGCGACAAGGGCAACAAGGCCGAGAGCCTGCCCGCCACCAAGTCCTTCCTGAACTACATGGCCTCGGAGGACGGCCAGGGCCTGCTGAAGGAGGCCGGCTACGCCCCGATGCCCACCGAGATCATCACCAAGGTCCGCGAGACCGTCTCGGGCCTGAGCTGACCCGAGTGCGGTCCGGCCTCCTCGCGGGGGCCGGACCGCACCGTCCGGTGCACCGCCGCCAGGAGCCCCCGAGTCGGACGGCTCCGCCCGAGCCGCCGCGTACGGCGGCTCCGCAGACCGGAGAAACCCGATGGACATAACCACTGACCCCCAGAAGCCCGCACCAGCCCCCGTACCGCACCAGCCCCCCGGGAAGGACGCCCAGCGCGCCGCACGCGGCGCCACCCGCCCCGGCGACCGGATCTTCCTCGGGCTCTCCCGCGGTTCCGGCATCTTCGTGCTGGTCATCATGGCCGCCATCGCGGCCTTCCTGACCTACCGCGCCTCGATCGCGCTCAGCAAGAACGAGGCCAACTTCTTCACCACCCTCGACTGGAACCCCACCGGCACGCCGCCGGAGTTCGGCATCGCGGTCCTGGCCTTCGGCACCGTCGTGTCGTCGGTCATCGCCATGGCCGTCGCGGTCCCGATCGCGGTCGGCATCGCCCTGTTCATCACGCACTACGCGCCGCGCAAGCTGGGCGGCCTGATCGGGTACGTGATCGACCTGCTCGCCGCCGTGCCCTCGATCGTCTACGGCCTGTGGGGCGCGCTCGTCCTCGTGCCGCACATGGAGGGGCTCTTCGGCTGGCTGGACGAGTACCTCGGCTGGACCGGCGTCTTCGAGTGGAACCAGGGCGCGCCGCGCTCGCTGTTCACCGTGGGCATCCTGCTCGCGATCATGATCCTGCCGATCATCACCAACGTCAGCCGTGAGGTCTTCCGGCAGGTCCCGCGCATGCACGAGGAAGCCGCACTGGCCCTCGGCGCCACGCGCTGGGAGGTCATCCGCATGTCGGTGCTGCCCTTCGGCCGCTCCGGCGTCATCTCCGCCTCGATGCTCGGGCTCGGCCGCGCGCTCGGCGAGACGATGGCCGTGGCGATGGTGCTCTCCTCGAGCTTCGACATCAACCTCAGCCTGCTCGACACGGGCGGCGGCACCTTCGCCCAGAACATCGCCAGCAAGTTCAACGAGGCGACCGTGATGGGCCGTGACGCGCTGATCGCCTCCGGTCTCGTCCTCTTCGTCATCACCCTGCTGGTCAACGGTGCGGCCCGGATGATCATCGGACGCCGCAAGGAGTACTCGGGGGCCAACGCATGAGCAACGCAACTCTTACCCCCAAGAGCCGCAGCTCCCTGCGCGGCGCCACGCTGCCCAAGTGGTTCCTCTGGGCGGTCGCCGCCGGCTCGATCGCGGCCGGCCTGGGCATCAGCGCCGCGGCCGGGCTGAACAGCAGCATCCAGTGGGCCCTGATCGCCGCGGTCCTCTTCGTCCTGGGCACCTACGCCATCTCGGCGCGCGTCGAGGGCGGGCGCCAGGCCAAGGACCGGGTGGCGACCAGCATGGTGTGGGTCGCGTTCATCGTGGCCGTGATCCCGCTGGCCTCCCTGGTCTGGGCGACCGTCAAGCGCGGTGTGCAGGTCCTCGACGGCTACTTCCTCACCCACTCGATGGGCGTCGTCGCCGACGCCGAGGTGGGCGGCGGCATCTACCACGCCATCCTCGGCACCCTGGAGCAGGTCGGCATCGCCACCCTGATCTCCGTGCCGGTCGGTGTGCTGACCGCGATCTACCTGGTCGAGTACGGCGGCGGCAAGCTCGCCAAGGCCGTCACCTTCTTCGTCGACGTCATGACGGGCATCCCGTCCATCGTCGCCGGCCTGTTCATCCTCAGTACGTGGATCCTGATGCTGGACATGGGACCGTCCGGCTTCGCCGGCTCGCTCGCCCTGTCGATCCTGATGATCCCGGTGGTCGTCCGCTCCACCGAGGAGATGCTCAAGCTCGTCCCGAACGAGCTGCGCGAGGCGTCCCTGGCGCTCGGCGTGCCGAAGTGGCGCACGATCCTGAAGGTGGTCCTGCCGACGTCGGTCGGCGGCATCACCACCGGCGTCATGCTGGCGGTCGCCCGCATCACCGGTGAGACGGCCCCCGTGCTGCTGCTGGTCTGGGGAACGGACTTCATCAACGCGAACCCGTTCCAGGACCCGCAGGAATCACTGCCGATGTACATCTATCTGCAGTTCTCCAACAGCGGCGGCTACGGCGCGGCCTACGACCGTGCCTGGGCGGCGGCCCTGACGCTCATCGCCTTCATCATGATCCTCAACCTCGCGGCCCGCGGCATCGCCCGCTGGAAGGCCCCGAAGACGGGTCGCTGACGCGGCCAGAGCAACAACAGTCAGCGCCCCGGACACGCGAAAGAAGAAGTGATACCCATGGCCAAGCGCATAGATGTCAGCGGCCTCAACGCCTACTACAGCTCCTTCCTGGCCATCGAGGACATCTCGATGACCGTCGAGCCCCGCTCGGTGACGGCCTTCATCGGCCCGTCCGGCTGCGGCAAGTCCACGTTCCTGCGCACGCTCAACCGCATGCACGAGGTCACGCCGGGCGGCCGGGTCGAGGGCAAGGTCATGCTCGACGACGAGAACCTCTACGGCACGGGCATCGACCCGGTGGCCGTACGCCGCGAGGTCGGCATGGTCTTCCAGCGGCCGAACCCGTTCCCGACCATGTCGGTGTACGACAACGTCGCGGCGGGCCTGCGCCTGAACGGCAAGTACAAGAAGTCGGAACTGGACGACGTCGTCGAGAAGTCCCTGCGCGGCGCGAACCTCTGGAACGAGGTCAAGGACCGCCTGAACAAGCCGGGCTCCGGCCTCTCGGGCGGTCAGCAGCAGCGCCTGTGCATCGCCCGCGCCATCGCGGTCGAGCCGAACGTGCTGCTCATGGACGAGCCCTGCTCCGCCCTGGACCCGATCTCCACCCTCGCCATCGAGGACCTGATCGGCGAGCTGAAGGAGCGCTTCACGATCGTCATCGTGACGCACAACATGCAGCAGGCGGCGCGTGTCTCGGACCGTACGGCGTTCTTCAACCTGGCGGCGGTCGGGCAGCCCGGCAAGCTGATCGAGATCGACGAGACGGAGCGCATCTTCTCCAACCCGTCGGTCCAGGCCACGGAGGACTACATCTCGGGCCGCTTCGGCTAGACCCGAACCCGATCCCCTCGCGGTGCTGCATGGCGGTGCCACCGCGAGGAGCACAAGGGCCCGCCCCCCGGTTCGGGGGGCGGGCCCATCGCCTTGCCTGCGCCTGCGCCGGGGGCGCTACAGGAACGCCAGATTCACGACCCAGAACGAACACGCGGCAACCACCGCGGCCGCCGGCATCGTGATGAACCACCCCATGATGATGTTCCGCGCGACACCCCACCGCACGGCGTTCACCCGCTTCGTCGCCCCCACACCCATGATCGACGACGTGATGACATGCGTCGTCGAGATCGGCGCGTGGAACAGGAACGCCGACCCGAACATGATCGAGGCGCCCGTGGTCTCCGCGGCGAACCCCTGCGGCGGATCCAGCTCGATGATCTTGCGCCCCAGCGTCCGCATGATGCGCCAGCCACCCGCGTACGTCCCCGCGGACAGCATCAGCGCGCAGGCGACCTTCACCCACACCGGGATGGGATCGCCGTAGTCCTCGACGTCGGCGATGACCAGCGCCATCACCACGATGCCCATCGTCTTCTGCGCGTCCTGGAGGCCGTGTCCCAGCGCCATGCCCGCCGCCGACACCGTCTGCGCGATACGGAAGCCGCGCTTGGCCTTGTGCGGATTGGACCGGCGGAAGATCCACATGATCGCGGTCATCACGAGGTAACCGGCGAGCAGACCGATCACCGGCGAGACGAACATGGGGATGACGATCTTGTCGACGACCCCCTGCCAGTAGACGGTCGTACTCCCGGCCAGCGCCGCCCCGACCATGCCGCCGAACAGCGCGTGCGAGGAGGACGAGGGCAGACCGAAGTACCAGGTGATGAGGTTCCAGACGATGGCGCCCACGAGCGCCGCGAAGAGGATTCCCATCCCCTTCGAGCCCTCCGGGGTCTCGATCACCCCCTCACTGACCGTCTTGGCGACCCCGGATCCCATGAACGCACCGGCGAGGTTCATGACGGCGGCCATCGCGAGCGCCGCCCGGGGCGTCAGCGCGCGCGTCGACACGGACGTCGCGATCGCGTTCGCCGAGTCGTGGAAGCCGTTGGTGTACGTGAAGAAGAGCGCGACCCCGATGGTCACGACCAGAGCGAAGGTGTCCATGAAGAGGTCAGGACTCCTTGACCGCGATGGTCTCCACCGTGTTCGCCACGTGCTCGAAGGCGTCGGCCGCCTCTTCCAGGACGTCCACGATCTGCTTCAGCTTCAGCACCTCGATGGCTTCGTACGTGCCGTTGAAGAGGTGGGCGAGCAGCTTGCGGTGCACCTGGTCGGCCTGGTTCTCCAGCCGGTTGACCTCGATCCAGTACTCGGTGAGGTTGTCCATGGTGCGCAGGTTCGGCATCGCCTCGGCCGTCAGCTCGGCGGCCCGCGCCAGCACCTCGATCTGCTGGTCGACGCCCTTGGGCAGTTCCTCGACGTTGTAGAGGACGACCAGGTCGACGGCCTCCTCCATGAAGTCCATGATGTCGTCGAGGGACGACGCGAGGTTGTAGATGTCCTCGCGGTCGAAGGGCGTGATGAACGAGGAGTTCAGCTGGTGGAAGATCGCGTGGGTCGCGTCGTCACCTGCGTGTTCGGCGGCCCGCATACGCTCTGCGATCTCGGCCCGGGCGGATGCGTCCGCCCCGAGCAGTTCCATCAGGAGCTTGGAGCCCGTGACGATGTTGTCCGCGGAGGCGGCGAACATGTCGTAGAAGCTCGTCTCCCTGGGGGTCAGACGAAAGCGCACGTGGGGTCCTCGGGGTGCATCGGTTTCGGTCAGGCTGATGCTAGGCGCATCATCCGGCCACGGCTAACGGGCCGTCCCCCAGTGTCGCCCATCAGGCAGAGTGATGAGCAGGGGGGCGACGCCAGGGGCTCCGTCGAGGGCCCCCTGCCCCGCGAAATTCGTTACCATATACCCGCCAGGGGTATATGTCCGCCATCTGCCCGGACTCTGCCCACTCTGTCCCACAACAGGAGGACGCGATGACGACCACCGAGGCCGGCGCAGGTGCGCCCTCCCCCGCCGTGGACGCGGTGGAGGCGGACGGGACGGATGGGGCGGACATCGTGACCGACCACGACCGCGGTGTGCACGGCTACCACAAGCAGAAGGACGAGCACCTCAAGCGCCTGCGCCGTATCGAGGGCCAGATCCGCGGCCTGCAGCGGATGGTCGACGAGGACGTCTACTGCATCGACATACTCACCCAGGTCTCCGCCTCCACGAAGGCCCTGCAGTCCTTCGCGCTGCAACTCCTGGAGGAGCACCTGCGCCACTGCGTCGCCGACGCGGCCGTCAAGGGCGGCGCCGAGATCGACGCGAAGGTGGAGGAGGCGACGAAGGCGATCGGCCGCCTCCTGCGCACCTGACCCCGATCCGGTAGCACGGCCGGCCGCCCGCGAGCGCGGCCGGCCTCCTACTGGCCGGCCCCGGCCCCTCGCTCCTCGGCCACCCGCAGCACCTCGTCGATGCTCTCCAGGCTGAGCCGCTCCCGGGCGGCCGACGCCGCGATGATCAGTTCGCCGCACAGCTCGATCTCGGCGAGGGCCACGTGGTCCTGAACCGTCGTACCGCCGACCGGAGCCACGCGCGTCACCTCGTCTCTGCCGTCACCGGCTTCCTAGAGTAGGGAGCGGCCTACACACCGCGCATGGCACGGAAGGGCTAGTTCTTGCCGCCCGACGCCTCGCCCGGCGCCTCCGCCGGCGCCTCCCCCGGCCCCTCGCCCGGCTCCGCCGGCTCCGCCGGCTCCGCGGCGATCTTGCCGGCGTAGATGTCCCGGTCCTCCGGCAGCCGTACGCGAACGGCGGCGCCGAAATCGTAGAGCAGCGTCGTCGAGGCGACGGCCACGGTGCCCTCGTCCCGTCCGTTGGCGAAACTGAAGCGGTGCCGGACCTTGCGGATACGGCCCTCGTCGTCGAGGTAGGCGTCGAACGGCACCTCCGCGGTGGCGAAGCCCTTCGCCGCCGCCGCCAGCGCCTGCCTGTTCCCGTCCGACGCGCCACGCGCCGCCCGAGCGAGGTCGGCGGTCCCCCGGTAGTGCCGCACCGCGGTCCCCGCGACCTCCGTCCGCCCCACGTACGTCGCCGTCCGGGTCCCGCGCAGCACCTCGGCGGCGGCGAAGGGGTCCGTCGCGCCGCCGGTCACCAGGTTTCCGTCGGACAGCGACGCGGTCTCCACCCGCACCCACTTGTCGTCGGGCACGCCGGCCCCGCGGTTCTTCATGAACAGGGCACCCGGTGCCAGCAGTTCGGTGATCGGCCGATGCTCACTCGACCCCGCCGGGTCCTGCGGCAGCCGGACCTTCAGCCGCCCGAGCCGCCCCTCGAAGTCGTACACGCCCTCGCCCCGGATGGTCACCCGCGTCCCGCCGCTGGCCATCTCCATCGCGGTACGTGCCTTGGCGCTCCCGGCGGCCACCAGCCGGTCGGCGGCCCGGTGCAGCACGGCGACCGGATCGCCGCCGCCGGCCCCCTGAGCGGCGGCCCCCTGCCCGGAGCACCCGCTCCCGGCCAGACACACGCAGACCACGCCCCCGGCGAGGACGAGCCCCCCGCCCACCTTCCTACTCCGCCGCTCCCTCTCCCACCCGACCATCGCCACCTACCCAGCCGTCACACGCGTTCCGGACCCCCTGCCGTCCCGGTTAACGAGGGGCAGGCGACCCCGGTAACGTTGTGGGCGTGGCGCAGCAGGAAGGTCTCGAAGCTCCCCAGGAAGTCCCGGAACACCTCACGAGGACGGTCGAACAGGGCCCGTTCTGCCTGGCCCGCTGCACCTGCGGCTGGCGAGGCCCGGCCCGCAGAGCGAGGAGCCAGGCCCGTACGGACGCGAAGACCCACGCACCGTCCTGACGCCTCAGGCGGCGAGGTCCCGGTCCCCCGCCTCCGCGCTCTCCTTGCGCGCCCCCGGAATCACGGAATCGCGACCGGCGGCGTCCCCTCGCCCCCGCGCGCTGACCAGCCACCCCACCCGAGGTGACCGCTCGACGGCTCGGGTCAACGGCGTCAGCAGGGCCATGGCGACCGGCGACAGCAGCAGCGCGACCGCCGTACCGAGGGCGAAGCCGCCCACGACGTCCGTCGGGTAGTGCACGCCCATGTAGACCCGGATGAACCCGCCGAACACCGCGAGCACGATGGCGAGGAGCCCGAACTTCCGGTTGGCGACGAACAGGGCGACGGCCAGGGCCATGCACAGCGTGGCGTGATCGCTCACGAAGGAGAAGTCGTCCTTACCCGCGACGAGCACCTCCAGCCCGTCATGGGACTTGAACGGCCGCGGCCGTTCGACGAAACCCCTTATCGGCACGTTGACCAGTACCGCGACACCGGCCGCGAGCGGCGCCCACACCAGTGCCGCCACGTTCGAGGCCGCGTCCTCGCCGCCCCGCCGCCGCACGGACCACCAGCACCACAGCACCAGCAGCACGATCGCGAACAGCAGTCCGTACTCACCCACGAACTCCATGACCCGGTCGAACCAGTGCGGTGCGTCCTTGGCCAGGCCGTTGATGTCGTAGAGCAGCTCGACGTCGGGGTTCGACCCGGATTCGGCGAGTCCAGCCATGGTGCTGCGGCCCCTTCGTCATGTCCTCCGGCGCACCGAGCGCACGCCTCTTCTGCCACCCCCGTGGTCGTAGACCCGCCGGCTCGTTCTCGGCCCGCACACCTACACGTCAACAGGAACGCACGGTCCCCGTTGATACGTTCCACGCTCCACCGAATGATCACGCAGACGTTATCGAAGAGAAACACGTCGCCGCAGCTCAGGGCATGGATTCACGCTGCGTCCAAACCATGGCATTCACACCGTGGTGGGCAGCGCTTTCGCGCCATCCTCGGTCACCCGGGTGGCCCCGAAGTAATCGGGGGTGTCGATCGGGTCGAACCGGATCACAGCGCCCGTCCGCGGCGCGTCGATCATGTAACCGCCGCCGACATAAATCCCCACATGCCGGATGGCCCGGGAGTTGGTGAGATCGTCCGAGAAGAACACCAGGTCGCCGGGCATCAACTCGTCCCGCGAGGGGTGCGGCCCCGCGTTGTACTGGTCGTTCGCGACCCGCGGCAGCTTGACCCCCACATTCTCGTACGCCGCCTTGGTCAGCCCCGAACAGTCGAACCGCCCACCCTGCTCGGGAGTCCCGTTCCCACCCCACAGATACAGCGTCCCGAGCTTCTTCTGCGCGTAGGCGATGGCCCCGGCGGCCTGCTCGGACGGATCGACCCGCGTCTCGGGAGCCGCGAAGCTCTTCTCCAGGGTCGTGATCATCTTGACGTAGTTCTGGGTCTCCTTGTACGGCGGGACACCCTGGTACTTGATGACCGCGTAAGCCCCCGCGTTGTAGGAGGCCAGCATGTTCTCGGTCGGATTCCCGGGCACGTCCTTCACGTACGACGCGAGGGAGCAGTCGTACGACGCCGCCGACGGGATGGCGTCGTTCGGGTCCCACACGTCCCGGTCCCCGTCCCCGTCCCCGTCGATCCCGTGGGTGGCCCACGTCCCGGGGATGAACTGCGCTATACCCTGGGCCGCCGCGTGGCTCCGCGCCCTCGGGTTGAAGCCGCTCTCCTGGTAGAGCTGGGCGGCGAGCAGCGCGGGGTTGATGGCGGGGCAGAGATTGCCCCACTTCTGCACGAGCGGCTGGTACGCCGCGGGCACCGACCCCTTGGCGAGCTTCTTGGCTCCGCCGCCGGCGCCGCCCGCCAGGTTGCCGGAGACAAGGTAGACGCCCACGACGAGCAGCATCACGAAGCCCATCCCGCCCGCTACCGCGACACCGGCGCCGACCCACATCTTGCGCATGGCCCAACTCTCCCCCATGTCGAAGCCGTTCAATAACACTTTCCGGCCATGTCGACGGACAAGCGCCCCGGCCGGCGCAGACCCGGGCCACCTTCACCCACGGGGACGAACCCGACCCCGCCGTCCGCGTTCACGGCACCGGTACCCCCGGACCGTCGTCACGACGGATCGTCAGAAGTGGGAAGCCTTCCCGCTCGACGTGCGGGCGGGCGAATCCGGTCACTTCGCAGAAGGGCCCAACGACGCAACCACACGACAGGTTGCGCTCCAGCCTCATTGCCCGGAGTAACGGAACGTGATACACAGAGTGACCATACGACTCTTCGCACACCGGTCCGCGCAACCCCGTTAGGGCCCGGCACGGACCGGTGGCAAGCTATTCGCACGAAACCCGCCAATCAATGACGCCAAGTCGACATACGACGGCGCCATTGTCGGCAACAATGAGGCCTGACCTCTGCACGTCCGCAGAGGGTGCGGAACTACCCAACAGGGGCGGTGACTTACATGCTCTTTGCGGCCGACGAGGGAGACATCAACACCATCATCGGGGGGATCGCTCCGGACTGGGGCCCCTTCGGCAGCCTGGGCAACGAGGCCAAGATCATGATCGAGGTGGTGATGGCCGTCGCGATTCTGCTCTGCCTCGGCATCGCCATCTGGGGCGCCGCCAAGCAGCGCATCGGTGCCACCGCGCTCCGCGACACCTTCAGCGCGGAGCAGGGCAAGGGCCTCATCGTCGCGGGCCTGACGGGCGTGTTCATCATCGGCTCGCTCGGCACGCTCTTCACGATCGTGTACGGAATGGCCGTGTAGCCCGGCGCGCATCCGTTCCTCCCCTCCACCCCACCCGCCCGTCGTGCCAACCGGCTGAGGTTGCGTTTCCCTGATGTCGAGTCACCACACCGCGCCCGAGCGGGAACCAGCACGGCTACCGTCGTACTTCTACGGCAGGCACGACGTCGAGGGGGCGTACGCGGCATGAGTCTCGAAGACGACCACCAGTCCTCCGGCGGTTACGGCGGCACGGGCCAGACACGGACACGGCTGCCCGACGGGGACGGCGACGGCTACGGCGGCCCCCGTCGCGGCGGCCGCTCGTCGTCCCGGAGCCTGGTCACCGTGGTCGGCGTCGTCGTCCTCCTCATCGCCGCGATCGCCTTCGCGAACCGTGGAGGAGACGGTTCCGCACCCCCGGACGACACGGCCGCGGACAAGCCGAAGGCCTCGTCGACAGCGCCGTCCGGGACTCAGCCGGTGCAGTCGGGCTTCGCCCGGGACGAGCAGGGGGCACAGAGCGCGGCGGCGAACTATGCGGTGGCGCTGGGTTCTGACGGCATGTTCGACAAGGCCAGACGGCAGGACATCGTCGACAGCGTTTATGCGCCCGAGATCACCGCGTCCCGGCAAGCAGAGTTGGACGGCGCCTACTCGAGCCCGAAGTTCCTGGCGAACATCGGCCTCGACAAGAACGGCAAGGCGCCGGCCGGCCAGACCTTCGTCTCGCGGATCATCCCGGTAGGCACCAAGGTGACGGCGTCCAGCACCGACAAGGCCACCGTCGAGGTTTGGTACACATCCCTCTTCGGGCTGTCCGGTGGCAACTCGACCAACCCGGTGACCGAGAGTTGGTACACCACCACGTACCAGCTGACGTGGACCAACAGCGACTGGAAAGTCATCGACTTCCAGCAGAAGGACGGACCAGTGCCCGTCGGTCGCGATCAGAGGGCCTCCACCGCCGACGACATGACGAAGGCCGTCGAGGAGTACGGAGGGTTCACGTATGCGCGCTAACCACCGCGTCCTCAAGGTCACAGCCGCCGTTGCAGCGGCACAGGCCGCCACGGTGCTGCTGGCTACCCACGCCTTCGCCGCCCCCACGCCCACGCCCACGCCCACGCCGACGCCGACGCCGACGCCGACGGACACCAACGATCCGTGTGACCTCATCCGCGGCCCCGCCAAGGACTACTGCGAACGAGGCGAAGGCAGCGGCTCCACCGGCGGAGGCGGCGCCGGAACTTTCGACTCCCCCACCTCCGCCCTGGACCCCCTCTCCTCCCTCGCCAAGGGCTGTGCCGACGCCGCCTCCTGGACCATCGACAAGCTCAGCGCCGCCGTCCAGGACACGGCGAACGTCGACTTCACGAACCCGACGTTCCTCCAGCAGTACGCCGTCGTCTTCGCGGCGTCGACGATCCTCACGCTGCTCCTGTGGCTCCTCGCGGTAGCGAAGCGTGCCGTGCGCGGCGCCCCCCTGAGCACCGCGCTCTCCGAGGCCATCGGGTTCCTCTGGCTCACCGTCCTGGCGTCCGCCTTCACGCCGCTGATCCTCTACACCGTCGTATCGGCGACCGACGGCGTCACCGACGTACTCGCCAAGGCCACCGGCGAGCAGACGGACACCTTCTTCGGCACGTTCTCCGCCGCCCTGGAGAAGGGCGAGGACATCGGCGGCGGACCGATCATGCTGATCGTCGTCTCCCTGGTGTCGATCCTCGCCGCCGGCGTGCTCTGGCTGGAACTCGTCATCCGCGCCGCCCTGCTCTACGTCGGCGCCCTGCTCGGCACCGTCGTCTACGCCGGCCTGGTCGACAAGAACCTGTGGGGTCACGTCCGCCGCTGGGCCGGGATCATGATCGCGGTCATTCTCGTGAAGCCCGTCATCGTGATCGTGCTCGGGCTCGCCGGGGCGCTCTCCGCCGACGACGGGCCGGACGCCTTCTCGGCCGTGGTCTCCGGCCTCGCCATCATCCTGCTCGCCATCTTCGCGTCCGCGATGATCTACCGCTTCGTCCCCGGCTTCGGCGACGAGATCGCGAACGGCCGCAACAACCGCATCATGCAGGGCGCCGAAGGCAAGGCCGCAGCCGTGATCAGCTCCCCGGCGAACCTGGTCGCCCAGGGCATCAGGACCCACAGCACCCGCCACAACGGCGACAGTGGCGGCGGTGGCGGCCAGTCCAGCTCCTCCTCCGCGTCCCGTCCCTCGAACCCCGCCTCCGGCGGAGTCGCCGCGCACAGCTCGCGCCCCTCGAACGGCGGCGGCGGAAATGTCCCCTCCGCCGCACCCGCACCACGCTCCGGCAGCCCGGTGAACACGCCTCACGCAAGCAACACCCGTAACAGCAAAAACAGCACAGGAGGTGACGGGCGTTGACGACCGAGTCCCACGTGTCCCATCCGGTCACGCCCCGCCGCACGTATCTGATCGGCCGCGCCAGGCCGAACGCGATCGTCGGCCGCAACCGCGAGACCGGTGAGATCGCGCTGATCGTCGTGGGCGCGTTCCTCGGCATGATGTGCGGGCTCCTCGTCCCCGTCCTGACCCTGCGCATCGTGCTGCTCGTCGGCTTCCCCACGCTCGCGCTGGCGGCCGTCTACGTGCCGTACAAGCACCGCACGTTCTACAAGTGGTTCGAGATCAACCGCAGCTACAAGCGGACGCTCCGCAGGGGCACCACCTACCGCTCCGGCGTCATCGAGGCCGGCACCCGGCTCGACGGACGGGAGATCGAGATCGGCCCGCCGCCCGGCATCGGCCGCATCACCTGGCTGGCGGCGCCCTTCGGGCCGGACGAGATCGCCGTACTGCTGCACGCCGACCGCAAGATGGTGACGGCCGCGATCGAGATCGAGGGCCCCGGCGTCGGCCTGCGCGACTCCGAGGACCAGGAGGCCCTCGTCGACCGCTTCGGCACCCTGCTCAAGCACGTGGCCAACGGCGACGGCTTCGTCACCCGCATCCAGATGCTCGCCCGCACCCTCCCGGCCGACCCCGACGCGCACGCCAAGGACGTCGCCCAGCGCGGCGACGACAAGGCGCCGCCCTGGCTGCAGCAGTCGTACGACCAGCTCCAGTCCATGGTGTCCACCAGCAGCGAGCAGCACCGCGCCTACCTCATCGGCTGCATGCACTACAACCGCGAACTGGCCGCCGAGGCCCACGCGATGGCTCGCGCCGCCCGCCCGCAGAACGGGCGCAAGCTGGACCGGGACGCGGGACTGGCGGTCGTCATGGCTCGCGAGCTGACCGACATCTGCTCCCGCCTCCAGGAAGCCGACATCCGCGTACGCCAGCCGCTGGGGCAGGGCCGGCTCGCCTCCCTCATCCACGCCATGTACGACCCGGACCACCCCATCGACCACATCCAGGCGATGACCAAGCGCAACGCCTGGCCGGCCGAGCTGGACGCCATGGAGCCCACCTACCTCCAGGCCAAGACCCGCGAGTCCTCCACCCGCGCCCCCTGGTGCCACGCCACCGCCTGGGTCAAGGAGTGGCCGATGACCCCGGTCGGCGTGAACTTCCTCGCGCCGCTCCTCGTCCACACCCCGGACGTCATCCGCACCGTCGCCGTGACGATGGACCTCGAGCCCACCGAGGTCGCCATCGAGCGCATGCTGACGGAGAAGACGAACGACGAGGCCGAGGCCTCCCGCGCCGCCAAGATGAACCGCACCGTCGACCCGCGCGACATCGCCGCCCACGGCCGCCTGGACCAGCGGGGCGAGGACCTCGCCAGCGGCGCGGCCGGCGTCAACCTGGTCGGCTACATCACGGTCTCCTCCCGTTCCCCCGAGGCGCTGGCCCGCGACAAGCGGACGATAAGGGCCTCGGCCGGAAAGTCGTACCTGAAACTGGAGTGGTGCGACCGTGAGCACCATCGCGCCTTCGTGAACACACTTCCGTTCGCCACCGGCATCCGAAGGTAGGGGCTGAGCCTGATGCGGGACCCGCTGTCCGTCCTCACCGAAGCCTTCACGTCCTTCCTCTTCGGGAAGGTGGAGACGACCCGCCTCCCCGTCCGCACCTCCACGGGCCAGGCGCAGGCCGTCTACCTGCCGACCGCCGCGCCCGGCCTCGGCGACTCCGGCGTGATCATCGGCCGCGAGGTCTACTCCGGCAAGGGCTACATCTACGACCCCTTCCAGCTGTACGGGCAGCAGCTCCCCGCCCCGCACTGGCTGGTGCTCGGGGAGTCGGGAAACGGCAAGTCGGCGCTCGAGAAGACGTACGTCCTGCGCCAGCTCCGCTTCCGCGACCGCCAGGTCGTCGTCCTGGACGCCCAGGGCGAGGACGGGGCCGGTGAATGGAACCTCATCGCGCAGCAGCTGGGTATAACTCCGATCCGGCTGGACCCGATGGCGGCACTCGACCAGGGCATCCGGCTCAACCCCCTCGACCCGGCGATCACCACGACCGGGCAGCTGGCCCTGCTCCGCACGATCATCGAGGTCGCGATGGGGCACGGCCTGGACGAGCGCTCCGGCTTCGCGCTCAAGGTCGCGCACGCCTACGTCAACGAGACCATCGTCCAGCGCCAGCCGGTCCTCACCGACATCGTCGAGCAGCTCCGCCACCCCGAGCCGGAGTCCGCCGAGGCGATGAACGTCGCCATAGACGACGTACGGGCCTGGGGCCTGGACGTGGCACTCGTCCTCGACCGCCTCGTCGACGGTGACCTGCGCGGCATGTTCGACGGCCCGACGACGGTCGGCATCGACCTCGACGCCCCCCTCATCGTCTTCGACCTCTCCCACATCGACCGCAACTCCATCGCCATGCCGATCCTCATGGCCATCGTGGGGGTCTGGCTGGAGCACACCTGGATCCGTCCCGACCGGAAGAAGCGCATCTTCCTGGTCGAGGAGGCCTGGCACATCATCAACAGCCCCTTCGTGGCACAGCTGTTCCAGCGGTTGCTCAAGTTCGGGCGACGGCTGGGTCTGTCGTTCGTGGCGGTGGTGCACCACCTGTCGGACGTCGTCGACGGGGCGGCGGCCAGAGAGGCTGCGGCCATCCTGAAGATGGCCTCCACCCGGACCATCTACGCCCAGAAGGCCGACGAGGCGCGGGCCACGGGGCGCGTACTGGGCCTGCCACGCTGGGCCGTGGAGATCATCCCCTCCCTCACCCCCGGCATCGCGGTGTGGGACGTCAACGGCAACGTCCAGGTGGTCAAGCACCTGATCACCGAGACCGAACGCCCCCTGGTCTTCACCGACCGCGCGATGACCCAGTCGTCCGCCGACTTCAACGACGACGCCCTGCGCGCCGCCGAACTGGAGGCGGAGGAAAGGGCGGCGGCCTTCATGGAACAGCACATCGGCGACTCGTCCGAATCGACGGTGGCGTAGGAAGACGGGAGGGACCGGACGCATGAGACCGGACGGACGGGACGACCACCGCGGCCGGCGGCCGGCCCAGCAGGGCGGCATCCCCGACGGCCTGCTGCTCGGCATACTCGCCTTCCTCCTCGGCATGACCCTGCTGGTGTGGACGGCGACCGGCCTGTCCGCGCTCTTCGCCCACGGCTCCTGGCCCTCCGGCGTCACCTTCACCGGCACCCCTCTGGCCATGCGCCACCTGATCTCCGAGCCCCACGACATCCCAGGCGCCTGGCCGGACACCCCCGGCACGGCGCTCTCCGGGTACGGGCTGTTCTGGGGGCTGTTCATCGGCCAGATGATGGTGCTGGTCGTCCTGACGGTGTTCGTGATGGGAACGGTCGCCCGCTGGCGCGCGGTACGGCGGCAGGGGCGGCGTGTGAAGGCGACGGCGGCGCACGTGCGGGAGCCGGAGCCGACGCGGGAGCAAGTGCCGGAGCCGGAGCCGACTCGGGGGCAACTGCCCGAGCAGGAGCCGACGCGGGAACAACTGCCCGAGCAGGAGCCGACGCGGGAGCAACTGCCCGAGCAGGTGCACGAGGTGCCGGTCCCCAGGGCACCGGAGCGGACGGTCGCGGAGGCCGAGCCCCTCACTGCTGTGGCCGACGGCAAACGCGTGGGCGGGTGGGAAGCGAACCGCGTCGAGGGCGCGGTGCACTACGGCCCGCCGGACACCCGCCGCTCGACCGCCACCGAGACCCTGCGGGACGCGGAGGGCCCCGCCCTCGTCATCACCTCGAACCCGGCCCTCTGGGCGGACACCAAGGACGCCCGCGCGAAACTCGGGCCGGCCCACCTCTACGACCCGAACCACCTCTGCGACACCCCGGACCGACTCCACTGGTCCCCCACCGCCGGCTGCGAGGACAGACCGACGGCCACCACCAGAGCGGCCGCCCTCCTCACCCCGGTCCGCCCCACCGCCCGGCTCGACCAGGCGGTCGGTGACACCGCGGAACTCCTGCTGCGCAGCTACCTGCACGCCGCCGCCGTCGACGGCCGCACCGTCCGCCACGTCCACCGCTGGTCCCAGGGCCTCCAGGTCCAGGACGCCGTACGCATTCTCCGTACCAACCCCAAGGCCGCGCCCGGCTCCGCGGGCGAACTCGAAGGTGCCCTCACCGGATACCCCGAACGCCGGGACATGGCACAGCAACTGACGACCCGTGCGCTGGCCGCCCTCTCGACGGTCAACATCCGCGAGGCGTGCACTCCCAACCGAAATGATGCCCTCGCCCTGGATTCCTTCATCCACGAACAGGGAACCCTTTACGTGGTGGGTGAATCCATCGAAGACCCCCGGACGAGCCCGGGCGCGATGCCGCTGCTGACGGCGCTCGTCTCAAGCGTGGTCGAGCGCGGCCGGCGCGTGGCCGAACGGTCATCCTCCGGTCGCCTCGACCCACCACTGACGCTCGTCCTGGACGACGTCGCGGCCGTGGCTCCGCTTCCCCAGCTCCCCGAGCTGCTGGCCTCCGGCGCGGACCGGGGCATGCCGACCCTGGCCCTGCTCCGGTCCCGCGAACAGGGCCGGGCCCGCTGGCCCCACGACGAGCTCCCGGTGTAGCGGCGGCCCGGCATCGCCTCAGCGCTCGAGCACGAACTCCAGCTCGTGGTCACCGGGCCCGCCCACCAGCAAAACCGTCCGCCCGCTCGGCGCGAACCCCGCCTTCCGGTAGGCGCCCTGCGCCCGCTCGTTGTCCGGATGCACGATGAGCCGCACCCGCTCCAGGCCGCTCGCCCACGCCCACTCCAGCCCGGCGTCGAACAACGCCTTGGTCAGCCCACTGCCCCGCCACTCGGGCCGCACGAACACACCGACCACGTGTCCCTGCCGCCGATCCACGGAGAACCCGGCCAAGTCCGTCGTCCCGGCCTCCTCCACGAGCACGGTCAGCGTGCCGAGCCACTTCCCCCCGGGCACCTCCGCGACGATCTGCCGCGCCCCGGACGCGCCCTCCGCGGCTCCGGCCGCCCGGTCCTGCCAGTAGGAGTCCGGCCGGGCAGCGGCGACGTCGTACGTCTCCAGATAGGCGAGGTGCGCGAGCGGATCCCGCAGCGCGCGCAGCCGCAGCTCCTTCAAGGCGGGCCATTCGTCGGCGCGTATGGAGCGGATCACGTAGTCACCGGGGGCCGTGGAACTCATGCGGGCCACCGTAATACCCGGGTACTACGCACCTCACCTGATATACCGCCTCCGGGCGGACGCCCCCTCGCACGCGGGGCCGCGATCATGGCCGGATGGACCCCGTGAAGCCCGTGCCGGAAGGCCGAGCGGCCGAACCCCTCACTGAGTACGTCCAGCGCGTCAGCCGGCGGGTCCGCGCCTTCGACCGTCGCCGTCCCCTCGTGTGGGACCTGCACCTCACCGGTTTCTGGGTGCTGGCCGCCCTGATCGACGCCTCCGGCGGCTGGCGCAACGTCGCCCACGATCCCGGCGTTCCCATCGGCCTCGTCCTCGCGCTCAGCCTCGCCCTCTCCGTCCCCCTCCTCTGGCGCCGCAGCCACCCCCAGGCCGGCCTGCTCCTCATGCTGCCCGCGGCCCTGGTGAACGCCTGGTCGGGCGCCGCCCTCCAAGCGGCCCTGCTCCAGTTGCTCCTCGTCCACCACATCGCCCTGCGCCTGCCGCTGCGCGACCTCTGGTGGGCGGTGCTCCTGGTGACCGCCCCGACCTGTGTCGCGGTCGCCCGGTACGGGGACAGCGCCGGCTCCTGGAACCAGCAGGTCGGCTCGCAGATCCTCTCCGTCGGCGTGGCCGCCCTCATCGGCATCACCGTCCGCACCCGGCGGGACTACACCGAGGCCCTGGAGGACCGCGCCCGCCGCCTGGAGACGGAACGCGACCAGCAGGGCCGCCTCGCCGCCGCCGCCGAACGCGCCCGCATAGCCCGGGAGATGCACGACATCATCGGCCACAACCTCTCCGTCATCACCGGCCTCGCCGACGGCGGTCGCTACGCCGCCGCCAGATCGCCCGAACGCGCCGCCCAGGCCCTCGACGCCATCGCCACCACCAGCCGCCAGGCCCTGGGCGAACTACGCCGCCTCCTCGACGTCCTGCGCGAGGAGGAGCCGCACGGCGACCAGGCGGCCGAGCTGGCCCCGCAGCCCTCCCTCACCGACCTCGACCAGCTCCTCGACGGCGTCCGCAGCGCGGGTCTCCCCGTCCGCACGACCGTCCAGGGCCGGGCCACTCTTCCTCAGGGCCGCCAGCTCACGGTCTACCGAGTCATCCAGGAAGCCCTCACCAACACCCTGAAGCACGCCGGCCCCGACGCCACCGCGCACATCGCCCTCTCCTACGAGACCGGCGGCGCAGTCGCCCTCACCGTCATCGACACCGGCCGCGGCGGACCGGCTCCCGCCCCCTCCGACGGCCGCGGTCTGCCCGGCATGCGGGAGCGAACGTCCCTGTACGGCGGCACACTTGAGGCCGGCCCACGACCGAGCCCCGAGCGGGGATGGCGCGTCCACCTGTACCTACCGGAGGAATCCCCGCAGTGACCACCGTCCTCATCGCCGACGACCAGCCGCTCCAGCGCTTCGGCTTCCGGATGCTCCTGGAGAGCCAGGACAACATGACGGTCGTGGGCGAGGCGGCCGACGGCGCCGAAGCCGCCCGCATGACGGCCGAACTCCACCCCGATGTGGTCCTCATGGACGTCCGCATGCCCGGCATGGACGGTATCGAGGCGACCCGCCGCATCGTCGCGGGCGGCGGCCACACCCGGGTCCTGATCCTCACGACCTTCGACCTCGACGAGTACGCCTACTCCGGGCTGCGCGCCGGTGCCTCCGGTTTCCTCGTCAAGGACGCCCAGCCGGAGGAGCTGCTCTCCGGCATCCGGGCCGTGGCCACCGGCGACGCGGTGGTGGCCCCGAGCCTGACCCGGCGTCTGCTCGACGCGTACGTCCACCATCTGCCGGCCGCCGGCGCCCCGGACGCCTCCCCCGATCCGCGCCTGACCGCTCTCACCGGGCGCGAGACCGAGATCCTGCGGGTGATAGGCCACGGCTGGACCAACACGGAGATAGCGGAGCGCCTCCACCTCGCCGAGTCCACGGTCAAGACCCATGTGGGCCGCATCCTGTCCAAGACCGGCTCGAGAGACCGTGTCCAGGCGGTCATCCTGGCGTACGACACGAAATTGGTGGGATGAACGGCGGTAAACGCCGGTGAATTCCTCCTGAAACGCAGAAAACCCCGCACCGTTCCCGGTGCGGGGTTTCCTCGCAATGATTGTTCGGCGGCGTCCTACTCTCCCACAGGGTCCCCCCTGC
>NZ_JBIWEF010000003.1:0-624714 GCF_044762405.1 Streptomyces sp. NPDC097107 | reverse complement strand
TCCAACTCCTTCGCGGACCAGACCCTGGCCCAGATCGAGCTGTTCACCAAGCCCGACGAGTACCCGACCGACGTCTACGTGCTGCCCAAGCACCTCGACGAGAAGGTCGCCCGGCTCCACCTCGACTCCCTCGGCGTCAAGCTGACCACGCTCCGCAAGGAGCAGGCCGACTACATCGGCGTCAAGGTCGAGGGCCCGTACAAGGCGGACCACTACCGCTACTGAACCAACCGGGAGGACGTGTGCACCACGAACAGGAAACGGAGCACGAGCGGCGCTACGGCGGCCCTCCGCGGCCACCCGTCCTCCTGCTCGCCGGCGTGGACGACGATCCCGCGGAGTCCCACATCGTCCGGGGCGTCGACTGACCGCGGCGGGCAACGCCACGCCCGGCGCCACCCCGTCCGCTCAGTCTCCGAGGACGTGGGCCGACTGCTCCCGGTACCAAGCCGAGCAGGCAGCGAACCGTGCCTCGAAGCCAGGTCCCGGGTCGAGTCCGACCTGTCCCCATATCGATGACGTGTCGTACCAGTGGTCCTGAGTGAGCAGGGCGTACTGGTGATCGGTGAGTTCCGGTAGCGACTGCCGCACGAGAGCGCGATGGTCGGCTGCCGGCACTCGGCGCGGCGCCGGCAGCCGGAGGGCGGACCGCAGCTCGGCGAGCAGCCGCGCCATGGGCAGTGGCCGGGGGTGGGCGACGTGGTACGTCCCGCCTCCGTCGGGCACCCCGGCTCCGTCGACCAGTGCTACGACGACCCGTGCGAGGTCTCCCACCTCGATGACCGAACTGAGCGAGGTACCTCCAGCCGGCCAGGCCGGTACCAGACGGAGCAGCCGCGACACCGCGGGCACGAACCAGCGGTCGCCCTCTCCGTAGACCAGGTGTGGCCGCAGAACCGTTCCCCTCGCGGCCCGCACCTCCTGCTCGGCGCGCAACCGCGAGGAACTCGCGGGTGAGGCCGGGGCCGGCTCCACCTCTCCTTCGGCCGGACCCCGGTGCGGGCCCTCCCCGTAGACGGAGGCTGTGCTGAGGTAGATGAAGCGCCGCACTCCCGCACGGCGCGCTTCTGCGAGCAGCGCCCGCGTTCCCTGATGGTTGACGTCATGACACTGCTGGTGGTCGCGGCCCACATAACTGGCCGCATGGACGACGGTGTCGATTTCGGAGCACACGCCGCGCAACGATCGCGGGTCGGCCAGATCCCCCCTCACATGACGTATCGCGGCGCTCCCTGCCCCCGTGGGCACGCGGCGGGACAGGACGTGCGGCCGTGGTGCGCGGTTACGTCCGTCGTCCTGCCTGGTCATGGCACCGAGCACAGCCCTGCCGATGAATCCGGTGCCGCCCACGACGAGGACCGATCCAGCCGACGGCCCGGTCACCGCCCTGTGCCGTCGTGGACGGCCACCCGGCAGGTCGCCGCGACGGAGCCGCCCTGGTGGAAGTCGACGACGAGTTCCCGGCCACCTCGGGGCAAGCGCACGGCATCGTCCGAGGGCGACACGATGCACGGCGAGTCGAACTCCACGTACTTGCGGAACACGGCATCGCAGCCGATGAGCAGACCGTCGGGAAGCCGCAGCGCGGCGAGCGCCGCCTGCCGCGCCGCCTCCATGATCACCATGCCGGGCTGGTGGTCGACGGCATGGTCGAAGAGCACAGGGTGGTCGGCCTCTGCGCGCAGCGGACGTGCTCCGTTCACGCACTCGGCTCCCAACACGACGTCGAACTGACAGGTGCGGCCGACCAGTTCGGGGCTGACTCCGCCCGGTACCTCACGCGGCGCGGTCGCCTCCGCACGATCGCCCCGCAGCTTGCGGTACACGGCCGGGCTGACGCAGTTCGCAGTCAGCCGCCCGGATCCGATCCGTCTGCCGCCTCGGTGCGCAACGACGTCGTACGCGTACGACGAGACGACGTTTCTGCGGCGAATCACGTCACGGAGGGTCACCTCGAGGACCACGTCGGCGGGCTGACGGCCCAGTCGGGCACCCTCCTCGGTTATCTCGAACGACATCGTCTCGGTGAGGAAGCTGAAGCCCAGGGGAATCTTCAAGGCTTCGTGGGCAAGGAGCAGTCCCGCCTGTCGAATCGTTTCGGCGAAGAGCATGGGGTCGTGCCAGCAGCCGGCCACGGCTCCGTAATAGCTGTGCCCGCGCGACCACTGGGCACCGATGCGGTAGACATCCTCCCGGCAGCGGCTGACTCCGGTCAGCAGTACTTCCGAGATCGCGGCCCGGTGGACGAGCGCGCGGGGCACCGTCCGCTCGAAGAGTTCGGGCCCGGCCGTCACGACGGCCTGAGTGAAATCCGTTCGGTCGGCTTGAAGAAGCGCAGTCATCCTGACCTCCTGAGATGTGCTTTTGGCGCAGCAACAAGGGGTTGAGCAGGAAAAACAGCAGAGACGCAGTCGTTCGGCACCTGATCGATGACGACAAGAATACTAGGCGACTGGTATTTTTTGGCAAGAGAGTAGAAGATTGACCGCAGCGGAAGTCGCGGTGATCACCGGAAGGATGGAAGACCACCATCCGCATCGCGGCAGTCAGGAGGCGGTTGTGGCGAGAGCACGGCAAGAGCGGGCGGAAGTCACGCGGGAGGCGATTCTCGACGGAGCGGCGAAAGCCTTCGACGCGACAGGCTTCGGCAACACCAGCCTGACGGACATCTCCCGGGAAGCCGGCGTGACCAAGGGTGCTCTGTACTTCCACTTCCAATCCAAGGAAGCCCTGGCGCACGAGCTGATGACGGATCAGTTCGACGTCACGGCCGTACTGGATCATGCCGAGCGGCCGGGCGTTCAGACCGCCATCGACATCACGCACCGGATGGCCTACGAACTGCGGTCCAGCGTGCGCGTGCGCGCGGGGATCCGGCTGGTGATAGAACTGGGCTCGTTCACCGATCCGAATCCGACGGTCTACAACAAGTGGATCGAAACGCTGCGGGACTGCCTGGCGCCGGCACAGGGCCGGGGAGACGTCAAGCCGGAGGCCAACATCACCGACGTGTCCGTCTTCGTCGTCGGCGCCTTCGCCGGAGTGCAGATCATGTCCCAGGTCCGCAGTGGGCGTGAGGACCTGCACGAGCGCGTCTCCGATATGTGGTCGCTGCTCCTGCCGGGGATCGTCCCGCCCCGCAGGGTCGCGAGGTTCGAGCCCGCGGGCTCGCTGCACCTGCGCGCCTCACTCGACCTGCCTCCCATGGTGCAGGCCGCTGTCGCGGTGGGCTGAGCACCGGCAGCATGGGCGGGTCGACCACATCAGGGTGCTCGGCCCGCCCGCCCGTGTGCTGCGTCAGAGGCGCGAACCGCCGCTGGCGTCGATGCACTGCCCGGTGACCCACCGGGAAGCGTCGGACGCCAGAAAGGCGACAATGTCGGCAACGTCGGAGGGCCGACCGATCCGCCCGAACGCGGACCAACTGGCCAGCTCGGCGCGCGCCTCCGCGGACGATCGCTTGCCCGCGTTCATGTCCGTCTCAACGAAGCCCGGGTTCACCGCGTTCACCGTGATGTCCCGGTCACCGAGCCCCTTGGCCAGGGCGAGGGTGAAGGTGTCCACGGCTCCCTTGGTCATCGAGTACACGATGGACTCGGGATAGGCGATCCGCGTGGCGGCGGACGAGATGTTGATGATGCGACCGCCGTCACGTAGGTACTTGAGTCCCTTCTGGACGAGGAACACCAGTGCTCTGGAGTTGACGGCGACGAGCCGGTCGAAGAGTTCCGGCGTCACTTCCTCGATCCTCGCGGACCCGCTGACCCCCGCGTTGTTGACCAGTATGTCGAACTCCGGCCCTCGCCCTTCCCGTGCAAGTCCCGCTTCGAAGCCGGCATAGAGTGTCTCGACGTCCCCAGGCACTCCCAGCTCCGCCCGCACCGGGAAGGCCCGCCCCCCGTCGTGGCGGACCAGGTCGAGCGTCTCTCTCGCGGCCTCCTCGTTGCTGCCGTAGTGGACGGCGACCAACGCGCCCTCCCCGGCAAGCTTTCGTGCGACCTGCCGTCCGATTCCCCGGCTGGCCCCCGTGACCAAGGCCGTCCTGCCTGCGAGTGTGCCCATGTCCGAACTCCCCCTTACAGCGATCGGCTACGGCCGTTGAACAAGCGATGCGATTCTCAGCACCGTTCCTCGAGCGATGGGGCATGCGCGAGCGGAGCCACGGTTCTCACCGTCCGTTCCGTGCCCTCAACTCTAAGGAGAGGGAGCACCAGTTCCCACAGATCGCTCAACCACTTCTCGGTCTCCTTGCGCGACACTCGCGTCCAGGTCAGCGTCTCGACCCCAGACACGGCCGCCGTCACCATGGTGCGCGCCGACGCGTCGGCCACGGACCTGCCGAGCTCTCCGTTGCGGCGTGCGTGGTCCAGCAGTCTCCACAGCCGACTGAGCCAGAGCGGATAGAAGTTCAGTGGTGCGGGGCGGCCGTTCACCCGCTCACGGGTGATGCGCACGCTCGCCATGACGAACGCGTCGTCACGAAGGAGCCGGTTGAGGGCGTGCGTCAGGTCCACCACGACTTGCAGGAAGATCGGCTCCGCCTCGCACAGCTCCTCCACCATCGTCTCGAGCACGTCCTGAGCTCGGGCCAGGACGGCGTCTGCGAGCTCGTCCTTCGTCGAGAAGTGAAAGAAGAGGGCGCCCTTGGTCACGCCGGCCGATCGGCTCACGTCCGCCAGTGACGCCTTGACGAACCCCTGAGAAGCGAACTGATCGGCGGCCGCCATCACGAGTCGCTCCATCGTGCGTTCCGACCGCTCCTGTCTCGCCATCGTTGTCAGCCTCGCTAAAGAAATACGGTCGGATGGTTTTTGGAGGTTCCGTGTGAGTATCAGGCGACTCTGGAGACGATCCCGGCCGAAGAGGCAGGAAGCGACAAGCCGCGGAGCGCCAGGCGCCGCACAGGAAGCAGATAGGCGGCGTCGGCCAGGTCCGCGAGCACCTGCGTGACCCCGCCTCGCCGCAGACTCGCGGCGACCCCTTGGAGCTCCCGCCACGATCCCCCCCTCGCCCCACCCACGAAGACCGGTCTGGCGACCGCGCCGGCGGCCACCAGCTCCCGCAGGCCCGCCAGCTGACGGACGACGATTCTGGCACTGTCGCCGCAGATCAGCAGCAGAGCCTCCGCATCCTGGCGGCCCGACAGCTCCGCTGCCGCCTGGTCCAGGGTGACGCCGGTACCGAGATTCGCCGCACGGACGCCACGGCAGTTCAGACGCATGGACACCAGGAAGCTGTCGGCCGGGGACACCAACTCGCCGATCGCACCGACGACGACCGTTCGCGCGCCAGGACCGTGTTCGAGCTCCATCACCGTCTCCCTCTCCAGCAGTCACAGAGCGAACGGATGCCGCCTGCCCTCTCGTCTCATCCGACACTTGACTCTAAAAACCGGTCGAATGGTATGTCAAGCAAGGTCGGTCGAACGGCTTGTTTTGACGGTCGGAGTGGGCGAGAAGGAGATGCCTCGCACCTGCTCCGGGCTCACCGCACGCTGGAAGGGGACGAAGTCGTGCACGGCGAGCACGAGGTGCCCGCGGGAAGATGGTCTTCGTAGATCTGAACGTCGAGGAAGGTGCCCTCCGGAACGTGACAGTCCCCTGGGAATTCCTGCTGGAGTGGAGCCCGACGTGGCGATCCTCTCCATCGACAAAGCCCCGGAGGGCGCCCCCTCTTCCACGGACACCGCAGGCCTCGCAGCCCGCATCACGACGGGGCAGCCGGAGTCGACCGTAGTGCTCGGACTGACCGCGTCACAGGCGGCCGCTCAGGTGAGCCTTGATTGCCTGAAGAGCAGCATGGGCAGCCGATCCCTGGACCAGAGCCGAGGCCGCGCACGCCCTGTGGGCCGTGACAGGAGACACCGAGAGCGCTGTCCCGATCCTCGTCGAGATCGTGCAGGAGCTGACCGACGGCACCCACCTGCCGGTCATGCTCCCCGCTGTGCGCTACCTGACGCGGATGGGCCACGCCGCCCAGCCCGCAGTTCGACTCCTGCGCGATCTCCCAGCGAGTGACCGGCGCATTCACTACTTCGGCGGCTGGCGCGCCTTCGCCGAGGACGAGTCCCTTCACACTGCCGTCGACGAGTTGCTCGCCACGGCCCACTGGTCGGGTTCTCCGACCGGAGAGCTGGGCGGCGTACACGGCCGGACAGATCAGTTGTTGACGTCCTTGCTGAAGTCTTCGGCACACGCGTCTCGTTCGCTCTGAGAGTCGGCGTGCTGGACGCAGTCATCGAAGTCCTTGAACTCGTCCGAGTTCAGGATCGACGCTCCGATCGCGATGATCACGGCGGATGCGATCACTCCCAGCACACCGAGCACCGCGCCGACGATGGACATCTTGCCGTGTGGCGCTCTTCCGCCTCGCGCCTTGCGAGCTCCGACGATGCCGAGTACCAGGGCCAGGAGTCCGAGCACCACACCGCCGACGACGGTCCAGAAGAGAAGGACAGCCAGAATGCCGAGAACCAGTGCGGCTACGGCCAGCCCGTTGCTCCGTTTGATGCCGGTGTCGTGGTGCGTCTGTGAGGTCCCGTGCGGTGTTGCGGGGTGTTCCGGAAAGGACACGTCGTCACGCTCATCTCTTGTCTGGTTCCGGTAATTGCCGTAACTGCCAAGTGCCCCGGAGCGGACGACGGATGTCTTCTTCATGCGACTGAAGGATGCTCGCCTCCGACGTGAGCCGGCCGGCTCGGTCCGGCTGCTACTCCTGGTACTGCGTCAGGTCGATGCCGAACATCGCAACGTCGTAGCCGTGGACCGGGTGCTGTGTCGTCCCTTCCGCCTGCATGCCGAGCTTGTCGAGTACGTTCATGGAAGCCCGGTCGCCCGTCCGGCAGGCGGCGACCACGCGGTCGAGGTGACGATCCTGCACGGCGAATTCCAGCGTTGCGTGCGCTGCTTCGGAGGCGTATCCCTGCCCCCAGAACACCCGCCCGAGCCGCCAGCTGATCATCACCTGACCAGCGACCTCGGTCGGAGCGTCAGCGACGGAGAGGCCAACGGCGCCCACCACCTCGCCGGAGCCCAGGAGCTCGACCGCGAACAGGCCGAACCCTTCCTCGTCCCATTCCTCCTCCCACGCCTCAATGTCCTCGGCCGTCTGCTCCAGGGAGCGCGGCTTGCCGTCGCCGATGCTCTGCATCACCGCCGGATCAGCATGAATCTCGGACAGGGGGACAAGGTCATCGTCCAGCCAGCGACGCAGGACAAGACGAGGAGTTCGGATCTCGGTCATGATCCCATCTTCCCGCCGCGGGGGCGGGAAGGCGAACCGCGGTGCCGCATCCTGGCCGGCGTTCGCGTCCTCGGTGAAGAAGTGGACGCCGGGAGCGAGCGGGCAGGCGCCAGGAGGACCACGGCTGACTGACCGGGCGTGATGTGGCCATCACGGGATGCAATCGTTTCAAGAAGGCGGTACCTCCGGCTCGAAGATGTACGGCCGGGTGAAGGTGACCGCCTCGAAGCCGCGCTTGCGCAGGATCGGTTCGGAGGTTGGCAGCGCATCGGTGACCAGCAGCGCGCAGCCACGCTCCCTGGCCTGCCGCAGCCGGGAGCCGACCACTGCGGTGAAGAAGCCCTGCCGACGGTGGGTCGTCTTGGTCCGGGCACCCGCCAGCTCGGCGAACGGGCTGCCGGCCTGGAAGTGGACCCGTCCGCAGGAGACCGGCTCGCCCTGGGCATAGGCGATGTGCACGCTCACCACGTCAGGCTGCTCCTCAAGCAGCCGAGCCAGCTGCCGGCGCTCCTCGTCCGCGTTGGGCCGGCCGATCTGGCGGGAGATCTCGGCGTAGTCGTCGAGCTCGGCGGCATCGGTCACCTGCCGCACGTCGTAGCGCGTGATGTCGAAGAGGGCCGATGACGCCTTGACGACCGGGAGCACCAGCACCTGCTCCTCCTCGTCGGGTTCGAAGCCCGCTGCTTCGAGCGCGACGGCCAAACCCCGCTGCCTGTCATGGCCGTAGACCTTCCACTCAAGGGTGTAGCCGCCGGACCGGGCGAGTTCCCGCTCTGCGCGGACCAGTGCGCCGACTTCGCCGTCCGCCGGGTCGGCGAAGACGATCCGGCACTCCGAGCCATCCGCCGAGTACTCACGCACCAGGTCGGCGTGGCCGGCGGCGACACCGCTCGCGCGCCGCAGGGCGTCGAGTTCCGCCAGAACCTCGTCTCCGGCTGCTTCGTTCATGTCGGTCCTGCCTAGTCAGACGCCGTCGAACGCCCCGGCCAGGGCCTTGCTCAGGGCAGTGTGCATGACGATCTGTCGGGATGAACCGCTCGTCACGTCGCCCGAGTACGTGTCCGCCCTGGCTGCGTACGCCGCGGTGAACCGCTCGGCGGCCTCCCGGAGCTCGCCTTCGCGCTGCGGGTCGTAGGACTCCTGCGACGAGTGGCCCGCACGGCTGCGGTCGACGTAGGAACCGGTCGGTAAGGGACGGTTCAGTCCGTGGCGAGCATGCCTTCCCGCAGGCGGGTCAGGAGGCGGGAGATCAGGCGGGAGACGTGCATCTGGGAGATGCCGAGGCGTTCGCCGATCTCCTTCTGTGTGAGTTCCTCGACGAACCGCCAGTGGATGATCTGCCGGTCGCGCTCGTCGAGTTCGGTGATCATCGGGCCGAGGGCGTGGAAGTCATCGACCAGCGCGAGAGCGGCGTCCTCGGTACCGATGAAGTCGGCCAGGGCCGATTCGCCGTCCTCGCTGCCGTTGATCGTTGCGTCCAGGGAAGAGGAGTTGTAGCCGTTGGCCGCCAGGCGAGCCTCGCGGACTTCCTCTTCCGGCAGGCTCATCAGCTCGGAGAGTTCCCTGGTCGTCGGGGTGCGTCCGAGACGGCTGCGCAGTTCCTCAGTGGCGCGGGCCAGCTGCACACGTGCCTCCTGGAGGCGGCGCGGTACGTGCACGGCCCAGGAGGTGTCGCGGAAGAAGCGCTTCATCTCGCCGACGATGTACGGCACGGCGAAGGAGGTGAACTCGACCTCGCGGGAGATCTCGAACCGGTCGATGGCCTTGATCAGGCCGATCATGCCGACCTGGACGATGTCCTCCATCTCCTCCGGACCACGGCTGCGGAACCGGCCGGCCGCGAAGCGGACCAGGGACATGTTCATCTCGATCAGCGTGTTGCGCGCGTACTGGTACTCGGGCGTGCCCTCCTCCAGCACCACCAGCTGATCGAAGAAGAGCTTCGACAACTCCCGTGCGTCCCGGGGCGCCACCTTCGACGGGTCCGCTACCTCCGGCATCGCCGTGGTGCACTCCGTGGCCTGCATGGTCGTCGTCGCCATGATCTTCCTTCCCGATAAGACGCCCCGGCAGTCGCCGACCACCCGGCCGACGATCCAGCGCCTACCCCGCCATGCGCTCCGCATGCCCCCAACCACCGGGCGACGCGAGCCGCTTCCCATCGCAAGCACTGCCGCTGGGGCGGGCATCCCCCGGTATCGAGCGGCGGGCCGCGCCGGGCTGACGTCCCAGGACGAACGTCCTTCAACCCGTGCGGGTCGGGATGGCCGGCAGGTGGCTGTCGGAGGGTGAAGGAGACCGAGCGTGGACGCCCCACATGCGGCCGGCGGCGCCGGCCCGGCGACGTCCGGGAGGACTGCGCTGAAGGAGAGCCCGCTGCCCGGCCGTAGCGGGATACATGCCCGCGGCGAGATCAGTGCGCTCACCCGCCCGACTTGGGAACAGGCCCTGTCGACCTGGCCCGACGCCACGCAGGGGCGACCTACGTGGAGCTGTCGGACGTGGCCTTCGTCGACGTGGCCGGCGTGACCGCGCTGGCGCTCACCGCCATGAACCTCCCCGACGGACGCGCCGTGGTCGAACATCCACCGCCCCAACTGCCACGGGTGTTGGACATATGCCGGCCGGGCCTGAACCGGATGGAGGTGGCGTCGCGATGAGCACGACAACCGCCCACGGACCGTTTGCGCACCCGGCCCTGTTCTACCGCTCCCGGCACGAGTACACGCAGCAGACGGTGGCGTTCCTCAGGGAGGGCAAGGCGAACGGCGAGCCGGCGGCCGTCGCGGTGCCCGGCCCCAACCTGGAGCTGATCAAGAACGGACTGGGTGGGGACACCGATGGCATAGCGTTCTTCGACATGACCAAAGCCGGCCGCAACCCGGGACGGATCATCCCCAAAGTGCTGCGCGGATTCGCCGACGCACACCCCACCGAGCGGGTGCGCATTATCGGCGAGCCGATCTGGGCGGGGCGCAGCGCGGTGGAGTATCCCGCGTGCGCGCAGCACGAAGCGCTGATCAACGCCGCGTTCGATGGGCGTGCGGCGACAATCCTGTGCCCCTACGACGAGTCACGGCTGGACGAGACCGTGATCGCAGATGCGAGGATGACCCATCCCACCCTCATCAGCGGCGACGGCCGTGCGGAGATCAGCGACGCCTACGACTGGGAAGCGGTCGTCTCCCGCTACAACGAGGCGCTGCCTCCCGTTCCGAATGCCGCCGTCTTCTCCTACGGCGGTGACGACCTCCCGGCGGTCCGCCGGTTCGCTCTCACTCAAGCAGCGGGGCTGGGCCTGGGTCGAGAGCGGCTGATGGACGTGGAGCTGGCGGTCGCGGAGCTGACGACGAACAGTGTGGTGCACGGCGGTGGCCGGGGAACGCTGGCGGCCTGGGCCGAACAGGGCCAGGTCGTGATCGAGGTCCGCGACGCAGGCCGGCTGACCGATCCCCTGGCAGGCCGCAGGCCCCCGGAGCGCGGACAGATCGGCGGGCGGGGCCTGATGTTGGTCCACTACGTCTCCGACCTGGTGCGTCTGCACACCGCCGAAGCGGGCACGGCCGTGCGCTTCTACCTCAGCCTGTAGCAGCGCGGCCCACCTGCACCAAGGGTCTCGTCACCGGGCCGCCAACGGCGACGTCGCCCCGGCCGGCGTCCACACCATCCGGTAACCGATCTTGCGGCGCACCGCTGTCGATGACGTTGCCCGCCGACGCGGGGCGGATCGACCTGACGCTGGGTGCCGGAACCGCCAGGGCAGTGGATCAGGTGGTGATGGTTGCCGTATCGGTGTCGGCGAAGAAGGGGAAGACCTGGTCGAGGCCGACGATGCGCAGGATGCGCAAGGTGTTGTCGGGGACTGCGGCCAGGGCGAGCTCGGCCTCGGCGGCGGTGGCGCGGTTGTGGGCGGCGATCAAGGCGGTGATACCGCTGGAGTCGCAGAAGTCCAGACGTCCCAGATCCAGAACCAGGCGCTGGCCCGGTCGCAGGACGAGGGCGCTGACGTGTTCGCGCAGTTGATGTGCGGTGGCGTATTCGAGATCGCCGATGACTTCGAGGACGGGTCCTGTGGTGGCGTCTCGGCTAGTGATATGCAGCGGGTTCATCTCAGGTGATTCGTTGCCGGGCGGAGTACGGACGGGTGGGACGGGACGCCGAGAGCAAGGAGCGCGGTGTCGTCGTCGACTCCCTCGCTCAGACTGTCCAGCAAGCCTGTCAGTGCTTCCATCATCTTCTTCGGCGGGGCGCCGGCATGCTGGGCGACGAAGGCGCGCAGAGCCTCCTCCCCGTACAGGCTGGTGCGGTCGGGCCCGGTGCGGGCTTCGGTGAGTCCGTCGGTGTACAGCAGCAGGGTGTCCCCGCGGCCGAGGATGGTGGTGGCCGGGGTGAAACGAGCGTGAGACAAAGCTCCCACGAGGAAACCGCCGGGGGTCGGGAGGAAACCGGCTGTGCCGTCGACGCGGGCGATGAGAGCGGACGGGTGGCCGCCGGAGGCCAGGCGCACACGGGTCTGACCTCTGCCGGGATCGGGTTCGAGGACACCGAAGATGGCGGTGCAGTAACGGGGGTCGCCACCGGAGTAGCGCTCGTACAGCACGGTGTTCAAGGTGGCGAGCGCGGTGACGGGGTCGGCGTCGTGCAGGGCTGCGGTGCGCAGGGTGTACCGGGTCAGGGAGGTGACGGCGGCGGCTTGCGGGCCCTTGCCGCACACGTCGCCGAGGAAGAATGCCCAACGTTCGCCGTCGAGGGGGAACAGGTCGTAGAAGTCGCCGCCGAGCTGGTCCGGGGAGGCGGTGTGGTAGTACACGGCCGTCTCGACACCGGGCACGGTCGGCAGGGAAGCGGGCAACAGCGACTGCTGGAGTACCGCGAGGGCCTCCTGCAGCCGGGTGCGGTCGGCTTCCGCCTGCTCGCGTGCCTCCTCGGCCTGGCGGCGGGCCTCTTCGGCTTCCTGCTTGCGGCGCAGCAGTTCCTGCTCGTAGGAGCGCCGGTCGGAGGCGTCGAAGACGGTGGTGCGGATCAGTAGCGGCTCATTTTCACTGCTGTGTTTGACGACCGAGGACACCAGGACCGGCAACCTGCCGCCACCGGCGGTCTTGATCTCCAGGGCGATGCCGCTGATCTCGCCCTTCATCTGCAGGAGCGGCGCGAAGTGCGTCTCGTGGTAGAGCTTGCCTCCGACGGTGAGCAGGTCGGCGAACCGCATGCGGCCCACCACGGCCTCGCGTTCCAGACCGAGCCAGCCCAGCAACGTGCCGTTGATCTTGGCGATAATGCCGTCCATCAGAGTCGACAGGTACCCGCAGGGCGCCGACTCGTAGAGCTCCTCGACGCTGTCTTCCAGCAGCGCGGAAAACGCCGCAGCCGTGGATGTCCCGTCTCCCACCTCGATGGGTTCCGGGTCTTCGCCGGTACGGCACATCACTGCGAGGGCCCCAGAAAGTCCAGGATCGCGGCACTGGTGGCCTGCGGCGCGGACAGCTGCGGGCAGTGCCCCGTGGCCGGCAGCGTCACCAACGTCGAACCCGGGATCCGGGCATGCACATAGGCACCGACCTCACGGGGCGCGATGGCGTCGTTGGAGCACTCGAGGATCAGGGTCCGAACGGACACGGACTCCAGATCGTCTCGGCAGTCCGTGAGAAACGTGGTGCGGGCGAAGACGCGGGCGATGTCGGGGTCGGTGGCGCAGAAGCTGTTCGCCAGTTCCTCCCCCAGTTCCGGCCGCTCCGGATTCCCCATGATCACCGGCGCCATCGCCGCGGACCAGCCCAGGTAGTTGGACTCCAGCGACGCCAGCAACTCGTCGATGTCCTCCGCACTGAAACCGCCCCGGTAGCCGTCGGAATCGATGTAGCAGGGAGAGGGCGCCACCATCACCAAGGACCCGATCCGCTCCGGCGCCGCCTGCGCAGCCAGCACGCCGATCATCGCGCTGACCGAATGCCCCACGAACGTCACCTGCCGCAGGTCCAGCTCTTCGCAGACGTCGACCACGTCCTGCGCATAACCCGCGAGAGCCGAATACCGCTCCTCGCTCCACGCGGACAGGTCGGACTTGCCCGAACCGACGTAGTCGAACAGCACGACCCGGTAGCGGTCGGCCAAGGCCGGCACGGTCAGACGCCACATGTTCTGGTCACAGCCGAACCCATGCGCCAGCACGACCACCGGACCGTCCGCACGGCCGGTCACTACGACATTGTTCCTGCGACGTACATCCATACCGCCCATCCTGCCACCACCGCCAACGGCGCCGACAGCCCCGTCATGATCACCTGCGCAACGCCATGGACAAAGCACTGGTCGGTCATGAGCCGACCGTCCCGCGGTACTCCTGCCTGGAACTCCTCGATCACCAGCCCGGCCGGTCCAACGCCGACCTCGCCCGCGGCACCTTCGCCACCCGGCAGTCCGCCGGCGACGTCCTGTGCGGCCTCAAGGAGACCGCCCTGGCTACCCGGCCGCCGGACACGGCCTCGCCCTGCCCGTCTACCTCACCCCGCCCGGACAGTAGCGCCTGCACACCGCCCGCGGCGCCGTCTACGCCTCCAGGAACGCATGATCCGCGGGCTCCCCGCAGACCGGCCGACCGCACTGCTCGCCGGCCTCGACGCCATGACCGAAGCACTCGGCGACTGACCGGACGACCGCGGTGCGGCTGCGGCGGTCTCCCCTACGTCACCGGCTGCGGCGGTCTCCCCTACGTCACCGGCTCCGCGTCCGCATCGGTGTGGCCGCCGGCCTGGTCGACCAGTCAGACCATCAACGACTGCTGTCGAGGTCAGTGAAGGTGTAGCGGGTGTGGCTGAACACCTGGCCGTCGTGCCCGAAGCCGTACGCGGTGCCGGGTGCCACCGCGAACAGCAGGTCGTTGCCCTCGCGGATGCTGTCTCCGAAGCCGTGGAAGGTACCCTCCGGCGAAACGATGTGATCCCCGTACTGCGCCTCGAACGCGGCGATGACCTCGTCCTGCCGTGCCGGGTCCGTCACCCGCTCCGCCGTGCCCTCGACCACGATGTCGAAGCCTTCGGTGAGCGAATTGTTTCCTGTGGTGAGGACGCAATTGGCGTTGCCGGCCAGGTTCTTCGCCTTCTGCTCCCCCGGCCCGGTGCTGAAGTGCAGCGCCCCGTCGTGCCAGGCGGCGATCAGCGGCGTGACGTGCAGTCGGCCGTCCGGCCGGATGGTAGTGATCCAGAAGACCTCGGCGGCCCGCAGCCTGCGCTGGGCCTCGGCCCAATCGGTGGCGGTGACGCTTTCCGCGCCAGGGCGCGGATTGAGCGCGGCGCTGTAGCGGGCGTCGAGTTCGGTCGTGGGCTGCTTCGGCGTCATGCCAGAGCTCCTTTTCCTCTTCCTGCGTGCAAATCTACGCAGCCCGGCCGGGCGGCGCTCAGCGCGGACGGGCGCCGGCGGTGGCAGCCTCTGGCGACAGAACAGGGCGAGGCCTGCCGGTCAGACCACCGGGTTCTCCAGCAAGGAGATCCGATTGCCGTCGGGGTCGTCGAGCGCGGCGAAGCGGGTGCGCTCCCCGCCGGTCTGTACCGGCCCCGCTGTCAGACCTCGCTCCACGAGTCCGGCCAGAGCCGCGTCCAGATCGGGCACCTCCAGGTTCAGCAGGCTTGAGCCGGCCCGGTCGGGGTCCTCGAAGACCTGAAGCCAGCCGCCCGAGGTGAGGTGCCAATCGGCCAACGACGGCATGGGGCGAGTGTCCGCCGGACGGCTCAGCAGCCGTTCGTACCAAGCCACCGCTACGTCGATGTCCCCGACCGGCGCGACCATCAGCACGCGCGCGACGTCCATGGATTTCACCTGCTTCCTACTCCCGACATGGATCGGGACGCTTTCAGTCCTGCTTGCTGATTTCTGCTTTCTCCTCATAGACAGCCGCAGACACCGAAACTCATCGGACAACGACCATCGTCAGAGCAGGGACAATGACCAAGGGGGCGAGAACTGCCGGTCGTATTCTGAGCATCGTCTGCCTATTCCGCAGCTCTCCGACGACATGAGCCACCCGCCCGGCCGGCGCCGCTCTTCCGGCGTGAGGCCTGGTCAGTCGCCGAACCGCGCTACGGCTTTTGGTGGCAGGCCAGGGTGCGCGAGTGCGCGCGGTGAGAGCGTACGGGGCGGCGCCATCGGCCGGCCCGCTTCGCGGGCGGCTGGACGACACGGACCTCGCCTCTCCGGTCCCTCCGGTGCTGGTGAGACCGCCCTGCGATCGGCAGCGGGAATCTCATCGGGCATCGGTGCCGGTCTTCACCATGTCGGCCGCAGTCAACCTCGATCAGGACTCCGACTCCCCGGCAGGCCGTCCGCGCCCTCGAAAGCAGCCGTCTGGGAGGCTCCGCACACTCCCCGTCCGGTCCGCCCGGCCCGGCGGAGGACTGCGGCGTCGGGCGGCTCGGGAGTCCTGCCCCCGGCCGGTGCGCGCCCGTAGGGCGAGGTCCGCGCCCAGACTGACGTAGCTGAGCACCCCGGCGAGACCTCCGCCGAGGAGGAGGGCGCCGCCGACGTCGATCCTGCCCGGTGCCTTGACCAGGGGTTCGGGGATGACGTTGTGCACGCAGATCGCCATCGCGCCAGCGACGAAGGCCGACAGGACAAACAGGATCTGGACGCCGAACTCCACGGCCAGTCTCTCGATGAGGAAACGGGACGCGATGTTGAGCACCGCGGAACCCGAGGTGACGATGCCCACGGTGAACATCGCGATGCGGGGAGCGCAGACACCTCGAACGATCGCGACGGAGAGGAACACGGCGGCCAGAGACGCGCCCTGAAGCATGCGACCTGGTACGAACACCCAGATACTGGGGGCCACGGCACACAGCACGGCGCCCGCGCAGCTGAGTAGCAGCGTCACTACGAGCACCCTGCGCTTGCCGTAAATGTCGGCACTCCTGCCGAGCAGGGGTGCCCACATCACTCCCGCCAGCATCGCGGTGGCGTTGAGCCACGCCGCCTGATCGGTGCCGAAGTGGTCGAGCATCTCCGGGAGGACGAGCAGCGGCGCGGTGATGGCCGAGTCGACCACGAAGTTCACCAAGGCCAGGACGGCCACCAGGCCGATGAGCCGCCCGTTCCATCTCGTGTGTGGTCCGGCATCTGCGCTTCCGGTCCTGCTCCGCTGCATTGAGGACTTCTTCTCCATGGGGTACCGCGGGCGCGCGACGGTGCCGGCACGGCCTGACGGGTTGTCGACTGGAACAGGGGCGGCCAGCTGCCAGGAGGCGATCCGTTCGGCCGCACGGCCTCGCTCGGCCTCCCGGCACGAAGTGCCCGTTACGCGTCGGGGTCTCAGGTTTCCCGGTCGCGCAATGCCGCGCGGGCCGGGAGGGTCACGGCGACGAGACCGAGGGCCACCGCGGTCGCGGCGAACGCGGCGTACAGCAGCGGGGGTACGTGCGGAAGCTCGCCCGTCAGGCCGCGCATCATCGGGGTCAGTGTGATCAGGGCGATGGCTGTGCCCAGTGCCACGCCCGCCGCCGACACCAGCAGGCTCTCCCAGCGGAGCATCCGCAGCACCTGGCGGCGGGTGGAGCCGACGAGGCGGAGCGTGGCCAGTTCGCGGCGGCGGTCCAGGACCGTCATCACCAGGGTGTTGAC
This sequence comes from Streptomyces sp. NPDC097107, assembly GCF_044762405.1. Lineage (NCBI taxonomy): Bacteria > Bacillati > Actinomycetota > Actinomycetes > Kitasatosporales > Streptomycetaceae > Streptomyces > Streptomyces sp. NPDC097107. Next base: position 607,863 of record NZ_JBIWEF010000003.1, on the reverse strand, counting down.
CGCGGCGACGGCGGCGAAGCCGCCCAGGACGGCGGCCATCACGTAGTTGGCCCAGGCGCCGAGTTCGCGGTCCACGTTCTGCTCGACGGCGTAGCCCGAGGCGTCGGTGACGTCGCCGAATGCGGCGAGCGGCTTCGCGTCGCCGCCGCGTACCAGCAGGGTGCTGTCGAAGCCCGACGTGACGTGGCCGGCCAGCACGGCGCGGTCCATGGTCACCGCCGCCAGACCCAGTCCGCGGCCGTAGACCGCGACCACCTCCGGGCTCGCCTCGATGCCGTCGGGGAGGCGGAGCGGCAGCTCGTCGCCGACCTCGACCTTCGCCGCGGTGGCGAGGGTCCTGTCGATGGCGATACGGCCCTCACCCACGCGGTCCAGGCTGCCGCCGCGTACGTCCAGGTCCTGCACCTCGGCGAGCTGGGCGCCGGAGCCCGAGATGCCCTGGGCCGCCCACCCCTGCAGCGAGGTCTCGCCACCGGAGTCCACCGGCACCAGGACCTGCGTGTCGAGCAGGCTCACGGCCGCGTCGACGCCGGGAACGCGGGCGGCCCGGTCGGCGGCGCCGGAGGGCAGGCCCGCCGGGTTGGTCACGACGTGGTCCGCCGTGATGCCGGCGCGGAGCTGTTCCGAGGCGACATGGCTCTCGCTCGTGTGCATGAAGACGAGCGTCGAGGCGAAGGCCATCGCCAGCACGATGGGGGTGATCGCGGAGGCCAGCCGGCGTGCGTTGGTCCGGGAATTGGCGGCTGCCAGCGACGCCGATGCGCCCCCGCCGCGCAGCAGCAGGCCGAAGAGCGCCGCGCACAGCCGGGCCACCAGCGGACCGAGCAGGCCGACGGCGAGCATGAAGAGCATGACGACGCCGAGGGAGGCGTTGGCTGCGTCGGCACCGGCGGCGGAGGCGGCGACGCCGGCGAGGACCGTGCCGCCGATGAGGGCCACCACCCCGAGGACGGTACGGACGATGCCCGGCCGCAGCCGCTCCACCGAGGCTTCGGTCAGCGCCTGCCCCGGCTTGATCTTCGCGGGCCTGCGTCCGGCCATCCAGCCGGCGCCGAGCGCCGTGAGGAGTCCGGTCCCGACGGCGATGAGCAGCGGGAGCCACGAGACGTGCAGCTCGACCGCCTCCGGGACGGCGCCGCGGTCCTTCAGCTGCCCGAACCACCAGTTCGCCAGCGCGATCCCCGGCAGGCAGCCGACCAGCCCGGCGACGGGCGCGACGAGCAGCGCCTCCGCGGCGACCGCGCGGCGGATCTGCCGCGGGGTGGCGCCGACGGCGCGCAGCAGCGCGAACTCGCGCAGGCGCTGGCCGACGGACAGGGCCACCGTGCCGGCCGCGGTGAAGACGGCGACCAGGGTGGCGATCCCGCCGAAGGAGCCGCCGAGTGCGGTGAGTGTCTCCTTGGCGTACGCCAGGCCTCGCTCCTCGACTCCGCCGCGGTCGTCGCCCGTGAGCACCTGCGTGTCGGAGCCGGCGAGGGACTTCTCGACTGCGCCGGCGAGGGCGTCGGTGTCGGTGCCGTCCGCGGCCAGCACGGCGATGGCGTCGGCCTTGCCGGGGTGGCCGGCCAGCGTGGCTGCCTCGGCGTCGGCGAACCAGGCCGTGGCCTTGCCGCCGGCCGCCGCGCCCGCCGTCGCGGTGTCACCGGCCCCGGCCCTGCCCAGCCCGGACACCCGGAAGCCTGCGCGGCCGGCAGCGGTTTCGAGCGTGACGGTGTCGCCGACGTCGGCCTTCGCCGCACGGGTCGCGGCGGCGTCGAGCACGACCTCGCCCGCGCGCGGCGCGGCGCCCGCGGACAGCGCGGTGCCGGTGAAGGCGTGGGAGCCCCAGCCGTGGCCGGTGAGCGCCCCGTCGCCCTGCCGCACCGGGAACGTGAAGTCCGGCACCGCGGCCGCGACGCCCGGCGCCCGGGCGGCCTTCGCCGCGAGCCCCGCGTCCACGCGGGCGGTGTCCGGCAGCGGGTAAGCGGTTTCCTCGGGACCGTCGATGGTGTCGGAGACGAGTCGCGCGGACTGGTCGGCCGCCGCGACGACCGGCGCCTTCGCGTACCGCTCGGCCGGCACCGAGGCGCGGATGCCTGACTCCAGCAGGATGCCGCAGGCCGCGACGATCAGCGCGGACATCATCAGCGCGACGAACGTGCCCGCGAACGAGGCGGGTTTGAAGCGTACGGCCGCGCGAGCGAGGCCGTTCGGGGCGAAGCTCCTCATGCCGCGGCCCCTGCCATCGCGCCCGTACGGCCGGCCAGCATCGCCATCCGCCCCGCGATCTGCTCCGCCGAACCGCGCTCCAGGCCGCCGGCGAAGGTGCCGTCGGCGAGGAACAGCACACGGTCGGTCCAGGCGGCCGCGGCCGGGTCGTGGGTGACCATGACGACGGTGGCGCCGAGGGTGTCCACCGCGTGCCGGAGCAGGCCGAGGACCTCGGTGGCGGTGCCGGTGTCGAGGGCGCCGGTGGGCTCGTCCGCGAAGACCACGTCGGGACTGGTGACCAGGGCACGGGCGACGGCCACGCGCTGCTGCTGGCCGCCGGACAGCTCGCCGGGCCGGCGCCGCGCCTTGTCGGCGAGCCCGACCTGCGCGAGCATCGTGGCCGCACGGCGGCGGTCCTGGCGCTGCCCGGCGAGACGCATGGGCAGCAGCACGTTCTGCTCCACGGTCAGCGAGGGCAGCAGGTTGAACGCCTGGAAGACGAAGCCGAGGCGGCTGCGGCGGAGCTCGGTGAGCTTGTCCTCGCGCATACCCGTGATCTCCGTACCGCCGAGGCGCACGGAACCCTCCGACGGCCGGTCGAGGCCGGCGGCGCACTGCAGGAACGTGGACTTGCCGGACCCGGACGGGCCCATGACCGCGGTGAACGTGCCGCGTGGAAGGGCGAGGTCGACGCCCGCGAGGGCGTGCACGGCGCCCGCGCCGCGGCCGTACCGCCGTCGCACACCGCGCAGTTCGACGGCGAGGCCGGGTGTCGCGGCCGGGGCTTGCGGTCGGTCGTCCGTCTTCTGCCGCTTGTTGCTGCGTAGCCTCATGTTCCGCCCTCTCGCGATCTTCTCGTGCCGACGACGTGAAGTGTGCGAGGACGGCTGTGCGCCGGGCGTCATACCCGGGAGCCAAAGCGGAGGTGCTACCACGGTAGGGGGTGGAGGAGCGGCAGGGTCCGCCTTCCGCCCGGGGGCTGCCGCCGGCGGTCCGGCGTGCGCGGGGCTTCGCCCCGTCGCCGCCCTGGGCCAGGTCCCGGGCGCAGGGCCCCGGCGAGGGAGCGCCGCTTCGCAGAGCCGGGGACGGGGTGCCGGGGTGCCATCTGCGCCGTACGGAGGTGTGGAGCGAGTCGCCCCCGACGAGACCCCGACCTGCCCGACGCGCCCACCTGCCCGATGTGACTCAGAGGTGCCGACGCGTCGGCACCGTGCGAGCGCCGGAGGGCGCGGGGCCGCCCTACTCGCCCGGGGCCACCAGACCCGATTCGTACGCGAAGACCACCGCCTGGGCGCGGTCGCGCAGGCCGAGCTTGGTGAGGACGCGGCTCACGTGTGTCTTCACCGTCTGCTCGGCCAGCACCAGATCCTCCGCGATCTCCGCGTTGGACCGGCCGCGGGCCACCAGGGTGAGGACCTCGGTCTCGCGTTCCGTCAGGGCTTTGAGCCGCAGCGCCGGCCTGCCTCGGGCGGCGGGACGTTGCCGGGCGAAGTCCGCGATGAGGCGGCGCGTCACGGAGGGGGCGAGCAGCGCGTCGCCCGAGGCCACGACGCGTACCGCCGCGATGAGGTCGGCCGGCGGCGCGTCCTTCAGCAGGAAGCCGCTCGCGCCCGCCCGCAGCGCCTCGTAGACGTAGTCGTCGACGTCGAACGTGGTGAGCATCAGGACGCGCGGCCGGTGGGTGACGCCGGGCGGGGGCGCGAGGAGGCGGCGCGCGGCCTCGAGGCCGTCCATCTCGGGCATGCGGACGTCCATCAGCACGACGTCGGGGTGGGTGCGCCGGCTCAGCTCGACGCCCTGCGCACCGTCAGGTGCCTCGCCCACCACGTCGATGTCGCTCTGGGCGGCCAGCAGCGCGGCGAAACCGGCCCGCACCATGGCCTGGTCGTCGACGACGATGACGCGCGTTGTCACGTGATGTCCTTTTCGGTCAGGGGTAGTCGGGCGGCGACCCGGAAGCCGCCGTCCGGCAGTGGTCCCGCGTCCAGGGTGCCGCCGGCGATCCGCACGCGTTCGCGCATGCCGACGAGTCCGTGCCCGGTGCCGCCCTCTTCGAGCGGCGCGGCGGGCGGCTCGGGCGGCGGCCCGTTGACGACGAGGACGGTGAGCCGCGCGCCGTCCTGCGAACCGGACACCGACACCGACACCCGCGTCGGGGCGCCCGGCGCGTGCCGTACGACATTGGCGAGGGCTTCCTGGACGATGCGGTACGCGGAGAGGCCCACCGCCTCGGGCACGTCGGCGTCGCAGGGGGTGAACTCCACCGGCACGCCCGCTCTCACCGTCGCCTCCACCATCTGCCCGATCCGCGTCAGACCCGGCTGGGGCGCGAGTTCGCCGTGCGCCTCCTCGTTCCGCAGCACGCCGAGGAGCCGTCGCATCTCGCCGAGCGACTCGCGCGCGGTCGCCGCGATGGACGTGAACTCCTCCTGCACGTCCGGCGGCAGCCCGTCGATGCGGTACGCCGCGGTGTCCGCCTGCACCGTGATGACGGACATGTGGTGCGCCACCACGTCGTGCAGCTCGCGCGCGATGCGGGCGCGTTCCTCCAGCAGCGTCCGCCGGCCGCGCTCGGCCTCGCTGATCGTCTCCTGCTCGGCCAGCCTGCGCTGCACTTCGTACCGCTCGCGGAGCGCGCCGGCTAGGACGAGTGTGACGCCGCTGAGGATGGTGAGCAGTGCGCTGCCGGCCGTCGTGTCGTCGGGCGCGGCGAATCCCAGGCCGACGTTCGCGGCCGCCGTCGCCAGCCACACCAGCAGCAGCGTCCGGCGCCGCTCGCGCAGCCCGAGGGCGAGGCAGAGGCCGATGTACCCGACGATCTCCATGGGCGGGAACGGCCACACCTGCCGCTCTCCGAGGTCGACGGTGAGCAGGGCGAGGGCCCCGGCCACGTCCGCGACGAAGATCACGTACCAGGCCTGCAGCGGGCGGACGACCGCGAGCAGCAGCGGTGCCGACTGCGCGATGGCCAGTCCGCTCGCGATGCCGCCGTGCAACCCGTAGTCGACGCTGAGCACTTGGATGGTGGTGGGCAGCAGGGCGACGCACAGCACGAACGCCACGCCCCACGGCAGCGGCCGCACCCACCGCCGCGAAGCCCCCGCGAGCAGCGCGCGGGGGCGTTCCTCCTCCACTGAGGTCATGGGCCCCAGCTTAGGTGCGGCGGGACGGCGTCAGGAGACGCACAGCTGTCGGGCGGACTCGGCGGATCCTCAGCTGTCGGCACGCAGTGGTTCCCCCACTTCGTGCATGTGCCGCAGGGCCTGACGGTAGGAGTCGATGAGACCGGTCTCCGTGTAGGGGATGCCGAGGTCGCGGCAGTGGGCCTTGACCATGGGCCGGGCGAGCCTCAAGTGGGGGCGGGGCATGCTGGGGAACAGGTGGTGCTCGATCTGGTAGTTGAGGCCGCCGAGGAACCAGTCGGTGAGGACGGTGCCCCTGATGTTGCGGGACGTGAGGACCTGGCGTCGCAGGTGTCCCCACTTCTCGCCGTCGGGACCGGGTATGTCCATCCCCTTGTGGTTGGGTGCGAAGGCCATGCCCAGGTGCAGCCCGAACAGGGGTTGGTGGAGCGCGGCGAAGACGAGCGCGTGCGCGAGCGGCATGGTCGTCAGGAGCAGGGTGGCGTACCCAGCGGTGTGGGCGACGAGGAGCGCGCCCTCGACCAGCCGTTCGCGGCCTTTCCGGCGGCGCAGGTCCTGAAAGCCGTAGACCTTCAGGGCCAGGCCTTCGAGGAGGGTGAGGGGGAAGAAGAGCCATGCCTGGTGGCGGGTGAGCCGGCCGCGGAAGCCCGTGCGGGTGGCGGCCTGCTCGCTGGTGAAGACGAGGACGTCGGCGGCGACGTCGGGGTCCTTGTCGATGTGGTTGGGGTTGGCGTGATGGCGGTTGTGCTTGTCGTTCCACCACGCGTAGCTCATGCCGAGCAGCAGGTTGACGTGGATGAGTCCGATGCGGCGGTTCGTGGCGCGGTTGCCGCTGATCTGCGCATGGCCCGCGTCGTGGCCGATGAACGCCGTGCGGGCGCTCAGGACGGCGAGGACGGGAGCGAGCGCGAGTACCCACCACGAAGCGCCGATGAGCGCCATGCCGGTGACGACGGCGACCAGGCCGAGCGCGTTGGTCACTATGGTGCGTGCGTACCAGCCGGTGCGCCGTTCGAGCAGCCGCTGTCCCCTGACATCGCGCAGCAGGGGTGTGAACTCGCTGCCCGTGTCCGGTGGGACTTGGCTCGCGGTGGCCTTCTCCGGGGGCGGCGGAGCGGTTTCGCCGGCCAAGGACATGGGTGTACTCCGGTGTTCGGTGGGTCGTGTATGCAGGAGGTGGTTCGTCAGCCCGGCCGGGGCTGACGTTCGGGTCAGGCGTGCCGGCGGGTCGTGGAGCCGTCACCCGGCCACGGTGGTACGGCGGTGCCCGTGCGTCACTCACGCGGCGAGCGCGAAGTAGGCGAGGCCCGCCGCGAGCACGCCCGCGGCCGCGCGGCGGGTCGTGCCGATGCGGTCCCACGGGGTCTCCAGGGGCCGCGCGAACTTCGCGATCGCCACGAGCAGCCCCGCGAAGAGCGGTATCCAGGCCATCAGCGCGAGGATCCATCCGGGCGTGTCCGGCGCGGAGGTCGGTCGCCGAAGAAGGCCGCCACCTCGGCGGGGGCGGCCGTGGTGGGGTCCGGTAGCTCCTGCCCCGGGGAGTCGGCCGCCAGCCGGTCGGCGGTGCCGGGGAGCGGACCGCTGGGCGCGCTCACGCTGCCCGCCGAGGCCCAGCCCGCCGTGCTGCCGACCCACAGTGCGGTCAGTACGGCAGTGGTGAGGCTCTTCCTGAAGCGGCGCATCCGTCCGTCTCCCCCTGTCTCGTCCGTGGTGACGGGGAGGAAGGTAGGAAGGCGGTTGGAGGCTGCGCGTCACACTGGGGAGCCAGGTCGGGGGTGATACCTCGGTAGGGGGTGGGCTACCTGCCTGCCCTCATCCGTTCCCGTCGGGCCGGCGTCAGTGGGGTATCCACCAGCACCGACACTCCCGCCTCCAGCGGGAACGGCGACGTACGCATTTGCGAAGTGGGGGTGATCCCTGATCTCCTGAGCGGCGACGTGGGACTGACTGTCATGTCGCTGTGCGCGTCGCGAACGGGTGTCGGTATGTTCCGTATACGCCAGTTCTGCGGTACAGCAGTCCAGCACCCCCGACCGGCGACAGGACCCATGACAGACCGTGCTCATCCCAAGGCAGCCGACGACGAGCAGCCTCCGGCGCAGGACGACCGCGCCTTCTTCGGGCAGCCGAAGGGCCTGCTCACGCTGTCCGCCCTGGAGGTCTGGGAGCGGTTCTCGTTCCTGGGCATGCAGGCGATCCTGGTCCTGTACTTCGCCGACTCGGTGGCGAACGAGGGCCTGGGCATGGACGCCGGCACCGCCGCATCCGTGTCGGCCGCCTACGGCACCCTCGTCTACCTGGTCTCCGTCGGAGGCGGCTGGCTCGCCGACCGCATCCTCGGCTCCTACCGGGCGGTCCTGTGGGGAGGCATCCTCATCGCCCTGGGCCACTACTCCATGGCCGTGCCCACCGCCGCCATGACCTGGGTCGGCCTGGGCCTGATCAGCGCCGGCACCGGCCTGCTCAAACCCAACGTGGCCGCCATGGTCGGCAAGCTCTACCGCACCGACGACGACCGCCGTGACGCCGGCTTCGCCCTGTACTACATGGGCATCAACATCGGCGCCTTCGCCGGTCCGCTGATCACCGGCTGGCTCGGCGAACACCAGGGCTGGCACTGGGGCTTCTCGGCCGCCGCCCTCGGGATGACGCTGGGGCTGATCCAGTACATCGCCGGGCGCCGTCATCTCGCCGGCCGCAAGCACGCCGCCGAGTTCGCACTGGCCCCGGCCGCCATGCGCCGGGCCGTGTGGCTGATGGTCGCCGGGGGTCTGGCCTTCGCCGTGCTGTGCGGCGTGCTCGCGGGCGCCGGCCGGCTCACCATGGGCCGGTTCGTCGACGTCCTCACGGTCGTCTCGGTGATCGCACCGGTCGTCTATTTCTGGATCATGTTCACCAGTCCCCGGGTCACCGCGGAGGAACGCGGGCGGCTGCGTCCCTACATCGTCCTCTTCCTCGCCTCGGTGGTCTTCAACTTCATCCTCTTCCAGGCGTACTCGACGATGATGCTGCTCGCGTCGACGAACGCCGACACCACGATCCTCGGCTTCGACTTCCCGTCCAGCTGGTACGCCTCCGCGCTCGGCGCCTTCGAGGTGGCGCTGGCCCCCGTGGTCGCGGCCGTCTGGGTACGGATGGGCCGCCGCCAGCCGCACGCCTCGAACAAGATCGCGCTCGGGGTCGTCCTCGGCGGGCTGTCGTTCCTGCTCATGGTGGTGCCCACCTCCGGGCACGAGGGCACCGACTACCGAATGGCCGCCTGGTGGATCGTCGGCTCCTACCTGCTGCTCGGTCTCGGCGACGTGCTCCTGGAGACGTCAGGTCTCTCGGCCAGCAGCAAGCTGGCGCCGAAGGCGTTCTCCAGCCAGACCATGGCCCTGTGGTTCCTCTCCCTGGCCCTCGCCAACGGCATCCAGGCCCAGGTGGTGAAGATCTACGACGACGTGTCGCACCCCGCGTACTTCGGCGTCAACGGCGCCATCGCCGTTGTCCTCGGCCTGGCCGTCGTAGCCCTGGCGCCGTGGCTGCGGCGCACGATGCACCCCGTTCACTGACCACCCGGCCTGCCGGAAGGTACCGCCCCATGCACATCCGCACGGACTTCCCGTACGAGACGACCCACGACGACATCCGCGTCCCCTTGCCGGACGGCACCCGGCTCTACGCGCGGATCTGGCGGCCGGTCACCGATGAGCCGGTACCGGCACTGCTGGAGTACCTGCCGTACCGCCTCAGCGACTGGACCGCGCCCCGCGACAGCCAGCGCCACCCCTGGTACGCGGGGCACGGCTACGCCTCCGTCCGCGTCGACGTGCGCGGGCACGGCAACAGCGACGGCCTGCCGGGCGACGAGTACGACGCCACCGAGCTGGCCGACGGTGTCGCGGTCGTCGAGTGGCTGGCCGCGCAGCCCTGGTGCAACGGCAGCGTGGGCATGTTCGGCATCTCCTGGGGCGGCTTCAACTCGCTCCAGATCGCCGCGCTCGCCCCCGAACCGCTGAAGGCCGTCGTCACCGTCTGCTCCGCCGACGACCGGTACGACAACGACGTGCACTACATGGGCGGCTCGGTGCTCGGCGTCGACATGCACGCCTGGGCCTCCACCATGCTGGCGTTCGTCTGCCGCCCGCCGGACCCGGAGTACGCCGGTCAGGAGTGGCGGGAGATGTGGCTGCGACGGCTGGAGGCCGTCGACCCGTTCATCCACACCTGGCTCGCCCACCAGCTGCGCGACGACTACTGGAAGCACGGCAGCGTCTGCGAGGACTACTCCGCGATCGACGCCGCCGTCCTCGCCGTGGGCGGCTGGCACGACCCGTACCGGGACACCGTGCTCCGGCTCGTGGAGCATCTGCCGAACGAACGGGTGCGGGGGCTGATCGGTCCCTGGTCCCACCAGTATCCGGACCGCGGCCTGCCGCCGGGGCCGGCGATCGGCTTCCTCCAGGAGACGCTGCGCTGGTGGGACCGGCACCTGAAGGGCGTGGACAACGGCGTCATGGACGAACCGCTGCTCCGCTCCTGGATCAGCGAGTCGCACCGGCCGGCCACCGTCTACCCCGAACTGCCGGGCCGCTGGGTCGGCGACCCGGCCTGGCCGTCCCCTTACGTCACCCCCACGCCGCACGCCCTCGGGGGCGACCCGGTCGTCGTACGCTCCCCGCAGCACACCGGTGTCGACGCCGGTCGGTTCTTCCCCTTCGGCAACGACGCCGACCTGCCGCCCGACCAGCGCGAGGAGGACGCCCGCTCGGCGTGCTTCGAGTTCCCCGTCGCCGACGGCCCCGTCGAGATCCTCGGGCGTCCCGAACTGACCCTGCGCCTTCGGATGGACGTACCGTACGGGCAGGCCGTCGCCCGGCTCTGCGACGTGGCGCCGGACGGGTCTTCGACCTTGGTGACCCGCGGCGCCCTCAACCTGGCCGCGCGCCAGGGCCGGGACCGCAACGTTCCCTGGCAGCCCGGCGCCACGGAGACGGTCACCTTCCAGCTCAACGGCATCGGCCACACCTTCCCGGCCGGGCACCGCATCCGGCTCGCCGTCTCCTCCGCCTACTGGCCGTGGATCTGGCCGCAGGCGGGTTCCGACGGCTTCGTCCTGGAACCGGCCGGCTCGGCACTCGCGCTGCCGGTGCGCGACGCGGGGGAACACCCCGAGGACACCGGCATCCGCTTCGAGCCGCCCGAGCAGTCGGAGCCGTTGCGCGTCGCGGTGCCGGCGGCCCAGGAGGAGGAGTTCCCGGAGCGTCTCGTGGTGCGCGACGTGGCCAAGGGCGAGTGGCGGCTGGAGGTGGATCCGCGCTACGGCGGGACGCGTGTGTACCCGGACGGCCTGGAGTTCACCGAGGACGCGCTGGAGACCTACACCATCAGGGAGGACGACCCGCTTTCGGCGCGGGCCAGGTCCGACTGGACCGTCCGGCTGCGCCGGCCGGAACGTGCGTGGGACGTGCGGGTCGAGACCCGGTCGGAGATCACCTGCGACGCGGATGACTTCGTCACCTCGAACGAGGTGGTGTGCCGCGACGGCGAGGACATCGTCTTCCGGCGCACCTGGGAGAAGCGTGTTCCCCGGGTCGCGCGCTGATCCGTCCGGTACGCCTTCGCCACCGGCATTAGGATCGGCGACCGGTGTCCAACGCGCGCTGGAGGGAGCCGATGTGGTCGGCCGGGTGGAACTGCGGCAGGTGGACGAGGTGCGTCTTGAGGAGCTCCTCGCCGTGGCCGTCGAGGACGCGGAGCCCGCCGAGGTCATGCCTCCTGTGGCCGGTCCGCCCGGGTGGACGCCGATGCGGCAGGAAGCCTTCCGGGCGTGGCACCGCGCCCGGCGCCCCGGGCTGGCCGGCCCGCTCCGGGAATCCACCTTCGCGATCGTCCACGAGGGGAGGACAGTGGGGTCGGCCCGGCTGGCAGTCCGGGGCAGCCGGGAAGTCCTGGAGACGGGCATGTGGCTCGCCCGTTCCCAACGCGGGCGCGGGATAGGCGGCGCCGCACTCCGCATGCTCCTCGGCGAAGCCGCCGAGGCCGGTGCGCGGTCCGTGGTCGCGGACACCACGGTGCACAACACAGCCGCACTCGCGGCGTTGCGCGGCAACGGCGCAACGCTCACCCCGAGTGAGGACACCGCCGATGTCCACGCCGAGCTGACGCCGGAACGGAACTGAGGCCGCAGCGGTCAGTCGGGCGGTCAACGGCCGGATCAACGCCGTCGTGGAGACCTGGCCGGCCGACAGCGAGCCTCTCCCGGGCGGTTCGCCGCTGGCCGGGGTGCCGTTCCTGATCAAGGACATCGGAGTCTCCATGGCCGGGAGGCGAATGGAGCTGGGCAGCCGTCTCGCGGCCGGCAACGTCGCCCGCACCGACTCCGCCCTGATGCTGCGCTTCCGTCGGGCCGGTCTCGTGACGTTCGGGCGTACCGCGACTCCGGAGTCGGCCTACAGCATCACGACGGAACCGGAGCTGTACGGTCCGACCCGCAATCCGTGGGACCCGGAGCGGAGCGCGGGCGGATCCAGCGGAGGCGCGGGCGCGGCAGTCGCTGCCGGGGTGGTCCCGGTCGCACACGCCACCGCCGCGGCCGACTCGCTGCGCATACCCGCCGCCCACAACGGCCTCTTCGGGCTGAAGCCCACTCGGGGCCGGGTCTCGATGGGCCCCGGCGCCGACGAGGTCTTCAGCGGCCTCGCCGTGCACGGCAGCCTAAGCCGTACCGTTCGCGACAGTGCGGCACTGCTCGACCGGATCCGCGGCCCCGAACCGGGTGATCCCTACTTCGCCCAGCAGCCGTCCCGGCCCTACGCGGAGGAAGTCACCCGCCACCCGGGCTCGCTGCGGATCGGCGTCCTCGCCCAGGCATGGGGTGGACGCCGCACCACCACGCCGGTGGCGGACGCTCTCGCTCGCACCGTACGTCTGCTGGAATTCCTCGGCCACCGGGTGGAAGAGGCCGAGGTCGGCCTCGGGGCGGACTGGGAGGGGTTCGTCCTGGCCAACGCCCGCCTGCTGACGGCGAACCTGGCGGCCTCGGTCGGCGAACTGGCTGCCGCCTTCGGCCGGCCCGTCGACTCCTCCACCCTCGAGCCGGTGACCCTGGCCGGCTCCCCCTACGGGCAGCGGGTCAGTGGCGCCCAGTTCGTCACCTCTCTGACGATCCGAAACCGGGTCGCTCGAAGCCTGGCACGGTACTTCGCCACGCACGACGTGCTGCTCACCCAGGCCCTGCCGGAGCTTCCCATGCCCCTCGGCACCTGTGCCGGGGGCGCGGAGGCCCTGGACGGCCTGGGCTGGATCAACCGCGTCAACGACCTCTCGCCGTTCACCATGCCCTTCAACCTCATCGCCGTCAGTCTCCACGCCTCCTCGGCGAGCGCGCACGGCTACATCTCCGATCCGCCCAGCCGCCAGGCCCAGTGCGCCGCGGGTACGGTGTCCTGCGGGGACATCACGTACGAGCCGCAGAGCGTAGAAGGCCCCAAGGGCCTGACCAGCTGCAGTGGCGGCAACAGTCGCTTCGCGGAGCTGGACGACGACGGAAGGGGCTGGGCCGTCACACCGGTGCCGAAGAACGCGACGTTCTCGTGGAAACTCACCGCGCAGCACGCCACCAGCACGTGGGAGTACTACGCCGGCGGCCGGCGCATCGCGCTGTTCGACGACGGCGGCGCCAAGCCGGGCGCAGTCGTGAACCACCAGGTCGGCTTCGGCGGCCTCACCGGACAGCAGAAGGTGCTCGCCGTGTGGAACGTCGCCGACACCGACAACGCGTTCTACGCCTGCATCGACGTCAATGTCGGCGGCTGACGGAGCGACTGGAGGAGACACCGGAGCGACCGCCGCTGTGGGGAGCGTGACTTCACGAGCACTGGCACCTGCGGAAACAGCGGAAGCCGCGCCTGGTGAGCAGCGCGCTTGCTCGGTGATCATGAGCAGATTCGGCCGGGGGGTCTGTGTACCGAACGGAACTCAGTCGGATTCGTTCAGCGGCGTCCGGCGGTGAGCTGGTCGATCTGCTGGTATCCGGTGCGCAGCAGGAAGGTGTTGAGGCGGCCGTAGGACTTGGCGCCCAGGATGAAGAAGTGCGGCTCGGGGTTGCGCAGTGCCTCGATCCCGGCGGACGGCTGGGCGAGACAGTCGCCGCCCGCGGAGCCGAGGAGGGCGGCGGAGAGGTTCATGGGGGCGCCGGTGGCGTAGCACTCGTGGACCTGCAACTGCCGGTAGAGGGAGGCATCGCCGGTGTAGCCGGTCAGTGCTACGACGTGGTCGCACACGATCTCGCGCGGGCCGCTTTCGGTGGCGAGAGCGGCGCGTATCCGGTCACCGTCTGGGCTGAGGGCCCGGACGTGGGCGCCGGTGCGGACGGTGACGCGGTCGTTGGCGCCGTCGGCGAGGGCCCGGGAGGTCTCCACGAGGTGCTGGCGGCCGGGCAGTGTGTCGTCCGGTACGGCGCCCCAGTCGGGAGCCGTACCGCGCACCGCCCATTGGACGCGGGTGCTGGGCAGAGCGGCGAGGTCGCGGGCCGCGGTCTGGGCGGACTTTCCGGCGCCGACGAGCAGGACGGTGCCCGTCCAGCGGCCGACGTCGCCGGTGTCCGGGAGGGTACGGGTGATGCGGCCGGCGAGGGCGCGTTCACCGGGGGCGGGGATGCCGCCGGGGCCCAGGGTGTTGGGGTGGGAAAGGGCGCCGGTGCAGTCCAGGACGAGATCCGCCTCGGCGGTGTCTTCGCCGTCGGGGGTGTCCAGGAGGAGGGTGAAGGGGGCAGCGGCGCGGGTGTCGGTGCCGATGTGCTCGTGCTTGAGGAGGCCGGTGCGGGCGATGCCGGCCACGCGGGTGCGTAGCCTGATCCGGCCTTCGAGGGCGGGCAGTGCGGCGAGCGGGTCGAGCAGGCGGGTGGCCAGTTCGGCCCCGCTGGGGCAGTCGTCACCGGTCGGCGCGTCCGGCAGGTGGGTGCGCATCCGGCGCGAGACGTTCAGGCCCCACGGAGTGAAGAGGCGGACATGGCCCCAGGCCCGCACGTGGGCGGCGACTGTCCCCCCGGCTTCGTAGACGGTGAACGCCCATCCCGCGTCGGCGCAGGCGAGAGCGGCGTCGAGGCCGACGGGCCCGGCGCCCAGGATCGCGACGTGTCGCTGCATGGTCGACTTCCTTTCGGAACGCGTACGTCTCAGATGGCGCAGTGGACGGGGCGGGGCAGGGTGCCGTCGGTGAGACGGGCGGCGAAGAACTGCTCGGTGACCAGCCGTTGGCCCGCGGTGAGCGGCGTCCCGGCGGGCGCGAGGTGGAGATCGGGGCTGGTGGCGAGGTCGGCGCCGGCGGGGTGCCAGTGCAGTCCGTCGGCGGTGACGGTCAGTTCGGGGATGCTGGACTCCTCGCCGATCTCCACTCCGGTCTCGGCGAAGCCGCGGCGCAGCAGCGGCCGTACGGCGAAGTGGTCGGCGGGCAGGCCGAGTCCGGCCAGCAGCTCGGCGACCGCGGGAACCTCGTGGGTGTTCTCCGGGGTTTCGGTGAGTGCGACGCGCGGAGGCAGTCCCAGGCCGATCAGGTGACGGATGCCGTCGAGGGTGCGCTGCCAGGAGCCGGAACCGCGGTGGAGATCGTGGGTGTGGGCGGTGGCGCCGTCCAGGGACGTCTGGACGGTGAGCTTGCGGTCGGCCAGGTCCGCGAGGCCGGCGGCGCGCCGGCCGCGCAGCAGCATCGCATTGGTCATCACGACGGTGGGCAACTCGGCGGAGGCGTAGTCGAGGAGGCCGACGATGTCAGGGTGGAGGAAGGGCTCGCCGCCGGTGAGGTACAGCTCGGTGAACCCGGCCTGTACGGCCTCGTCGACGAGGGTCCGGAAGGTGTCGATGGGCAGGCTGCGCGCGACCGCTTTCGGGGAGGAGGCGACCGCGCAGTAGTCGCAAGCCAGGTTGCAGTGGAAGTTGGAGTAGATCCACAGGCGCGCCGGGAAATAGGGGGTGCCGAAGAGCGGGACCACCGGCCGGTCGCCCTGGAGGGCCTGGGGCGTGGTCTCTCCCCAGCCGTCGTCTGCCGGCCGGAAGCCGGAGGGCAGGGTGGAGCGGTAGAGGTGGTACCGGCCCCGGGAACGCTCGCGCGGCGGCAGGACCTCCAGGCAGGTGGTCCACCAGCCGGTCTCGATGGTCTCGGCGAAGATCTCGGGCAGACCGGCGGCGCGCATCGAGCGGGCCTGCGCCCGCCAGTCGTACGCCAGTGGGATCAGCTCGGCTGTGACGTGCCCGTCGGCGAGGTCCAGGATCGCGTACCAGACCTCGCGGCGGCCGTCGTTGGCCGGTTTGCCGAGCACGCCGACGTTCACGGCGAGCGTGTCGCCGACGCGCCGCTGCCAGGGCAGGCCGCTGTGGGTGCACAGCACGACATCGGCGCCGGACGCCTCGGCCCGCAGGCGGTGCTGCTCCTCGGGGAGCGACTCCCACCAGAAGTCGTTCAGCGCCAGGGTCGAGCCGTGGACCATGTGGACGTCTGCGCCATCGATGGTCTCCCGGCGCTCGGTGGGCAGGGTACCCATCCAGGCGGCGAAGTCGCGGCCGGTGGTGGCGAGGGTGTGGTCGTAGATGAGTTGGGCGTACTCGTTGTCCTTGGCGTCGCGGTAGCCGCAGCCGCAGTCGGTGTCGCCGCGGGCGATGGCGACGTCGTAGTTCCCGGCGACGCACTCGACGTCGTTGTCTTTCAGGATCGGCCACAGCGCGTCGACGTCGGCGCCGAATCCGCCGAGGTCGCCCAGGCAGAACAGCCGCTCGGCGCCCCGGGCACGGGCGTCGTCGACGAACGCCTGGAGAGCGTGCGGGTTCCCGTAGGGCCCTCCACAGACTGCGATGCGCATGAGGTCGGTCTCCAAATGTGTCGAGGCGAAACGGAAGAAGGGGGCGTTCAGCTGCGTCTGGTTCGTGCCGCTCTCGGGGTTCTGTTCGGCAGGAGGCGGGGGCCTGCGGTGTAGCGGGCGCGGATGGCTTCGGGGGCGACGCCGGCGAAGTACAGCAGCTTCAGATACTGCATGAAGGCGATCATCCGCCAGGTCCCGTGAGTGACCAGGCGGCGTGCGGAGGCCGTCGAGGTGGCGGGCAGCAGGCGCAGTTGGCCGCGGCGGTGCAGACGCCGCGACATTTCCAGGTCCTCCATGATGGCCAGGTCGGGATAGCCGCCGAGGGAGTCGAAGACGGTGCGGCGGATGAACATGGCCTGGTCGCCGAAGATGTGGTGGAGGCGCCGCGCGCGGGCGTTGGACGTCCACGCGAGGTAGTTCAGGGCGGGTGTGCGGCGGTCGAAGCGGAGGGTGAGCCCGCCTCCGGCCACGGTTGGGTCGGCGAGCGCGGCCCGGATCTGGCCCAGGGCTTCGGGCTCGATGGCGGTGTCGGCGTGGATGAACCACAGGATGTCGCCGGACGCGTGCCGGGCGCCCTCGTTCATCTGTTTGGCCCGGCCGCGCTCACTGCTGATCACGGTGGCGTGGCGGGAGGCGAGTCCGACGGTGGCGTCGGTGGAGCCGCCGTCCACGACGACCAGCTCGCAGTCGGGGAAGTCGCGGCGCAGGCGGCTCACCGCACCGTGGATCGTGGCTTCTTCGTTCAGGACCGGGACGATGATCGACACCTGCGTCATGGCCGCTCCTCGGGCTGGAGCAGGGCTGCGATCGGGGTGGGCAGCGCTGGGTCCGTCAGGAGCACGGCGGCGTCCTCGGGGGTGTCCAGGTCTCGCAGTGGACGCAGCAGTCTCAGGCTCAGTCCTTCGCCGGCGGCGAGGGCGCGGGTCGCCGCGAGTACCCGGTCCGTGCTCCAGACATCGGGGTCGAGGGCGAAGAGCGTGGTGTGGGGTGCTCGCAGGCCGAGCAGGTAGTAGCCGCCGTCGAGTGCAGGGCCCAGCGTCACGTCATGGTGTTGCAGGGCGGTGAGGGCGGCGCTCAGATGGTTCTCGGTGAGGGTCGGCGCGTCGGTGCCGATGACCAGGAGCGGGCCCGCGCCGTCAGCGAAGGCGTCGGTGACGGCCGCGGCGAGGCGCTGTCCGAGGTCTTCACCGCGCTGGCTCAGCAACCGGACACCGGCTGGCACCGCCGTGCTGATGGCGTCTTTGCCGTCGTCCGGAGCGTAGGCGAGGTAGGTGCGCGGGGTGTGGGCGGTGCTGACGGCCAGGGTGTGGCGGATGAGTTCGGCCTGGAGTTCCGCGCAGCGCTGCGGGCCCAGCAGGGGATGCAGACGGGTCTTGACTGTGCCGGGCCGGGGCGTCTTGGCCATGACCAGGATCGCAGAGGTGCCCCCGTGGCCGACGGCGCTCACGTGTCGAACCGGTAGACGAAACCGGCCCCGCTGACGGCGCTCAGGGAAGGCAGCGCGTGCCCTGCCAGTGCCGCGAAGACCTCCTTGCTCACCTCCATGCGCTCCAGCAACGCCTGTACCGGTTCCGGTTCGGGGGCGACGCCGTTGGCGTAGTCGGTGACGAAACCCACCAGCGCCATGGGCAGCTCGGCCTCACCGGCCAGCACGACCTCCGGTCCCGCGGTCTGGCTGACGGCACTGACCCCGGCCGAGACCAGCGCGGCCACCTCCGGACGCGAGTTGAAACGGGGGCCGTCGACGTGCCCGTACACGCCCTGCGTCGCGACCGGGACCCCGCTCTGCCCGGCGGCCGTGATCAGCGCTTGGCGCAGCGGTTCGCTGAAGGGCTTCTCGAAGATCCAGTGGCCGCGGCCGGCCTCTCCGGGGGTGTCGTACCAGGTGCAGGGGGTCCCGTCGGGCAGCCGGTTCGCGGGGAAGTACAGGTCGTCGAAGACCACCAGCGAGCCCGGCGGCAGGTCCGGGTCGAGGGAGCCGCAGACGGTGAAGGAGACGACGGCGTCCGTCTTGCAGGCCAGCAGGGCGGCGAGGTTCGCCTTGTGGCCGACCTGGTTGGAGAGCCGGTGGTGACCGGCGCCGTGCCGGGACAGCTGGACGATCTCCGCGTCCCCCAGGCGTCCTTCGGTGACAGTGACCTCGCCGTGGTCCGTGACGACGGTCCGCTCCGCGGCCCCTTCCAGGTGGGGCCAGTCGTAGCTGCCGGAGCCGGTGATCACACCTATGCGCATGGAGCTACTTCTCCTTCGGTGACGTGCCGGACGCACGGTCGGTGGTGGTGCGGACTTCGACGATCGGGAGCAGGGTGCGCAGCGCCGCGTTCTCGGCGGGGTCGAGTACGGCGTGCTGCACGCAGGCGGGGACCAGGGTGCCGGTGTCGGGGTGGGCCATGGCGTAGTGGCAGGCGGCCAGCCGCTCCTGGGTCTCCAGCACTTCCGGGTCCTTGGCCTCTTCGCCGCGCTGCATCATCTCCCAGGCAGGGGCGACGACGTTGGCGTCCATGAACTGGTGCATGACGAAGGTGACCGGGCGCGCCCGCATCCGGTGGCGGACCAGCCTCAGCAGTCCGACGCGGCGGGCGGTGCGGGTCAGCCAGCGCAGTCCTGTCACCGCGGTGGACGGGTGGCGGGCCACCACCCGCAGGACCCTGGCGGAGAGGAGGGCGGGCGGTGTGCCGGTGAAGGTCACCCGTCCGAAGTAGCGGAAGAACGCGTCGCGTACGGCGAGGTCGCGCGGGTCGTCGCCGTCGAGGAACGGGTACCACCGGCGGCCGGTGTAGAAGCCGTAGGCGGTGCGGTTGCAGCGTACGTCGCCGTTCTCGAAGACCCGGTAGTCCAGGCGGGTTCCGGCGCCGCGTTCGATCTCCGCCCACACCGCGTCGGGGGTCGCCTCGCGGTATTTCTCCTTCCAGCGGCGGTCGTCGCCGAGGAAGGCGGCGGGCTGGAAGGAGAACATGCCGTAGCCCATGGCGTGGCAGTCGCGGATCACGCCGGCGACCTCGTCGAGGTTGCCCGGGGTGACGGTCATGTTGTGGGCGACGAAGAACCGCACCCCGTGCTCGCGCCGAAGTCGGGCGAACATGGCGGCGAACCGCGCCCGGTACGGGTTCAGCGACTGCTCGTCGGGCGGGCGTTCGATGCCGCGTCGGCCGTACATGAACTTGTCGAAGTGCGCGGCGAAGGACAGCCGGTCGAAGCGCCGTGTGCCGTCCGGGTCGAGTGCGAGCTGGGTGAGGTAGTCGTCGTCGAAGTCGCCGTGGGTGAAGCTCATCGGTTCCCGGCCGTGCTCCCGCATGATCGCCAGCGCGGTGGCGTGGTCGTCGGGGGTGAGCAGGCTGACCTCGCCGCCGATGAGCTGGGTGTGGGCGCGCGGACCGCGCAGCTCACGCAGCAGTCCCAGTTGTGCGGCGAGCTGTTCGTGGGTGTGCGGGCCGTCGACGCGTACCTGGTTGGCGTCCCGGGAGTGGTAGCAGGGGGTGCACTTGAGGTTGCACTTGGGGAAGATGCCGTGGGTGCCCTCGCAGCCGACGCCGTGCCGGCCGAGGATCTGGCCGGGTGTCTTGGCTGCCTCGGGGAGTTCCGCCCAGCGGCGCTCCATGGCCGTGGCGAACTCGGTGTCGTAGGGACGGGTGGCGTATGCGAGGTCGCGCAGTGCCGCGATGATCCGCATCAGTGGTTCTCCTGCGCTGTGGGGGCTGCCGTCGAGGTTCGGTCAGTGAGGGGGTCGGGCCGGGCCCGACGCACTGCGCGCCACAGCAGCCAGGCGTACAGCAGCATCAGCGCGTCCTCGACCAGGACGTACCAGCGCAGCGGCTGGGCGAGGTACGTCCCGAAGCAGCCGCAGTTGTCGAGGTCGAGTCCGCGCGCGAACGCCTGGGCGGCCAGCACCGACCACACCACGGCGACACCCGCGTACAGCCAGACGGGCGTGATGGCGCGGGAGCGGGGCCGGGCGAGGAACCAGCCGGCCGTCACCGCCTCAGCGCCGACCAACGCCATGGCCAGAGCGGTCGAGGCCGCTTTGGACGTCAGGCCGTAGGTGGTCAGGATGGCGGGCATCGCGTCGAACGAGGCGAGCTGGCCCAGCGCCATCGCCGCGAGGACGGACCCCACAACGACGCGGAGGATCACCGGATCACCCCTCTGCGGAGCTTCAGCAGCGCGCCGATGGGCCCGCTGCCCCGGGCCAGGCGGGCGTAGACATCGGCCAGGGCCGTGTGCCAGGGCCCGTCGGCGTACGTGGGATAGGGGTGCACGGTGCGCGCGTAGTCCGAGGGCGTCCAGCCCAGGCGCACCGCCGCCGCCAGATGGGCGATGGTCTCCCCCGCCCTCGGCGACACCACCGTGGCTCCGACGATCTTCCCGCGCGGGCCCAGCACCAGGGTGGTGAAGCCCTCGGTGCGGCCGTCGGCGACCGCCCGGTCGACCCGGTCGTTCTCCAGCGTGTGGACGCGTGCGCTGTCGCCGTACTCTTCGCGCGCCTCGTCGGCGGTGAGGCCGACCCGGGCGATCTCGGGATCGGTGAACGTCACCCGGGGCACCGCGCGATAGTCGACGGGGCGCCGCACCCCCAGCAGAGCGTCGGCGGCGACCGCTCCGCCCTGTGCGCCGCCCAGGTGGGTGAACGCGGAACGGCCGGTCACGTCACCGGCGGCGTAGATCCGGTGGTTGGTGGTACGCAGCCGGTCGTCGGTGCGGACGTGTCCGGTGTCGGTCAGCTCCACACCGGCCGATGCCAGGCCGAGCCCCTGGACGTTGGCACGGCGGCCCGTGACGGCCAGCAGCGCGTCGTACGGGAGAGGGCCACCGGGTCCGTGGACGGCACCGGCGTCGACACTTTCGGCACGGTGGCCGGTCAGCACGGTGACGCCCTCGGCCTCCAGTCGCTCGCGCAGCGCCTGTGCCGCCCGGGGCTCCTCGCGGGGCACCAGGCGGTCCATCGCCTCCACGAGGGTGACCTGCGAGCCGAGCCGGGCGAACGCCTGCCCCAGCTCGCAGCCGATGGGCCCGCCGCCCAGCACCACCAGGCTGCGCGGGAGTTCGGACAACTCCCACACGGTGTCGCTGGTCAGCGGCCCGGCCTCGGCCAGGCCGGGGACCGGTGCCAGGACCGGCGAGGAGCCCGTGGCGATCAGCGCGTACCGGAAGGAAACCTCCTGCTCGCCTGCGGTCAGGTTTCCCGGGCCGGTGAACGCCGCCGCGCCGTGGAGGACGTCGACTCCGTACGGGGCGAGCGCTTCGGCCGAGTCGTGCGGTTCGATCGCGCCGATCGCCCGTTTCACCTCCGCCATGGCCGCCGTGAGGTCGGCCGGGCCGGTCACCGGCGGGAGCCCGTAGGCAGCGGCTCGGCGGGCCGCCTGGACGTCGGCGGCGACGTGCAGCAGTGCCTTGCTCGGTACGCACCCCGTCCACAGACAGTCTCCGCCCAGCCGGTCCCGCTCGACGAGCAGCGTCCGGGCGCCGAAGCGCCCGGCGGTGCGGGCCGCGGTCAGGCCGGCGCTTCCGCCGCCGATGACCACCAGGTCGTACCTGTTCATGGTGCGGGCTCTCTCCAGTCGGTGCACCGCCGTGGGACGGGCGGCGTGCGATCGTGGCACGTGGGGGAAACCCGCTGACACAGCCGGGTCCTTCCCTTTCCCAGCCCCACGATCACGGTCACGATGGCCCTCCCGCGTCATCCGTGCGGGACCGGCGTGTCCAAAACGGAATGGGGGACCGGCCCGACAGGGTTCCCGACGCAAAGCGCAGGGGGCGAGCAGCCCCACGGATCGGAAGAACGGAAGAGGGGCGAAGGCTGGATGGACGAACCCGGCTGGCGGCGCTTCATCGCCACCTACCACCAGGCGCACCCCGGGATCACCGAGCAGCTCTTCGCCCTGGCCGATACCTCCCCCTACGCCTGGCTGGCCGAACCGCTGCGCGGTATCGAGGGCACGGTCCTCGATCTGGCCTGCGGCTCGGCACCCACCCGTCAGGAACTGCCGGACGCCGACTGGGTCGGAATCGACCTGTCGGCGGCAGAACTCGCCGAAGCGGCCCGCCGGGGCCGCGGACCGCTGATCCGGGCCGGTGCGGACGCGCTCCCGGCCTCCTCCGGGAGCACCGGGGCGGTCTGCGCGGCCATGTGCCTGCCGGTCGTCACCCCCCTGCCGCAGGTCCTCGGGGAGATCCGGCGCGTACTGCGGCCCGGCGGGATGGTCGCGGCGCTGGTGCCCTCCCAGTCCGGGCTCTCCCCGTCCGGCATGCTCGGCTGGCTCCGGGTGATGGCAGCCCTGCGCGCCCTGCGCCAGCCGTGGCCCAACCCGCAGGCCCGCGACGGGCTGCCCGCCGCGCTGCGCACGGCGGGCTTTCGCGTCCGCACGGACGAGCGGCGCGTCTTCACCCTCGCCATCGACTCGGCCGACGCGGCGGCCCTGCTGGCCGACGCCCTGTATCTGCCCGGTCTGACACCGGAGCGCTCCCAGGCCGCCAAGCGTTCCCTGGCACGGTGGGCGGCCCCAGGGCGACGCCTGGAGCTGCCACTGCGCCGCGTGGTGGCCGAACTTGCCGCCGCCCCACCGTCACAGGAGCCGCTATGAACCACCAGTCAATCCCCTCCTCCGCTACCGAGCCCACGCTGCCCGGCACCGGCGCGGGTTCCGGCGCGGGGCCGGACGGGGTGGAGCGGAGGCCGGCGCGCGCGGCGTGGATACGGCTGGCCTTCCTCGTGGTCCTGTTGGCCGCGCTCGGGGCCTGGGTGGCGCTGGGAGGCGGGGACCTGCTGCGTGACGTGCGCCAGTGGGTCGGCTCGCTCGGCATGTGGGGGCCGGTCGTCTTCTCTGTCTGCTACGCCCTGGCCGTCACGGCACTGCTGCCCGGCTCTGTACTGACCGCCTCCGCGGGGGCGCTGTTCGGGCTGCCGCTGGGGGTGGCGGCCGTGCTCGTGGGAGCGACGGCGGGTGCGGCCATGTCGTTCGGTCTCGCCCGCTGGCTGGGGCGTCCGGTCGTTTCCCGCTGTGCCGGGTCGGGGCGGCTGGCCCGGCTGGACGCCTACCTGACACGCCGCGGGTTCGTGGCCGTGCTGCTCGTGCGGCTGGTGCCGCTGTTTCCCTTCTCGGTGGTCAACTACGGGGCGGGGGTGGCCGGTGTCCGCTTCCCCTCCTATGTGACGGCCACGGCCCTGGGCATCATCCCGGGCACGATCGTCTACACCGGGCTCGGCGGGTCCCTGGGTGACCCCGGCTCGCCGGGGCTGTGGATCGCGCTGGGTGCTCTGCTCGTGCTGAGCGCGGGCGGCTGGTGGGCGGCAGGGCTGGTCCGCTCCCGCAGCGTCGAAGCCGGCGGCGTGACTGAAGGTAGCCCGTGACGCCCCCGGGGGACGCCGACGGCGGACGTACCGTGAGGGAGGAAGTCCGTGCTGATGGTGGAGGAAGCCCACCGCGCCTCGGAGCGCGAAAGGCGGCGTCAGCCCTGCACACCGGTGGTTGACCGCCGCTGACCCGAGACCTGCCCGGGTCACGGCACGGCGGAGGGGGAATGGCAACCGCCGCACAGCGGGTTCCCGTCGAGGCCCCGGCGAACCACCGGCCGGGAGCACGAGAGATCACTCATCAGGGAGAGACATGGCGACGATCGACGTATCCCGGGAGCAGCAGACGCCCCTCCCGTCCGTGGCAGAATCGGTCAGGGACTACTACGGCAAGGTGCTCGCCTCCTCCGCGGACCTGAAGACCTCGGCCTGCTGCACGGACACGGCACCGCCGCCGCACCTGGCCGCGGCTCTCGCACAGGTGCACGACGAGGTCATGGAGCGTTTCTACGGCTGCGGTTCGCCCATCCCGCCCGGACTCGACGGGGCCACTGTGCTCGACCTGGGCTGCGGCAGCGGGCGGGACGTCTACGTGCTGTCCCAACTGGTCGGCCCCACCGGCCGGGTGATCGGCGTCGACATGACCGAGGAACAGCTGGCCGTGGCGCGCCGCCATCAGGACTGGCACGCCGAACGGTTCGGCCACGCCAACACCGACTTCCGCCACGGCTACATCGAAGACCTGGCCACGGCCGGTATCCCGGACGCCTCCGTGGACCTGGTGGTCTCCAACTGCGTTCTGAACCTGTCGCCGGACAAGCCGCGCGTCTTCTCCGAGATCTTCCGCGTCCTCAAGCCCGGCGGCGAGCTGTACTTCTCCGACCTTTTCGCGGACCGCCGCCTGCCCACTCCTCTCCTCGACGATCCCGTCCTCGTCGGCGAATGCCTCGCCGGCGCCCTGTACACCGAGGACTTCCGCCGCACCCTGGAACGCGCCGGCTGCCCGGACGCCCGGACCGTCACCACCTCCGCGGTGGAGATCAGCGACCCTGATATCGAGCGGAAGATCGGCTTCGCCGCCTTCACCTCCCGCACCGTCCGCGCCTTCAAGCTCCCCTTGGAGGACCGTTGCGAGGACTACGGTCAGGTCGCCGTCTACCGCGGGACCATCGCCGAGCACCCGCACGCCTTCGACCTCGACGACCACCACCGCTTCCGCGCCGGAAAGCCGATGCTCGTCTGTGGCAACACCGCCGACATGCTCGCCGCCACCCGTTACGCGGCCCACTTCACCGTCACCGGCGACAAGAGCCGCCACTTCGGCCTGTTCCCCTGCGAGCCCGTGGACGGGGCAGCCGTGCATGCCATGGGCGCATCGTCGGGTTGCTGCTGACCGGTACGCCGGGCCACCCGGATGCCCGGCCGCCAGGGCTCGCGCGGGATCGGTGAGGCTCGGTGTCCTTCAACGGCGGGGCCGGTTTCGGCCCGGCGGCGTGGTGAGGTGATCAGCCAAGCGTCGTACCCGGGCCGACGCGAGAGACGGGGGTGTCCGCTGAGGATGGTGCCGGAGGGACGCCTTGACCAGCCGCAGCAGTTGCAGACTGCCGCTGCAGCCCCAGCAGCAGGCGACGTGGGCGGCCACCCGCACGCGGTGCGCACCGGTGAGCTGCCCGTCGACGTACGCTTCCACATCACCGCGCAGCCGCACATGCCGTATCTTTTCCCGGCACTCGGCCCACACTCGCCCCGGCCCGGGAACGCGCCGCCATTTCATACAGCGGAAACCCGTCGCGCCGCACGCGGCATTCCAGCCCCCGCACAAGCTCCTCACCTGGCCGCTTACCACAGTGGCGCCCGGGGCCGGGAAGCAGAAGGATGAGGAGGATGGAATGCGGGTCCGGGAAAAGGGGTTTCCACCGTGTGGAAGACGAAGTGACAGCGCCGCCTGACCCCGCGGACCCTCGGGGTCAGGCGTTCGCCGCCTATGTGCTGCCCGAGGTGGAGGTACTGCTGCGGGTGGCGAGGACGCTGACCGCGCAGCCGGCGGATGCCGAGGACCTCGTGCAGGACACCCTTCTGCGCGCTTACCGGGCCGTGGACCGTTTCGATGGGAGGCACCCGCGCGCGTGGCTGCTGACAATCATGCGGCGGGCCGAGACCAACCGCCACCGACGCCGCCGTCCCCACCTCCTGGACGACCCGGACACCGATCTGGACCGCCTCAGCACCACGGGCCCCAGCGGGTCGGCGGAAGAGATCGTGGTGGGTGAGGCGTTCGACGAGGTGGTGGACGAGGCCCTGCGCGCGCTGCCGGACAAGCACCGGCAGGTGGTGCAGCTGGTGGACATCGACTGCCTCACCTACGCCGAGGCCGCCCACCTGCTGGACGTGCCCGAAGGCACCGTGATGAGCCGGCTGCACCGGGCACGCAAACGGATACGGGCGCGGCTGGCCACGGCCGGACTGGCACCGAAACGAGGTGTGATGTGAAGAGGCGTCCATGGTGGCGACGTGCAGCGGCCGAGCGCCGGATGAACTGCATGCAGGTCGCCCGCGTGCTGCAGTCCTACCTTGACGGCGAAACCGACGAGGTCACGGCGCGCCGGGTCTCGGCACACCTGGAGGACTGCCGCCGCTGCGGCCTGGAGGCGTCCGTCTACCAGGAGATCCACAACGCGCTGGCCCGCCGCACGGGGCCCGACAGCCAAGCGGTGGAGCGCTTGCAGGCGTTCGGCGCATCGCTCCTGAGCGATCCGCCGACCGGAGACGACGACGCGGAACACGGCACGACGCCTCCGACAGGCACCTAGTCTCTCCAGGAGGAGAGGCTTCTCGGCGGCTCCCACAAGAACAGAACGGCTTCATCACGGAACGCTTCCCAACACGGCGTGGATCGTTCCCACCGGAGAGCTGGAATACGTCACGGGCCGAGCACGGGACCGGGTATCGAGGCGCTGTAGCAGTAACTGCGCCTCGCCGAGCAGGGCCTGGCCGCGTGCCGTCGGGGCGACCGGCCGTTTGCGGTGGTTGAAGACCGCGAAGCCCGCGGCCGTCTTCAGCTCTCCAGACGCCCGTTGAGGGAGGTTCGGGGGATGCCGAGCGTGAGTGCCACCGCGCGGCGCGTGCGATATCCGGCAAGCAGCAGGGCCGTCCGAGGTTCTTCCAGTGCGCCCGCGTGCGGCTTGTGCCCGTGGTTGGCCTTGTCCGGTTCGGCGGCGGTCAGGTGGCGGCCCAGGGCCCGCTGGTCGTACCCTGCGATGCTCACCCAGGCGCCGGGCGAGCCCTTCTGGGCGACGGTCCCGCCAGACGCCCAGGTCGTGGGCGACGGGGTGGTCGGGTCCAGGGTGAGGAAGCGGGCGTTCGTCGGTCTCGTGCAGAGCGTCGGGCGTCAGGCGTCCATGGCCTCGACGAGGGAACGGGGGCGCAGATCCTTCCAGTTGGCCTCGACGAACTCCAGGCAAGCGGCCCGGCCGTTCTCCTCGAAGGCGATCGTCCACCCTCCGGGCACCTCGGCGAAGGACGGCCAGAGCGAGTACTGGCCCTCATCGTTCACGAGGACGAGGAAACGGCCGTCGGCGTCGTCGAAGGGGTTGGTGCTCATCTGCGGTGCCTCCCGAGGAATTAGGTTAGGCTCGCCTAATGGAAAATGAGCTTAGCCTTCTCACTTTCCGCTCCACAAGGAGACGTTGATGAGGTCGGTGGGGGAAGACACCTTCGCCGCGTTCGGACTGTCCGGCAGGCCCGGCTCCGACGCGTTCTGGGCGACTGCGAGGACACCCGCGTCGGTGGCCGACGGCGACGGCTGGGTGACCCTGTTCCTGCGGCGCGGGTCCGAAGCGGCGAGCATCGAATTCGAGAGCTGGTCGGAGCCGGTGCCCCTGCGCCGGTGGGGCGACACCGACTGCTGGTACGCCGAGGTGCGGATGCCCGCGCGACTGCGGGTGACGTACCGGTTCCTCGTCGAAGGCACGGCGTACGCCGACCCGTTCAACCCGGTCGGTGCGGGCGGTGACCGGTCCATCGCCGCGACCCCGGACGCCCCGGCGCAGCCGCACTGGCCGGCGGTGGCCGCCACCGACGTCCTGCCCCTCCCCCGCACCCGGCTGCGCTGGGCCGGGGGACGGCTCGGCGGGCGGCGTACCGTGCGCGTCCACCCGGCGGGCGGCGGTGGGCCCGTGGTCCTGCTGCTCGACGGGGACGACTGGCTGTACCTGCACCCCGCGACGACCGCGTTCGACTCGGCCGTCGCCTGTGGCGAGCTGCCGCCGGTCACACTCGTGTTCCTTCCGGTCAGGGACAGGACGGGCGAGTTCGGATGCCGGCCCGAACTGTGGGAGGCGGTCCGGGACGACCTGCTGCCGCTGGTCGCCGAGTCCGGCGTGCCCGCCGACCGTGACCGGCTGGTGGTCGCGGGGCAGAGCCTCGGCGGGCTGAGCGCGCTGTACGCGGCGCTCGAATTCCCGGACCTGGTGTCCCGCGTCGCCTGCCAGTCGGCGTCGTTGTGGTGGACACCCGACGCACGGAATCTGGCGGACCCGTTGAGCGGCCCGGTCGGCGGTGCCGTCGCATCGCGCCTGCGGACGCGTCCCGACCTGTCCGGTCTGCGGGTCGCCTTCGACGTGGGGGAGCACGAGACGCGGATGCTCCCCCACTGCGCCCTGGTGGAGACGCTGACCGAACAGGCCGGCGCCACCGTGCGGGTCTCTCGGTCGGCGTCGGACCACGACCGGGCGGGCTGGCGGCACGCCCTTCTCCGGGATGTCGCCTGGGCTCTCGCCTAGAAGATCGACGAAGGTCTTCTGGGTGCCGGCGGATGTTGCCGGAGTCGCGGGGCCCGGCACCGTTGCCCGGAGTCGCCCTGATCCAAATGAGACCCCCCTGGGCCTGGCCCCGCATCACCGGGCCACGGCCTTGCAGTAGTCCTCGTCGGTGGCGAGCAGGTTGCGATGCGTGTCCTCGGCGGTGATGACGCCGTCGTCCAGGACGAGGACCCGGTCGGCGGCGTCCAGGAGGGCGGGGCTGCTGGTGATCACGACGGTGGTGCGGCCCCGGCGCAGCTTCGCGACGTTACGCGCGATGAGCTGCTCGGTGACCGCGTCGACGGCCGTCGTCGGGTCGCGCAGCACGAGGACGTCGGTGTCCGCGGCGAGGGCGCGGGCCAGGGACAGTCGTTGGCGCTGCCCGCCGGAGAGGTTCGCGCCGCGGTCGCGGACGGGATGGTCGAGCCCTTCGCGGTGCAGGGCGACGACGTCGGTCAGCATGGACGCCACGACGGCCTCGGGGACCGTCCGGCTGGTGCCCGACGGGTCGATGTTCGTACGGAGTGTGCCCGCGAAGATCTCCCCGTCGTACGGGTTCACCAGCATGTGCTCACGGACCGCCTCGGTCGACAGGTCCGCGAGGTCCCGGCCGCCGACCCGCACCGCTCCCTCGTACGCGTCGGGCGGGACGTTCAGGGCCAGGACCGCCGCGAGGTCGGCCGCCGCGCGCGGCTGGTAGGCGGCGACGGCCACGAACTCGCCCGCGGCCACCTGGAACCTCACCTTGCGCAGGGATCCGTGGCGCACGCAGTCCACCTCGAGGTCCCGGCCCGCGGCCGGGTGCTCCGGGCCCGGGGCCGTCACCGGGGGCGCGGTCAGGACCAGCGCCATCCGCTCGGCCGACGCGCGCGCGATCATCACGTACTTCGGCATCTCCGAGAACAGCTTGAGCGGTTCCATGATGAACTGCGCGAGTCCCACCGCCATGACGAGTTCGCCGATGTTGATCCGGCCCTCGAACGCCAGCCAGCCCGCCGTCAGCGTCACGGCGGTGGCGAGGACAGCGTTGAGGGCCAGTGCGGTGCCCGCGTAGACACCGTTCACCCTGGCGACGGTGACCGACTGCTGCTTCGCCTCCGTGCTGACCTTCCGATAGGACCGGAACGCCGCGTCGTTGCCGCCGAAGCCGTGCAGCGGGCGCAGGCCGATGATGAGGTCGGCGACCTTCGCGCCGGCCCGTGCCACCCGGGCCTGCTGTTCGCGGGTGCTGGAGCCGATCCTCCGGGACATCACACTCAGGATCGACAGGATCGCGACGGTGCCCACGATCACCAGCAGGCCCAGCCGGAGGTCGGCCAGGCCCAGCGCGACCGCCGCGATCACCACCGCGACCAGTGAGCTGACCAGCAGCGGCACCACCTCGATGATGTCGGCGGTCTGGTCGGCGTCCTCCGTGGCGATGGTCAGCACCTCGCCCGACTTGAGGTCGACGTCCCTGGCCACCGGCTGGAG
Organism: Streptomyces sp. NPDC097107; assembly: GCF_044762405.1. Taxonomy (NCBI): domain Bacteria; kingdom Bacillati; phylum Actinomycetota; class Actinomycetes; order Kitasatosporales; family Streptomycetaceae; genus Streptomyces; species Streptomyces sp. NPDC097107. The sequence continues at coordinate 578,133 of NZ_JBIWEF010000003.1, read as the reverse complement.
TCCGCAGGCCGCGACCCGTACCCGCCAGCGGTGCGCCTCGGTCGTGTTGGCCTTCTGCAGGATGCGCATCCCGAACCGCCAGGACAGCGACACGGTGGTGATGATCACGGCCAGCGCGGCGATCGAGACGCCGAGCGAGCCGGGGCTCCGGTCGCGCATCGTGTGTTCGACGATCAGGCCGAGGGCGATCGGGAAGGCGGTCTCGCCGGCCTGGTACAGGCCCATGAGGACGGTACCCCCGGCCATGGCGCCGATGTTGCGGCGCAGCGCGGTGCGCAGGATGTCGGACCCCGGGCGGGGCCGCTGGGCGTCAGGAGTTGTCATCGAGGTGGCGGGCAATCGCTTCCGGGGTTCGCAGGGTGAACAGATCACGGATCGTGATCACAGGACCGTACTCCCGGCGGAGCAGCCCGGTCAGCCGCACCGCCAGCATGGAGTGCCCTCCGAGGGAGACGAAGTCGCTGACCGCGCTCACCTCGTCGTCGTCCAGGTCCAGTGCCTCGGCGAAGAACTCGCACACCGTGATTTCGGTTCCGGTCTCCGGGCTCCGCTCCTCCGCCGTGGTCAGCGCGCCCAGCGGCTTGGCCTCCGGCAACGCCTTGGTGTCGGCCTTCCCGTTCACCGTCAGCGGGATGCCGTCGACCTGGGCGTAGTGCGTAGGGCGCAGGAAGTCCGGCAGTCCGGCGCCCACTTCGGCGGCGACCTCGGCAAGGCCGGACCCGTCCAGTACGAGGTAGGCGGCCAGCCGGTACGCACCGTCGACCTGCGGATCGGGCTGGGCGAGGGCGGCGACGAACCGCACCGCCGGGTGCGCCGCGAAGGCGGCCTCGACCTCGCCCGGTTCGACCCGGTGCCCCCGGATCTTGACCTGCTGGTCGGTGCGGCCCAGGTACGTCAGGTTGCCGTCGGGTCGTCGGACGACCAGGTCTCCGGTGCGGTACATGCGCTCGCCGGGTGCACCGAACGGGCACGCGACGAAGCGGTGCGCGGTCTGGGCGGGCTGCCCGAGATAGCCCCGTGCGATGCCGATGCCGGACACGTACAGCTCTCCGGGAACGCCGTCCGGCAGGGGCCGCAGCCACGGGTCCAGGACGTACACGTCCGTGTTGTCGATCGCCACTCCCACCACCGGGTCCTGGCATTCGAAGGTGCCGACTCCGAGGGTGTTGATGGTGTACTCGGTGGGTCCGTACAGGTTGTAGCCGACGGTTCCCTCGGTCTCGGCGAGCCGCTGCCACAGCGCCGGGGTGACGGCCTCGCCGCCCAGCAGCACCAGCGCCGGCCGGCGTGCCGGGTTGTCGAGCAGGCCCTCGGCCACCAGTTGCTGCGCGTAGGTCGGGGTCACGTTGATCACGTCGATCCCGTGTTCGAGGCAGTACTCGACCAGCCTGGGCGCGTCACGGCGCAGTTCCTCGTCGCAGATGTGCACCTCGTGGCCGTCGGCGAGCCACAGCAGTTCCTCCCACGACATGTCGAACGCGAACGACACGGTGTGCGCGATCCGGAAGACCCGGTGCCCGTGCGCCGACAGCACCGGTTCGAAGATCCGGCGCTGGTGGTTGACCAGCATGTTGGTGAGTCCGGCGTACTCGGTCACCACGCCCTTGGGCCTCCCGGTCGATCCGGAGGTGTAGATCGTGTACGCGGGGTGCCGCAGCCGGTTCGGGTCGTCCGGCGTGAACGTCACGAACGGCTCGGCCGCGGGCAGCGGACGGTCCAGCTCGATCAGGTCGCCGGTCAGCCGGGGCGACACGGCGCTCACGGTGACGATCACGTCCGGGCCGGCGTCCGCGACGATCGCGGCGATCCGCTCGTCCGGGTGGTCCAGCTCCAGCGGCACGTACGCGGCGCCGACGCGCAGTACGGCGAACAGCGCCACGATCGAGTCGAGGGAGCGCGGGATCGCGAGACCCACCGTCGCCTCGGGGCCGATGCCGCGCCGGGCCAGTACTCCCGCCACCGCGCGGCTGCGGTCCCGCAGTTCGGCGAAGGTCATGTGCGAGCCGTGGGCGACGAGCGCGACGCGCCGCGGGTCGCGGTCCGCGGCACGGTCGAACCGGTCGACGACGGTGTCCGTGCCGACGTCGGTGCGCGCTGCGGGCTCCGGTTCCGGGCCCGGGCCCCGCAGCGCTCCGACCGGCCCGGCCGACCGGGCCAGTTCGTCGAGTACGCGCAGGTAGTCGTCGAGGAGACGACGGGCCCTGGCCGTGTCGTCGTCGCGGTACTCCAGCTTGACGGTGAGCCTGTCGCCCGGTGTGACGACCCAGGTGAACGGATAGTGGGTGGAGTCGTCGGCCTTCACCGAGGTGATGCCGTGCCTGGCGTTCATGTCGGCGAAGGCGTCCAGGTCCAGGAAGTTCTGGAGGACGAACAGGTTGTCGAAGAGGGTGTCGTGCCCGCCGGCCCGCTGGATCTCGCCGAGACCGAGGTGCTCGTGGTCCATGGCCTCGGCCCTGGCTCTCTGGACGGCCGTCAGGTACTCCTGGACCGTCTGGTCCGGCCGGGCTCGCGTCCACATGGGCACGGTGTTGAGCAGTACGCCGACGATGCCGGAGAGTCCCTCGCCCTCCCGGCCGGAGACGGTCACGCCGAACACGGCGTCGCCACGGCCGGTGTGTGAGCCGAGGAGGAGACCGAACGCGCCGGTCAGCACCGAGTTCAGCGTGACGCCGTGCGCCCTGGCGGTTTCCCTCAGCAGGTCCGACCGATCGACGGAGAGCGTGTGTACGAGCGCGCGCGGCAGGTCGTCGGAGAGGGACGGCGCCGGGCCGGCGAGCAGCGTCGGGCCGGGAAGGCCGGCCAGGTACCGCGCCCAGAAGCGTGCCGATTCGGCCGGGTCCTTCGCGTCGAGCGCCCGGGCATGGTCCTCGAAGCTCGGCGTGGCCACAACCGCTGCCGGCGGCTCACCCGCCAGGACGGCCTGATAGGCGTCGAACAGCTCCCGCAGCACGATCTCGCGGGACCAGCCGTCCCACAGCAGGAGGTGGTAGCTGAGGAGCAGGCCGTCGCGGTCGCCGGGCAGGCGCACCACGGTCAGCCGGATCAGGGGTGGCTCGCCCGGGTCGAACCCCGTGTCCCGGTCCCGGGCGCGCAGAGCTTCGACCTCCGCCTCCGTCGCCGTCTCGACGGCCACGACGTCGACTCGTCGGCCCGCCGCCAGGACCTGGACGGGGTTTCCCTCCTCGTCGGTGGTGAAGCCGGCGCCCACGGCCGGATGGCGCGCGATCACGTGTGCCATCGCCTCGGCCAGCGCGTCGGTGTCCAGGCGGCGGTCGAAGGTGAAGTAGCTCTGCGCCACGTAGGGTCCGGCCGAGCCCGCCATCTGGGCCTGGAAGTACAGGCCTCGCTGGAGCGGGGTGACCGGTGCGGTGCGCTCGGCCGTCGCGGCGGCGTCCGCGATCTGTTCCAGTGCGCTGTGCCAGTGCCCGGTGATCTCGTCCGGGATGCCCTCGGCGAGGGTGAAGGCCGCGTGCAGGCTGCCGGTGGCCGCGTCGGTCCACGTGTTGACCTCGACGGCGTACGGGCCGGCCTGATCGCCGCCCGTGAGGTGCGGTGCCCGGGACTCGCCGCCCCGGCCGAGGTAGTTGAACAGCACCTGCGGGCGGGCTGTCAGCAGCGGAGCCGTCTGCGGGTTGAGATACCTGAGTTGTCCGTAGGCGACGTGCGCGTGCTCGTCCGGCTGGCGTTGTGCGACCTCGCGCGCGGCAGCGAGCGGGTCGGTGTGCGCCGTGAGCCGTACGGGCGCGATGGAGGTGAACCAGCCGACCGTACGGCTGTAGTCGTGGTGCGCGAGGGCCGGAACCCGGCCGTGCCGCTCCACCTCGATGGCGAGGTCGGTGGGTGACGGCTGGATGTGTGTCAGCGCGGAACGCAGCGCGCCGCACAGCAACTCGGTGAGACCGACGCCGAGTGCGGCGGGCGCGGTGCGCGTCACGAGGTCGCTCACCTCGGGTGGGAGTACGACCGTGGTCTCGCGCGGCTCCTTCGCCGGGGGCAGCGGCGCGGGCGCCTGGAGGGTGGTGATCCAGTGGTCCAGGTCGCCGACCGCGCGGGCGGACTGGAGCGTCAGTGCTTCGGCGTACTCGGCGTAGGACGTGGTCGGGGGCGCCAGGGGGGCTCCGCGCATCGCGGTGGCCAGGTCGTCCAGCAGGACCAGCCAGGAGACGGAGTCGACGGCGAGGTGGTGCACGGTGACCACCAGGGTCCGGCTCTTCTCCAGCCAGGTGAACGCGATGACGTCCCCGGACTCGGGATCGAGCCGTCCGGCGGCTTCGTCGGCCGCGGTCGTCACGTCGATGGTGTCCGTGGCGTCGGTGGTGTCCGTGGTGTCCGTGGCGTCCGTGGCGTCCGTGGCGTCCGTCCGGGTGACGGTGGTCTCGCGTGCGGGTTCGGTGCGCAGCGACCACACCCCGTGCTCGACGCTCAGTCGCAGGCGGAGGACCGGGTGCGCGGCCACGACGGCGTGCGCGGCACGCTCGACGTCGGCGAAGCCGGTGCCCTCGGGGGCCACCAGCGCCCTGGCCTGCGCGAACCGGGCGAGTGAGCCGCCCAGTTCGCGCTGCCGCAGGACGATCGGCGTCGGCGGCAGCGGGCCGTCCGCGTGGCGGACGGGCGCGGGCGCCGGGGTCCGCGGGGTACTCGCCACCAGGTGCTCGGCGAGGGCGCGCGGGGTCCTGAGCAGGAACACGTCCCGTGGCGTGATCGGCAGTCCGAGTGCCCTCGCCCGGTTGATGACGGTGATGGCGACGATGCTGTCGCCTCCGGCGCGGAAGAAGTCGGTGTCGGGGTCGGCGTCGTGGCCGGGGAGCGTGTCGGCGAAGATCGCGACGAGGGTGGCGAGCGCGGAGTCATCGGTGTCGTCGTCCGCAGGGCCGGTGCCGCTGGTCGCGCCCCCCGTCGGGGTCGCAGGCCGATACGGCCCCGCGTCACTGAGGGGCTTACCCGCTCGCTCGGTCAGGGCCTTGCGGTCCAGCTTGCCGTTGACCGTCAGCGGCAGGACGTCCACCGGCAGCACCCGGCCCGGCACCATGTGCGCGGGCAGCTTCGTGGACAGCTGCTCGGTGAGGTCTTCGGGCGCCCCGCCCACGACGTGCGCCACGAGGTGGTCGCCGCTCCCCGCGACCGTGACGGCCGCGTCGGTCACCCCGTCGAGTTCCCTGATCGCGGACTCCACCTCGCCCAGCTCGATACGGAAGCCCTTGAGCTGCACCTGGTCGTCGGCACGGCCGGTGAACTCCAGCTCGCCGTCGAGCGTACGGCGGGCGAGGTCACCCGTGTGGTACATGCGGGAGCCGTCGCCCGCGAACGGGTTCGCCACGAACCGGCCGGCGGTCAGCCCGGGCCGGCCCAGGTACCCGAGCGACACCTGGTCGCCGGCGACGTAGATGGCGCCCACCCTGCCCGGCGGCACCGGCCGGAGCCGGTCGTCGAGCAGGTAGGTGACCAGACCGGGAAGCGGACCGCCGATGGGGCCGGCGCCGCCGGAGCCGAAGTCATCGCCGGTCAGCACCCGGTGGGTGACATGGACGGTGGTCTCGGTGATGCCGTACATGTTGACCAGCTCGGGCGAACCGGTGCCGTGCCGCTCGACCCAGCCGCGCAGCCGCCCGAGGTCCAGTGCCTCGCCTCCGAAGATGATCCGCCGCAGTGCGGGCAGCGGTTCGCCGGCCTGTCGGTCGGCCTCGGTGAACCGGTAGAACGCCGACGGGGTCTGGTTGAGCACGGTCACCCCGCGCTCGCGGACCAGCCGGTGGAAATCGACCGGGGAACGGGTCAGCCCGTACTCCGGGACCAGCAGCTCGCCGCCGTGCGTCAACGCCCCCCACAGCTCCCAGACCGCGAAGTCGAAGGAGAAGGAGTGGAACTGGACCCACACGTCGTGCGGACCGAAGCCCATGTCGGCCTGTGTGTTCGCGAGCAGCGTCACCACGCTGGAGTGCGGGACGACGACACCCTTGGGTCTGCCGGTCGATCCGGAGGTGTAGATCACGTAGGCGGGGTCCGCCCAACCGGCCCCGGGCCCCGGCTCGGCGGTCGCCGCAGGGGGCGCTTCCCCCTGCGGCGAAGGGGGCGCTTCCCCCTGCACGAGAACACGCGCCGGTACGCCCGCCCGGGCCAGCAGCCGCGTGAAGCGCTCGCGCTGCTCCGGGGCCACGAACACGACCTGCGGAGCGGAGTCGGCGAGTATGTACTCCAGACGCTCGTCCGGGTACGCCAGGTCCAGGGGCATGTACGCGCCCCCCGCGCTGACGATCGCGACCAGGGCGACGACCTGCTCGACGGAGCGCGGGACCGCGACGGCGACCCGCTTGCCCGGTCCGACACCGGACGCCCGCAGTGCCGACGCCAGCGTGCCCTTCGCGTCCGCCAGTTCGCCGTAGGTCAGGGACCGGGTTCCGCCGTCGAGACCGCACTGGGTGACGGCGGTGGCGGCCGGGTCCCGTAGCGCGGCGGCGTCGAACAGAGCGGCCAGGGTCGTCGGGGGGATGGGCTCCGCACGCCGTGAGGTTCCCTCGGAGGTCAGCTCGTCGACCAGGGCGTCCGGCCGGGTGAGCAGGCCGGTGAGGGTCCGGGTGAAGGTGTGCAGGATCTCCTGGGCGCTCGCCTCCCGCAGGAGCTCGGCGTCGTAGATCAGGTTGAAGCGCGGGCGGCCGCCGGGCGTGCGCTCCACCACCAGCGTCAACGGGTAGTGGGGAGCGCCCTCGTTCACGATGCCGGTGATGACCAGCGTGTCGTCGGGCCTTCGCAGGCCGGCCACGTCGGTCGCCACGTCGAACACCACCAGGGTGTCGAACAGTGAGACGGTGCCGGCCTGGCGGGCGATGTCCGCCAGCGAGACGTGCTGGTGCGGCAGCACCGCGCTCTGGTGTGCCCTGACCGAGGCGAGCAGGTCGCGTGCGGTGCCGGTACCGGCCCACTGGGCGCGCACGGGGACCGTGTTGATCAACAGACCGACCATGTCCTCGATGCCGGGCACATCCGCGTCGCGCCCTGACACCGTGGAGCCGAACACCACGTCCCTGCCGTGCAGGATGCCGCCCAGCGTCACCGCCCAGGCGCTGTGCACGGCCACGCTCAGCGGTACGCCGGCCGACCGGGCGGCGGCGTCGATGTCGTCCTCGGGCTCCACGGAGGTGTCCGCGAACCGGTCCGACGGGGTGTGTCCCTCGGCGACCAGTGAGGGGCCGGGCAGCTCCGCGAGCTGCTCGCGCCAGACCCGGTCGCTCGCGTCGTCGTCGCGTGCGGCGAGCCGGCGGACGTGGTCGGGGAAGCCGCCGAGCACGTGCACGCTCCCCGGCGCGTGGTACTCGGCCAGCAGTGTGCGCAGCATGGGCGGCACCGACCAGCCGTCGGCGACGATGTGGTGCACGGTCTGCACCAGGACGTTCCGGCCTGGGCCCCCGCGGACGAGCGTGTACCGCATCAGCGGGCCGGTGGCCAGGTCGAAGCCGGCCCGGCGGTCCCGTTCGGCGTGGTCGCGGATCTCGTCGTCGGTGATGCCGGGGCGGTCCAGCGTGGTGAAGGGCGCCTCGACACCGCTCTCCAGCACGGACACCACACGGCCGTCGGCGAGGGCCACGAACCGCGCCGCCAGGTTCGGGTGGAGTGTGAGCAGGCGGGTGGCCGCTGCCTCGAGCCGCCCGGCGTCCACCTCGCCCTCCAGTGTCAGCAGTTGCTGTTCGACGTAGCTGCCCGTCGAGTCGTCGTCGTAGACCGAGTGGAAGTACAGACCCTCCTGCAACGGGGTCAACGGCAGGATGTCCCACAGCGCCGGGCCGTCCAGCGCGTCGACGTCGGCCTGGGTGAGTGGCACCGGAGCGAAGTCGCCGGGCGAGTGCCCGCCCCGGTCGAGCGCGGCCAGCCCGACCAGGGCCTGGCGGAAGTACTCGCCGAGCGTCGCGACGTCCTCGTCGGTGAACATCCCGTCGGGCCAGGAGATGGCGGTGACCAGCTCGTACTCGCCGGTCGACGCGGGTTCCGCGATGGCGTTGAATTCCAGGGCGCGGGGCAGGCGCATCCGCGGATCGCGCTTCTCCCCCAACTGCCCGGTGGTCCGCGCGAGTTTCCAGTCGCCCGCCGCGCCGGCGTCGAAGCGGCCCAGGTAGTTGAACAGCACCTGGGGGGCGGGCGCGGCGAACTCGGTACGGGCCAGATACCGCAGCGCGCCGTAGGAGACGCCGTTGTCCGGTACCCGGGAGAGGTCTTCCTTGACTGCCTTGAGCGCGGCGGCCAGGTACTCGGGTGCGGTGAAGTCAGGGGCCGCGCCGGGGTCCACGGTCACCGGGTACAGAGTGGTGAACCAGCCCACGGTCCGCGACAGCTCCGGCTCGAAGCCGGCCGACCGCGCGACGAACCGTCCCTCCCGGCCGTGGCCTTCCAGCTCGATGTGCGCGAACGTCTGGTCCTGGCCGAGGTCGCGGCGCCGGCGGGCGAGGGTGACGGCGAGCGCGGTCAGCAGCACGTCGTTGACGCCCGCGTGGAACTTCGCGGGTGTCTCGCTCAGCAGCGCGGCCGTGGTGCCGGCGCCGACGGAGACGGTCCGTACCCGCTCCCGGGCGACGGTGTCCGTCGCGGACAGGGCGCGCCTGCCCAGTGGTTGGTCCGCTCCCGGCAGGGGGCGCCGGAAGTAGGCGCCGTCCGCGTCGAACGCCGCGCGCTCCAGCAGCTGCGTCCAGCGCCGGAACGAGGTGCCCGCCGGGGGCAGCTCCAACGGGTCGCCCGAGGCGAACTGCCGCCATGCCGTGGCCAGGTCGTCGATCAGGACCCGCCAGGACACGCCGTCGATCACGACGTGGTGGGCCACGAGCACCAGTTGCCGTGCCTCGCGGCGCCAGACGGCGCGCAGCATCACGCCGCCCGTCGGGTCCAGCCCTTCGGTGGCCAGCTCGACGCACTCGTCGAGCGGCCGGTCGCTCTCCCGCCACCGCGCGACCGCGCGGTCCGCCTGCTCCGGCCGGTCCGCCTCCGGGATGTCGAAGCCCCAGCGGTCGCCGCGCACCAGTTTGGCCCGCAGCATGTCGTGCCGTCCGACGACGGCGGCGAGGATCTCGTCGAGGGCGTCGGCGGTCAGGTCCGCCGGGGCGTTCAGCACCACCGACTGCGCGAAGCCGTCGATCGCGTCGGTGGTCTCGCCGAGCCACTGCACGACGGGTGATCCCACGACGGGGCCGGTCGCGACGTCGCGGTGGTCCACGGTGGAGGTGTCCTCACGGCTCGCCACCGCCGCCAGTGCCCCCACGGTGCTGTGGGTGAGGATCTGCCGTGCCGTGACGTGGAGCCCCGCGTCGCGCAGCGCGCTCAGCAGCGAGATGGCCAGGATGCTGTCTCCGCCGAGCTGGAAGAAGTCCTGGTCGACACCGACCTCGTCCAGTCGCAGCAGGGTCGCGACCGCCGCGCACACCGCACGCTCGTTCTCGGTGGCGGGTGGGACGAGCGGATCCTGCCCGGTCGCGGGCTCGGGCAGCGCGTGCCGGTCCAGCTTGCCGTTCGCGGTGAGCGGGAACTCTTTCATCGCGACGATGTGGGCGGGCACCATGTACTCCACCATGTGCTCGCCGGCCCACGCCTTGACGTCGGCCGCCCGCAGGCGGTCGTGCCCCGCGGCCGGGATCACGTACCCCACCAGGTGGGTGCCGCCCGCCGCGTTCTTCTTCGCGACGACGCAGGTGTGCCGGACCCCGGGGTGCTCGGCGAGGGCGGCCTCGACGTCCTCGATCTCCAGCCGCATGCCGCGGACCTTGATCTGGTTGTCGGCCCGGCCGAGGAAGTCCAGCGAGCCGTCGGGGGCGAAGCGCGCGAGGTCACCGGTCCGGTACAGCCGGGATCCGTCATCGGCGAAGGGGTTCGCCACGAACCGGGACGCGGTCAGGGCGGGCGCTCCCACGTACCCGCGTCCCAGGAGGAACCCGCCCACGTACAGCTCGCCGCCGACGCCGACCGGGACCGGGCGCAGTGCCTCGTCCAGCACGTACAGCCGGGTGTTGGGGTTGGCCCTGCCGATCGACGTCGACAGGCGTTCCGCCGCGCCCCGGTAGATGACGTGCGAGACACCGATCGTCGTCTCGGCGGGGCCGTAGCCGTGGTACATGGGGATGTCGAGCCGGGTGCGGAACCGCTCGTACAGTTCGGGGGTCAGCACCTCGCCGCCGCACCAGACGTGCCGCAGGCTGTCGAGCCGCCCGGAGTCGCCCGACATCTCCAGCAGCACGTCCAGCATGGACGACACGAGGTAGGTGAAGGTGACGCGCTGCTCGGCGATCACGCTCAGCAGGTGGTGCGGGTCGCGTTCGCCGCCGGGACGCAGGACCACCAGCCGGGCACCGGAGACCAGCGGCAGGAAGATCTCGTTGATGGAGATGTCGAAGGACAGCGGCGCCTTGAACAGGGACACGTCGTCGTGGCCGAAGCCCAGGATCTCGTGGACCTGCCACAGCAGGCGCTCGCTGATCGCCTCGTGCCGGATCATCGCACCCTTGGGCCGCCCGGTCGAACCGGACGTGAAGATCACGTAGGCCAGGGACTCGCCGAGGACGCCGACCGGGGTCCCTTCGGCGGGGTGGGAAGCGTATCGCCAGTCGCCGAGGTCCACGGCCACGGCTTCCGGTTCGCCCGCGGCGCGCTCGCCCGAGGTGTTGAGCTGCGCCACGACCCGGGCGTCCTCGATGACGACGGCCCGGCGCGCGGCGGGCCAGTGCGGATCGAGCGGCACGAAGGCGCAGCCCGCCTGGAGCACGCCGAGCAGCCCGACCACCATGTCCGCGGAGCGCTCCAGGGAGATGCCGACGACCTGCTCGGCGGTGAGTCCGCGTCCGACCAGGTGGTGGGCCAACTGGGAGGCCAGCGCGGCTGTCTCACGGTACGTCAGTGTGCGGCGCCCGTCGACGACGGCCACGGCGTCCGGCCTGTTCCGCGCCTGTTCGCGGAACATCTCCACCAGGGTCGGGCGGCTCCGGTCGGCGTCGGTGTCGTTCCACTCGGCCAGGTCCTTCAGCCGCGCCTGCCTGCTGGACGGGCGGATGGTGCCGACGGGCCGGTCCGGGAAGTCGGCCAGGTCGTCGAGGGCTGACTGCGCGTCGTCCGGTACGACGCCTTCGGGGAGGGAGATGCTCCGCAGATCCGCTCCGACGTCCCAACCGCGGGGTGTCGCACCGCCGTTGGCGACCCAGCCGAGGACATCGGTGAACAGGGTGCCGGGGGCGAGGTCGATACCGTCGGGACTGCGGCCCGTGGCCCAGTACGACAGCCCGATGGCGCACGCCTCGGCGATGGTTCTGTCGGAGAAGTCGCCGGTGCGGCGGCGTATGTCGGTCAGGTGCCCGGGAGAAAGCAGTACGAGACGTGCGGCCGGTCCCATCATCGAAGACTCAACGCCCCTTCCAGGGAATCAACGCAGGCTAACCTAACTTAGGCATACCTAACTACCTTCTCGCCAAGCCCGCCACAGCCGTGCGTACCGGCCGCCGAGAGCCACCAACTCCTCGTGGGTGCCTTCCTCCACGACGCGCCCCGCGTCCAGTACGGCGATCCGGTCCGCCGCCATCGCCTGGGTGAGCCGGTGCGCCACGAACAGCGTGGTCCGGCCCGCGCAGGCGGCCAGGACGGCCCGTTCCAGCTCGGCGGCGCCCTCGCTGCCCGCCTCCGCGGTCGACTCGTCCAGCACCACCACCGGCGAGCGGCTCAACACCAGCCGGGCCAGGGCGATCTGGGCGACCTTGGTGACGTCGAGGCGCTCGCCGCCTTCGCCGACCAGGGTTCTCAGCCCGTCGGGCAGCGCGTCGACCCACGCTTCGGCGCCGACCGTGCGCAGGGCGTCCATGAGTTCGGCGTCGGTCGCCTCCGGTGCGGCCAGCCGCAGGTCGTCGGCGAGCGGCCCGGAGAACACGTGCGTCTCCTGCGTCAGGATGCTCACCAGGGCCCGAGCCCCCGCCTCGTCCAGTCCGGCCAGATCGGTCGGCCCCACCCGCACCGACCCGGCCCGCGGTGTCCCGATGCCCGCGATCAGCGCCGCCAGGGTCGTCTTGCCCGCGCCCGTCGCCCCCACCAGGGCGAGCGAACCGCCCGCCGGAATCGTCAGGTCGACATCTATGAGGACCGGTTCCTCAGTGCCGGGGTAGGCGTACGTCAGCCCCTGAACCGTCACCGGGTACGGCACGGCGTCCGCCACCGCCACCGACGCGTCACCCACCAGCCGGTCCTCCGCTTCCTCACCCAGCACCCCGACCAGGCGGGTCAGACTCGCGCCCGACTTCTGCGCCTCGTCGAAGGTGAACATGATGGCGCCCAGCGGGGTGAACAGCCGGTGGAACAGCAGCGGGGCCGCCGACACCCCACCCAGGGTCGCGGCGTCGGCCTCCAGCAGGGCGTACCCCACCACGATGATCAGGGTCAGTCCGATGAACTCGGCGCGGTTCTCCCTGCCGACGAACCGGCCGAAGAAGCGGAACACCTCGATCCCGAGGTCGCGCACTCTCCACGACTCGGCGGTGACCTTCTCCCGGAAGGCGCCCTCCAGCCGGTACGCCCGGACCGTGTCGATCCCGTTCAGACCGCTGATCAGTGCCTGCGCGCGGTCGGCCTGCGCCACCCGCTGCTTCCGGTAGAGCGGCGCGGACCTGGGGAGGTACCAGCGCAGGGCCAACGCGTACGCGGGCAGCGCGCCGGCGCCCGCCAGACCGAGCCGCCAGTCCAGCCCGAACATGCCCGCCGTGGCGATGACGACCAGGACCCCCGCGGAGAACACCGTGGGGACGGCCGTACGGATGCCGTTGGAGATCACGGCGACGTCGTCACCGACCCTGGACAGCACGTCCCCTCGGCCGACCTGCTCGATCCGGGTGCTGGGCATCCCCAGCACCGCCCGGACGGCGCCTTCCCGCAACCGCGCGAGGAGGTCGGCGCCCAGCCGCCCGATGAGGTAGGTCGACACCGCGGTGGCCACCGCGCCGAGCAGGGCGGCGGCCACCATCAGGGCCCCGATCGTGACCAGGACCGATCGCGACGCGCCCTCGACCACCCCGTCGACCACCCGGCCGAGCAGAAGCACCGGGAGTACCTGGAGCGCCGCGCCGGCCACCGTGGTGAGCACGGTGGTGGCCGTCAGCCACGGCACCTCGCGGCAGTGCGCCCCGACCCATCGGCCGGCCTCGCGTCCGGTGGCCGTGCGCAGCACGGCCGGGGCGACGCGCGTGTCGGTCCTGGTCACACCTGCCCGACCGACTTGACGAGTTCGTCGATGGCGTACGGCATGGACAGCAGGGTGCCCTGGGAGATCGCGGCGCCGACCGCCGGTCCCTCGCTGTCCAGCAGGTACGACACCTTGCCGTTCTTGACGGCGTCGAGGTTGGTGAAGAGCTTGAACTTCTTCAGCTTGTCCTGGTCCGCCTTGTCGTTGATGACGAAGATGCGGTCGACGTCGACCAGGTCGACACGCTCGGGGGACAGCTTGGTGTAGAAGCTGCCGCCGGCGACCTTGTCGATCTCGGTCCGGTACTTGAAGCCGATGCCCGTCACCAGCCGTCCGCGCACGTCGGTGGAGGTGAACGGCGCCACCGAGTCCTCGTACCAGGACAGGGCGACGGCCGTCCGGTCGGCCAGCTCGGGGTGCGCCTTCCTGGCCGCGTCGAGCTTGCCCTGGATGTCCGCCACCTTCTGCTCGCCCTCCTCGGCCTTGCCGAGCGCCTTGGCGATGTGGAGGGCGTTGTCCTGCCACGGAGCGCTGAAGGGCTCCTTCTCGGCCTTGGTACGGCCCACCGTCGGGGCGATCTTGGAGAGCTTGTCGTAGGCGGCCTGGTCGATCTCCGAGTAGACCGCGACGATCAGGTCCGGCCGCAGAGCGGCGATCTTCTCGAAGTTGGGGCCGGAGTCGCCGTTCTTCATGATGACCTCGGGCTCGGTGTCACCCCACTTGTCCTTCACCCACGGCCACTGGGTGTTGATGTCTGGGCTCCGGCCCGGCGGGTTCGGGTACTGGTCGACCATGCCGACCGGCTTGATGCCGAACGCCAGGACGGTCTGGTCGTCGGTGTAGCCGACGGAGACGACCCGCTTGGGAGCCTCGTTGACCTTCGTGGTGCCGAACGCGTGCTCCACGGTGACCGGGAAGGCGCCGGAGGCGGCGGCCGAGGTGTCGCTGCCCGCCTTGTCCGCCGAGCCGTTCGACTCGGAACCGCAGCCCGCGAGGAGGCCGGCGCCGAGGGCGGCGGCGGACAGTACCGCCGCCAACCGCTGCCGGGACTTCATACGCGTCGTTCTGTGGAGGAGCATCCGGAGATCCCTTGCTGTCGCAACTGTCCACTGCGCCCCCGTCCAAGGGCAGCAAACCTTACCGCGCCCTAGTGAGGTTAGCCTACCCTCACCGCTACAACTCCGCTGCTGTCCGGTCGAGTTCGACGTGGGCCCGGCCGATCGGGACGATGAGGGGGCGATCGCCCACCGGGTCGTCGATCACCTTGGCGCGCAGCCCGAACGCCTCGTGCAGCAGCTCGGCGGTTATCACGTCGCGCGGGTGTCCCTGGGCCAGGACCGCCCCCTCGCGCATCACGACGAGGTTGTCGCTGTAGCGCGTGGCCAGATTGAGGTCGTGGAGCACCATGACCACCGTGCACCCCGACTCGTGCAGGTCGTCCACCAGGTCGAGCACGTCGATCGCGTGCGCCAGGTCCAGGTACGTGGTCGGCTCGTCCAGCAGCAGCAGGTCGGTCCCCTGGGCCAGGGTCATCGAGATCCAGACGCGCTGACGCTGGCCGCCGGACAGCGAGTCGACCGGTCGGTCGGCGAGGTCGGACACCCCGGTCATGGCCAGCGCGCGTTCCACGACGGCGGCGTCGTCCGACGACCACTGCCGCAGCCAGCTCTGGTGCGGATGGCGGCCTCTGGCGACCAGGTCGGACACGGTCAGCCCGTCCGGTGCGACCGGCGCCTGCGGCAGCAGGCCGAGCTTCTTCGCCACATCCCTGGTCCTGAGCGTGACGATGTCCTCGCCGTCCAGCACGACCGTGCCCCTGGTCGGCTTGAGCAACCGCGACAGGGTCCGCAACAGGGTCGACTTCCCGCAGCCGTTGGGCCCGATGATCGTGGTGATCACCCCGGGCGGGATCGCCACGTCGAGTTCGTCGATGACGGTCCGGGCGCCGTAGCCGACCGAGACACCCCTGGCTGCCAGCCGTGAGGCGCCATCGACTGCGGACTTGGCCGCGGTGATGGACTGAACGACCACAAGGCCCCCTTGTTTAGGCTCGCCTTACTTTGTACCAGCTATCTGCGGTTCGCCCGCACCAGCAGATAGACGAGGAAGGGGCCGCCGATCGCCGCGGTGACCACGCCGACGGGGAGGGTGACCGGCAGTGCCGTCCGCGCGATCAGGTCCGAGCCGATCAACAGCAGCGCGCCCACCATGCCGGAGGCGGCCAACGGCGGTGTGGGGCACCTCGCCAGACGCATCGCCACCTGCGGCGCCACCAGCGCGACGAACGGGACCGGGCCCGCCGCGCTCACCGCCACGCCGGCCAGCAGCACCGCGCACAGCAGCAGGACCGCCCGCACCATCGAGTACCGGACCCCCAGGCCCGCGGCGACCTCGTCGCCGAAGTGCATGGGCTTGAACTGGAACGCCACACAGAACACGACGACCAGGAGGACGAGCGTCCCCCACAGCGCCACCCGGACCTCGTTCCACCCCCGGTTGTCCAGCGACCCGACCAGCCACGCCTGGGCCCGGGCCACGTCCCTGATGTCGGCCGTGACCAGCAGCCAGGTCGTGATCGCCTGCATCACGGCGCTCACCGAGATGCCGATGAGGATGAGCCGGAAGCCGTCGATCCCGCGCCGCCACGCCAGGAAGTACACCAGCAGGCCGGTACCGAGACCCCCCGCGAGCGCCGCCGCGGACAGGCCCACGGCGCTGACGATCGCGGCGGCGGTGCCGCCCGAGACGGTCACCAGGAAGACGGCGACGGCGCTCGCGCCGCTGGTGATGCCCAGAATGTCCGGGCTGGCCAGCGGGTTGCGCGCGATGGACTGCGTGAGCGCGCCGGACACCCCCAGCGCGATCCCCACGACGAGGCCGGCGAGGGCACGCGGCATCCGCAGATCCATGATCACGAACTCGTCGATCTGCTCGCCCCGGCCGAAGATCGTGGCGACCACCCGCGGCAGGCCGATCGGGAAGTCCCCGACTCCGATGGAGAGGCAGAACACCAGGAAGGCCGCCGCCGCCAGCACCAGCGTGACGCACGCGGCCCAGGGCCGCCATACGAACGACACGCGTCCGAGCCGCACGCCGGGCGTCAGGAGTGGCCGCACGCCGGCCTGGTTCACCTTCACGTCCGCCCCGTTCACGTGCTCTTGAACTTTCCGCGCCACACCAGAGCCGCGAAGAACGGGGCGCCGAGGAGAGCGACGAGGACACCCGCGTCCAGCTCCCCCGGCCGCACCACCAGGCGCCCCACGATGTCGCAGACCAGCAGCACCACGGCACCCAGCAGTCCCGCGTACGGCACCAGCCAGCGATAGTCCGGACCGGTCAGATACCTGGCCACGTGGGCCACCATGAGCCCGATGAACGCGATGGGGCCGCACGCGGCCGTCGCCGCGCCCGCCAGCAGGGTGATGGCGACGATGCCGACGGTCCGGCTCAGCGCGATGTTCACCCCCAGCCCCCGTGCCACGTCGTCACCGAGGTTGAGCAGGTTGATGGCGGGCAGGGTGGTCAGCGCCAGCACCAACCCGACCGCGATGAACCCGGTCACCGGCCAGATGACGCCGAACCCGACACCGGCCACCGAGCCCGCGTTCCAGAACCGCAGCGCGTTCAGCGAGGCCTTGTCGGTCAGGGCGACCGCCGTGGTCATCGCCGCGAGGAACACGGTGACGCCCTGCCCGGCCAGTGCCAGCGTCAACGGGTTGCCCGCGCCCCTGCCGATACTCGACAGCCCGAACACGACGACGCCCGCGACCGCCGCGCCCAGGAAGGCGAACCAGACGTACTGGAACGGGTTGGTGAACCCGAACAGGGCGATCCCCGACACCACGGCGAACGAGGCGCCGGAGTTCACCCCCAGCAGGCCCGTGTCGGCGATCGGATTGCGCGTGTACCCCTGGATCAGCGCCCCGCCGACACCCAGGGCGATGCCCGCGACGACCGCCAGCACCGTGCGGGGCACCCGCACGGTCCGCACGATGAGCCTGATCTCGGTGAGCCGCTGATCGGAATCGGGTGCCGCGAACAGCCCGTGCCACACCTCGGCGGGACTCAACGCACGCGCGCCCACGGCCAGCGACGCCGCTGCCGCGACCACGAGTAGCACCGCTAGTCCACCCAAACCCACAACCCGCCTTCGGCGGGCCTCTGTTGAGCCCCTGGGCAGGGGGCGCTCAACCGCAGTCGTGGTCATGGCGACGTACATCAACGGGCGGTGGTGCCGGTTCCGTCGGCGACCGTTCGAGCCTCGCCGGAAGCGGACTTGAGGCCCCGGGCGAGGAGCGAATCCAGGATCTCCCCGACCCTGATGGCGGTGTTGGACAGCAGGGACGACGTGATGCCGTGGGTGTGCTCCGTGCCGCCCTGCAGGTAGATGCCGCAGCGCAGACCGGGGTCGGTCGCGATGCGGTAGTCACGCTCGACCCGGACGAGACCCTCGTCGTCCCGGAGGCAGCGGTCCGCGACCTCGCCGAGCAGGCCCAGCGGGTCGGCCGGGCTGTAGCCGGTGGCGAGGACCACGACGTCCGCGTCCAGGAGAGTCTCCTCGCCGGTGACGAGGGACGTGACGGTGGCCCGGACCTTGTCGGGCGTCTCCTTGACCTCGGTGAGCCGGGACACGTTGAGGAAACGCAACCGCTCGGTACCGAGGACCTTCTCCCGGTACATCTGCCGGTACAGGTCGTCGATCAGGTCGATGTCCACCACGGAGTAGTTGGTGTTGCCGTGGTAATCCATCAGCCGGCGTTTGACGCCGCCGGGCGCGGCGAAGTACTCGTCCACCGCCGCGGGGTCGAAGATCCGGTTGGCGAACGCGCTGTCGTCGGCGGGGCTGTAGCCGTAGCGGGTGAAGACCGCGCAGACCTCGGCCTCGGGGAAGCGGCGGTGCAGGTAGGCGACGTTCTCGGCGGCGCTCTGTCCGGCGCCGACCACGACGAACCGGGACGGCGAGGTGCCCTCCAACTCATCGATCCTGGCCAGCAGTTCGAAGTTGTGCCAGACGCGGTCGCCGCGCTCCACGCCGTCCGGCACGAGGGGACGCAGCCCGGTTCCGATGACCAGGTTGCGCGCCCGGTGGACCTCGAGCCCCTCCCCCGAACGGACCGTCACCTCCAGGTGCTCCACGGCTCCGTCCCGGACGACGGGTGCGACGCCGACGACCTCGTGACCGTAGGAGGCCATGTCGTCGACCTTGGCCGCGGCCCACTCCAAGTAGTCGTGGAACTCCACCCGCAGCGGGAAGAGGTTCTTGTGGTTGATGAAGTCGATCAGCCGTCCCTTGCTCTGCAGGTAGCAGAGGAAGCTGAACTCGCTGGCCGGGTTCCGGAGTGTCACCAGGTCCTTGAGGAAGGACACCTGCATGGTCGCGTCGTCGATCAGCATGCCGCGGTGCCAGCCGAAGCGCGGCTGCTGCTCGAAGAAGCGAGCGGTGATCGTCTCCGGCCGGCCGACCCGTGCGTTGTGCTCGCCGATCGCGATCGCCATGGCGACGTTGGACGGTCCGAAGCCGATGCCAATGAGGTCGTGGACCAGTGTTGCGTCATCAGGAAGAACCTGTGACATGTCACTCCCATCGTGCGGGTCAGTCACCTGTCGGGCGTGGGGGATTGCCGAAATGGGACCTGCCGACGGAGCGACCGCCGGGAACTTAGGTGAGCCTAAGCTAATGCCGTTCGGCTGTCGATAGGGCGGCCACGAGCGGTGGGTCCGTCAACTGGCGTGCCACGCACAGCCGTTGCGGACCAAGGTAAGGCTTGCTTTACTTGCCCGGGCCATCCCCTGCCGCCTCGAGGAGGAACCCCATGCGGGTCGTCATGTTCGGTTACCAGACCTGGGGGCACCGCACCCTCCAAGCCCTTCTGGACTCCGAACACGACGTGGTGCTGGTCGTGACGCACCCCAAGAGCGAGCACGCCTACGAGAAGATCTGGAGCGACTCCGTCGCCGACCTCGCCGAGGAGCACGGTGTGCCGGTACTCATCCGCAACCGCCCTGACGACGACGAACTGTTCGAACGCCTCGAGGAGGCCGACCCGGACGTCATCGTGGCCAACAACTGGCGGACGTGGATCCCCCCGCACATCTTCGGCCTCCCGCGCCACGGCACACTCAACGTCCACGACTCACTGCTGCCGAAGTACGCCGGCTTCTCCCCGCTGATCTGGGCCCTGATCAACGGAGAGACCGAAGTGGGCGTCACCGCGCACATGATGGACGAGCAACTCGACGCCGGCGACATCGTCCGACAGGAGGCGGTGCCGGTCGGACCGGCGGACACCGCCACAGACCTCTTCCACAAGACGGTCGACCTCATCGCTCCGGTCACCATCGGCGCCCTCGGCCTCATCGCCGCGGGCCGGACGGAGTTCACCAAGCAGGACAGGTCCCGGGCGAGCTTCTTCCACAAGCGCTCCGTCGAGGACATCCGCATCGACTGGTCCTGGCCGGCCGAGGACCTGGAGCGCCTGGTGCGCGCCCAGTCCGATCCCTACCCCAGCGCCTTCACCTTCCACAGGGGCAGGCGGCTCGAGGTCCTCGCCGCCGTCGTGTCCGAGGGCCGCTACGGCGGTACGCCCGGCCGCGTCTTCTACCGCGAGGGCGACGGCGTGGTCATCGTCGCCGGAGCCGACGCGCGCACCGGCCGCAACCGGGGCCTCGCGATCACGCGCGTTCGCACGGAGGACGGACAGGAGGTGTCCGCGACGGAGTACTTCACCTCCATGGGCGGCTACTTGACCAGCCGGCCCTGACGGAATCCCCCGCCGGGGGGCAGGGCTGTGATCACGTCCGCCTCGGGCCCTGCTCCCGGCCTCTCCGGCCGGTGCCGGGGCCCCGGCCGGAGAGGCGCGGTCGTGCCGGCCGCCGAGCGGCCGGCACGCGATCAGCCGCCGCTCTTGCGCCGGAACGACCGCTGGCTCGCAGCCGGACCGTGCGCGCCGCGGATCTTCGACGCGTCGGTGTGCCCGGCGAGGGCCGCGGCCTCCGCCTGCTTGCCGCGCTTGCGCTCCAGAGCTTCCCGGAACTTGCCCTTCAGGTCGTACTGGCCGTTCTCGTCGGGCGCCACGGAAGGGCTCTCGTCGTCAGCCGGCTCCGAACCTGCTTGCGATGAAGACTCTGCAGTCATGGTGACCTCCTGGGTTCGGACAACAGGACCACAGCTTGTCATGCCGACCACCGCCCGGGGTACCGCCCGCATCGGCCGGCAGGCCTGAGCAGACCTCAGTCACGCAGCTCCTCGAGACGCTCGATGTCGTCCTGGACGGATTCCCGTTCGTCGGCGGCGAGTGGCACCGCGGCGGCGTCGGCGAGTGCGGTCGTCGCGGTCCCCTCGTCGCCCAGACGCCCGGCGACGTCCGCTCGCAGCACGAGGAGGCGGAACGTCTGTACCGGCGTGGGCCGCTCCCCCGGGAGGCGAAGCACCCGGTCGATGACCTTCGCGGCGCCCGCGGGGTCCTCTTTCGAGTCCGCCAGGAGCGACGCGTGATGCAGGGCCCGGGCGAAGGTCTCCTCGGGAGCGGGCCGGTGACGCGGGGGATGTGTCCGCGCGTCCGCCGGCGCCCGCTCGTCCAGGAGGCGCGCCTCGCGGGTGCTCCCTTCAGCTGGAATCGCCCGCGCCGCGATGCCTGCCTATGGTGAGGCAGGTTGAGGGGACCCGGAGTTCTTGCCGACCGCGGGAAGGTGGGGCGACATGGCGCGCAGTGTCGAATCGATCCGGCGAGCCGCCCTGGGCACCCTCGGTGCCGTGCTGGTCCTGGTCGGCGTCGCCCTGCTGGTACTGCCCGGGCCGGGCCTGCTGCTCGTGTTCGCCGGGGTGGTGCTGCTGGCGCGTGCCGTCCCGGCGCTGGACCGGTTCGTGGCCCCCGTCCGCGAGCAGGCGATGCGTGCGGCCGAGGAGAGCGTCTCCTCACCATGGCGTATCGCCGGCTCGGTCCTGGTGGGCCTCTTCCTCGTCGGTGCGGGCGTGGTGTGGGCAATCGTGCCCCGGGTGCCGTACTCCGGATGGGCCACCGGGGCGAGCCTGATCATCTCCGGCTGCGTCCTGTTCGCCCTGCTCGTCTGGAGCCACCGCCGCGTCCAGGCGGCGCGTCGCCGCTCACCGTCGGCTTCGGGGTGAAATCGGGCGCCGCCGCTCGACGGGCCCGGCTCCGGGGCAGGCCCGGACCGCCGGGCCTCCTGGTGCCCGCTGGTAAACTGGGGTCCACGCTTTGAGGCGCCCGGGTCCGTACCGAGGGGTACGGACCCCGTCGCGTTCCGGGCGCCTGATCAGGAAGGTCCCCCCATGAACGCGAAGCCGTCGTCGGCCACCGGAGCCTCCCGGGCCGGCGGATCCCAGCGAACGACAGCGCCACCGGAGTCGGCGGACCAGCCGCCGGTCGCGTCGTTCGACGCGCTCGGTCTTCCGCCGGCGCTGCTGAAGACGATGACCGGCCTTGGGGTGACCGAACCCTTCCCGATCCAGGCCGCGACCCTGCCCGACGCGCTGGCCGGCCGCGACGTCCTCGGCCGCGCGCGGACGGGCTCCGGCAAGACACTGGCCTTCGGCCTGGCCCTGCTCGTCCGGACCGGGGGTCTGCGGGCGGAGTCGAAGCGTCCGCTCGCGCTGGTCCTGGTGTCGACGCGGGAACTCGCACAGCAGGTGAGCGACGCGCTCGCCCCGTACGCGCAGGCGCTGAACGTACGACTGGCGACGGTGGTCGGCGGGCTGGCGATCAACCGGCAGGCGGCTCAGCTGCGCGAGGGCGCCGAGGTGGTCGTCGCGACGCCGGGGCGGCTGGCCGACCTGGTGTCCCGCCGCGACTGCCACCTGAACCACGTGCGGATCACGGTGCTGGACGAGGCGGACCAGATGTGCGACCTGGGCTTCCTGCCGCAGGTCTCGGGAATCCTGGACCAGGTACCCGGCGACGGGCAGCGGCTGCTGTTCTCCGCCACGCTCGACCGCGACGTCGACCAGCTGGTGCGGAGCCATCTGCACGACCCGGTGCACGCATCGGTCGACCCGGCGTCGGCCTCGGTCACCACGATGGAACACCATGTACTGACCATCCACCCCGCCGACAAGTACGCGACCGCCACCGAGATCGCCGCCCGCGACGGCCGGGTGCTGATGTTCCTGGACACCAAGGCCGCGGTCGACCGGTTCACCCGTCACCTGCGGGACAGCGGCGTCCGGGCCGCCGCCCTGCACAGCGGCAAGTCGCAGCCGCAGCGCGCGCACACACTCGCCCAGTTCGTGGAGGGCCGGGTCACCGTGCTGGTGGCCACCAACGTCGCGGCCCGGGGCATCCACGTGGAGGCGCTCGACCTCGTCGTCAATGTCGATCCGCCGGCCGACGCCAAGGACTACCTGCACCGCGGCGGGCGGACGGCGCGCGCCGGACAGTCCGGGAGCGTGGTCACCCTGGTCACTCCCGACCAGCGGCGCGAGGTGAACCGGATGATGGCCGAGGCCGGAATCCGGCCGACCGTCACCCCGGTGCGCTCCGGCGAACAGAAGCTGACCACCATCACCGGCGCCAAGCGCCCGCCGACCGGGCCGCGGACCAGCGGCGGCAACGCCCCCTTCCGCGGCCTCGGCGCCCGTTCGGGCCGCCCCGCGAAGGAGTCCCGCAAGACCGCCGAGGCCCGCAAGGCCGCGGAGGCCCGCGCGGCGGCACGGGTACGCAAGGGCCGCTGACCCGGGACGACCGGGCCGGAGAGAGCGGGCGACCCCTGGGTAGGGTGAGTGAGAAGCCCCAGGGAATCGAACGAGGAGCGGAATTGAGCGAGTCGGCGTCCATCGCCCTGCAACTGGAGATCGCCCGGGAACTGGAGGTCGCGGAGACCTTCGACGCCGAACGGGAGATCGAACGCCGGGTGGCCTTCCTTGCCGAGCGGCTGGCCTCGACCGGTCTGCGCTCCCTCGTACTCGGCATCAGCGGCGGTGTCGACTCGACCACCGCCGGCCGGTTGTGCCAGCTCGCCGTGGAACGGGCGCGGGCCGAGGGACACGAGGCGGACTTCTACGCGATGCGGCTGCCTCACGGGGCCCAGGCCGACGAGCACGATGCCCAGCTCGCGCTCTCCTTCATCAAGGCCGACCACGTGCTGACGGTGGACATCAAGCCGGCCAGCGACGCCGCGCTCGAGGCGCTGATCGCCGGCGGTGTGACCTTCCGCGACGCCCGGCACCAGGACTTCGTGCAGGGCAACGTCAAGGCCAGGCAGCGCATGATCGCCCAGTACGCCGTGGCCGGCGCGCACGACGGGCTGGTCGTCGGCACCGACCACGCGGCCGAGGCCGTCTCCGGCTTCTTCACCAAGTTCGGCGACGGTGCCGCCGACCTGGTCCCGCTGACCGGCCTGACCAAGCGCCGCGTGCGCGCCGTCGCGGACGCGCTGGGCGCGCCCGCCGAGCTGGTGCGGAAGGTCCCGACGGCCGACCTGGAGACCCTCGACCCCGGTAAGGCCGACGAGGACGCTCTCGGAGTCACGTACGAGCAGATCGACGACTTCCTGGAGGGCAAGCCGGTGGACGAGCGGGCCTTCGAGAACATCGTCAGCCGCTACCGGCGGACCGACCACAAGCGCCGGCTGCCCATCGGTCCCGGCCACCTCTGACCCGGGCCGAGGGCGGGTTCGGTCGGGCACGGGCCGGAGCGGGGGCGCACATCGGTCAGCCGCTCCGACAACTCCCAAAGGCGTCGGCCGGTCTCGGCGTCCGCCGCCGCGGGTGACAGCGCTACCCGCGGCGGCCCGCCGCGCGGCTCCGTCAGGCCGTCCGGCCCGATGAACTCCCCGCCCCGCGCACTCTGGTCGGCCGCCGCGTACAGCTGCGGCGGCGCGCCCCGGCCCGGGGACTGGGCGAGCGGGATGAGAACGCGGCCGAACAGCATGTTCACCATGCCGGTCGGCGCACTCGTCTGCAGGTTGGTGGCGGTGCAGCCGGGATGCGCGAGCAGGCTGCGCACCGGGCTGCCGCCGCCGGACAGCCACCGGTGGACTTTCCGTCCGAAGACCGCGTTGGCGGACTCGGACCGGTTGCAGAAGGCCATGGGTGAGTAGTGGCGCTCGCCGGCGCAGGAGCAGTGGCGTGACGACCTGACGGCGGAGCCGGCGCGCCACCCTGGACCCGCCCACACCGACCGCTACCCGCCACTGGCCGCCGGGATGGCGCTGGCCGCGTTCAATACCGCGCCCTGCCGCTGGAGCGACAGCGACGGCACCGAGGACTCCCCTCGAACCGACCGACCGACCGCGCCTTCGCCGTCATCGCCTCGGCCCCGGACCACGCCGGCGGACGGTGAGCGTTCAGGCAGACGGCCGTACTTCATGTGCGACTTGCCGCGCATGTCCTTAATCTACCGATTGAGAGGCTCGGACAGTCGATGCCGGTTCAGCCGGCGGAAGGTGAGCTTCCATGGCTGAACGACTCAAGAGGTCCGGCTTGATCGGTGAACTGTCGGCCGAATTCGCCGGCACGATGATCCTCATCCTCTTCGGCTGCGGTGTGGTGGCCCAGGTGGCCGCGGGCGGGGCCCTGACGGATCCGGAAGGCGGCCTCGGGGACCACGACAGCATCTCCTGGGCGTGGGGTCTCGGCGTCACCCTGGGCGTCTACGTGGCGGCCAGGCTGAGCGGCGCCCACATCAACCCCGCGGTGACCGTCGCGCTCGCGGTGTTCAAGGGGTTCCCGTGGCGCAAGGTGGCGCCCTACGCGCTGGCCCAGACGGCCGGTGCCTTCGTCGCCGCCCTCCTCGTCCGCTGGAACTACACCGAAGCGCTGGCGAAGGCCGACCCCGGTCACACCATCAAGACGCAGACCGTGTTCTCGACGCTGCCCGCCAACGGCAACACCGCTCTCCCGGTCCACGAGTGGGGTGCCTTCCGCGACCAGGTCATCGGCACCGCCATCCTGCTGCTGCTCATCATGGCCATCACGGACCTGCTGAACACACCGCCGGGCGCGAACCTGGCCCCCTTCGTCATCGGCCTGGTCGTGGTCGCGATCGGCATGGCCTTCGGCACCAACGCGGGGTACGCCATCAACCCGGCCCGCGACTTCGGCCCCCGGCTGGCCAGCTTCCTCACCGGTTACGGCGGAGCGTGGCGAGATCAGTACGGGAACCTCTACTTCTGGGTGCCGATCATCGGCCCGCTGATCGGTGGCGTGCTCGGTGCGGGTCTGTACAAGGTTTTCATCGGCCGGTTCCTGCCTGCGGCGGAGCCGGAGCCCACGGGGCGCGTACCGGCGCCGCAAGACTGACACCGGCCGGAGAGGCGGCACAGCATGGCGGACTTCATCGGCGCGGTGGACCAGGGGACCACCAGTACCCGGTTCATGATCTTCGACCACGGCGGCAACGAGGTGGCGAAGCACCAGTTGGAGCACGCTCAGATCCTCCCCCGCTCCGGGTGGGTGGAGCACGACCCGGTGGAGATCTGGGAGCGCACCAACTCGGTGATGCAGAACGCACTGCGCCACAGCGGGCTGTCGGGGACCGACCTGGCCGCCATCGGCATCACCAACCAGCGGGAGACCACCGTGGTCTGGGACCGGCGCAACGGCCGGCCCTACTACAACGCCATCGTGTGGCAGGACACCCGCACCGACGCCATCGCCGCGAGCCTCGACCGTTCGGGCCGGGGCGACGTCATCCGCCGCAAGGCCGGACTGCCGCCGGCGACCTACTTCTCCGGCGGAAAGATCCAGTGGATCCTGGAGAACGTCGACGGCGTCCGCGAAGCGGCGGAGGCGGGGCACGCCCTCTTCGGCAACACGGACGCCTGGGTCCTGTGGAACCTGACCGGCGGCCCCGACAGCGGTATCCACGCCACCGACGTGACCAACGCGAGCCGGACCATGCTGATGGACCTGGAGACGCTCGACTGGGACGACGAGCTGCTGGGCTTCTTCGGCATCCCCCGGTCGATGCTCCCCACCATCAACCCCTCGTCGCACGCGGAGGCGTACGGTGTGGCCCGCACCTCCCGGCCGCTGCGCGCCGCCATTCCCATCGGCGGGGTCCTCGGCGACCAGCAGGCGGCCACCGTCGGACAGGTCTGCTTCGCACCCGGCGAGGCCAAGAACACCTACGGCACCGGTAACTTCCTGGTGCTCAACACCGGCACCGAACTGGTCCGCTCCCAGCACGGCCTCCTCACCACCGTGGCCTACCAGTTCGGCGACAGCCCGGTGGTCTACGCGCTCGAGGGCTCCATCGCGGTGACGGGGTCAGCCGTGCAGTGGCTGCGCGACCAGATGAAGATCATCAAGACGGCGGCCGAGAGCGAGGACCTCGCCCGTACCGTCGACGACAACGGCGGCATGTACTTCGTCCCCGCCTTCTCGGGCCTGTTCGCCCCCTACTGGCGTTCCGACGCCCGGGGGGCGATCGTCGGCCTCGCCCGGTACAACGACAACGCGCACCTGGCCCGGGCGACCCTGGAAGCCATCTGCTACCAGAGCCGCGACGTCGTCGAAGCCATGGAACAGGACTCCGGTGTCCACCTCGACGTGCTCAAGGTCGACGGGGGTGTGACCGCCAACGACCTCTGCATGCAGATCCAGGCAGACGTCCTCGGCGTTCCGGTCAGCCGTCCCGTCGTCGCGGAAACCACCGCACTCGGCGCGGCCTACGCGGCGGGGCTGGCCACGGGGTTCTGGCGGGACACCGATGAACTGCGCACGCACTGGCACGAGTCCAGGCGCTGGGAACCGCGGTGGCCGGAGGACCGGCGGGCACAAGGGTACGCCGGGTGGAAGGCGGCGGTGGAGCGCACGCTCGACTGGGTCAAGGTTCCCTGAACCGGCCTTCGCCCCTGACGCAAGGACCTTGCAGGAAGGACCTTGAAGGCAGGACTCGGGCGCGGAGGGCAACAGGCGTCGCCATAAGGTGATCCCATGTCTGCCAGATTGAGTTCCGCGAGGACCCGCGCCGCGCTCCACAGCACCGCGCGCACTTCTGCCGAGCTGTTGCTGATCCTCGTCATGCTCTCGGTGGCCCTGTGGCTCCTCGGCCGTATGTGGTCGGTCGTGTGGCCGCTGATAGTCGGCCTGCTCCTGACCACGTTGACCTGGCCCTCGGCCCGTTTCCTGCGGCGGCACGGGTGGCGTCCCGCGTTGGCCGCGGCCGTGGTGACCGTGGGGTTCCTCCTGGCTGTCACGGGCATCGTGGCGCTGATCGCGGTGCCGATGTCCTCCGAGACCGACGAGTTGACCGCCGGCGTGATGGAAGGCATCGACCGGCTGCGCGACTGGGCCGCGGGGCCGCCGCTGAACATCGACGACGGCCAGATCACCAGTGCGCTCGACTCCGCGATGGCGCGCGTCCAGGACAGCATCGGCAGCGTGGTCAACACGGTGGCCACCGGCCTGAGCACCGTGGTCAACGGTCTCATCACAGCGGTGCTCGCCGTCTTCCTGATGTTCTTCTTCCTCAAGGACGGGCCGCGGTTCCTGCCGTGGCTCGGCCGCCAGTTGCCCGGCCGGCTCGCCACCGACGTCCCGGCCGTCGCCCTGCGCAGCTGGGAGACCCTGGGTTCCTTCGTCCGCTCGCAGGCACTCGTGGGGTTGCTCGACGCCGTCTTCATCGGCCTCGGACTGTGGATCCTGGGCGTGCCACTCGTACTGCCCCTGGCGGTGCTGACGTTCGTGTCCGCGTTCGTGCCCATCGTGGGTGCCCTGTTCGCGGGCTTCGTCGCGGTACTCATCGCCCTGGTGTCCAACGGCCTGACGGACGCGCTGATCGTGCTGGCGATCATCGTCGTGGTACAGCAGTTGGAGGGCAACGTGTTCCAGCCCATCATCCAGAGCCGCGGGCTCGGTCTGCACGCGGCGGTGGTCCTGCTGGCGGTGACACTCGGCGGCAGCCTGGCCGGGATCGTCGGCAGTCTGCTCGCCGTACCGGTCGCCGCGCTGATCGCGGTGGTCTGGAACTACGTCCGCGAGCAGCTCATGGACACGCCGGAGGAACCCGCGCCCGCCGACGCCTGAGAGGCGGGTCGGTCCGCACCACCGGACGGCGCCGTCTCCGCGCGACGGGCTTTGCGGTAGGCGGTCGGGGCCAGCCCCACCTCTCTGCGGAAGAAGGCCCGGAAATTGGCGGACGTACCGAACCCGGTCTCCGTGGCGATCCTCTCGACCGCCCAGTCGGAGGTCTCGAGGAGTCGGCGCGCACGGAGGAGTCGCTGCCGGGCGACCCATTGCATGGGAGGCATTCCGGTCTCACCCACGAAACGCCTGATG
This sequence comes from Streptomyces sp. NPDC097107, assembly GCF_044762405.1. Classification (NCBI taxonomy): domain Bacteria; kingdom Bacillati; phylum Actinomycetota; class Actinomycetes; order Kitasatosporales; family Streptomycetaceae; genus Streptomyces; species Streptomyces sp. NPDC097107. The sequence goes on along the minus strand of NZ_JBIWEF010000003.1, from coordinate 549,712 downwards.
AAGGTCCTCCGCGACAGCAGGCTGTGGTCCGCCATCCGCTGCACGGTGATCGACGACCCGATGTTCTCGACCGCCCAGTCCCGAGTCGCGCGCAGACTGTCCCGAGGCGGGGCGGGCCCGTCCGTGTACTGGGGCTCGTCCGCGCCGCGGCCGGGCGAGAAGACGACGTCCTTCGCCACGCCGTCCGCGGCCGTGGTCCCGAAATCCGCCTGGACGACATGGAGGCACGCGTCGATTCCCGCGCCCGCGCCCGCGGACGTGAGAATCGACCCGTCCTCGACGAACAGTCGGTTGTCCACGACGTCGACCTCGGGGTACGCCTCTCGAAGTTCGTCCGTGTGGCGCCAATGAGTCGTAGCCGTCCTTCCCTTCAGTATTCCGGCGGCCGCGAGAGCGAATACGCCGGTGCAGACGGCGACGACACGAGCACCTCGCTGGGCGGCCGTCCGCAGTACTTCCAGGTATTCCTCCGGGACCGGGTGAAGTGGTTCCTCGTAGCCCGGAACAACGACGATGTCGGCGTATGCGGTCTCAGCCGGCGAGTGGGTCGGGCGAACCTCCGCGGTCGCGTCGCAATCTCCGCAGACAAGTACGCGATAGCCCGGGTGCCGGCCGAATACATGGGCCGCGATGCTGACGTCCAGCGCATAGGCCCGCGGCACCGCGAGGATCGCGACGACCGTGTGCGCACCTTCGGATCGCAATGACGCCCCCTCGCTCCCCTGCTTTGCAAACCAGCTTACGTCCACGGCCGTTCGGCCTGCTGCGGGGTCCTGGCACGATCCTTGCCGTAAGTGGCACAGCCGAGTCTGGTTCGCCCCGGCCGGGTGCTCATACCGTTTCGGCAGTCTCACTCTTCAACCCGCTTTTGACGATGGGAAAACCATGAGCAACGCACGTCAGGTCGAGAGCTTCGGAGTTCCCTGGGAGAGGGATTACGGATACGTTCAGGCGGTCAAGCGCGGCGACACCATTTACCTCTCGGGGCAGGTCGCGCACGACGGGGCGGATCTCATCGCCCCCGCTCCGGTGGGTGACGCCGGGCTGGTCACCGACTTCTCCCGCACGGGCGAACAGTTGCGCCAGTGCTATGCCAACGCGGCAGTGCTCCTCGAGCGGTTCGGCGCGTCGATGAACGACGTCGTCGAAGAGGTCATCTACGCGATCGACATCGACGCGGCCGACGCCGCGGCGGGGCCGGTGCGCAAGGAAGCCTACGGTCGGCCGGACCCGCAGGTGGCCAGTACGGTGATCGGCACCCCGAGGCTGGCCTTCCGTGAACTGCTGGTCGAGGTCCGCTTCGTGGCCCGGGTCTGAGGACCGCCTCGCGTTTCTCGGCGAAGTCGGTCGCAGCCGGACGGCCGGCACCGCTGGCTTGCGGTCCGTCATCTCTTCTCGCGCTCCCGGGCGGCGTGGCGCGCCGCGGCCGCGCGAAGTCCCCGGCGAGGACTTCGCGCGGCCGTCCGGATGCACCGGCCGGCTCGCACGCGACCTGGTGCGCCACCTGATCATCGACGCCCAGGACGTCCTGATCACCCTCGACACCCCGCCGCCGCGGAGCCGGCCCGGGACGCGGTGACCTACAGGAGTGGCCCGCCGAGAGCTCGCCCGGTCGCGCGAGCTGCTGGAGAGGAGCGTCGGTGTGACGTTCCCCCGTCGTTCACCGACAGGGACGCGTTGCTGATCGGCCCCGCCCGGCGCGCTCCGACCGAAGCGGAGGCGGCACTGGGTGAGCCGGCCGCGAGGCTCCCCTTCGCGCTCGGCCGACCGCGAGTCCCGGCTCCCCGGAGCCGCGGAAGCGCGCGGCCGGTCCCGGCTGGCCGGTCGCGCGCCGCAGGGCGACGTCGTCCGTCCGGACGGGTACCTGGGCGCCCGTTTCCCCCTCGCCGACGCCGGATCGGCCCTGTCCGGCCGGCTCGGGGCCGCTTTCCGCGTCGTCGGCGCCGCCCCGTGAGCGGGCGCGTACGGTTCTCTAACCGGCGTCCAACGGCCGTTCGAAGAACGTCTCCAGGACCACCGTCGCCCGGGTCCCGCTGACCCCGTCGATCGCGTAGAGGCGGCGCAGCACGTCCTGGAGCCGTTCGGTGGTGGCCGTGCGTACCTTGACCAGGACGGCCGCGCTGCCGGCGATGACGTGCGCCTCCTGGATCTCCGGCACGGCGGCGAAGTCCTCGGCCCGGTCCCCCATCCACGCCGTGGAGTCGACCAGTACGAAGGCGAGGACGCCTCGGTCGAGCGTCTCGGGGTCGACGTCGACCGTAGTGGCCCTGATGACGCCCTGTTCGCGCAGTTTGCGGACGCGTTCGTGGGCGGCGCCCGCCGACAGGCCGACCTCCTTGCCCAGAGCGGCGTACGGCCGGGTGGCGTTCTGCTGGAGCAGCGCGATCAGCCGACGGTCAATCTCATCTACCGACTTCATATATGAACAGTATCTGATTCGGTGATCTGCATGTTACGTTGAATTCGATCCTGATCACTCTCGCTGAGAGGACGCCATGTCCACCGACGGCCCGTACGAGATCCTGGACGACCGCTTCCGCACCGGACGCTGCGCGAACGGTGACAACAGGCTGGAGGTCCTGCACGACGGCTGCCGCTGGGCCGAGGGCCCGCTGTATCTCCCCGCCTGGCGCCAGCTGGTCTGGAGCGACATTCCCAACGACCGCATCCTGCGCTGGGACGAGGCCACCGGCACGGTCGGCGTCTTCCGGACTCCGGCCGGCCACAGCAACGGGAACACGCTCGACCGGCAGGGCCGCCTGGTCACCTGCGAACAGGGCAACCGCCGCGTCACCCGCACCGAACCCGACGGGACCGTGACCGTCCTCGCCGACCGCTACGACGGCAAGCTGCTCAACAGTCCGAACGACTCCGTCGTACGCTCCGACGGCACGGTCTGGTTCTCCGACCCGGACTTCGGCATCACCAGCGACTACGAGGGCCACCGCGCCGAGTCCGAGATCGGCGCGTGCAACGTGTACCGGATCGATCCGGCGTCGGGGGACGTGCTGCTCGCCGCCGACGGATTCGAGGGGCCCAACGGCGTCATCCTGTCCCCGGACGAGAAGCGGCTGTTCGTCTCCGACTCGCGGGCCGCCCGGATCCACGCGTTCGACATCCGCGAGGACGGCGCGCTGTCCGACGGGAAGGTCTTCGCCGAGGGCCGCGGGGACGTGCGCTTCGACAACATCCGCTTCGACGACGAGGGCCGCCTGTGGGCCGCCGCGCTGGACGACGGTGTCCACTGCTACGACCCCGACGGCACCCTCATCGGCCGGCTGCGCGTGCCCGAGGCCGTCTCCAACATCGCCTTCGGCGGCCCCAAGAACAACCGCCTGTTCATCACGGCCACCACGTCCCTGTACTCACTGGTGATGTCCGTGACGGGCGCGCCGCGCCTCTAGAGCCAGGGGGTGTCGTTCGGATCAGGCCGGCTCCGGGCAACGGCGCCGTGCGACTGACCCGAGCGGGGTCTGGTGCGTGCAGCCGCACGACACCCCCTAGGTCCCGGCCGGGCCGGACGGCGCTTTGGCACGGTACAGGTCGCGCAGCAGGCCGATCACGGCGCCGTGGTGCAGTACCTCCTGGTTGACCCACCAGACGATGTCGAGGAAGGGCTCTTCGGCGTCGCTGCCATGCGGGTACGTGCACCGGCCGACGGTGTCGAGCGCGGGGTCGTCGATGTTCAGCAGCGCGTTCCGCCAGGCCTTCGCGCCCGTGCCGAAGGCCGCGACCGCCTCCGCCGCGCTTGTACTGACGGGATGGTCGTCGCGGGTGAGCCTGTGGGTGCCCACCGTGTGATCGGCCCGCAGGAAGAGCATCTCGCTGAGGTGACTCAGCCGCCATGCGGGGGTCGTGAAGGGCGGCGGTGAGGGATGCGGGTGGGGCGCGGCGTCTCTGCCCCAGTCACCGGCGCCGGCCAGGGAGGTCGCGTGCCGTCCCGGACCGTCCGCCCGCCGCCGGACCGACCAGCAGTCCGGCACCGGCTCCCAGAAGTACTCCTCGTCCCTCATGGGTCCCACCCCGGTCCGCGAACCGTCCCCGCTGTCCATGACCGGCCCGGTCATACGGGCGGTGAGGCGCTCGCACGCCCAGTCGAACTGTTCCAGCAGCGGAACCAGACGAGTCGGTGACATCGGGCACTCCTGACACGAGCGGGACGAGCCCCCGGGGGCGACGGTTTGCCGACCGGCCACCCTGGCACAACCGCCGGCGTTCCGCGCCCCGTTTTCCGCCGGGCTGCGAACCGGTGCACAGGAGAAGGCCGTTGCGACGTAGGTTGTGGTCAAGCACCCACGCCTCGGCTGAAAGACGGACCGTATCCATGAGCGACCCTGTGACGACACCCGGCCACGCAGCGCACCAGAAGATCGACACCTCGGTGCCGCACTCGGCCCGGATCTGGAACTACTGGCTGGGCGGAAAGGACAACTACCCGGTCGACGAGGAGGCCGGCGACGCGTACACCGCCGTCTTCCCCGGCATCGTCACCATCGCCCGCAGCAGTCGCGCCTTCCTGCGCCGCAACATCACGTACCTGGTCGCCGAGGCGGGTGTCCGGCAGTTCCTCGACATCGGGACCGGCCTGCCGACCGCCGACAACACCCATGAGGTCGCCCAGCGCATCGCCCCCGAGGCCCGGATCGTCTACGTCGACAACGATCCGATGGTGCTCGCCCACGCCCGCGCGCTGCTGTACTCCACGCCCGAGGGCGCGACCGCCTACATCGACTCCGACGTGCTCGACCCCGACAGCGTTCTGCGGGACGCCGCCAGGACGCTGGACTTCGACCGGCCCATCGCCCTCATCCTCAGCAACATCCTGGGACACGTGGCGGAGTACGACCAGGCGCGTTCCATCGTCACCCGGCTGATGGACGCGCTGCCGACCGGCAGCTACCTCTCCGTCAACGACGGCTCGCGGGGCATCGATCCGGAATTCGACCGTGCCCAGGACGCCTACAACGAGAGCGGCGCCGCTCCGTACATCCTGCGCACCGTCGATCAGATCACGGCGTTCTTCGACGGCCTGGAGCTCGTGGAGCCCGGGGTCGTCCCGGTCACCCGCTGGCGTCCGGAAGCCGGCTCCGCGGCCCCGGAGCTCATCGGCGAACACGGCGGCCTCGCCCGCAAGCCCTGACACCCGTCCGCGATCGCCCCTGAAAGGTTCAGGGCCGGTGCGCCGCTGCGCACCGGCCCTCGACCGACGCTACCGAGAGGAGCGGGTACCCATGGCCGAATGGCCGTTGCCCGAGACGTTCGCCAGCGGTTCCGGGGCCGTCCGCTGGAACCGGCTGGGCGGAGCGGACCGGCCACCGCTGGTCCTGCTGCACGGCACGCCGTTCTCGTCGTACGTCTGGCGTGCGGTGGCCCGTTCGCTGGCGCGCGACCATCAGGTGTTCGTCTGGGACATGCCCGGTTACGGGATGTCGGAGAAGTCCGCGGGCCAGGACGTGTCCCTCGCGGCCCAGGGCCGGGTCTTCACCGAGTTGCTGGGCCACTGGGGCCTCGAGGACCCCCTCGTCGTCGCCCACGACTTCGGCGGCGCCGTCGCTCTGCGGGCCCACCTGCTGCACGGCGTCGGCTACCGGGCCCTCGCCCTGGTCGATCCGGTCGCGCTGGCGCCCTGGGGATCGCCGTTCTTCCGGCTGGTCCGCGACCACGCGGACGTCTTCGAGGCGCTGCCGCCGGCGCTCCATCGGGCTCTCGTCCGTGAGTACGTCGGTTCCACCGGCGGCCCGGGGCTGCATCCCACGGTGCTGGACCGGCTCGTCGAGCCCTGGCTCGGCGAGTCGGGCCAGCCTGCCTTCTACCGGCAGATCGCCCAGGCCGACCAGCGCTACACCGACGAGATCCAGGACCGTTACTCCGGGATCGACGTTCCGACGCTGATCTGCTGGGGCGAGGACGACGCGTGGATTCCCGTCGCGAAGGGACGCGAACTCGCCGCTGCCGTCCCCGGCGCCCGATGGGAGCCGATCGCCCACGCGGGCCATCTCGTCCAGGAGGACGCGCCCTCCGAGCTGACGGCCGCCCTGCTCGCCTTCCTGCGGCACCCTCGCTGAGGGCGGCGGGGCGAGGGGCGTCGCGACAGACACGGGCACGGTGCCGGGAACGATCGGTTCCCGGCACCGTGCCCGTGCTCGGCGCTACCCCGGTCAGGCGGGGGTGATGTTCTCCGCCTGCGGGCCCTTCTGGCCCTGGGTGATGTCGAAGGTGACGGCCTGGCCTTCCTGCAGCTCGCGGTAGCCGGAGGCGTTGATGTTGGAGTAGTGCGCGAAGACGTCGGGACCGCCGCCGTCCTGCGCGATGAAGCCGAAGCCCTTTTCAGAGTTGAACCACTTGACGGTTCCGCTGGCCATGCCTTTGCCTTTCAGCCGATATCGGATCCGCACCGTGCGAACCCGGAGGTGGTCGTCCTGGTCCTCCGGCATTGCACAGCAAACCGCCCGCACTCCGGCGCGGGCGGTCTGGGCGAACCACGACATCTGCTGCTGACGCTACACGGCATGTCCGAGCCCCACCAGTGAGTAAGGGGTGTGAGCGGCAACGATGTTGCGAACCGGGGCCGTGACGGCGTGCCGGAACGACGTCACATCCCGGTCATCAGCCGCGCATGGTGCAGGAGTCGTTCCTCGACCCGTTCCGCGGTGGCGGCGCCGGAGAGGACGTCGGTGCCGCAGCCGTCCTCCAGGGCCACCAGGCCGCGGGCGACGAAGCCGCAGGGGGCGGCGGGACGGAACTCGCCGCTGTCCGCGCCCTCGTCGCGGACACGCTGATACAGGTCCGTCTGCTGGGCGACGAAGGTCCGCTGCCGTGCGCCGGCCGCCTCGCTGCGGAAGGTGACGGGGAGCAGCTCGTACAGGAGGCGGCTGGTCGTCTCGGCCTCGCCCGGGAAGGGGGGACGGAGGCGATGCAGGCCGCGAGCCGGGCCCAGGCGGTGGGGGCGGCTTCCACGGCTTCCCGCCGGCGCAGGACGTACGTCCCGGTGCCCTGCTCGATCACGGCGACCGGCAGGTCGTTGATGTCCGGGTAGGAGTACAGGACCGACGCCGGGGTCGGACCGGCCTGGGCACACTCGTCAACATCTGCGTGATCCCCGTCTGGGTCCGCCTTCGCCGGGCCGGCACCCCGCGGCCCGTCCTCACCCACGTCGTCCTGCCGGTCCTCGGCGCCGCCGCCGACCTGTACCTGCTGACCAGGCTGGACCACACGGCCGTCCTGCTCGGCAGCGCGTGGCTCGTCCTCATCATCGCGTGCCTGGGCGTGCTCACCCGCGACTTCCGGCGGGAGCCTCCCGGGCTGCGCCTGGAGGCCAGGGAGCAGGCAGCCTCGACGGCCGCCCCTCAGTGATCCGTGGGAGCGGCCGCCTCGTCACTTCCCTGCGCCAAACGGGGGAGACGGCGAGGCGGCCGCACAACCCGGTTCCGTAAGTGGTCTAGCAATGAGTAGTCCACACACGGAGTCGGAGATCGATATGACCGTCAGGAAAGCGCTGGCCCTGCTGATCGGCGCTGTCATGTGCACCGGCGCGCTGGGGACCGGTTGCGCACAGCAGCAGCCGGGCGCCTCCTCTCCGGACGCGCAGACGCCCGGCAGATCCGCCTCGCAGCCGGCGTCCCCGCAGCCCGCTCCCCCGCGCTCCTTCCCGCGCCCTCTGCCCGGGCTCGGACCGGCGATGCGGGCCCGGGTCCCCGACGCCTCCCGGCAGGCCCTGGTGGTCACGGGCGCCACGGAGAGTTCGTACGAGGCGCAGACGGTGCTCTACGAGCTGTACCCCGCACAGGGCTGGCGCGCCGTGGCCGGTCCCTGGCCCGCCCACAACGGTCTGCGCGGCTGGACCGACGACCACGAGGCGGGCGACCTGCACACACCTATCGGCGTCTTCCGGCTCAGTGACGCCGGGGGCCGGCTGCCCGACCCGGGGACCCGGCTCCCCTACGACCAGGACCCGGAGTTCGCCGTGTCGGGCACCGGGCATCTCGGCGAGCCGCTGGAGGGTTCCTTCGACTACGTGATCGCCATCGACTACAACCGGGTGCCCGGCACCACCCCGCTGGACAAGACGCGCCCGCTGGGCGAGGACGAGGGCGGCGGCGTCTGGATCCACGTGGACCACGACGGGCCGACCAACGCCTGCGTGTCCCTGAGCGAGGAGCACATGCGCGCGTTGCTCAACGCCCTGGATCCGGACAAGGAGCCGGTCGTCGTCATGGGCCCGGAGTCGGTCCTGGCGCGGTAGCGCCACCCCGGCGGGCGTCCACGCCCCGTAGACGCCCGGTGCGTAGCGGCAACGGAGCACTGCGTCCCCCGCGCCGGGCCAGGCGTACCGGTTCGTGTCACGCGGTCTTGACTGAGCGCTTCGCGCTCGGCCTACTGGAGACACAACTGGGCGAATTCGGGGGACTGGTCCAGTGTCGGCCCGTATGTGAGCCCCCGGCCGGGACGCAGGTCAGGAGTGCGACAGTGCGGCGTCGACGGGCAGCGGCGGCAGTTCTGCTGGCATGGGCGCTGCTGCATCTCGCCGCCCCCCGGCCACCGGGTCCCGCGGAGCCGGGCCCGGACCGGGACACCGCGGGGATATCGGCAGCGGCGACCGTGACGGTGACGGCCGAGGAGGCCGGGGAGCCGGGCCCGCGCGAAGAGGACACCGTGCTCCGCCATGTCGCCGTCCGGTCGCCGAGGACCGCGGAAGCGGTCGGGGCCGACGACGGCGCCGCCACCTGCGCCCCGGCGCCGGCCTGCGCCCCGTGGCCGGTCGGCACGGACCTCCGCCCGACGGGACCTGCGGGCGGGCCGCGAGCGGGCGGGGGTGCCCGAGGCGCACCCGAGTTGCAGACGTTTCGCTGCTGAGCAACGGCAGTACCGACAAGGCCTGCGCCGCGCGGCCTGAGTACTGCCCGCCGGAACGCGGTGTCCAGCAGGCCTTCGTGTGTCCGGAGTTCCGATGACGCAGGAGGCAGGCGAATGTCCGATAAGCGCATAGACGTGGTCGGGCCGGAGGAGCTCGGCGCGGACGACCGGAAGATCTGGCGGGAGATCAGGGCCGCCTCCACCGCCCCGGCGAATCCGTTCCTGGACCCGGCGTTCACCGCGGCGGTCGGGCTGGTCAGGCCGCGGGCCGCGGTCGCGGTGCTGCGGGAGGACGGGTCACCGGTCGGGTACTTTCCGCACGAGCGGGGCTTCGCCGGTCGCGGGCGGGCCATCGGGCTCGGAGTCTCGGACAGTCAGGGCGCCGTCCTGCGCGACGGCATCCGTCTCGACGCCCGGGCGTTGCTGCGGGCCTGTGCCCTCTCGTCCTGGGAGTTCGACAATCTTGAGGCCGGACAGGACCTCTTCCTGCCCCACGCGACCGAGGAACTGGCTTCCCCCGTCGTCGACCTCGGCGACGGCTTCGAGCGGTACGCCGAGAGCCTGCGCCGGAACTCACCGGGTTTCCTCAAACAGACCCTCGCCAAGGAGCGGAAACTCGCCCGTCAGGTCGGCGAGGTGCGCTTCGTGTACGACGACCCGGACCCCGGGGCGTTGCGGGCGCTCATGCGGTGGAAGTCCGCCCAGTACCGGCGGACGGGCCGACGGGACCGGTTCGCGCAGGCGTGGATCACCCGGCTGGTGGAGCTGCTCGCCCGGAGCGACGATCCCGAGTGCCGAGGGGTGCTGTCCGTGCTCTACGCAGCCGGCCGGCCGGTGGCCGCACACTTCGGGCTGCGTTCGCCCACGGTCCTGTCCTGGTGGTTCCCGGCGTACGACCGCGCCTGCGGCAAGTACTCCCCCGGGCTCCTGCTGTTGTCGCGGATGCTGGAGGCGGCTGCCGCCGACGGGATCGAGCTGGTCGACCTGGGCAGCGGGCCGGCGCGCTACAAGGAGTCGTTCAAGACGCGTGACCTGAGAGTGCACACCGGCGCCGTGGTACGCCCGGGGCCGGGCGGCGCCCCCTACCGGCTGGGCCGGGAGCCGGTGCGGGCCGCCCGCCGGTTCGTGCACGACCGGCCGGTGCTGGCCCGCACCGCGTCCCGGACGCTGGAGGGGCTGGGGCGGCTCCGGGAGCGTTGACACCGCGTCGGCCGGCGCACACCGGGACGTCCCGCCACGGCCGCTCAGGGGCCGTGGCGGGACCGGTGCCGTCCGTCTCCCGCTCAGCCGACGGGCGGCATGTCGGTGGGCGTCGAGTCGAGTCCGGGCCTGCGCTCACGCCAGGCGCCCCGGGTGAAGTCGGGAATCTCGACGGGGCGGCCGCCCCTGGCCAGCGACGTGACGCTCAGGGGGACGGGCGCGCACCAGGCGGCCGAGTCGTAGACGTCGATGTCCGGCACCAGCCCCGCCCGCATCAGCTGGACGGTGCGCCACTGCAGGACGTAGTCCATGCCGCCGTGGCCGCCGTTGTTGGCGGCGTCGTCGCCGACCTTCTGCCACAGCCAGTGGTCGTACTCCTTGCGGTAGCCCTCGAAGTCGCGCCAGGAGTGGCCGCTGTGGTCCGGCTCGACGTAGATCCGGGCACCGGTCGGGGAGGGTCCCGCGTAGTCCTCGACGATGCCGCGGCTGCCGGCCAGGGTGTTGATCCGGCTGTACGGCCGGGGCGAACTCACGTCGTGCTCCGCCCGGATCGTCCTGCCCTTCTCCGTTTCGATCATGCAGGTGACCAGGTCACCGTTGATGTAGGTCTCTTTCCAGGAGGGGTGGTCCCGCGGCACGAAGCGCGCGCGGTAGTCGGCCAGCCCCTTGGGGGCGGTCGCGGTGGCGCGCAGCGTGGCCATGCGGTCGCCGCGGTTGATGTCCATGGCCGCCGCGATCGGGGCCAGCCCGTGCATGGGGTAGAAGGAGGCGGTGCTGCGGGTGTGCCACAGCCGCCGCCAGGAGTCGGTGTAGTAGGTGTCGGAGAAGAGAAGTTCGCGCAGGTCGTGCAGGTAGCCGCCGTGGCCGTTGGTGATGTCCCCGAACAGGCCGTCGTGCGCTCCCTTGAGCATGGCCAGCTCGTTGCGGCCGTAGCTGCAGTTCTCGGACAGGAGCAGGTGCCTGCGGGTGCGCTCGGAGGTGTCGACGAGGTCCCACAGCTGACGCAGCTCGGTCGCGATGGGGAGTTCGACCAGGGCGTGCTTGCCGCTGAGCAGTGCCGCCCTGCCGTGTTCGTAGTGGAACTCCCACGGTGTGGCGATGTACACCAGGTCGATGTCGTCCCGCCGGAGCATCCGGGCGTAGGAGTCGGCGGAGCCGCCGTACTCGGCGGGGCGTGGCCTGCCCTTGCCCTCCAGGCGGTCCGCCGCGCGTTTCGCACGGTCGGCGCGGATGTCGCAGACCGCGGTCACGGTGCAGCCGGGGACGGCCGCCCAGCCGGTGATCATGCCGCCGCCCCGGTTGCCGAGGCCGATGACGCCGACGCGGACGGTTCTGCGGGCGCCGAAGGGCACCCCGATCATCGACTTCTGGCCGGGCCTGCGACGGGGCGCCGGGGCGGCCGCCGCCGACGCGGACGGGGCCGCCCCGGTCATCCCGGCCGCGACCGCACCGGTGGCGACGGCCGAGCCCAGAAGCAGTCGGCGTGAGACAGCGGGCGTTTCGGACATGACGGCAGCACTCCTCGTGGGCGGTCGGCATCACGGGCGGGGCACGGTCGGGCGTCGTCGAGCACGGTGAAGCGCGGTGGAGCTCGGCCGGGCCCGGTCGGGCTCGGTCCGGCTGCAGAGCGCTTTCGGGGCAAGACTCTGCGGGCTCAGCCGTTGCATGTCAATACGTGCTCGATACATAGCCGTTCCGAGCATCTCCGCGCACCGAAGGGCGGCACATCCCGTCCTGCACCACTCCGCGTGTAGAGAGCGTGACGGGGTCTCCGTTCGTGAAGTCGCCCGGCGGGATGCCCGGGTGATGCCCTTCGCGCGAAGGCGGCGCCTGGCCCCGGGGGCCCAGGGTGAGCCGGGAGACGATGCGGTAGCGGTCGCCGCGGTAGAGGGAGTGCACGTACTCGACCGGCCGGCCGCGTGTGTCGGTGGTCAGTCGCTCGAAGAGCAGCGCCGGGGACAGCTCCGGTACGTCGAGCAGGTCGGCCTCCGCGCGTGTCACCACCGTGGGTTCGATCGACTGCACGGCCTCGCTGACCCGGACGGCGTGCCGCTCGTTCAGGTGCTCGTACAGGTCGCCCTGCTCCAGTTCGTCACTGGTCAGGTCCGAGACGAGGTCGGCCGGGACGTGCAGGTACTCGATGGCCATGGGTGAGGTGTCGACCAGTCGCAACCGGGCCACGTAGTGGACCTGCGCCGCCGGTGACATGCGCAGCTTGCGGCCCACCCTGGCACCGGCGGGCAGGGTACGGACCTCCAGCAGCCTGCTGGTCCAGGCGCCCGCGGCCGGCGGCAGACTGAAGGCCCGCCGGCCGGAGACCAACCAGCACTCGGAGCAGCGCATCAGCTACGCGGGCTGGCACGACCTCGTCGTCACGATCGACGACAGCGCCATCACGTACTACGTGGACGGGCGGCACTTCGGCACGCATGACGCGCGGTACCTGCCCGAGCGGCCGATGTCGATCAACTTCAACCAGTGGCTGATCGACCTGAACGGGCAGACGTCGACGGCCCCGCGCGCCTACGACCAGCAGGTCGACTACGTCCTGCACGTCAAGGACCAGGTGGCTCACCCCGGCGCAGGCCGCCGCGAAGGTCGCCGGATACCGCACCGCCGGTACGGACTTCGTGGACGAGGTTCCCGCGTCCTGACCCCTGGCGGGGACGGTCAGAACAGCCGCTCCTGGGCGGGTGAGGGCCGTCCCCGCCGGGTCCGGCGGGGGGTGCTCGGCGCGGGCGCCGTGTCACCGAACAGGGGTGCCGTGCCGTACTCGTCCGGCTCGGCCGGGACGGTGCCGGGCCCGGTGCCCACGTTGAGGACCAGTGGGGCGTCCAGGTCGAAATCGCCCGGTGTCATCGCCATCCACTCACGGTCCTGCCGCTCACCCACGCACCGACACCTCTCTCGCGCCGCCCGCCGCGACCACGCGACGCTACCAGCCCCGCGGCAGCCCGGTGATCACGGCTCCTGTCCCGCTCGCTTCCATCGTTCCCGGGCGTGCGGCGACCGACGCGTCGTGCGGCCCCGCGTACGGGGGAGAACGCGGGGCCGCACGAGCAAGCTATCGGAGTGGGCCGCCGCCTGCCAGACCCGGCCGCTCCGGGACGGTGCGGGCGACCCCGGTCCGCTTGGCACCCGCCGCGGCTCAGCCCGGACGGTTCGCCGCCAGCAGCTCCGCGATCTGTTCGTGCAGCCGTCGCGGCACCCGGACCGCCCACCGGCCGGCTGCCTCGGCGCTCAGCTCCCGGCTCCACTGCCAGCTGTTGCGGGCGGCCGTGCGCACCTCTCCCGCCCGGGCGGCGGCGGTGGCGGCGGTGTACCGGTCGACGTCGGCGGCGGGCACGTCCTGTTCCAGTGCCCGGCTGGGAGTCAGCCAGTGCGCGGTGCTGTCCCGCAGGGGCCGGCAGAGCCGCAGCTGCTGCGGCGCGACGACGCCGTGCAGCAGCGCGTGGGCGCGGGCCACTTCACCGCGGGCCAGCCACGTGGGCCGGCATCAGGGTCCAGTTGGCCAGTTCGTCGGTGAGCTGCTGCGTGGTGGCGGCGGGCTCGGGCGGACGGAACGCGGCCAGGCGCCGGGCAGGGCAGCGGGAGTGGACGGACATGGGTGACTGTCTCCTGAGTGGGCGCGTGGGAACGCTTGATCGACCCGGCGTCTGCGGGGCGGGTGGCTGTGGACCGTGCGGTCGGTTCAGGAGACGCCCATGGCGGGGATTCTACGCCCCGACCGGTGGGGACGTGGTCCGGGCGGCGGGGCCGCGGCCGCTCTGCCCGTCGGGCCGCCACCGCTCTGCCCGTTCGGACATCTCCCGCTGCCTCGGGGCCTCCTGACGCCTGCGGAACGGGGCGTTACCTTCGGCTTCGTGAGCATCAGGTCCCGGCGAGCGCCCCGGTGAACGACGAGCGGCTGACCGTGGCGGAGACGGCCGCGGACGCGGGCGAGCGACAGCCGGAACACCCAGCACGACCCGAGCAGCCCGAGCAGCCGGGTCAACCGGAACAGGCCGGAAAACGGAAGCGCCGCGGTCCGGGGCCCTTCACGCTGCTGCTGTTACCAGGTCTGGTGACCGTCACCGGCGTGGCCGCCCTTCTCGCGCTGACCGGCGGTCTGCCGTCCCCGTGGCCCGAGGACTCCGGCACGAACCCGGCCACGACGGTCGACATCGACCCCTCCTACGTCCCGTGGCTGCGCAAGGCCGCCTCGGCCTGCACGATCCTCGAACCGTCCGTGCTCGCCGCGCAGATCGACCAGCTCTCCGGCTGGAGCGACGACACGGACGCGCTCTCCGGCCAGAAGGGCATCGCCGCCTTCACCGACACCGAGTGGCGGATCTGGGGCAGGGACGACGACGGCAATGGCCACTCCTCGCCCCGCGACCCGGCGGACGCCATCATGGCGCTCGGCCGGCAGGACTGCTCACTGGCCGAGAAGGTGACCGGGCTTCGCACCGAGGGCCGGGTCAACGGGGACCTCGTGGACCTGACCCTCGCCGCGTACTCGTCGGGAACGGACGCCGTGACGAAGGCGGGGCGGGTACCTCCGACGGCCAACACCTACCTCGCCGAGGTCGAGGCCCTGCTCCCGCGTTACGAGGCACTCGACCGGGCCGAGTCCGGCGGCGGCACGGGTGGGGCGGCCGGCGCGCTGCCGGCCGCTCCGGTGAGACCGCTCACCATCACCTCGCCCTACGGGTCGCGGGAGCACCCGCTGACCGGGGTGACCAAGCTGCACACCGGTGTGGACTTCGCCGCGCCCCAGGGCGCGCAGGTCGTCGCCGCACGGCGCGGCCGCGTGGTGTTCGCCGCGTCGACCAGCGCGTACGGCAACCGCGTGGTGATCGACCACGGGACCATCGAGGGCAGACGCCTGGAGACCACCTACAGTCACCTGTCGTCCCTGGAGGCCGCCGCGGGACAGGCCGTGGAGGCCGGCGCCACGATCGGACGGGTCGGCTCCACCGGCCTGTCCACCGGGCCCCACCTGCACTTCGAGGTCGTCCTCGACGGGTACTACACCGATCCGCGGCCCTGGCTCGGCGCCGGCGGGTAGGGGTGTCGTTCGACCGGGCTCGTTTCCGGTCGAACGCGGGGCGCCCGGCGCGGGGTGAGGCCCGAGCCGGCTTTCGCAGCGTGCCGGCGAACAAGACCAGCACCTCGGCGTTTGATCCGCCGTATCGCGTCGAAGGACACAGTATGACCCAGTCGAAGCGCGAGACAGAGCGAAAGTACGAGCCCTCCTCCCCCGGCGCCGACGGGCTGCCGGACCTCACCGGCGTCGGTCCCGTCGCCTCCGTCACCGAAACCGGAACCGAGGAGCTGGACGCGGTGTACCACGACACCGTGGATCTGCGGCTGGCCGGCACGTCGGCCACCTTGCGCCGCCGGACGGGCGGCTCGGACGCCGGGTGGCATCTGAAGCTCCCGCTCACCGGGGACAGCCGGGAGGAGGTGCGGGCCGCGCTGTCGGACGACGTACCGGCGGCGCTGCGCGAGCTCGTCCTGTCCCGTACGCGGGGCGCGGAGCTGCGTCCCGTCATGCGCATCAGGTCCGCCCGCTCGGTTCGGCACCTCCGTGATGCCGAGGGCACGGTGCTCGCCGAGCTCAGCCTCGACGAGGTGCGTGCCGACTCGCTGTCGGGCGGCGGTGGCCGTACCGAGTGGAGCGAGCTGGAGGTCGAGCTCGCCGACGGGGCCCCCACCGGGCTGCTGGACACCGTGGAGCGCAAGCTGCGCAAGAAGGGGATCGCGCGGTCGGACAGCCCTTCCAAACTCGCCCGGGCGTTGCGGGACACCGGTGCCTCGGCGGAGGTGAAGCCGTCGCGCCGGGCCCCGGACAAGGTGGTGCCGGGTTCGCCGGGCGCGTACGTGGCGGCGTACCTGCGCGAACAGGCCGGCACCTTGGTGGCGCTGGATCCGGCGGTCCGCCGGGACCTGCCCGACGGGGTGCACAAGATGCGTGTCACGTGCCGGCGCCTGCGCGGCTGCCTGCGCTCGTACCGGTCGGTTCTCGACCGGCGGGTCACCGATCCCCTGCGCGCCGAGCTCAAGTGGCTGGCGGGTGAACTGGGAGTCGAGCGGGACCAGGAGGTGCTGCGCGCACGGCTGAGCGGTGCGGTCGCCGAGCTGCCGGACGACCTGGTGCTCGGCCCGGTCGCCGCACGGCTGCGGGTGTGGGACGTGTCCCGCGGCGACGAGAGCCGGACACGCACGCGGGAGGCCCTGGCCTCGGCCCGCTATCTGCGGCTCCTGGACGCGCTGGACGGGCTGGTCCGGCGGCCGCCGCTGCGCGCCAAGGCGGCGGGCAAACCCGCCCCGGTCATGGCCAAGGCTGTCCTCAAGGAGTACGACCGTCTCGCCGGGCGCATGGACCACGCGCTGGAGCAGCCGCCCGGGCAGGCCCGGGACGCGGCACTGCACCAGGCGCGCAAGGCGGCCAAGAAGGTCCGCTACGCGGCCGAGGTGGCGCGTCCGGCACTCGGCAAGCCCGTCGGCCGCCTCGGCAAGCGCGCCAAGGCGGTGCAGAAGCTGCTCGGCGAGCACCAGGACGCCGTGGTCGCCCAGGACACGCTGCGGGAACTGGCGGTGGCGGCCCACGGCGCGGGCGAGACGGCGTTCACGTGGGGCCTGCTCCACGGTCAGGAACGGGCGGGGGCCCGCGCACGGCAGGAGGAACTCCCGTCGGTGTGGCGGGCGGCGTCGGACCCCGCGCTCCGGACGGCCCTGAACCACTGAGCCGCACGCGCGGCCCGCGCCGGTGGGCGCCACCCGGATCTCCCGGGTGGACGGCCGGGGTCACTCCGCCCGGCCCGGGTGGGTCCCCGGCCCGTCGCCGTGTCCGGCCAGCGGTGTCGGCGAGAGGTCGGCGGGTTCCTCACCGGCTTCGAGCAGGGTGTCGGCGGCACCCACGATCAGCGGGTCGGGACTGCCCACGGCCTCGTCGTCCTTCGCCGGATAGTCACAGCGGTCCAGCAGGCTGCGCATGGCCTCCAGCCGGCCCCGGCGCTTGTCGTTGTTCTTGACCACCGTCCAGGGTGCGTGGGGCGTGTCGGTGGCCCGGAACATGTCGATCTTGGCCGCGGTGTAGTCGTCCCAGCGGTCCAGTGACGACAGGTCCGTCGGCGAGAGTTTCCAGCGGCGGACCGGGTCGACCTGGCGGATCGCGAAACGCGTCCGCTGCTCGGCCCGGGAGACGGAGAACCAGAACTTCACCAGCAGGATGCCGTCGTCGGTGAGCAGTTGTTCGAACAGCGGCGCCTGCTGGAGGAACTGCCGGTACTGGGGCTCGGTGCAGAAGCCCATCACGCGCTCGACGCCGGCCCGGTTGTACCAGGAGCGGTCGAAGAAGACGATCTCGCCGCGGGCGGGCAGGTGGGCCACGTAGCGCTGGAAGTACCACTGCCCCGCCTCCCTCTCGGTCGGCTTGTCCAGTGCGACCACACGGGCGCCGCGGGGGTTCAGGCGCTCGGTGAAGCGCTGGATGGTGCCGCCCTTGCCGGCCGCGTCGCGGCCCTCGCAGAGGACGACGATGCGCTGACCGGCCTCCTTGGCCCAGCGCTGCATCTTGAGCAGCTCGATCTGCAGGACCCGCTTCTGCCGCTCGTAGTCGGACCTGCGTACCCTGCGGTCGTACGGATGGTTCTCCCGCCAGGTGTCGATGGGGCTGCCCTGCGCGTTGAGCAGGATCGGCTTCTCCGGCTTGCGCTCGTCGATCCGCAGGCCTTCGAGGAGATCCTCCTCGGGTGCGTCGGTACCGGCGCCGTCCGCCTTCGCCATCTCCGCCTCCCCTTCCGCGCTCACGCCGCGTGCGCCCGGTCCCGCAGGGAGCGCACGGCGCGCACGGGCCCGGCCGATGTCCGGGCGGCCGTGACCCGGTAGGTGGTCCTGGCCGGGTCGGTCAGCGGCTCGCCCAGGGTGATCCGGCCGGCGGCGTGCAGCTTGTCGCACTCGTCGGTGGGCAGCGCCACGTAGCAGCCGCCCCTGCCCGTGGCCGAGTCCAGCGGCCGCCAGTAGCTGTACCTGCGCCCTCCGCCCTTGCGCACGGTGACGAACACAGGGGTACGCGCATCGGCGACTATCCGCAGGATGTCGGCCCCGGCGGGGCCGAGCGGTGCGCACGGACGGGGCCCGCGGCGGCCGGTCGTGCGGGCGTCGGCGGTCTGCGCGTGGACGACGGTAAGCGGCATCGGCTGTGGCCTTTCGGGACAGGGGACTCGAGACCGCCTACCCGCTCCGGCCGGGGTTGATCTCGCTTGCCCGCATTCTTGTGCACGGCACTGACAATGCCCTTTCCCACGCCGCCGGAACAGGGCAGGTCAGCCCTGGGGTACGCCCGCACGCCGCAAGGGGTGGGGGTTCAGACGGGCGAAGCCCTCCTGACGTTCGTAGGGGAAGTAGGGGTAGGGAGCCGTCGTGGCGCTCGCGGCGTCGAGCCTGGCCACCTGGTCCCCGGTCAGCTCCCATCCGACGGCGCCGAGGTTCTGCCGCAGCTGCTCCTCGTTGCGGGCGCCGATGATGACCGAGGAGACGGTCGGGCGCCGCAGCAGCCAGTTGATCGCGATCTGGGGAACGGTCCGGCCCGTCTCCTGGGCGACGGCGTCCAGCGCGTCGACCACCCGGAACAGCTGCTCGTCCGCCACGGGCGGGCCGTAGTCGGCCGTGGCGTGCAGTCGGCTGTCGGCCGGGAGCGGCCGGCCGCGGCGGATCCGGCCGGTGAGGCGCCCCCACCCCAGTGGGCTCCACACGACGGCTCCGACACCCTGGTCGAGGGCCAGCGGCATGAGCTCCCACTCGTAGTCCCGGCCGACGAGGGAGTAGTAGACCTGGTGCGCCGCGTAGCGCTGGCGCCCGTGGGCGTCCGCGTCGGCCAGCGACTTCATCAGCTGCCATCCGCTGAAGTTGGAAACGCCGGTGTAGCGGAGCTTTCCGGCCCGTACCAGGTCGTCGAGCGTGGAGAGCACCTCCTGCACGGGGGTTCCGGCGTCGAAGGCGTGCAGCTGGAAGAGGTCGATGTAGTCCGTGCCCAGCCGGCGCAGGGCCTGGTCGACCGCCGTGATCAGACGCACCCGCGAGGTGCCGGCGTCCGCCGGCCCGTCGCCCATCGGCAGCCCCGCCTTGGTGGAGATGATCACCTGGTCGCGCCTCCCCTTCAAGGCGGCGCCGAGCACCTCTTCCGACGCGCCGCCGGAGTAGACGTCGGCGGTGTCGAACATGGTCACCCCCGCCTCCAGGCAGATGTCGACCAGCCGGCGCGCCTCCGCCTCGTCCGTGCTGCCCCAGGCTCCGAAGAGTTCGCCCCGGCCGCCGAAGGTGCCCGCGCCGAAGCTCAGTGCCGGGACCATCAGCCCGGACGCGCCCAGTCTCCTGAATTCCACAACCGCATCCCTTCGTCCGGCCGTCCGTTGCGTCGTGGTGGTGCACGGCGCACAGGACCCGCCACCCATTAACGGGACATGCGTTCCGTTAAGATGTCCACACGCTAACAGAAATCCAGCTACTAACGGAACCGGAGTACCGTTATGACTTCCGAAGGCGTGGGACCCGGCACCGTCCGCCCGGGCGGACGCACCGCCCGCGTACGGTCCGCCGTACTCCGGGCCGCCGGCGACGCCCTGGCCGAGCACGGCCTGGCCGGCCTCGACCTCGCGGACGTGGCCCGCCGCGCCGAGGTCGGGAAGACCACGGTCTACCGGCGCTGGGGGACCCCCGCCAACCTGGTCGCCGACCTGCTCACGGACATGGCCGAGCAGTCGCTCCCGCGGACCGAGACCGGCACGCTCCTCGGCGACCTGCGCGCCAACGCCCGGCTCGTGCGGCGCACACTGGCGGACCCGCGCCAAGGCGCGCTCTTCAGGGCGATGATCGCCGCCGCCACCTGCGACGAGCAGGCGGCCACCGCCCTCCACCGGTTCTACGACGTCCGCGTCACGGAGTGGGAGCCCTGCGCGCGCCAGGCCGTCGAACGCGGCGAGCTGCCCGAGGGCACCGACACGCGCGAGGTGATCCGCGCCGTCTCCGCCCCCCTCTACTACCGCCTGCTGACCACCGACGAGCCGCTGGACGAGGCGACGGCGGACCGCGCCGCGGAAGCCGCGGCCGCGGCGGCGCGGGCGGGAGTCTTCCGGTCCCCATGACAGGCGGGCACCCGGAATCCGCCATTGCCACCGGCACGTACGACCGGTGGGCCCGCGTCGGCGCGTCGGAGGCCCGCCCGGCCGGCCCCTCGCGCTGTCGTGCGCAAACGCCCTCCATCGCCGGTTGTGACGGGTCCGTCACGGGCCCTTCACCGAACGCACACTTCCGGCCGAGTCCCACTCCCCGTGTTCCTGACGGTGCAGACGGTGCGGCGGGGCCATGCCTAATGTCCCGGGCCATGCGATCCACACGAACAAGACGCTTCGGTCTCGCCACGATCATCGCCCTCGCCCTCGCCCTGTTCGGCCTGGCGCCCTCCGCGAGCGCCGCCGACCCCGCCCCGGCCGAGCTGACGTTCGCCACCGACGCGGCGACCACTCAGCCGGGCGGCGCGGTGAACCTGTCGATGACGATCAAGAACAACAAGACGTACGACATCTGGTTCGTCTACCAGACGATCGACCCGACCTGGCTGACCACCCAGCGACCCGACCTCAAGTACAGCTTCACCGGATGCAGTCTGGCGTCGGAGGCCGGCGCCGTCCCGTGCACCGGGACCGGCCCGGCCAACCTCGGCACCAACTACGGCGCCACCATCCCGCCCGGCCAGAGCCGCACCGTCACCCTGACCCTCCAGGTCGCCGCCGACTCCGGCTGCAACGGCAACATCGGCTTCTACTCGTACTTCTACGCGGAGTTCAGCGACAGCGAGAGCGTCAACGGCGGCCCGGTCTACACTCCGGAGACCCGCGTCCTGTGCGCCTGACCGCACGTCTTCGCGCGCACTGAGCGCCGACGGCGGCCGGCCGCGACGGACCGGCCGCCGTCGGCGCGAGCAACATCACGGCTGACCTGATCTCGCTCCACGCCCGGTCAGCGCGCTGGTCGAGACCACTGACACCAACGCTCCCCGGAGGCCGGGATTCCGCACCTGCCACTTTTCGGCTCGCAGCAGTACACGGGCCTGCCGGGGTGGTCCGACGCGCGGAGTCCGGCATGCGCCGACCACTGGCGACCGTGCCCGTTCCGGGTAAATGGACACATACGCTTTTCCGTCAAGTTTCGCAGCAGGCACACAAAAGCTCCACACGCGCCTCACTATGTGACGCGACGGAAACGTCGACGACCGGCGTCTCAGGGGGGCGACGGCGTGGTCACGGGGTGGGCGTGCTCCCGTAGGAGCGTGCCCCGCCCCTGCCCGGGGGAGGGAATCACACCGCATGAAGCGGACCATTCGCACAACGGCGCTCGCAGTGGGCGCGCTGATCGCGTCGCTCGGCCTACCGGCCGGCCCGGTCCACGCCGACGCTCCGGCCCCGCGCATCGACCTGCGCGTGCTGGTCGTCAGCGACGGAGGACCGGCCACCGACGCCATCGCCGCCGAACTGGAGACCGCGGGCACGCCGTATACGGAGGTGGACCTCCAGGACGCCGGCCGGCCCGTGATCGACGCCGGCTTCCTGGCGGACACCGTGGACGGACGACCGCGGGCCAGGTTCCAGTCCGTCGTCCTGCCCAACGACAACCCCTTCCCGGCGAACTCCGCCGAGATGGCGGCCCTCGCCTCCTACGAGCAGACGTACGCGATCCCGCAGGTCGACGCCTACACCTACGCGCGCCCCGAGGTCGGGCTCCAGTACGCCGTCGGCACCGGGTACGCCGGCAGCGTCGACGGCGTCCGCGCGGAGGTGACGCCGGCCGGGCTGGCCGGCCCCTTCGGGTACCTGGAGGGCGCCGTCCCCTTCGAGGACAACTCCCCCACCGTGGGCGAGTCCTACGCCTACCTCTCGACACCCGCACCGGGCGCCGACTTCGTGCCGTACGTCCAGGCTGCGATACCCGGGCGGGCGACGAAGGGCTCCCTGGTGGGCGAGTACCGGCACGACGGGCGGCGCGAACTCGTCGTCACGTTCGTCTACAACCAGCACCAGCAGCAGTTCCGGCTGCTCGCCCGGGGCATCGTGGAGTGGATGACCGACGGCGTCCACCTCGGCGCCGACCGCAACTACTTCGCCGTGCACGTCGACGACGTCTTCGCGGCCGACGACCGCTGGGACACCGAACTCAACTGCACGCCCGGCGACGTGGACTGCCCGCCGGGCGAGGGCACGCCGAACCCCATCCGCATGGTCCCGGCCGACGTCGCCCACGCCACCGCCTGGCAGGAAAGCCGCGACTTCACGCTCGACCTGGCCTACAACGGCTCCGGCAGCGTCGACCACCGCCAGGACAACGGCGGTGCCGACCCGCTCGCGGACAAGCTGATCGCCGACCGGGACCGGTTCCGCTGGATCAACCACACCTACACGCACGCCTTCCTCGGCTGCCGGCAAGACGTCAGCGTCGTCCCGTGGAAGTGCGCCACCAACCCCGACGGCAGCACCCAGTGGATGAGCCGGAACGAGATCGTTGACGAGATCGCCACCAACCGAGTCTGGGGCGAGCTGGCCGGACTCCCGCTGGAAGAAGACGAGTTGGTGACCGGCGAGCACTCGGGGCTGAGGGTGACCCCGCAGCAGCCCGAGGACAACCCGAACCTGGGACCGGCCCTCGCGGACAACGGCATCGCCTGGCTCGCCTCGGACAACTCCCGCGACCCCGTCCAGCGGCAGGTCGGCAGCGCCACGACCGTCTCCCGCTATCCGATGAACGTCTTCTACAACGCCGGGCGGGCGGCCGAGCAGGTCGACGAGTACAACTGGATCTACACCAGCCGCGCCCAGGGCGGCAGCGGCATCTGCGAGGACAATCCCGCCACCTCCACCTGCCTGGCCGCCCCGCTGGACACCGCCACGGGCTACGCCGGCCACATCGTGCCGCTGGAGACGCGCATCGCGCTCGGCCACGTCCTGTCCAACGACCCCAAGCCGCACTTCATCCACCAGTCGAACCTCGCCGAGGACCGCATCGCCTACCCCGTTCTCGACGGCGTACTGGAGGGCTACGACGCCCTGTTCGCCGACAGCGCCCCCGTGGTGAACCTCCGTATGGAGGACGTCGGCGTCGAGATGCGGCGCCGCGCCGCCTGGCGGGACGCGGTCGACGCCGGGCAGGTCACCGGCCACCGCATCGGCGACACCGTGACCGTCCAGGCACCGGACGGCGTGGCCGTGACGGCGACGATGCCCGCGGGCACCCTGCACGGGGGCACGGGCTTCGGGGACGCCTACGCCGGCGCGCTGTCCGGCTGGACCCCGACGGCCGGCGGGCCGCTCTCCCTCACCCTGCCGTCGTCCGCCGCCGCGCCCTCCGCCGTCGCCGGATCCGGCGACACGGCAGCCGCGTCACCCACCGCGCCCCGCACCCGCGTACCGGCCGGCGTGACCGAGCCGGTGCCGTACGGCGCGGAGCGCTGAGCGCCGCACGCACCGCCACCGCAGGTCCGGTCAGCCCGCACGATCAGCCCACACCTCGGCCGTGGAGCACATCCATGCACGTTTCCCACGGCGCGCGACGCTCCGGCGCGGCGCGCGTCACCCTGCTCACCGAAGGCACCTACCCGCACAGCCACGGCGGCGTGAGCGTCTGGTGCGACCAACTCGTCACCGGCATGCCCGACCTCGACTTCGACGTCATCGCCGTCACCGGCACCGGGCGCGAACCGCTCGCCTGGGACATCCCCGGGCACGTCTCCCGGGTCGTCTCCGTCCCCATGTGGGGGCCCGCGCCGCAAGGGCGTCCGCCTCGCGGGCGGCAGCGCGACCGGCTCGCCGACGCCTACGAGCGGTTCGTGACCGCGTTGCTCGACCCGCGCGCCGAGGACGGGTTCGGCCCCGCCCTGTACCGGCTCGCGCGGGCCGCCGCGGACGGCCGGCTCAGTCCGTTCCTGCGCGGGGACCGGGCGATCGCCATCCTGACCGCGGTCTGGAACCGGCCGGGACTGGCCGTGCGCGAGGCCCGGCCCACCCTGCACGACGCGGTGACCGCGACCGCGCTGCTGGAACACGCCCTGCGTCCGCTGGCCGCTCCGTGCCCGGAGGACGGCGTGGCGCACGCGGTCAGCGGCGGTGTCGCGGTCCTGCCCGGCCTGGCCGGACTGGACCGGCACGGCGTGCCGTTGCTGCTGACCGAACACGGCGTCTACCTGCGGGAGCGCTACCTCGGCTACCGCACCGCCCCCTACCGGTGGCCGGTGAAGGCACTCCTTTTGGGCTTCTTCCGGCTGCTGGCCGAGGAGACCTACCGCCGGGCCGCACTGATCACCCCGGGCAACCGCTACAACCGGCTGTGGGAGGAGCAGGGCGGTGCGGCCCCGGAATCCATACGCACGGTCTACAACGGCGTGGACCCGGCAGCGTTCCCGCCCGCCGGTCCCGAGCCCGCGGACCCCGTACTCAGCTGGGCCGGACGGGTCGATCCGATCAAGGACCTGGAGACCCTGATCCGCGCCTTCGCCCTCGTCCGGGCCGAACTGCCCGCCGCCCGGCTGCGGTTGTTCGGCGGCACACCGCGCGGCGGCGAGGCCTACCGGGAGCGCTGCGAGGCGCTGGCGGCGGAACTCGGGCACGGTGACGCGGTCACCTTCGAGGGCCGGGTCGAGGACATCAAGGACGCGTACGCCGCCGGGAACGTCGTGATGCTCTCCAGCATCAGCGAGGGGTTCCCCTTCACCCTGATCGAGGCCATGTCGTGCGGCCGGGCGACCGTCTCCACGGACGTGGGAGGCGTACGCGAGGCCGTCGGCGACTCCGGTCTCGTGGTGCCGCCGCGTGATCCGGCCGCCATGGCCGCCGCGGCACTGGAGCTGCTGGGCGACGCCACGCGCCGCCGGGCGATGGGCGAGGCGGCCCGGCTCAGGGTGATCGAGCAGTTCACACTCCGGCAGACCATCGACACCTTCCGGTCCATATACCTGGAGCTTCCCGAATTCGGCGGTACGACCGCACGCGCCACGGCCACGGAAGTGGCCACCTTCGCGACGGCGGGCGCCACGCCGGTGAGGAGTGCGACCGGATGAGCGGGCCCATGGCCCTGGAACCCGGCGGCGCGGAGCAGGACACGCTGGCGCTGCGCCTCGCCGACGACCGCACACTCACCCTGCGCGCGCCCGACCGGCACACGCTCGCCCTGGTGCGCCCCGGGCACGGCGCCCGGCACGACGCGGTCGACGCGCTGGCCGCCGAACTGGCCCACCGCATCGCGCCCGCAGTCCACCCCTACGAGGTGGCCGCACTGCTGGAGTCCGAGGGGCTGACCGGCGAGGTGATCCGGGAACGGTACGGGCACCGTGACCTGTTCTCCCTCGCCACGGCGCTGTACGAGCGCATACCGCGAACCTTCCCGGACCCTCCGCGCCCCGCCGACCCCTGGCGGCCGGACCACGTGCGGTGCGCGCTGCGGGGCGCGCTGTTCGCGCTTCCCGGTCTCGCCTACGCGCTCGCGGGCCGCCTGTTGACCGAGGACGGCGCGGTGCGGGCCCTGGTGGTGGCGGGGCTCCTCTCCTGGGCCTGGAACCAGGCACTGGGCCACCGGGCCTATCTCCGGCTGGCGACCGGGCGGTGGGAGGCGGGACGCACTCTCCTCAAGGGGGCACCGGTGAGCGCCCTCGCGGCGACCGCGGCCGGAGTGTCGGTCGCCGGGTCCGGCGCTGCGGCGTTGGCGGTGACGGCGCAGTCCGGATACCTCGCGGCGGCCGGTGTGCTGCTCGTTCTGGGCCGGGAGCGGCTGCTGCTGGCGGCCCTCACGCCGGTGATCGCCGGCGCGGCGGCGCTGCCGTGGTGGGAGCCCGGGGCCGTTCTGCGGGCGGGGCTGCCGCTGCTGTCGCTCATGGGCGCGGCCGCCGCTGCCGGCTGGGCGCTGCGTGGCGCCCTCGCGACCGCGCCCGTAGCGGACGCCGCCCGTCCGCACCCCCTGCGCTCGCTGCCGTACGGCCTGTTCGGACTGGCCGCCGGGACGCTGGTGTTCCTGGCGGGCCGCGATCACCCGTGGGCGGTGATCGTGCTGACCCTGAGCATGGGTCCGGCGGAGTGGCTGCTGTACCGCTACCGCGGGCTGTCGGTGGCGGCGTTGCGGGCCACCGGCACCCCGGCGGGATTCCGGCTGCGCTCGGCCGCCGTGCTCGCGGGCTGCCTGCTGGTGTACCTCGGTCCGCTGGTGCCCGCGGCCCTGCTCGTCGATGCCGACCCCGTCACGCTGCTGCTGCTCGCGGCGGCCCTGTGGACGTCCCTGCTGCTCCAGGCGTTCGGCGTGGCCTGGCCCGCGGCCGCCCTGTGTCTCGCGGCGGCCGCCGGCGCCGGCTCGGTCGCCCTGGCCGGGCTGCCACCGGGCCCGGCGATCGCCCTGCCGCTGTGCTGCGGCGCCGCCGCGCTCTGTCTCACGGTGTGCGTGCTGCGGCTGCTGGGCCGGCCGGCGGCCCATGCCTGACGCCGCGGCCGGACGGCCGTACCCACCGCCGGCCCGCACGGGCCGCTCCCCGCGCATCGCGACCCACCGATCCGTCGACCCGCCGATCCGTAGTCCCACTCGCCGATCCATCGACGTATCGACCCATCGACCGGAAGGACCCCCGCGTGACCGCCACACCGCTCGCCGCCGTCACCGGAGCCGAGGGATTCATCGGCTCCCACCTCACCAAGGCGCTCGTCGCCTCCGGGCACCGGGTGAGAGCCATGGCGCAGTACAACTCCTTCTCCTCCTACGGCTGGCTGGAGACCCTCTCCCCGGAGGTCCTCGATCAGGTCGAGATCGTTCTCGGCGACGTCCGTGACCCCGGTTCGGTCCGGCACCTCGTCGAGGGCGCCGACTGCGTCTACCATCTGGCCGCCCTCATCGCCATCCCGTACTCCTACCGGGCACCGCACAGCTACGTGGACACCAATGTCACCGGCACGCTGAACGTGCTGGAGGCGGTCCGTGCCCAGGGCACGCCCCGGCTGGTGCACACCTCCACCAGTGAGACGTACGGCACCGCGCGGACCGTGCCGATCACCGAGGACCATCCCATCAACACCCAGTCGCCGTACGCCGCGTCCAAGGCGGGCGGGGACCGGCTGGCGGACAGCTACCACGCCAGTTTCGACACGCCGGTGGTGACGCTGCGGCCCTTCAACACCTACGGTCCCCGGCAGTCCATGCGGGCGGTGATCCCGACCGTCATCGGTCAGGTGGCCGCCGGCGAACGGACCATCACCCTCGGGGACCTGCGTCCCACCCGGGACTTCACCTTCGTCAAGGACACCGCGCAGGCGTTCCTGGCGGTCGGCACCGCGCCCGCCGAGCGGGTCGTGGGCCATACCTTCAACGCCGGAACCGGCGGCGAGATCTCCGTCGGCGACCTGGTGGCGCTCATCGGCAAGGTGATGGACACCGACCTGGACGTACGGGAGGACGCGCAGCGTCTGCGGCCCGCGAACTCGGAGGTGATGCGGCTGGTCGCCGACGCGAGCCGGCTGCGGGAGGCGACCGGCTGGAGCCCCGGCCACGACCTGGAGCAAGGCCTCGCGCACACGGTGGAGTTCTTCCGCGACCCGGCCAACCTCGCCCGCTACAAGACCGGCATCTACAACATCTGACCACGCCCGGCACGTGAACCGAGGGGGAACCTCATGCACGCAGTGATCCTGGCCGGAGGCAAGGGCGTCCGGCTGCGGCCCTACACGACCACCCTGCCCAAGCCGCTCGTGCCCATCGGCGACCAGCACGCCATCCTGGAGATCGTCCTGCGCCAGCTCGCCTCGGCCGGGTTCACCGGCTGCACGATCGCCATAGGCCACCTCGGCGAGATCATCCGCGCCTACGTCGGCGACGGGTCGCAGTGGGGCCTGACCGTCGACTACGCCACCGAGGAGAGCCCCCTGGGGACCATGGGCCCGCTGCTCACCATGCGTGAGCGGCTGCCGGAGCACTTCCTGGTCATGAACGGTGACATCCTCACCGACCTCGACTACGCCGACGTCCTGCGCCGGCACAGCACGTCCGGCGCCCCGCTGACCATCGCCACGTACGCCAGGAAGGTGCACATCGACTTCGGTGTACTGACCACCGACGCGAGCAGGGTCGTCGCCTTCACCGAGAAGCCCAGCATGGACTACCACGTCTCCATGGGGGTGTACGGACTGACCCGCGCCACACTCGACGGCTACACGGCCGGACTACCCCTGGGCTTCGACGAGTTGGTCCTCGACCTGCTGCGCGCCGACGACCCGCCGCACGCCTACGACTTCGACGGCTACTGGCTCGACATCGGCCGCCCCGACGACTACGACCGGGCCAACGCCGAGTTCACCAGCCGCAAGTCCCTGCTGCTCAAGGGAGCCTGAGCACCACATGCGCATCCTCGTCCTGGGCTTCACCGGATATCTGGGCGCCCACGTCGCCGAGCGGCTGGGCGCCCTGTCCGGCGCACGGGTCCTCGGCGGCGGCCGCTCCGCGGCCGCCGACGTACGCGTCGACCTCGCCACCGACCCGGTCGACCGGCTGGCCGAAGCTCTGGCGTCGGCGGCCGTCGACACCGTCGTCAACTGCGCGGGCGCGACCGGCGGCGATCCGGTGACACTCGCCGAGCTCAACGCCCGCGGTCCCGCCGTGCTCTGCGCGGCGCTGCGCCGGGCCCGTCCCGCGGCCCGTCTGGTCCACCTGGGTTCGGCCGCCGAGTACGGGCCGGGGGCCGAGCGGGTCAGGGTGCCGGAGTCGGCGGCCACCCGGCCCCTCACCGCCTACGGCGCCACCAAGCTGGCCGGCACCGTCACCGTCGCCACCTCCGGGCTGGACGCGGTGGTCCTGCGGGTCGGCAACCCGGTGGGGCCCGGCGCACCGTCCTCCGGCCTGCCCGGCAGGGTCGGCGGGCTGCTGCGTACGGCGGGCACGGCGCCGGACGCGGTGCTCCGGCTGGGCGACCTGTCGGCGTACCGGGACTTCGTGGACGTCCGGGACGTCGCGCGGGCGGTCGAACGGGCGGTCACCGCGACCGCGCCGTTGCCGCGCGTGCTCAACATCGGCGGCGGCGAGGCCGTCCCGGTGCGCCGGCTGGTGCGGACGCTCGCGGACACCGCGGGCTTTTGCGGCCGGATCGAGGAAGAGGGCGCCGGTTCCGCCCGTTCGGACCGGGTTTCCTGGCAGTGCTCCGACATCGCCGCCGCCCGGGCCGCGCTCGGCTGGCGGCCCACGTACTCGCTCGACGAGTCACTGGCCGCGCTCTGGTCGGCCGGCGCCCGTCCCCCGTCCCTCGTCCCGGAAGGCGACCGCCCGTCGTGAGCCTGCTGATCCCGCTGTACGTCCATCCGGCCGAGGACCCGGGCTCCTGGCACCGGCTCATCACGGCGGCCGACCGCACGTACGGGGTCGTCATCAACCCCGCGAACGGTCCGGGCCGTGCGCCCGATCCCGCCTTCGCCGCGGCGGCCGGCGCGCTGCGGGCGGCGGGCGCCCGTCTGCTGGGCTACGTCGACACGGACTACGGCACGCGTTCGGCGGCCGACGTCGCCGAGGACGCCCGCCGGCACCGGGAGTGGTACGCGGCGGACGGGTGCTTCCTCGACCGGGTGAGTTCGGCCGCGACCGAACTGCCCGCCTACCGGGCGCTGGTGCGTGGTCTGCGCCGGCAGGGCTCGACCACGCTCGTGCTGAACCCGGGGGTCCACCCGGCGCCGGGTTACGCGCGTCTCGCCGATCTCGTCGTCACCTTCGACGGGTCCTGGTCGGCTTACGTGTCCGCGTTCAGCCGGCCGGACTGGACGCGAAGGCACCCGCCCGAGCGCTTCTGCCACCTGGTGTACGGGGTGCCCGAGGCGCTCGCCCCGCTCGCCGTACGGACCGCCCGCGAACGCGGCGCCGCGGTGTCCGGGCCCGTCACGGGGGAACCGCCCAACCCGTGGGCCCGCCTGACCCCCGTACTGACCGGGGTGGAGCGATGAGGAGGTGGGTACGGGCGTGCGCCGCGCTGCCGGCGGCGTTCATCCTCGCGGTGGTGGCCGGGTGTTCGGGCACGGACGGCACACCGACGCCGGACCCGTCCGCCACCGCCGTGTGGCAGCCCCGGCCCGGGCTGGCCTGGCAGTGGCAGCTCGACGGGAAGGTCGACCCGTCGGCCGATGTACCGGTCTACGACATCGACGGCTTCGAGAACGACGCGGCCGACGTGGACCGGCTGCACCGCGCCGGCCGCAAGGTGATCTGCTACGTCAACGTGGGGGCCTGGGAGGACTTCCGGCCCGACCGGGACGCGTTTCCCCGCGCGGTGCTGGGCGAGCCCAACGGCTGGCATGGCGAACGCTGGCTCGACATCCGCCGGATCTCCGTCCTCCGGCCGATCATGGAGCGGCGTTTCGACATGTGCCGGGACAAGGGGTTCGACGCGGTGGAACCCGACCTGGTGGAGGGATACGCCGACGAGACGGGCTTCCCGCTCACCGCCCGGGACCAGTTGGCGTACAACCGCGTGATCGCCGAGATCGCCCACGAACGCGGCCTGGCGGTGGGCCTCAAGAACGACCTGCCGCAGATCCCGCAGCTGGTGGACGACTTCGACTTCGCGGTCAACGAGCAGTGCGCCGAGTACGGCGAGTGCGCGCGGCTCAGGCCGTTCGTCGAGGCCGGCAAGGCGGTCTTCCACGTGGAGTACAGCGAGCCGACCCGTGGCTTCTGCCCCGAGTCACGCCGGCTCGGGCTGTCCTCGATGCTGAAGCGACCGGAGCTCGGGGTCTGGCGCGATCCCTGCTGACCGCGGCATGCGGCAGGATGGGACCATGAGCGTAGTCAAGATCAACGTACTGACCGTTCCCGCCGAGCAGCGAGAGACGCTGGAGAAGCGCTTCGCCTCGCGGGCCCATGCCGTGGAGAGCTCCGACGGGTTCGAGTGGTTCGAACTCCTGCGGCCCGTGGAGGGCACCGACGACTACCTCGTCTACACGCGCTGGCGCGACGAGGAGTCCTTCCAGGCCTGGATGGAGGGGCCCATGAAGGCCGCGCACCAGGGCGGTGGCGGCGCGGAGGGTGCGGAGCGCCCCAAGCCCGCGGCGAGCGGGTCCACGCTGTGGTCCTTCGAGGTGGTGCAGCAGGCGGCGCCCAAGGAGGCGTGACGTCGGCGGCGGCCACGGCCCTGCGTCGGGCCGTGGCCGCCGTCCGTCTCAGCCGAGCTGGACGAGGAGGTCTCCCCCCTCGACCTGCTGGACGCGGTTGATGGCGAGCCTGTTCACCGTGCCGGACTTCGGTGCGGTGATCGTGGCCTCCATCTTCATCGCCTCGATGGTGGCCACCGTGGCACCGGCCTCGACCTCGTCGCCCTCGGCGACGGCGAGGGTCACCACGCCCGCGAAGGGTGCCGCGACGTGGCCGGGGTTCGACCGGTCGGCCTTTTCCGTGACGGGGACGTCGGAGGCCGCCGAGCGGTCGCGGACCTGGATCGGGCGGAGCTGGCCGTTCAGGGAGGACATCACGGTGCGCATGCCGCGTTCGTCGGCGTCGCCGACCGCCTGCAGTTCGATGAGCAGACGGACCCCGGGGTCGAGGTCGACCGTGTACTCCCTGCCGGGGCGCAGCCCGTAGAAGAAGTCCTTGCTGTCCAGGACGCTGGTGTCGCCGAAGGTGTTGCGGTGGGTGTCGAACTCGCGGGCCGGTCCGGGGAACAGCAGCCGGTTGAGGGTGGCCCGGCGGTCCTTGGCCAACCCGGTGCGCTCGTCCCCGCTCAGCTCCGCCACCGGCCTGGCCTCGGCGCGGCCCCGCAGCGCCTTGCTGCGGAACGGCTCGGGCCAGCCCCCGGGCGGGGTGCCCAGCTCGCCGCGGAGGAAGCCGATGACGGAGTCGGGGATGTCGAACCGGTCGGGGTCCGCCTCGAAGTCCGCCGGGGAGACACCGGCGCCCACCAGGTGCAGCGCCAGGTCGCCGACCACCTTGGAGGAGGGCGTGACCTTCACCAGGCGGCCCAGCATCCGGTCGGCTGCGGCGTACATCGCCTCGATGTCCTCGAAGCGGTCGCCGAGGCCGAGCGCGATGGCCTGGGTGCGCAGGTTGGAGAGCTGCCCGCCGGGGATCTCGTGGTGGTAGACACGGCCGGTCGGCGAGGCCAGGCCCGCCTCGAAGGGGGCGTAGACCTTGCGGACGCTCTCCCAGTACGGCTCCAGGTCGCCGACGGCCTGGAGGTCGAGGCCGGTGGGCCGCTCGGTGTGGTCGGTCGCGGCGACGATCGCCGACAGTGACGGCTGCGAGGTGGTGCCCGCCATGGACGCCACGGCCCCGTCGACGGCGTCGGCGCCGGCCTGGATCGCGGCGAGGTAGGTGGCGAGCTGGCCGCCCGTGGTGTCGTGGGTGTGCAGGTGCACCGGCAGGTCGAACTCGCGGCGCAGCGCGGACACCAGGGTCGCCGCGGCCGGTGCCCGCAGCAGGCCGGCCATGTCCTTGACGGCCAGGACGTGGGCGCCGGCGGCCACGATCCTCTCGGCGAGCCGCAGGTAGTAGTCGAGCGTGTAGAGCCGCTCGGACGGGTCGGACAGGTCGGCGGTGTAGCACAGGGCCACTTCGGCGACGGAGGTGCCGGTCTGCCGTACGGCGTCGATGGCGGGCCGCATCTGGTCGACGTCGTTGAGGGCGTCGAAGATGCGGAAGATGTCGATGCCGGTGGCCGCGGCCTCCTGGACGAAGGCGTCGGTCACCTCGGTCGGGTACGGGGTGTAGCCCACGGTGTTGCGGCCGCGCAGCAGCATCTGGAGGCAGATGTTGGGCACGGCCTCGCGCAGGGCGGCCAGCCGCTCCCACGGGTCCTCGGCGAGGAAGCGCAGGGCGACGTCATAGGTGGCTCCGCCCCAGCACTCGAGGGACAGCAGCTGGGGCAGGGAGTGCGCGACCTGCGGGGCGACGGCGAGCATGTCCTTGGTGCGGACCCGGGTGGCGAGCAGCGACTGGTGGGCGTCGCGGAACGTGGTGTCGGTGACGCCGATGGAGGGCGACTCGCGCAGCCGGCGGGCGAAGCCCTCCGGGCCGAGTTCGGTGAGCCGCTGCCGGGAGCCGGCCGGGGGTTCACCGGCGGCGAGCGGCGGCAGCTTGGTCAGCGGATCGACGAGTTCGGGCCGCTCGCCGTGCGGCTTGTTCACCGTGACGTCGGCGAGGTAGGTCAGCAGCTTCGTGCCGCGGTCGGCGGAGTGGCGGGAGGTGAGCAGGTGCGGGCGCTGCTCGATGAAGGACGTGGTGACCTGGCCCGCCTGGAAGTCGGGGTCGTCCAGCACCGCCTGGAGGAAGGGGATGTTGGTGGCGACGCCGCGGATGCGGAACTCGGCCACGGCACGCCGGGCGCGGCCCACCGCGGTGGCGAAGTCCCGGCCCCGGCAGGAGAGTTTGACCAGCATCGAGTCGAAGTGGGCGCTGATCTCCGTACCGGCGTGGGTGGTGCCGCCGTCGAGGCGGATGCCCGAGCCGCCGGGCGAGCGGTAGGCGCTGATCTGCCCGGTGTCCGGGCGGAAGCCGTTGGCCGGGTCCTCGGTGGTGATGCGGCACTGGAGAGCGGCGCCGCGCAGGGTGATGTTCTCCTGGGCGAGCCCCAGCTCGGCCAGCGTCTCACCGGCGGCGATGCGCAGCTGGGACTGGACGAGGTCGACGTCGGTGACCTCTTCGGTGACCGTGTGCTCGACCTGGATGCGCGGGTTCATCTCGATGAAGACGTGGTTGCCGTCGCGGTCGACGAGGAACTCCACGGTGCCGGCGTTGCGGTAGCCGATCTGCCGGGCGAAGTTCACGGCGTCGGCGCAGATCCGCTCGCGCAGGGCCGGATCGAGGTTGGGCGCGGGGGCGAGTTCGATGACCTTCTGGTGGCGGCGCTGCACCGAGCAGTCCCGCTCGAAGAGGTGGATGACGTCGCCCTGGCCGTCGGCGAGGATCTGGACCTCGATGTGGCGGGGTTCGACGACGGCCTTCTCCAGGAACACCGTGGAGTCGCCGAAGGCGGAGGCCGCCTCCCGGGACGCGGCCTCGATGGCCTCGCGCAGCTGGGCGGGTTCCTCGACGCGGCGCATGCCGCGACCGCCGCCGCCCGCGACCGCCTTGACGAACACGGGGAAGCCGACGTCGTCGGCGGCGCGGACGAGTTCGTCCACGTCGTCGGAGGGCGCGGAGGAGCCGAGGACGGGCACGCCCGCCTCGCGGGCGGCGGCGACGGCCCGGGCCTTGTTGCCGGTCAGTTCGAGGATCCGGGCGCTCGGTCCGACGAACGTGATGCCGGCCTCTTCGCACGCGCGGGCCAGTTCGGGGTTCTCGGACAGGAATCCGTAGCCCGGATAGACGGCGTCGGCTCCCGCCCGGCGTGCCGCGCGGACGATCTCCTCCACGGAGAGATACGCGCGCACCGGATGTCCCGGCTCCCCGATCTCGTAGGCCTCGTCGGCCTTCAGTCGGTGCAGCGAGTTGCGGTCCTCGTGCGGGAAGACGGCGACGGTGCGCGCGCCGAGCTCGTAGCCCGCGCGGAACGCCCGGATCGCGATCTCACCGCGGTTGGCGACCAGCACCTTGCGGAACATTGTTGATCCCTTCAGCCTGCCGGGTGACGAGACCATGGTGTCGGCGCCGCCTCCGGTACGCCATGTGAGCCGGGCCACTCACCGGCCCGTACCCCGCCGTGTGAGGTCGCGGTCGGGTCAGATGTCGGAGTCGATTCCGGTGACCACGGTGGGTCCGAGCGGCGCGCTGCCGCCGTCCAGGCCGGCCGCGCGCAGGGCGGAGTCCGCGACCTCCCGGGCACGGCCCTCCGCGTGGGCGGCGGTGTCCGCCTCGACGGTGAGGCGGATGGTGAAGGTGCCGTCCTCGTTGACCGAGAGGGCGTCGAGGTCCTCCTCGTCTCCCAGGTGGGTGCGGTGCGGATCCGCGGGACGCAGCGCCCGGGCGAGCTCGTCCTTCGTGGCGTCCTGGACCGCGCCGGTGAACGTCCCCGGCACCGAGATGACATACGTCGTCATGTGCACTCCTCCTTCGGATCCCCTCCGCCTACCCCGATACGGCCGCGGGACCCGGACGGAACGGCTCCTCGTCACCGCAGGGCCGCGGTGAGGCGGTGGCGGATGCGCTCGGCGTCGGCCGGTGTACGGGCGGGGGCGGCTGTGGTGCAGCCCGGCAGGCCGGCCTTGGCCAGGGTGCTCAGCAGGGCCCGGGGGCCGCTGTCGAGGTAGGTGGTGAAGCCTGCGAGGCGCATCGCGCGCAGGGTGTGGTGGAAGGCCACGGGCTCGGTGAGGTGGGCGGCCGCGGCGGTGCGCAGCTGGGCCGGGGTGCGTGCGGGGCGGGCGTCGGTGGCGGTGTACACGGCGAGCGTGGGCGGCGCGACGGGCTGTGCCCGCAGGAGGCGGCGGAAGGCCCGGTGGACGTCGGCGAGCAGTGGGTGGTGGTAGGCGGTGCGGCTGGTCAGCCCGGTGGTGCGATGGCCGAGTTCCCGGGCGGTTCGCCGAGCGGCGGCCAACTGGTCCTCGGGGCCGGCGAGGACGGTCTGGGCGGGGGCGTTGTGGGCAGCGATCCGTACCTGCGGCAGGCCGGCGGTGCGCAGCAGGTCCGCAGCCTGGCCGGCGTTCATGTCGGTGGCCAGCAGGCCGGCCGCCGGCAGCGCGGCGTCCCGCAGCAGCCGGTCGCGGACGTGCAGCAGTCGGACGCCCTGTTCCAGGGTGATGGCTCCGGCCACGGTGAGCGCCGCGAGGTCTCCCACGCTGTGGCCGAGGACCGCGTGGACGGGCGGTGTCGCGAGGTCGAGCAGGACGGTCGCGGAGGCGACCACCGCCGCGTAGGTGGCCAGGTCGAAGGCGAGCGGGTCGGCGAGCAGGAGCTGGTCGGGGTCGGGCGCCCCGACATCCGTGAGGAGGCGGACGACGGGCGTCCCGGTGCCGCCGAGTGCGGTGCTGTGGGCATCCACCCTCCGCAGCGCCCCTGAGACGGACGGGACGTCGCGCAGGTGGCGCAGCGCGCCCGGGAGGTAGGCCCCCTGGCCGGGGCACATCAGCACGGTGCGCGGTGTGCCGCCGGCGGGGGCCGGGGCCGCGCGTCTCATGAGGCGCCGGCGAAGGCGAGCGCGACGTTGTGCCCGCCGAAACCCATGCTCGTAGTGACCGCCGCCAGGGGCCCGGAGGGCAGTGCCGCCGGGCTGCGGCCCACGACGTTCAGGTCGATCTCGGGGTCCACACGTTCGAGGCTGCACGCGGGCGGTGCGGTTCTGTCCCGCAGGGCGAGCACGGTGAGGACGGCCTCGATGGCACCGGCGGCCCCCAGCGTGTGCCCGAACGCGGCCTTGGTCGCGCTGACCGCCACGTCGCCCAGCACCCCGGCGAAGACCTTGTGCAGCGCCTGTGCCTCACCGAGGTCGCCGAGCGGCGTCGAGGTGGCGTGGGCATTGATGTGCTGGACCTGCTCCGGGAGGAGCCCGGCATCGCGCAGCGCGGCGTCCACGGCGGCCGCGCAGCCCGTTCCGCCGGGCGCGGGCTGGGCCACGTGGTGGCTGTCGTTGGTGATGCCCGCGCCGGTCAGCCGGCCGTGGACGCGGGCCCCGCGGGCGGCGGCGTGCTCGGCGCTCTCGACGACGAGCATGCCGGCGCCCTCGCCCATCACGAAACCGTCCCGGTCGGCGTCGAAGGGCCTGGACGCCCCCTTGGGGTCGTCCAGGCGCCGGGAGAGAGCCTGCAACCGCGCGAACCCGGCCAGGGCGAGCGGGTGCAGCGCCGCCTCGGTGCCGCCCGCGACCACGATGTCGGCGCGGCCCTCCCGGATCAGGCCGAGGGCCTGGGCCAAAGCCTCGGCGCCGGAGGCGCAGGCACTGACCGGGGCGTGGACTCCGGCCTTGGCGCCCACCATCAGCCCCACTTCGGCGGCCGGGTGGTTGGGCAGCATGACCGGGATGGTGCGCGGGCTCACCCGTCTGGCGCCCCGGGTCTCCAGGCGGCGGTTCTGCTCCAGGACGCTGGTCAGGCTGCCCAGCCCCACCCCGACGACCACGGCCACCCGTGAGCCGCCCGCGGCGGGTGACGACGCCTCCGGGAAACCGGCGTCGCGGACGGCCTCCCTCGCGGCGACGAGGGCGAACTGCGCCGAGCGGTCGCAGTGCGCCGCCTTGGCGGAGGACAGGACCGTCCCGGGATCGACCGCCGCCCGGGCCGCGAGATAGGTCTGCTCCGGGCCTTCCGGCGTCCCGAAGTCGACGCGTTCGACGCCGCACCCGCCGTCCAGCAGGGCCCGCCAGGTGGAGGGGACGTCGCCGCCCAGCGCGGTCGTCAGCCCGAGCCCGGTGATGACGGCGGCGCGCTCCTCGCGGGCCGGGTCGGCCGCGCGTCGTGGGCTCACGCGCTGCCGCCCGCGGGGGCGGCGACGGCTTCGGCGAGGTGGGCGGCGATCTGCCGTACGGTCGTGAGCCGGTCCGCCTGCTCCTGCGGCACCTCGATCTGCCAGCGGTCCTCGATCGCGGCGACAAGTTCCAGCATGGCCAGCGAGTCGACGCCCAGGTCGTCCTTCAGGGAGGAGTCCGGTCCGATCTCCTCCACGGCCAGGTCCTCGACCGTCGCGGCCAGCAGTTCCCGCAGTTCGTCGAGCAGCTGTCGTTCGTCAGCGATGGACGGCATGTCCGGTTCCTCCTTGTCCGTGCGCGGCGCGCCCGCGGTGGACGGGAGGACCCGGCCTCCGGGAGGTGCGCCGACGGTGTACCGGCGATCTGCCGGACACACGCCGACAGACTGTCCGGCCGCCCGGCGCGGCAAGCGCCCCGCACGGGGGGACGGCGGGGCATCGGGGGCACTCGAGGGGCTCCTGTGGACACCCACGTCCTCTCTTCACGCTGAAGCGCCCCCGCGGTGGGCTGAGGGTGGCGGAGGGCGAGCGCGTAACGGGGCCGGGCACGTCGAGGCGGCACGGTCGCACTTCCTCAGCGGACTTTGGCGGCTCTTTTAGGGCTTTCTGAAGAAGACCTTCGAACGGCCGT
This sequence comes from Streptomyces sp. NPDC097107, assembly GCF_044762405.1. NCBI lineage: Bacteria > Bacillati > Actinomycetota > Actinomycetes > Kitasatosporales > Streptomycetaceae > Streptomyces > Streptomyces sp. NPDC097107. Next base: position 511,668 of record NZ_JBIWEF010000003.1, on the reverse strand, counting down.
TTCCACGCGGACGCGCCCTAGGCTCTCGAACACCCCCCACAGTCCCGGTGGGCGCGGTCGCGTCCACCGGGTACGGGGCTCCGTCAGCCGACAGACAAGCCGAGGTGTCCTGCGTATGGGTTCCCGCCGAGCCGCTCGCCCGTCCCGTAACCACGCCCGCCCGCGCGGCGGGCTCAGGACCCGCGGTACCGCGCTGGTGCTCGGCGCGGTCACCGTGACGGCGGGTGTCGGGATCACGCTGGCCGTCGCCGGGGGCGAGGACGGCTCGGCCGCGGACCGGGTCGCCACGAGCGCCGCCGGCGAGGCACCGGGCGCCGAGGACGCGGCGGGCGGCGCGGCACCACTGGCGTCCGCGTCGGCGAGCCCGAGCGCCACGGCGAGCAGCTCGCCGAGCGGGAGCGCCAAGCCCAAGGAGAAGCCGAAGAAGACGGCGAGCCCGGCCGGCAGCCCGTCGAAGGCGGCCGAGCCCGCGTCAAAGGCGCCCGTCAGGACGACGGCGAAGAGCGGCGGCGACCGGCCGGCGGGCGGTGGCGACACGGGGTCGGGCAGCACCGGGGCGGGTTCGGACTCGGGGCCGGACTCCGGATCCGGCGGGGGCGGCGGGCCCGAGGCGCAGGTGCTCGCGCTCGTGAACGAGGAGCGGGCGTCGGCGGGCTGCTCGCCGGTCACGGCGAACGACCGGCTGACCCGGGCCGCCGACGACTACAGCGACGTCATGGCGGACAGCGGTGTGATGTCCCACACGGGCCCCGACGGCTCCACGATGACGACCCGGGTCGAGGCCGCCGGTTACCGGTGGTCCACGCTGGGCGAGAACATAGCCCGGGGCCAGGCGGACGCCGCCTCGGTGATGGACTCCTGGATGAACAGCCCCGGCCACCGCGCGAACATACTCAACTGCTCCTTCAAGGAGCTGGGCGTCGGCGTCCACTTCGGCGACGGCGGCCCCTGGTGGACCCAGAACTTCGGCGCCAGTCGCTGACGCCCGTCACCGCACCCCACCGCCGGCGCCGCTCGCGCCGGCGAGCACGAACGACACCCGCACCCGCGCGCCGCCCAGTGGCGCGCGGGTGATCGTCAGTTCGCCGTCCGCCGCGCGGGCCGCCCGGGCCACGATGTCCAGGCCGAGGCCGGTGGAGCCGCCGACGCTGACGCCCCGGGTGAGCGCCGCCTCGGGGTCGGCCACGCCCGGTCCCGCGTCGTCGACCGTGAGGAACACGTGCCGCTCCGCCCGCTCCACACGGACGGCGAAGGCGGTGCCCTGCGGGGTGTGCCGGAAGACGTTTCCGATCAGGGCGTCGACGACGGCCGCGAGGTCGTCCTCGGGGAAGGCGACCGGCGCCGGGCGCGGGGTCAGGGAGCGCTCGTACGGCCGGCCCTGCTGGGTGGCGAGGACCGACCAGAAGTCCAGGCGCATGGCGACCACCTCGGCGACGTCGCACGGTCTGGCCGGGCCCGCCCCCGCACCGCCGTGCCGCACCGCGGCCAGGGGCGTGCGCGCGGCCGCGATGACCGAGTCGAGCTCGCTCTCCAGCCGGCCGGCCGCTTCCGTGACCCGCCGGGCGCTCGGTGTCGCGCCCATCCGGTCGGCCTCCAGGTAGAGGGCGGTCAGCGGGGTGCGCAGCCGGTGCGAGAGGTCGGCGACCAGTTCGCGTTCGACGGCCAGCAGGTCGACGACCCGGCCGGCCATGGTGTTGAACGCCACACCGGCTTCCTGGAGCTCGGGCGGACCGTCCGGTGCGACCCGTACGTCCAGGTTGCCGGAGCCGAGGGCGAGCGAGGCCCGCTTGAGGCCGCGGGAGGAGCGGACGACGCGGGCGCCGAGCCGGTCGGCGACGAGCACCGAGCCGCCGACCAGGCCCAGCGCGAGCAGCGCCATCACGCCCCACGACGCGGCCACGCCCCTGGTGAGGTCCGCGGCGGGCACGTAGGCCTCCACGACCGCGACCCGGTCGCCCCGCAGGACGACGGGCTGGAGGTAGACCCAGCCGTCAGCGGTGTCGACGGCGAGCGTCTCGCGCCCCCGCACGGCCCGGTCGAGCGCGTCCTCGGGTGCGTGCGGAGTGCCGACGAAACCGCCGTCGGGCAGCCGTACGACGAGCTGGTCGGAGGAGCCCAGCTCGGCGACGGCCTGCTGCACGTCGGCGCGCCGGGTGGTGAGGGCGAGCACCGGGGAGAGGGCCGAGGCGCGCTGCTCGGCGGCGGTGGTGACCCGGTCCCGGGCCTGTTCGCGGACGAGGAGGGCGAGCGGGATGAGGAACGACAGCGCCACCATGGAGGTGACGGCCAGGGCGATCCCGGCGAGGGCACGTCTCATGGCGAGCTGACCAATTTGATGCCGATGCCGCGCACGGTGTGGAGGTAGCGGGGCTTTCGCGCCTTCTCCCCCATTTTGCGGCGGAGGGCGGAGAGGTGGACGTCCACCGTCTGGTCCTCCACGTACGGCTGCTGCCACACCTCGGCGAGTATCCGCTGCCTGGATATGACCTGGTCGGCGTTGGCGGCCAGGTAGGCGAGCAGGTCGAACTCGCGGCGGGTGAGGGGCAGTTCTGTGCCGGCGAGGTGTGCGGTGCGCCCGGTGAGGTCGATGCGCAGGTCGGCGACCTGGACGACGGGCCGCCGCGCGGCGCGGACGTCGGCGGGGACGGTGCGGCGCAGCACGGCGGCGAGCCGGGCGGCGAGCTGCCCGCCGGAGAAGGGCTTGACCATGTAGTCGTCGGCCCCGGCGTTGAGCAGCCGGATGATCTCCGTGTCGTCGTCGCGGGCGGTGGCGACCAGCACCGGGACGCGGGAGATGCCACGGATCATCCGCAGCACGTCCAGCCCGTCGAGGTCGGGCAGCCCGAGGTCGAGCACCACGATGTCCGGCGGGCTCTGCGTGATGTCGCGCAACGCCTCGAAACCCTGGTGTGCGGTCTTCACCGCGTAGCCGTGTCCGGTCAGGACCTCGATCAGCGCGGCCCGGATCACGGGGTCGTCCTCGACGACAAGTACGGAGGCCATGGGCAGGCACGTTAGCCGGTCCGTCACTATGGTGTCGTGTCCCGCCTCCTGCGCTATCTGATCATCTGGCTGTCCTGCACGGCAGCCAGTGTCACGGCTGTCATCATCACGATCCACTTCGTGGTGGGTTCGACCCGGCCGACAGCGCCGGTCGCGCAGTCGGCGCCGAAGGAGCTCCCGGCGTCCCCCCGGCCCGCACCGTCCACGACCGCGAAGCCCTCCCCCAGCCCGTCGCCGACCAGCCGGAAGCCCAGCCCGACACCGTCCCGTACGAGCGAGAAGCCGCCCGAACCGAGGCCGACACCGACGCCCACCGCCCGCACCACGCCCCCGCCCTCTCCGACGGGCGGGGGCGACCCGGGCTGCGAGGAGGGCGGGGCCGGTGTGTACACGGTGCCGTCCGAGGGCGGCAAGGCGACCGTGCGGTCCGGCGGCAGCGGGGTGTGCCTGGTCTCGGCGGTGCCGAACCGGGGCTTCACGGTGAGTACGGAGCAGAGCGGGCCGCAGACGCTGACGGTGACCTTCTCGGCGAGCCGTCACCGGTCGGAGATCACCGCGACGACGCAGCCGCGGAGCCAGGCCAACGTCCGCGAGGTGTCGTGGTGACGCCCCCGGCGCACACACCCCGGGTCCGCCCGGCGCCCGCCGCCCGGTGCCGCCCGTCGGCGGACTGCGGTCACCGGGCGGTGGGCCGTGCGGTCACGTCGTGGCGCAGGCGGTCCCGTTCAGGCTGAACCCGGTCGGGGCGGTGTTGGTGCTGCCCTTCTCGCCGGTGAACCCGAGGGTGACCGTGCCGCCGGCGGGGATCGTGGTGGTGTAGGAGGCGGGGGCGACGCTGACCGCGCCGGCGTTCTGGGCCGGGGTGCCTCCCCACATGTTCGCGATCGTCTGGCCGTCGGCGAAGGCGAAGGTGAGCGTCCACGGGCCGATGGGGGCGGTGCCGGTGTTGCGGACGGCGATCTCGCCCTGGAAGCCGCCCGGCCACTCGCCCACGACGCGGTATCCGACGGAGCACGCGGCGCCGGGGGTGCTGCCGCCTTCGCCGGTGGTGACGTCCACGGTGGCGGAACGGGCCGAGCGGTTGCCCGCCGCGTCGCGGGCGTAGACGGCGAAGGTGTACGTGGTGTCGGCGGTGAGGCCCGTCACGGTGGCGGTGTTGGTGGTGGAGGCCGCGACCTCACTCTCGGCGCCGCCGCCGACCCGGACGACGTCGTACCCGGTGACGCCCACGTTGTCGGTGGCGGCGGTCCAGCCGAGGGTGACGGAGTCGTCGGTGACGGCGGACGCCGCCGGGGTGCCCGGCACCGTCGGGGCCTGGGTGTCGTCCGGGGCGCCGCCGCCGAAGACCGTGGCCTCCTTCGAGGTCCGGGCGATCCCGTCGGCGCCGTGGAAGATGCGCTCGCCCCAGGAGCTGAGCCGGCTGGGGTCGAAGTCGAGGGCGAGGTCGAGGACCGGGTCGGTGTTGCCGCTCCAGGACCAGGCCAGGTAGCCCAGGCGGAGTCGTTCGGCGGTGGCCATCATGGTGTCCTCGTCCGGGTCGCCCCACTGGTCGGCGGGGCCGCCGAACTCGCCGATGAGGATGGGCAGTCCGGCGTCGACGAAGGCCTGCAGGTAGCCGGTGATCTCCTGGGCGGTGTCGTAGACGCTGTACATGTGGATCGAGAAGATCAGATTGCCCTTGGGGTCGGCGTCGTGGACGGACTGGGCGTTGGCCCGCATGACCCCCTGCCAGTCCTGGCCCCAGTTGGGCGCGTCGATCATGATCGTGTGCTGGAAGCCGGCGGCGCGCAGCTTCTCGATCGCCGCGATGGTCGGCTCGGTCCAGCCGGCGGGGTCGGTGTTGCCCCAGGGCTCGTTGCCGATGTTGACGACGACGTAGTCCTCTTCGCCGGCCAGCACGTCCTTCAGGCCGATCCAGTAGTCGGCGGCGTGGTCGAGCGTGCCGGCGGCGGCGTCCTCGCCGTAGCCGGTGGTGTCGTGCACCTCCAGCACGCAGATCAGCCGGTTCGCCTTGCACTGGTCGACGACGGCGGCCACGTCCTCGGGGCTGTTCTCGCTCCAGCGGTGGCCGTCGGAGAGGACGACCCGGACGGTGTTGGCGCCCAGCGCCTTGACGTCCGCCAGTGACTGGGTCTCGCCGGGATACCAGGTGTGGGCGTGGTTGACCCCGCGCATGACGAAGTCGTTGCCGTTGCCTTCCACCAGCCGGCCGTCACTGATGTGCAGGCCGGTGGCCTGGGCACCGGGCGACTGGGCCAGTGCGACGGCCGGGCAGAGGGCTCCGACGACGACCAGGCCGATGAGGGCGGCCAGTCCGGTCAGCAGGCGGGTCAGAAGGCTCTTCGGCGTATCGCGTCTTGCTGTGCGCACGGCGACTCCATGGCTGAGTAGTGCGGACACGATGGACAACGAGGGTGTGGGAGCGCTCCCATGAACTCATTACGCCGCGTACACGTCAAGTCATCGGACGGAAAACGCTTGCCACACACTTGCCCCTGCCATGACTCACCGACCGGCCGCCCGTTTCCCGGGCGGCCGGTCGGCCGGTGTCACTCGCCTCGCGGCACTCGTCAGGGCAGGGTCCACTTCTGGTTGGAGCCGGTGTGGCAGGTCCACAGGTGGACGGGCGTCCCGTCGTTCCAGGTGCCGCCCGACGCGTCCAGACACTTGCCCGACTGCGGATTGCGCACGGTCCCGTCCGGCTGGGCCGCCCACTTATGCGCGGCCGTGCCGTTGCACGTCCAGAGCTGGATCCGCGTACCGTCCGCGCTGCCGCCACCGGACACGTCCAGGCACTTGCCCAGCGCCTTCAGCGTCGGCCGGCCTGTGGACGTACCGCCGCCGCCAGCAGTTCGGCGACGGCGAGCGCGGCGCAGCCCGCGAGGAGACCGCTCAGCGCACCCAGCCCGAGCCGTGTGCCTGTCCCCGGATTCCGCGGTTTCTCCTCTTCGTCTCTCACGTCGGTAATCCGGCCCCGCCCGGTCGGCGGATTCGTCCGGAAGCCAATCGAAGGAGGCAAGGAACGGTGGCCGACGTGCCGTCAGGGCACGTCGCCCCACCAGTCGAAGCGGTGGGGGTCGCCCGTCCTCGGGCCGTACGCGGAGCGGCCGCCGGGGCCGTAGCGGCCTATCTCCGTCGCCAGTGGCACTCCCCGGCCGCGCTCCCGCTCGGTGAGGTCGGTGACGTCCAGGAGCAGACCGTCCAGGGGGCCGCCCACCAGTTGGGCGTAGACGCGTCCGGCCCGCGGCCCGGGATCGTCGTGGTCGGCGCCGTAGACCCTGCCCCGCATGAACTCCACCTCATCCATGCCTCGCAGCCTCGCATCCGCCACTGACAACGGCGCGCGGGGCCCGTCCACAACCTCCCGGGACAGAACACCTAGACCGGCGGCTCGTCGAGCAGTTCCAGCAGGCAGCGGGCGCCCTCCCGGGCCACCGCGGCACCGGCGGCGCCGCTCGCGGCGGGGAACAGCCTGCCGTAGGCGCCGGCCCGGCTCAGGGCACTCAGCCGCCACGCGAGGCTCACCGCACGCCGTAGTTCCGCCGTGCTCCGGCCCGCGCCCGTCCACGGCTCCAGGTAGGCGTCACGCAGCCGCGGCAGTACGTGCGGCCCGTATCGCTCGCGGGCCCGGCGGGCGGGGACCGGCAGGCTGCAGAAGGGGTGTGAGACGACGGCGTCTCCCCAGTCGAAGAACGTGAACCTGCCCGGTCCGGGGTGGAACAGCTGGCCGTCGTGCAGATCCGCGTGGTCGAGGGAGTCCGGGAGGCCCAGGGCCGCGAGTTCCGCGCACCATTCCGCGAGGCGGGGGCGGAGTTCCCGGAGTCCTGCCCGTTCCTCCGGCCGCAGCGAGGTGTGGTCGAGCCGGTCGAAGACGTCGGCCAGGGCGGTGACCGGCGCGCCGGGGACACCCAGCCGCTCGATCTCCCGGACGCGCGGAACCAGGGCGTACTGCATGGCGGCGTACCGGCGCAGCAGCTCCTCCCAGGTGCCGGGGCCGGCCGGCTCCCGGTCGAGTACGTCCCGGAGGAGTGGTCCCCCGTCGGGCAGCAGCGACCAGCCGCGGTCGGTGTCCACCGCCAGCGGCTCCAGTACGTGCTCCGGCACCCAGCGGGCCAGCGCCTCGGTCAACGGCCCCTCGAAGGCGCTGGCCGGCGGATTCGCCTTGAACCAGACCGCGCCGCGCCCCTCGACGGACAGCCGCACCAGGACCGACCAGGGCCGCAGCCGTACCCGCCGCTCCCCCGTCGCCCGCAGGCCGCGGGCGGCCAGCTCGCCCGCCACCCAGCCGAGGGCCGCGGTCCGCCAGGCCTCGTCCTCCCAGGGGGTCACCGCGTCCTGGTACCGCCCCCGGTCCACGACCACTGGCGTCTTCGTCTCGCTCCGCATCACGCCATCCCAGCATCGCGTCCCACGGGTTGCCAGGGCTTTTCGTCCCGGCGGCGGCGCCACTGCCGGGTGCGGCCCGGCACGGCGGACGGTGAGGGCGGGGAGGGCCGCGACGGCGCACACCGCGCCGAGGACGACCCAGCCGGGGTCGTAGCCGGCGCAGGTGTCCCGGGCGCCGCCGAGGAAGGCGGCCAGTGCCGCGCCGACCTGGTGGACAGCGTTGGTCCAGCCGAAGACGATGGCGCTGTCGTCGCCGTGGAACCGACGGCACAGTGCGATGACGGGCGGCACCGTGGCGAGGTCGAGGAGGGCGGCGAGGACGACGAAGGCCATCATCGGCGGCGTGACGGTCGCGCTCGGAGGTCGACGTCGATCCGGACGTGCTCTGCACCGACGACCGGTTCGTCCTCACCTCGGCCGGGGTGGCCGCCGGGATCGATCTGTGCCTGCACATGATCCGTGACGACCAGGGCGCGGAGGTGGCGAACACGGTGGCACGCGGCACCGTGGTGCCGCCCCATTGCGAGGGCGGTCAGGCGCAGTACATCGACCGTCCGATCCAGCAGGTGGACGACTGCTCGACGGCCGCCGCCCGTACGTACGCGCTCCAGCGGCTGGGCGAGCCCCTCGACCTCGAAGAACTCGCCCGGCAGGCGGCGATGAGCGTGCGGACCCTCAACCGGAGGTTCCGGCAGGAGACCGGGGGGGGCGCCCATGCAGTGGCTCGGCCGGCAGCGCCTCGACTACGCCCGGCGGCTGCTGGAGCGCAGCGACGAGCCGGTCGACCGCGTCGCCGCCCGTTCCGGTTCCGGTACCGGGACCGCGATGCGCCAGCACTTCCGCGAGGTCCTCGGTGTGTCACCGCGCGCGTATCGCGACACCTTCCGCGGGACGGCGTAGTACCGGGGCGTCCGGGCCGGGCGGGTGGCCGGCCCGGCCCGGACGCGGGGGGTCAGACCAGGTCGAAGCGGTCGAGGTTCATGACCTTGACCCAGGCGGCGACGAAGTCGTGCACGAACTTCTCCTTCGCGTCGTCGCTCGCGTAGACCTCGGCCAGTGCCCGCAGCTCGGAGTTCGAGCCGAAGACCAGGTCGGCGCGGCTGCCGGCCCACTTGATCTCACCGGTGGCGGCGTCGCGGCCCTCGAACGTGGTCTGGTCCTCGGACGTCGACTTCCACGTGGTGCCCAGGTCGAGCAGGTTGACGAAGAAGTCGTTGGTGAGCGAGCCGGGCGTCCTGGTGAAGGCGCCGAGCTGGGACTGCTGGTGGTTGGCGCCCAGGACGCGCAGGCCACCGACCAGGACGGTCATCTCGGGCGCGCTCAGGGTGAGCAGGTTCGCCCGGTCGAGCAGCAGGAACTCGGCCTGCAGGCGGTTGCCCTTGCCGTGGTAGTTGCGGAAGCCGTCGGCGGTCGGCTCGAGTGCCTCGAACGACTCGGCGTCGGTGTGCTCCTCCGTCGCGTCCACGCGGCCCGCGGCGAAGGGAACCTCCACCTGGAAGCCGGCTTCCTTGGCGGCCTTCTCGACGGCGGCGGTACCGCCGAGGACGATCAGGTCGGCCAGCGACACCCGCTTGGCGCCGGCGCCGGAGTTGAACTCCCGCTGGACGCCCTCCAGGACCCGCAGAACCTGCGCCAGCTCGTCGGGCTCGTTGACGTCCCAGCCGCGCTGCGGCTCGAGGCGGATACGGGCGCCGTTGGCACCGCCGCGCTTGTCGCTGCCGCGGAAGGTGGACGCCGAGGCCCACGCGGTGGACACCAGCTGTGCGACGGACAGACCGGACTCGAGGAGCTTGGTCTTGAGGGTCGCGACGTCCTCGGCGTCGATGCCCTCGCCCTCGGTCTCGGGCAGCGGGTCCTGCCAGAGCAGGGTCTCCTCGGGGACCTCCGGGCCGAGGTACAGGGACTTCGGGCCCATGTCACGGTGGGTCAGCTTGTACCAGGCGCGGGCGAAGGCGTCCGCGAACTCCTCCGGGTTCTCGTGGAACCGGCGGGAGATCGGCTCGTAGACCGGGTCGTAGCGCAGCGACAGGTCGGTGGTGAGCATCCTCGGGCGGTGCTTCTTCGACGGGTCGTGCGCGTCGGGGACGATCTCCGGGGCGTCCTTGGCCACCCACTGGTTGGCGCCGGCCGGGCTCTGCTCCAGCTCGTACTCGTACTCGAAGAGGTTCTTGAAGAACCCGTTGCTCCACCGGGTCGGGGTCGTGGTCCAGGTGACCTCCAGGCCGGAGGTGATGGCGTCCGGGCCCCTGCCCGTGCCGTGGGTGCTCTTCCAGCCCAGGCCCATCTCCTCCATGGCGGCGGCCTCGGGGTCGTCGCCGACGGCGTCGGCGGGGCCGGCGCCGTGGGTCTTGCCGAAGGTGTGTCCGCCGGCGATCAGCGCGACGGTCTCCTCGTCGTTCATCGCCATGCGGCGGAACGTCTCACGGATGTCGCGGGCGGCGGCGATCGGGTCCGGGTTGCCGTTCGGGCCCTCCGGGTTGACGTAGATCAGGCCCATCTGGACCGCGCCGAGCGGGTTCTCCAGCTCGCGGTCGCCGGTGTGGCGCCCGTCGTCGAGCCAGGTCGTCTCGGGACCCCAGTAGACGTCCTCCTCGGCCTCCCAGACGTCGGCGCGGCCACCGGCGAAGCCGAAGGTCTCGAAGCCCATCTGCTCCAGGGCGACGTTGCCGGTGAGGACCAGCAGGTCGGCCCAGGAGATGTTCTGGCCGTACTTCTTCTTGACGGGCCACAGCAGGCGGCGGGCCTTGTCGAGGTTGCCGTTGTCCGGCCAGCTGTTGAGCGGCGCGAAACGCTGCTGGCCGGCGCCGGCGCCGCCGCGGCCGTCGCTGATGCGGTAGGTGCCCGCGCTGTGCCAGGCCATCCGGATCATCAGCGGGCCGTAGTGCCCGAAGTCGGCGGGCCACCAGTCCTGCGAGGTGGTCAGCACCCCGGCGATGTCCCGCTTCACGGCCGGCAGGTCGAGGGCGTTGAACGCCGCGGCGTAGTCGAACTCCTCACCGAGCGGGTTGGCGACGACCGGGTTCCTGGCGAGGATCTTCAGGTTGAGCCGCTCCGGCCACCACTGACGGTTTCCGCCTCCCTGCGTGGGGTGCGGGGCGCGTCCGTGGGCGACCGGGCAGCCACCCGCCTCCTCGGTTTTCGCGTCGGTCACGATGGCGTCGTGGTTCTCGGACATGGGAATCCTTCCAAGCGGGGCGGATCAAGGTGCTGGGGAACTGCCGGTGGTGGAGCAGTCGGGGCACAGGCCCCGGTAGATGACCTCGGCCTCGTCTATCGAGAAGCCGTGGTCGTCGGAGGCGGTCAGGCAGGGCGCCTCGCCGACGGCGCAGTCGACGTCGGCGAGCGCACCGCAGGACCGGCACAGGACATGGTGGTGGTTGTCCCCCACCCGTCCCTCGAACCGCGCCGGGCCGCCGGGCGGCTGGATGCGGCGCACGAGTCCCGCCGCGGTGAGCGCGTGCAGGCCCTCGTACACGGCCTGGAGGGAGACGTGGCCCACGCGCAGGCGCACCCCGGACGCGATCGCCTCGACGACGAGGTGATCGCCTCGTCGGACGGTCTCGAGCAGCGCGAGACGGGCGGCGGTCACGCGTAGGCCGGCCCCGCGCAGTTCCGCGGCGACGGCCGGATCCCGGGATGCGGTCATGGCGGCGAACCTACTCCCGTAAACACGAACCCCTCAAGGAAACGAAGCGATCCATTTCAGTGACTGCCAGGTGCCGTACCCGGCCTGCCCCGGTGGCGGCGAACGATCGTGGTAGACAACGTCGGTGAGGGGCACTGGCAACGAAACGCCACATCCCGGCACCGCGCGACAACAGGAGTGAGTGAGCAGCCCGTGCTATTGAAGACGTTCCGTTGGGCCTTCGCCGTCACCGCCCTGGGCCTGGCCGCGGGTGTGCTGTACGAGGGGTGGACCGCCTTCGGCCTCGTGGCCATCCTCGCCGTGCTGGAGATCTCCCTGTCCTTCGACAACGCGGTGATCAACGCCGGAATCCTGAAGAAGATGAGCGCCTTCTGGCAGAAGATCTTCCTCACCGTCGGCATCCTGATCGCCGTCTTCGGCATGCGCCTGGTCTTCCCGGTGGTGATCGTGGCGATCAGCGCCCGGCTGAGCCCCTGGTCCGCGGTGCATCTGGCGCTCACCGACAAGCAGCGCTACCAGGAGCTGGTGACGGACGCCCATCCGTCGATCGCCGCCTTCGGCGGCATGTTCCTCCTGATGATCTTCCTCGATTTCGTCTTCACGGACCGGGAGATCAAGTGGCTCGGCCCGCTGGAGCGCCCGCTGGCCAAGCTCGGCAGGGTGGACATGCTGTCGGTCTGCATCGCCCTGATCGCGTTGCTCGCGGCGGCGGTCACCGTGGGTGCCCACGCCCACCAGCACGGCGGCACGCACGTCGACAAGACGGAGACGGTCCTCCTCGCCGGTGTCGCCGGTCTGATCACCTACATGGTCGTCGGCGGTCTCTCCGGCTACTTCGAGGGGAAGCTCGAACGGGAGGAGGAGCGCGAGCACGCGGCCGAGGAAGAGGCCGAACGCACCGGCAGGCCCCGCTCGGCCGTCGCCCTCACCGGCAAGGCCGCGTTCTTCATGTTCCTGTACCTGGAGGTCCTGGACGCGTCCTTCTCCTTCGACGGCGTCATCGGTGCCTTCGCCATCACCAACGACATCGTGCTGATGGCGATCGGCCTGGGCATCGGCGCCATGTACGTCCGGTCGCTGACCGTCTACCTGGTCCGCCAGGGCACCCTCGACGACTACGTCTACCTGGAGCACGGCGCCCACTACGCCATCGGCGCCCTCGCCACCGTCCTCCTGGTGACCATCCAGTACGAGATCAACGAGATCATCACCGGCCTCATCGGCGTGGTCCTGATCGGCGCCTCCTTCTGGTCCTCCGTGCGCCGCAACCGCGCACTCGCGGCGTCCTCCTGACTCCACGTCCGGCCGAACTCCCGGATTGCCGGACCGAGGAGTCAAGAGGCCGAACGGGTGCGCTACATTTTGCAGCGCCTTGACCACGATCTCTCACGCTACGGAGCCGGCACCCCCATGAGCGACATCGTCAACGGACTCGGCCGTGCCACCGCCTACGGCGGCCTCGGCCTCGTCCTTCTGGTCCTCGGCATCGTCCTGGTCGACGTGCTGACGCCCGGAAAGCTCGGCCGGCAGATCTGGGAGCAGCGCAACCGCAACGCGGCCATGGTGCTCAGCTCCGCGCTGCTCGGTATCGGCGGCATCGTGTTCACCTCCATCTGGACGACGTACGAGGACTTCGGCAAGGGCCTGGTGTCCACCGCGGTGTTCGGGCTGCTGGGCCTCGTCATGATGGCCGTGGCCTTCCTGGTCGTCGACCTGATCACCCCGGGCCGACTGGGCGAGACGCTGGTCGAGTCCGAGCCCCACCCCGCGGTGTGGGTGACGGCCTCCTGCAACCTGGCCGTGTCCGCGGTCGTTTCGGCCTCCATCGCTTGACGCCGTCACCTCGGGGCCGCCCATCCCGGACACACCGTGACTCAGGAGACGGTCGCGGGCGGCGGGGTCCAGCGGCGGGTGCGGGCGGCACCGGAGACGCCGTAGTCCTTCTTCAGTTGTTCGGGGATGGCGTAGTGCATGACGCGTCCGCGGGTGAGGGAGGACAGTTCGAGGACCGTGGTGAGGTGGCCCAGCCGGTCCAGCGCCCACGCGCCCATGGGTGAGCGGTCCTCGATCGTCTCCAGGACGCCGAGGAGGCGCGGGGCGGCCTTGACCAAGGTGTCCCAGTGGGTGCGGGGCACGTCCAGCCAGTCGGCGCACGTGTCCCCGACGAGGTAGCGGATCAGGGCCGAGACGACCGGGTCGAAGAGGGTACCGGGCACCACTTCCTCGTACAGGTCGATCAGCTGCCTCGTCAGATGGGCGCCCTCATCGGAGGGGCCCATGTGGCGCAGCATGTACAGGTCGAGGAACTGCCGCCCTTCGTCGAGCGTGGTGGGCACGGCCGACTGGTCGACGCCGAGCATGGCGCCGACCACCCGCCAGGCGTAGAAGTAGGCGTCCGCGCCTTCGGCGGACATGTGGATGCCGAGACGGTGCAGGCTGTCCAGGACGAGCAGGGAGAAGAACATCTGCCCGCCGATCATGTCCTCCTGGCAGATCGGTACGCCGAGGGTGTCGGTGTCCCAGCGGTTCTCCCGCCTCAGGTGGTGGCGGATCGCGGCGTGCAGCAGGCGTACCTTCTGGGCGGCCGGGACGAAGCGTCCGCCGGCCTCGAACGCGTCCGGCTGCATGAGGTAGACGGTGAACTGGCCGGTCTCCGCCATCCGCTTGGAGGGATAGCTCAGCCCGTGGGCGGCCGACAGCAGCCTGGCGACGTGCGGGACGACGTAGCACGCGGGCATCGACGCGAAGGACAGGGCGGTGGAGATGTGCACGTTGTTGTCGATGAAGAACAGGCGGGCCTTCTCCATCTCGGCCCAGTCCACCCAGTCCGGCGGGGCGGCGGTCGCCCGCAGGTACTCCCGGGCCACCCCGGGAAGGCCGTCCGGCAGTTCCTGGCCGCTGGTGGAGACGTAACGCATCAGGGAGTTGAACTTGCCGACCTCGCCGCGCTCGAAAAGGGTGGCGACGACGGCGTCGGCCAGTTCGTCGCCGCCGCGGCGCAGGGCGTCCATCGACGTTTCGGTGTAGGTCATCGCGGTCTCCTCGTCAGTGGATGCGGTCGGTTGCGTTCAGTGGGAGCGGTCGGTGGCCCGCTGTGCGAGCTCGCGCAGCGCCCGGCGCGCCTGCGGTGACGTCCCGGCGGTGTCCAGGGCACGGGTGGCCCGCTCCACGCGGGCGAGGATCATCCGCTCGACCCGCTGCGGTGCCTCCAGCTCCACCATGAGGTCGCGCACCTCGCGCAGGTGGTTCTCGTTCAGGTCGCTCCGGCCCAGCACGTGCCGCAACCGCTCCCGCTGGGAGGTGTCGGCGGCCTGCCAGGTCTCGGCCAGCAGTGCGGTGGGCCGGTGGGCGCGCAGGTCGTCCAGGCCGGCCTTGCCGGTGCGCTCCGGGTCGCCGAACAGGCCGAGCAGGTCGTCACGGAGCTGGAAGGCCTCGCCGAGCGGCATGCCGTAGGCGGAGTAGGTCTCCCGCAGCGCGGCGGGGGCGCCGGCCAGCAGGCCGCCGATGAGCAGGGGGTGCTCGACGGTGTACTTGGCGGTCTTGTACCGGACCACCTTCAGGGAGGTCGCGGTGTCCGGTGGTCCGCCGGTGTGCAGGATCTCCAGGCACTCGCCGGCGATGAGCTCGCGGGCGAGCGCGGCCCACAGGCCCCGGGCGCGGGCGAGGTAGGCGGCGGGGAGGCCGCTGCTGGTGAAGAGCTGCGCGGCGAGGGCCATCAGGTGATCGCCCACCAGCATGGCCAGGGACCGGGCGGCCGAGCGGGCCCGGCGGCCGTCCCGGGCCGGGCCCGGGGCCGCCGTCAGTACGGTTTCCAGGGCGACGTGCGCGGTGGGCAGGCCGTGCCGCAGGCCGCTGTCGTCGATGAGGTCGTCGTGCACGATCGCCGCGGCGTGCACCAGTTCCATGGCGGCCGCCGCCCGTACCAGGGCGTCGCTGTCCGGTTGTCCGGCCGCCCGCCAGCCCCAGTAGCAGAAGGCCGCCCGCAGCCGTTTGCCGTGCCCTGCCGCGCTCCGCAACTGCCCGGCCACCGGTGCGAGAGCGTCGTCGAGGGCCACGAGGTGGCCGGCCTCCTCGTCGAGGAAGCTGCGCAGAACGCCGTCGACGCGGCTCTTGAAGGCGGCCGGGTCCCAGGGGTCAGACATCGCCGCCGTCGGCCGCCCGCCGTGCGCGTGCGTGCTGGGCGAGTACCTCCAGGTGGGCGGGGGGCACGTTCGTGCACCGGTCCAGCGCGAGCCTGCCCCGGGCCTGGAGATCCCGTTCCGCCTCCCGTACCAGGTCGGCGGTGTCCGAGCGGCCGAGGAGCCCGCGCAGCCCGCCCACCGCCGAGCCGATCGTGCTCACCGCGAGGTGGGCGAGTCCGGCGACCAGCAGCACCGCCTGGTCGTCCGGGCCGGAGCCCCGTTGTGCCGTGTGCGTCATGCTTCTCCTCCAGGGGTCGCGTCGTCACGGTTGCGCCTGGTCAACGGCGCATCCGGTCAGAGCATGACCGCACGCACGGGGCGGAAGATCCCGAATCCCCCTTTGAGGGACATGGGGAACAGGTGTCAGACGGGCCGGTTCAGTCGCCCGAGTCGTTCCGACCGCCCCCGCCTCGGCCGGCACCCTTCGAACTGCGCACCAGTTCGCCCGCCGCCAGGGTCACGGCGGACACCGCGCGCACCCAGCGCGGACCGCCCCGCGCCTCCGCCCGCACCACGCAGACGAGCCCTCCGAGGACGAGCACCACGACAACGGACAGGACCAACTCGGCCATTGACCTCCTCTTCCTTTCCTCCGGTTCTTCCCGCGATCCGCGGCGAGGCCCGCGTTCGCGGGTTCACCCGGCCCGTTCGACGCTCCACCGCGGCAGAGTCTCGAAGAAGGCGACCGCCTCCTCGCGCCACCGCGGACGCCAGCCCTCGGCCACCAGGCGGGCCTGCTCGGCGTACTCCCGCATGTCCGCCCGCATCCGGTCGGCGACACCGCGGCGCTCGCCGATCTCGCGGACCGCGGCGACGGTCTCCGGCGCGCAGGCGGGGTTGCCCAGCGCCTCCTCGACGACGGCGCGCTCGGCGCCGCTCACGGCGGACAGCAGACGGGCGACGGTGTAACTGCGCCTGCCCTCACGGATGTCGGTGCCGGTCGGCTTGCCCATGGCGGCCGCGTCGCCGAACAGGTCCAGGTAGTCGTCGCGCAGCTGCCCGCAGATGCCGACCAGTCGCGCGTAGCGACGCAGCTCCTTCTCGTGGGCGGCCGGTTGTTCGCCCGCGGCCAGGAGTCCGAGCTGCAGGGGAGCGAGGACCGAGTAGCGGGCCGACTTGCGGTCGGCCACCTCGTGCAGGACCTCGTCGTCCGGGACCGCGGAGGCGAAGTCGCGCTCCAGGTCGGCGATCTGGCCCACGAACGTGTCCGCCGCGGCCCGGGTCTGCACCTCGACCATGGCCTGACGCACCTCGACCGGGACCCTCGCGTCCAGGAGCACGCGCAGCGAGAGGGCGAGCGCGAGGTCGCCCGCGAGTACGGTGAGCCCCAGCGCCGCCCGCGGGTGCCCGGGGAACCGCTCCCGGTACGCGTAGTAGGTCGTGGCCCCGCCCCGGCGGGTGGCGCTGTCGTCGATGAGGTCGTCGTGCACCAAACCGTGGGTCTGGAGCAGTTCGACGCTCAGCGCGGCGGCGTCCAGCCCTTCGACCGGCTCGTCGGTCACCAGCCGCGCGGCCTCGTGGAGCAGTACCACCCGCATCCGCTTGCCGCCGCGCAGGGACAGGTCCCGCAGCAGGTCCAGGCAGTCCGGGGTGAAGCGGCTGAAGGACGGCGCGTCCAGCGTCGCGCCCAGTGCGTCGAAGTACGCCGCGAAGAGCGCGTTGAACCGTCGCTCGTACCGGGCGGCACGGTCCAGCGGTTGCTCGGTCATGGCGAGGTCCTCCTGGGGGCCGGGCGGGTGACACATGGGAGTGTGTCAGGGGGCGTCGGGCCGCGGAGCGGCACGGTCCGGTGCGCCCGTCCTCGAACCGGCCTCCGGCGTCACCTGTCGCTGGGGGAGGCGTCCCCACGGGTGTCCCGGTCCGGCTGTTCCGGCGCGGGGACCGGTCAGTCGCCCAGGTGCCGCGCGAGTGCCTGCGCGACCTCCTGTGCGGCCGGTGCCGCCCACCGCCGGCGGTGCCGGGCCAGCCGCACCGGTACGTCGGGGAAGCGGGGCCCGGCGACCCGTACCAGCCGGCCCCGTCGCAGTTCCTCCGCCACGGTGGTCAGTGGCAGCAGTGACAGCCCCAGCCCCGCCGCCACGCAGTTGCGCGCCGCGTCCACGCTGCCGAACCGGGTGAGCCTCGGCCGCCCGCCCGGCACGTCGAGCAACCGCCGTGCCAGCGCGTCGCTGTAGGAGCAGCCCTCCTCCAGGAGGAAGAAGCTCTCCGCCGCCAGTTCCGGCCAGCCCGCCGCGTGCGCCCGGGCGGCGAGGGGGTGCCCGGGAGCGGATACGAGGGCGAGCGGCTCGCGGGCGACGGGTTCGCCCGTCACGTCGGGGAACTCGGTCTCCTCCTCCAGCAGCAGCGCCAGGTCGAGCCGTCCGGACCTCAGTCCTTCGAGGCATTCCGCGGTCCCGGCCGCGTACAGGTGGACGTCCACCTCGGGGTGGCTCGTCCGCAGGGCGGCGACGACGCCGGGCAGGCGGCTCGCGCACAGGGACTCCGGGCTGCCGACGACCACCCGCCCCGACACGACACCGGTGTCGTCGCACGCGGCCCGCAACCGCGCCACGGTGTCGAGTACCTCCTCGGCCCGCTCCAGCAGCCGGCGGCCGGTGTCGGTGAGCAGCGCGCCGGTGGGCAGGCGGTCGAAGAGCCGGACGCCGAGGTCCCGTTCCAGGGCGCGGATGTGCACCGTGACGGTGGACTGGGCCAGGTGCAGTTCGGCGGCGGCGGCGGTGAAGCTGCCCGTGCGGGCGAGCGTGGTGAAGGTCGTCAGCAGGCGGGTGTCCACGCGAGCCAGCCTATGTGTATTTCCGATGGAGAGTATAGAGATCGATCGTTGGACACGATGGGGGCCGGGTGGGAGCGTGGGGGTCATGAGCACCGACGTGAGGGGAAAGAGCGACGTGACAGACCGTTCCGAGCCGCCGTACGAGACCGAGATCCTGCGCTACTCCGCCTTCACCCACGACCCCGTGGGCGGGAACCCGGCGGGGGTGGTCCTCGACGCCTCCGAGCTCGACGGCACCGCGATGCGGGCGATCGCCGCCGAGGTGGGCTACTCCGAGACCGCCTTCGTCACCGGCGGCGACGCGGCGGCGCGGCGCTTCCGGGTCCGCTACTTCAGTCCGCTCGCCGAGGTGGCGTTCTGCGGGCACGCGACCGTCGCGCTGGCGGTAGCCCTCGCCGAGCGGATGGGGCCCGGCGAGATCGTCCTCGACACGCCCGCCGGAGAGATTCCCGTGTCCACCACGGCCGACGACGCCGGCGCGGTGCGGGCCACCCTCACCAGTGTGCCGACGCGTTCCCGCCCGGCTCTCGCCACGGAGCTGGACGCGACGCTCCGGGCGCTCGGCTGGGCTCCGGAGGACCTGGACCCCGCCCTGCCCCCGCACGTGGCGTCCGGCGGCAACGACCACCTGGTGCTCGCCGCGGCGTCCCGGGCCCGACTGGCCGAGCTCGACTACGACTTCGACGGGCTCGCCGAGGTCATGCGGCGGCACGACTGGACGACGGTGGACCTGGTGTGGCGCGAGTCGCCGCAGCGCTTCCACGCCCGCAACCCGTTCCCCGTCGGCGGTGTCGTGGAGGACCCGGCGACGGGAGCGGCCGCCGCCGCGTTCGGCGGGTACCTCCGCGAACTGGGTCTGGTGACCCGGCCCGGCACGATCGCGATCCGCCAGGGAGAGGACATGGGCCGCCCCAGCGACCTGCTCATCGGCGTGAGCCCGCGGGACCCGCGCACCCGGGTCACGGGACAGGCGGTGCCCATCCCTTAGCCGTCTCGGCCGGCTCGGGGGCGGGTATGTAGGGTGGCTTCCGTACACGACGCTTCGTGCGCGTCCCCGAGCAGCCCCAGCGGCAGGAGCCGTTCCCCATGTCCCAGCGCGGCAGGCACACCCGAGCGGTGTCGCTGCTGCGTTGTGTGCTGGCCATGGTCACCGTGACCGTCGCCGTGCTGTGTGTGACGGGAGCGGGCCGCTCGACGGCCGCGGGTGCCGGTGAGGAGAGCGCCGTGGCGGCCTCCTCCTCTCCGGTCGCCGTGCTCTCCGTCGACCTGGTCGCCGGGGACGAACCGGGAGCCACCGCGCCTCGCCCGTGCGAGAAGAAGGGGCAGTCCGAGCCGACTTCGACGCGCGGGGATCTCCGCACCGGCGAACCGCCGGCCGCGGGGTCGGCGGACACGACCGCGCAGCGCGGAACGCCGCCGTCGTCGACGCCCGCCCACGCGTCCACCGGACCCGCCCCGCCACCGCGTTGTCCCAGTGGTGTCTCGACCACCGTTCTGAGGATCTAGACCGGCCCTTCGTGCCGCGTCCGTCTCATCCTCCTCGAACGGAGCCTTTCCCATGCCTTCCTCCTCCCGGTCACCGCGCCGGGCGGGAGCGGCGCTCGCGTCCTGGCGGCCCGCCCAGTGGTCCGCCGCCGGAGCCGGCGCCGTCCTGACCGCCGTCGTCGTGGGTGTTCCCACCGCGGTCGTGCCCTCCCCCCTCTTCGGCCGGACCGTCCCCGTCCAGTGGTGGAACTATCCGGTGCTCGCCGCCACCGCCGCGCTCGCGGGCGTGGTCCTGGCCACCTTCGTCCGCCTCCCCGGGTCCGCGGACGCGCCGCGGACCGACGGCCCCGGCAGCAGGCTCGGCCCGCTCGGCGGCCTGCTGTCCTTCCTCGCCGTGGGCTGCCCCGTCTGCAACAAGGTCGTCCTGCTGCTGCTCGGCAGCTCCGGCGCGCTGACCTACTGGGCTCCGCTCTAGCCGGTCGTCGCCGTCGCCTCCCTGGTGCTGCTGGCCGAGGCGGCGCTGCGCAGGCTGTCGACGGCCGAGGCCTGCCCGCTGCCGGCCCGCGCCTGAGTCCGCGCGCCGCGCATCCCCGCGTCCCGCTCTTCCTCCCTCACTTCTCCCCCTCTGTGGAGTCGACCCATGAACGCTGATTCACGCCTGCCCGAGAAGCCCGGCTCGAAGTCCGCCCTCGGCAGGAGCCCGCTACCGCGTCGCCGGCTGCGACCGGCCCTCGCCGCCCTCGTCCTCGTGGCCTCCGTCGTCGTCGCCGTCGTCGCCCTGGGCGGAGGCGGAGAGTCCGACCGTCCCGCCGGCGCGTCCGTCTCCGGCGCGCCGTCCGCGGCCACTCCCGCCGACCCCGCGCTGCTCGCACTCGCCCGACGGGAGTCCGGTGACCCGTACGCCGTGGGGAAGCCGGACGCGCCCGTCGTACTGATCGAGTACTCGGACTTCCAATGCCCCTTCTGCGGCCGGTTCGCCCGCGAGACCAAGCCGGAACTGCTGCGTGAGTACGTCGAGAAGGGCGTACTCCGGATCGAGTGGCGTCACTTCCCGGTCTTCGGCGCGGAGTCGGAGCAGGCGGCCCGGGCCTCCTGGGCGGCGGGACGACAGGGCCGGTTCTGGCAGTTCCACGACACCGCCTACGCACAGCCGCGCGAGCGCAACAAGGGAGACTTCGCCGATGAGGCGCTGCTCGAGATGGCCGGGGAGGCGGGGATCGAGGACCTCGACCGCTTCCGCGCGGACATGACCTCCCCGGCGGCCGACGCGGCCGTGAACCGGGACATCGAGGAGGGCTACGCACTCGGCGTCAGCAGCACACCCGCCTTCCTCGTCAACGACCGGCCGATCCTGGGCGCCCAGCCCACGGACGTGTTCGCCGAGGCGGTCGAGGCGGCCGAGGCCGCCGCGGGGGCGCGCGCACGGGGCGGCAGCGATGAGTGACCCGGGCTTCGTGGTCGCCTTCCTCGGTGGACTGCTGGCGCTGCTGAGCCCCTGCTCGGCGCTTCTGCTGCCCGCGTTCTTCGCCTACTCGTTCACCAGCCGCGCCCGGCTGCTCGGACGCACCGCGCTCTTCTACGCCGGGTTGTGCCTGACCATGGTGCCGCTGGGTGTGGCGGGCTCGCTGGCCGGGCGCCTCTTCTACGGGCATCGCGACCTGCTGGTCACGGCGGGCGGCTGGCTCGTCATCGCCCTCGGGGTGGCGCAACTGCTGGGCCTGGGGTTCGGTTCGCGCCGTCTTCAGCAGTCCGCCGGGGCACGTCGGTCCGGTTCGGCGCTGTCCGTGACGGCACTGGGCGCGGTGTACGGGCTGGCCGGCTTCTGCGCCGGCCCGATCCTCGGCAGCGTCCTCACGGTGGCGGCGATCGGCGGTGACCCCTGGCGCGGTGGGTCGCTGCTCGCGGTGTACGCCCTGGGCATGGCCGTGCCGATGTTCGTGTTGGCGGCGTTGTGGGACCGGTTCGACCTGGGCGGGCGACGCCGGCTGCGCGGCCGGCCGGTACGACTGGGCCCGTTGCGGCTGCACTCCACGTCACTGCTCGGCGGGGCGATGTTCATCACCCTGGGTACGGTGTTCCTGCTCTTCGACGGGACGTCGGCGCTGCCGTCGCTGATGGGCGTGGACACGGAGTTCACCTGGGAGCAGCGCCTGTCCCGCCTCGGGGACGCCGTCCCAGACCGTGCA
This sequence comes from Streptomyces sp. NPDC097107, assembly GCF_044762405.1. Taxonomy (NCBI): domain Bacteria; kingdom Bacillati; phylum Actinomycetota; class Actinomycetes; order Kitasatosporales; family Streptomycetaceae; genus Streptomyces; species Streptomyces sp. NPDC097107. Next base: position 490,008 of record NZ_JBIWEF010000003.1, on the reverse strand, counting down.
CTGCTGGGCGTGCTCGCCCTCGTGGTGGCCGCGGGGGCCCTCGCCGTCCTGGTGCGCGGGGCCCGGGAGGCACGCCGCGGTGAACGGGGAGGCTGACGGCCTCGGCTCGGCTCGGCACAGAGGGGTGCCTCCCGGGGCGCCCCTCTTCTCAGCGCCTCGGTCCGCCGGTTTCCGGCAGCGGTGCGCGCCGTTCCTGTCGTCCCGGACGCCGCCCTCCTTGTCTGCCCCCGCGCACCCGCCGTACGAGGTCGCCGGCGGCTTCGGGTCACTCGGGGCGGTCGAAGGCGAACCCCGCTGCGGGCAGCCGGCCGGGGACGACGCGCCGGCTCTTTGAGGAGCAGCTCGGTGTCCGAGCGCAGGACGAGGGCGCCCAGTTCGGCCATCCATCGTGTCGCCGGCAGACCCAGTGGCATGCCCCACGCCTTGCGCAGTGCGCGCATGAACGCGCGCTGGGGCAGCGGAGCCGGCGCGGCGGGGTTCACGGGGCCGGTGAGGTCGTCGCGGCCGACGAGTAAGTCGACCGCGCGGACGAAGTCCTGGTCGTGGATCCAGGACACGTACTGCGCACCGCCCGCGACGGAGCCGCCGAGACCGAGTCGCGCCAGCCACAGCAGGACGTCCAGGACACCGCCCCGGTCCGGGCTCATCACCATGGCGGAGCGCAGGGCCACCTTGCGGGTGTGCGGGGTGTCGGCCCGCTCCTGTTCGCGCTCCCAGGCCTTGGCGATGTCGACGCTGCAGGACCAGTAGTCCGGGACTCCGGGTTCGGCTCCGCCGATCAGGCCGGTGACCTCGTCGTTGGGCGCGTCGAAGCGGTGGGCGTAGGCGGTGGCGGTGCTCATCCGCAGCCGGACGCGGGGCGGCACGGCGGCCGCCGAGATCGCCTCGCCGACGTCACGCGCGGACTCCACGCGTGAGTCCATCATCGCCTTCAGGTTCCCGGAGGTGTAGCGGCAGCTCACGCTGCGGCCGGCCAGGTTGACGACCACGTCGCTGCCGTCGATCTCCCTGACCCACTCCCCCGGCGTCCGGCCGTCCCACCCGACCTCGCCCGGCCGCTGCGGCCGCCGGGTGAGCACCACGACCTCATGGCCGGCGGCCGTCCACGCCCGCTTCAGCACCGAACCGACCTGCCCGGTTCCCCCGGGGATCACGATCTTCATCGGACGCCCCCTCCCCCACCTCGTTGTCTTCCCGCGATCGACTCCACCCCGTATTTGAACACGTTCAAACCTGAAGGGGCGGGAGGGCTCCGGCCCTCGGGAGCCGACCGCCCAACACCGTCTGGGCGCCCGTGGGATGCGGTCGGGCGTGGCAGCGGTTCGGATGGGTGCCATGCGCAGACCCATAGCCGTGGCGTCCAGCCACTCACGCCGCCTGCTCACGCCGGGCGTCCTCCTCGCCTCCCAGTCACTCCTCCTCACCCTGTCCGCGGCCCCCGCGTCGGCCGACGACACGCGGACGCCCGTCCGCGGTACCGCCTACATGGGCAGTGGGGTTCTCGCCCACGAGGGAGTCCAGGGGCGGCCCGCCGACACCCGCACCACCCAGACGGAGGGCGTGGACGTCTCCAGCCATCAGGGCAACGTCGCCTGGTCGACCCTCTGGAACAGCGGGGTGAAGTGGGCCTACACGAAGGCCACCGAGGGAACGTCGTACCGCAATCCCTACTACTCCCAGCAGTACGACGGTTCGTACGACGTCGGCATGATCCGCGGCGCCTACCACTTCGCCATCCCCGACGGCGCCGGTGGCGCGGCCCAGGCCGACTACTTCGTCGACCACGGAGGCGGCTGGTCGAAGGACGGCAGGACGCTGCCGGGCGTGCTCGACATCGAGTACAACCCGTACGGGGACACCTGCTACGGCAGGACGACGAGTCAGATGGTCGGCTGGATCCGGGCCTTCCTCGACCGGTACGAGGAGCGCACCGGCCGGCAGGCCGTGATCTACACCTCCACCAACTGGTGGAAGCAGTGCACCGGGGACTACAGCGGCTTCGGCTCCGCCAACCCGCTGTGGATCGCCCGGTACGCCTCGACCGTGGGCCCCCTCCCGGCCGGCTGGGGCGTCCACACGATGTGGCAGTACACCTCCTCCGGGCCGACCGTCGGGGACCACGACAAGTTCAACGGGGCGCTCGATCGCGTCAAGGCGCTGGCCAACGGCTGACGCGGACCGCCGGGCCTCCGGCCGTCCGTGGCTCAGCGATCGGTGAGAGACCCCACGATGTCGGCGACCTGCTCACGCACCACGTCCCGGGCCCCGGGAGGCAGGGCGCCGACGTCCGTACGTTCCAGAGCGCCGAGTACCTCGTCGGCACCCGCGTCGCACGGTGCGCTCTCGCTCACGACCTCGTAGCCGTCGCGGACGGCGATCCGAAGGCGGTGCCGCCCCTCGCCGTCGGCGTGCACGGCGGTGGCGACGACCAGGGGCGGCGGCCCGCCGGCTGCGGCGGGCTGCTTGCGGTAACCGCTGGCTATCGGGGTGCGCCACCCGAGACCCAGCAGCAGGTGACGCTTCGCCATGACCTCGGCGAGGTCGGTCTCGTAGGCCCGGTCCGGCCCCAGTACCGTGGCGCGGGCGTCCAGGACGAGGGCCGCGGGCAGCAGGCAGCGCAGGCTGCTGCCGACGAGGTTGCCGCCGACCGTGGCCGTCCGGCGTACCGCTCCGGTGCCCACCGTGCCGGCCGCCCTTCGCAGCACCTCGGGGACACGCTCGCCGATGCGGTGCAGCACCACGGCCGCCCCCAGCGTCTCGGGTGCGACCGCGGTCGCCTCGGGCAGATTCCGCAGCGACATGGCCAGTTCCGGGAAGCCGTCCCGCTGCCAGGTCGCCCACACCAGGGTGGCACCGCCGATGGGCACCGCCCCCTCGGCCATGCACTCCTGCGCTTCGGACACGGACGTGGGCAGACGCAACAGCATGGCGATCGACCTGCTTTCCCGGGAAGGCGGCGGTGGACGACCCGCGCCTCCCGCCGCGTGATCACGGCCACTGCGCATTGTCCGCACCGCCGCGGGGGCGCGTACAGGGCTCACTCACTCACCATCTGCGCCCTTCGCGCACCGGACCGGGCGCTTGGAGCAGCACCACGGGAACGCCCCGGAGCCGGCCTGTGCGGCACCAGGCCGTCGAGGGCCCGCATACGATCACGTCCGCGCGGCCAGGAATTCCAGCAGCACGGCGTTGAAGCGCTCGGGTTGCTCGGCACCCGGCAGGTGACCGGCCTTGTCGATGACGGCGAGGGTTGAGTGCGGCACGAGGCGCCGGATGGACTGGGCCTCCGCCACGGGGGTGTAGACGTCGTCCGCGCCCACGACGATCAGGACCGGCACCCCGACGGCGGCCAGGACATCCCGGTAGTCGGGGCGTTCGGCCCGTCCGCGCAGTGCCGCCGCGGCGCCCCGCGGGTCGGTGGCGCACATCATCTCCAGGACGCGGGCGGCCACGTCCGGCATGGCGGTGACGTTGTAGGCGGCGAGCATCTTGCCGATGACCTCGTGCGCATAGCCCTCCATGCCCTCCGCGAGGAGCCTGTCGGCCAGCCGGTTGCGGAACCGCCTGCCCTCGGCGGTCTCGGCGGGCGCGGAGGTGTCGGACAGGACGAGGGCCCGCACCCGGCCCGGGTGACGCAGCTGCAACTCCATGGCGATCTGACCGCCCATGGAGACGCCGCCTACCACCGCGTCCTCGATGTCCAAGTGGTCCAGGAGCGCGGCGAGGTCGTCGGCGAAGTCGGCGAGCAGGACCTTGCCGGTGCTCACACTGCTGCGGCCGTAGCCGCGCAGGTCGGGGGCGACGACCCGGTAACCGGCTGCCGTCAGTGCCGTCACCTGGGGCGCCCACAGGGTGCGGTTGAAGGGGTGCCCGTGGATCAGGAGGATCGGGAGCCCTGTCGAGGGACCGAGGTCGTCGTAGTCGATCGTGGCGCCGCGCACGGTTGTGGAGTCCATTCCGGGACCCTAACGGAGTGTCATCCGGCGGGAGCGTGAGGCGGGAGGATGCCTCACGGGGCCAGCAGCGCTTCGGCCAACTCCGCACGCAGTGCCTCTCCTTCCTTGCGGACCAGCACGGGCAGCCGCCCGTTCCACTCCCGCGCCGCGTCGTCCAGCGCCTCGGCGAAGACCCTGCGTACGCGCCGCCCCATGACGGCCATCGCGACGGGGAGCAGGGGCCGGGCGAAGGAGCGGCCCTTGACCCGCGCCTTCACCGTCACCCGCCAGTGCCCGTCGGGGGCCGGGCGCGGTACGACCGTCACGGTGGCGCGGGCGAGTACGTGCGTGAGGGTGCCGCCCAGGGGCGCGGCCAGGGGGCGGCGGCCTGTGCCGGCCGCCGCCGGCCACCATCCGCCGAGATCGAGGTGCAGTCGTACGGTGCCGCCGAGGTACCGCGCCCGTTTGTCCCCGCTGGTCCGCAGCGTCGCCGAGAGCCACGCCTCTCGCGGCCGTGCGGCGCTCACCAGCCGGAGTACGCAGGTCGACTGGGCTCCGTGTGCCGGGTCTTCGTCGAGGGTGACGGCCTCCAGCGCCGTCTCGCGGTGGCGGTCCCAGGCGAGGACGGCGACCGCCTGGCCGGCGTCCGGTCGCCCGTCCTCCTCGTTCACCGGCCGGTAGCGGGCGCCCGGCCGCAGGTGACGCCCCTCGGACAGGACCAGCCCGGACAGCGGTCACCCGTCGGGCAGGCGCAGGCACGCTCCCTCGGCGTCGAGGCCTTCCGCGAGGTCGTGGAGTGTGGTGACGCACGACTCGAACCAGCGGCGGGACACGGGGGCGAGCGTCACGGTGTGCTCAAAGCGGGCCATGGGGTCAAGGATGGGCGTCCGGGGGCGCCGGGTCACGGGTGTGGCCCGGCAGTGGGGGGACGAATCCCGTTGCCGGTTTCTGGCCGGCCTCTCGCTCTCGGTTCACCCGCCCTGCCGTGGGGTCGGGCGACCGGTGAACGGCCGGTCGTCCGCTGGGCGTCGTGCGACGAAGACGAACTCCTTGCCCTCACGGTCGGGTGCGTCGCGCACCTCCTCCACCACGTAGCCCTGTGCGTCCAGATCCGCCTCGACCTCCTGTCGCGCGCGGAAGCGCAACGTCGAGTCGGAGGTCAGCACTTCGCCGTCCGAGCCGAAGACGTAGGTCCAGCGGAAGGAGACCAGCGGCCACCTCACCTCCACCAACCGGCACCAGCTCTCGACCGCGCCCACACCGGGGATCTGCGTGACCCGGTGGGTCCGCTGCCGGTTCCACTCCTCCCAGGCACGCCGGTCCGGGTCCCGCGTCTCGAACACGAGGCGTCCGCCGGGGCGCAGGGCTTCGTAGGCGCCCTTCAGCGTCCTGTGCCACTTCCGCGTGCCGGTGATCTCCTGGGCGGCGTTCGCCGTCATGGTCGCCAGGTCCACCCGCATCGCGGGCAGTGAGGTGGCGTCGCCCTCGATCCAGCGCACCCGGTCGCCGCCCGCCTTGCGCCGGGCCACCTCGATGGAGGCCCGGGCGGGATCGACGCCGACGGCCTCCACTCCGCGGCCGGCCAGCATCAGAGCGAACACGCCTGTTCCACAGCCGATGTCCAGCACCCGCCGCGCACCGAACTCCTCGGCCATGCGTACGTACGCGTCGAGGTCGCCGCGATCGGGGTCGAGGGCGTCGTACACCGCGGCCAGCCGTGGATGCCGGAAGCACTCGTCAGCCATGCTGCCGACGGTAGCCGAAGCCCTCCACGAAGTCCTCGGCCCGGGACCGGGCCGAAGACACGCGGGCGGCGTCAGCGGCGGGCCCGGGTCACCAGGTGATCCGGGCCCGCCGCCGTCCGGACCGGCCGTCAAGCGGCGGCGGCCACCGGCACGGGGCGCTCGGCTTCGTTCAGCCACTCGATCAGGGAGGTACGGGCGCGGGCGACCCGTGACCGCACCGTCCCTATCGGGCACGCGCTGACGTCGGCCGCCTCCGCGTAGGGCAGCCCCAGCAGCTGCGTGAGGACGAACGCCTCGCGGCGGTCGTCGGGCAGCGCGGCCAGCAGTTCGGCGAGGGCGACGCCGTCGTCGAAGCCGGGCAGATCGCGCGGCTGGGCGCGCTCCACGGCCGACTCCCAGTCGTCCGTGGCCGCCAGGCGGGGACGGGAGGAGTCGTAACGGATGCTGTCGACCACCGCGCGGCGGGCGATGGCGAGCAGCCAGGTGCGGGCCGAGGAGCGCCCTTCGAAGCGGTGGAGGCTGCCGAGGGCCCGCAGGAAGGTGTCCTGGGTCAGGTCCTCGGCGCTCTGCGGATCGGCACCGAGGAAGGTCACGTAGTGGCGGACGTCCCGGTGCAGGGCGCGTACGAAATGGTCGACGGCGGCGGGGTCGCCGGTGCGCGCGGCGAGTGCCCAGGCCGTGATGGACGCCTCTTTCGCGGACGTACCCGGCTGCCGGCGTGGTGGGGGCAGGGCAGGAGTGATCACCTGTGTCTGTCCTTCTCGGGATCAGGGATCCGGTCTCCGGGTGAGACCGGCCCGTGCGGAACGGGCCGGGGGCACGGCGGGACCGGTCGAGGGGTGGGCGACCGCGCGCGGGAGCGCACGGCCGGTGCCCGAGGCGAGGCCGGCGGCTCGACGATTCGCCGGCGGCCTCGGGGAACCTGCTGCTGTCAGACGGCAGCGCCCCCGGCGGGCGGACCCCGAGAAGTGATCGCATGGGCGAGGAGAAGACGGCGCGGTGCCCGGTCCGAGGCCGCTCGGCGGGCCCGGACGCGTGGGCGGTGCGGCGGCGCGGGCAGCCGGAACAGCAGGCGCAGGGGCGCGACGAGCCGGGTGGCGAGGCACCGCAGGACGCGGAAGACGGCGCGTTCGCCGTGGGCGAGCCAGAGGCCGCACAGCAGGGCGGCCACCAGGTGGGCGGTGAGCATGCCGGTCGACGACATGCCGCCCATGGCGGGCTCCATGGCGTCCATGGCGGGCATGCCGGGCATGGAGTGCCCTGCATGGGGGCCGTGGCCGGTGTTCAGCGACGCCGGCATGGCGCCGTGCTCCCCGCCCGGGCCGGACGGCATCCGGCACAGCAGGATGTCCAGCCAGCGGCGCGCTAGGGACTCGTCGTCCGAGGACGGCGGCCGCTCCGTCGCCTGGGCGAGCGAGAAGGACGTGTGCAGTACGGTCTGGGCGGCTACGGCGACACAGACGACGGCGAGCGGCCCGCGTTCCCGGCCGGCGAGCCACCAGGCGGCGCCGCCCGTGGCCGACGCGCCCGCCGCCATGGCCCACCAGGGCACCGCGGTCCCGGACATCAGGATGTGGCCCAGGGCGGCGAGCAGCACGCAGACGGCCGCGAACACCGCGGCCCGTACCGTGCGAGAACACCACCCTGCAGTCATGGCGGCCTCATCCTTGCATCCGGGCTCCCGTGATCACCGGTGGGTACGGATTCCGGTCCGGCCCCCCACTCAACACGACGCGCGTGATCCACACCACACTTCACCCACATACGGTCGGACCGAAGGCACCTCCGGTTCCCGGCCGTCCCCACCGAACCGGAGCACCGGTAGCGGAGGCGGGAGTGCCGGCGCACGGGGACCGTCCACCGTGCCTCCGCGCCCGGCGGAGGCACGCGTCCGCGGCCGCCGCGCCGGGTATCCCCCAGTCAGTTCCCCCACGACCGCCGGTGCGGACACCGGCGCGGACACCCGTCTCCCACGGAAGGTGCACCGGTATGACCGACCCTCATGGCCTGGAGCCCGTAGCGACGTTCTGCGGAAACTGCGACTGCGGCTGCCCCCAGCTGTTCGTCGACCCCGACGCCACGGCCGAGCGACGGATCGTCCTGACCGACGACTTCGGCCAGCGCGTACAGATGAGCGCCGACCAGTTCTCGTCACTGGTCGACGACGCCAAGCAGGGCAAACTGGACGGCATCGCCCTGCCCTGAGCGGACGCCGCCGGTCCCCCGCCCGCTCGCTCACCCGGCCACCGCGCGTCCGGGCGGGTGAACGGTCCCGCTTACGGACGAGCGAGAGCCGCCGCCCGGGGAAGGGGGGTAGGCATGCGCGCACTCGTCATCAACTGCACTCTCAAGCCCTCCCCTCAGCCGTCGAACACCGAGGCCCTCGCCGCCACGGTCATCGCGGCCCTCAAAGGCCACGGGGCGGAGGTGGATGTCGTACGGGCCGTCGACCTGAACCTGAAACCTGGGGTCGAGACCGACATGGGCGACGGCGACGACTGGCCGGGCGTGCACGAGAAGCTGCTGGCGTCGCAGATCCTGATCATCGCCTCGCCGACCTGGCTCGGCCGCCCGTCCTCGGTGGCCCAGCGGGTCCTCGAACGCATGGACGCCATGCTGGCCGAGACCGACGACGAGGAGCGCCCCGTCGCCTACAACCGCGTCGCCGGGGTCCTGGTCACCGGGAACGAGGACGGCGCACACCACGTCATCAGCGAGATCAGCGGCGGGCTCTCGGACATCGGCTACACCATCCCGGGTCAGGCCTGGACCTACTGGCATCTGGGGCCCGGCCCCGGGCCCGACTACCTCGACGACGACCGCGGCCACGACTGGTCGACCTCGACCGGCCGGGCCATGGCCTCCAATCTCGTCCACGCGGCGCGTGCGCTCAGCGCGATGCCCCTGCCAGCTCCGCCGTCCTGACGTCGTCGGCGCAGCCCGCGTACCTGCGGGGGAAGCAGGGCCGCCGCGGTGGCCAGGACGACCAGGGCCGCGCAGCCGGCCAGCGCGCGGGCGGGGCCCACGGCCGCCACGGGGCCGGCGACGAGGAGGCCGAGCTGTCCGGGAGATCAGGGGCATCCGTCGCGGGCGGGCACCCTGGAGCTCCGTGATCGGCGCCCGCCGGAACCGGCCACCGCGGGACGGCGTCGGCGGTAGTAGGAGACGGTGACGTACACCACGCCCCATCCGTCGACGCCCATCGCCTCGTAGCCCGCCTCGGTGTACCCGGCGGGCTGCCCGGCCGCCAGCAGGAGGCGCCACAGGCCGGTCGGCAGGGTGAGGAGCGCGACGGCGTGGGCGGCGAGGACCGCCCAGCGGGCGGGGGCGGGATGCTGTGGTGTCGTGGTCATGCACATCATCCTGTCGGCGGGCCGCCGCCCCGGCGTCGCTCCCGGGTACGGTCCGCGACGCGGCGCCGGAAGGACGATCCGAGGGTTGACTCCCCCGCTCGGGGGAGACCCGTCCTCCTCGAGACACAGCGCACGTGCATGTCTGCCGTCGCCGATGCGGGGCAGTCGTGCACGTGCAACGACGTACGAAACGCATGAGGAGCTGGTGTCCGCCATGACGCACGACCTGACCCCGAAGTACACGGTCCCCGGCATCGAGCGCGAGGCCGCCGGCCGACTGATCGGCGCGCTGCGAATGCGCCTGCACGCCCTCAACGACCTGCATCTGACCCTGAAGCACGTGCACTGGAACGTCGTGGGACCGCACTTCATCGCCGTGCACGAGATGATCGACCCGCAGGTCGATCAGGTGCGCGAGATGGCCGACGACGTCGCGGAGCGCATCGCCGCACTCGGCGGGGTGGCGCAGGGCACGCCCGGGGCCCTGGTGGCCGAGCGGCCCTGGGACGACTACTCCATCGGCCGGGCCGACGCCATCGCCCATCTCGGCGCGCTCGATGTCGTGTACACCGGCGTGATCGAGGGTGTGCGCGAGGCGGTGAAGGAGGCGGGCGACATCGATCCCGCCACGGAGGATCTCCTCATCGGCCAGCTCCGGGACCTGGAGCAGTTCCAGTGGTTCGTGCGGGCCCATCTGGAGAGCTCCGGAGGCACCCTGGCGACGGGCGGCGCGACGTCCGAGACAGAGGCCGCGGACCGCGGCGCCGAACTGGCCTAGGTCCTGTCCCTGGTCGCGCGAGGTGGCCGATCGCGCCGGCGACGGCGCGGTCGGCCCCCGGTGTGTGCTCGCCCGGCGTGCCGCTCAGCGTGCGGGGCGTCCTCGGCGTCCGATGAGTACCCCGACGAGGACCAGGTCGGCGACCAGGACCACGGCGCCGATGACGAAGAGGTAGAACAGCCCCTCCGCGGCCAGCCCGATCACGCCGAGGACGAGCGCCACCAGCAACAGCAGGAGGAACAGGCTCAAGGTCGTCTCCCCTCGAAGAGGCTCGTCGGACGGTTCAGCGTCGGCCGAGCCGGCGCTCGCCGCGGCTGCCCTGCTCGTAGGGCAGCTGGTAGTGGGCGAAGACGGCGCCCTCGTCCTCGGCCGCGAGTTCACCGTCCGGGTCGATCCCCGGCGCGTCCTTGACCAGGCTCTTGTCGTAGCCCACCTTCAGGTAGCCCGGCCCGACGGTGGCCTTGTCCACCGGGACGAACACCAGCCGCCGGCGGGTCGGCAGGCCGATCATGACCGCGGCGAACGCGGGCCGGTCGGTGGCGGTGTCGAAGTAGATGGACTCGAGAGCCCCGATCTTCCGGCCGTCGCCGTCAATGACATCATGTCCACGCCATTCACGAATGTTGTCCGCTTCAAACATCGGTCTTCCCTTCCAAGGACGCTCACTGTCTTGTTCCCCGCTTCGTGTTCCCCTCGCACGTTCTGTCCCCACACCGGCGTACGGCGGCTCATCGCGATAGGCTGCATGGCCGGACGAGGCGCCCGGGGTGCGGACGGACACCCGGCGGATTTCCGAAGGAGATCGAGTGTGGATGCCACAGGCCCCACGGGCGGACCGCCCCGGGTACGAAGCGGGGCCGTGCTGGAGGTACGCCCGCTGCCCGGCCGTCCCGGACTCCGCGCCAGCGGAGAGATCAGCGTGACCACCCGCCCGTCCTGGGAGCAGGCCCTCACGGAACTGTCCAGGCAGCACACTGACGTGTCCTACCTGGAACTGTCCGGTGTGCGGTTCGTCGATGTGGCCGGCGTCGCGGCACTCGCCGTCACTGCCATGAACCTGCCCGGCGGGCGGGTCGTGGTGGAACAGCCCCCGCCGCAGCTGCCCCGGGTGCTGGAGCTGTTCTGGCCGTCCCTGCGTCGTATCGAGGTGGCGCCGCGATGAGCACGATGACCCACGAGGAGGCGTTCGCGCATCCGGCGCTGTTCTACCGCTCGGAGCGCGAGTACGCCGACCGGACGGTGACGTTCGTACGGGAGGGACTGGCCGCGGGCGAACCCGTGGCGGTGGCCGTGCCCGCCCCCAACCTGGAGCTGATCAGGGACGGGCTGGGAGCGGACGCGCGGGACGTCTCCCTCCTGGACATGACGGAGGCCGGACGCAATCCGGGACGGATCATCCCCGGGGTGCTCAGGGCGTTCGCCGACGCGCACGCCCACGAACGGGTGCGCATCATCGGCGAGCCCGTCTGGGCCGGACGCAGCGCGGCGGAGTACCCGGCGTGCGCCCAGCACGAGGCACTGATCAACGCGGCCTTCGCGGGCCGTTCAGCGACGATCCTGTGCCCGTACGACGAGGCCCGGCTGGACGCGGACGCCCTGGCCGACGCCCTCGTGACCCATCCGACGGTCATCGCCGGAGGCCGCGAGCGGGCCAGCGGGTCCTACGACTGGCCCGCGGTCGTCGCCCGCTACAACGAGCCGCTGGAGCCCGCGCCGGACGCCGACGTCCTCGCCTTCGGTGCTGGGGAGCTGCCCGAGGCGCGGCGCTTCGCCGTCGGCCGGGCCGCGTCGCTCGGGCTGGCCGGGCGACGCCTTCAGGACACGGAGCTGGCTGTGGCGGAGCTCACCACCAACAGCGTGGTCCACGGCGGCGGTCGAGGGTCACTGGCGATCTGGTCCGATGCCGGGCAAGTGGTGTGCGAGGTCCGCGACACGGGGCGCCTCACGGATCCGCTGGCCGGCCGCCGTCCCCCGGAGCGCGGGCAGATCGGCGGCCGTGGCCTGCTGCTCGTCCACTACGTCGCCGATCTGGTCCGGATGCACACGTCGGACGACGGCACCACCGTCCGGTTCTACCTCGGCCTCTGAAACGGTGCGGGAAACCGCTCGCCCGCCACGCCGATCGAGGAAACATGTGTGGGCGCCTTGACCCGGGGTAGGCGCTGTCTCGTCGGCCGACAAGCTGACAGCGACGGGGGCCGATCGACTGGGAGGGCACATCATGGCGACGACGACCGCACGGATCACCGAGCACACCACCACGGGCATGCCGGAGGTGTCGGACCCGTCCAAGGTGGCGCCCAAGGACGCGCGGGAGTTGTCGAAGCTGTTCTTCAAGCAGCTGACGTTGCTCGAAGAGGGCACGCCCGAATACCAGTACGCGCGCAACACGCTCATCGAGATGAACATGTCCCTGGTCCGCTTCGCGGCCGGCCGGTTCCGCAGCCGTGGTCCGGAGGAGATGGAGGACATCGTCCAGGTCGGCATGATCGGCCTGATCAAGGCCATCGACCGGTTCGAGCTGACCCGTGAGGTCGAGTTCACCTCCTTCGCCGTGCCGTACATCGTCGGCGAGATCAAGCGGTTCTTCCGTGACACCTCGTGGGCCGTGCACGTGCCCCGGCGGCTCCAGGAGGCCCGTGTCCAGCTGGCCCGCGCCACCGAGGAACTGCGCAGCCGTCTGGGCCGCACCCCCACCACCAAGGAACTCTCCGAGCTGATGAGCCTCCCGGAGGACGAGGTCGTCGAGGCCCGCCTGGCGGCCAACGGCTACAACTCCGCCTCCCTGGACGCGGCCATCAACGGCAGCGAGGACGGCGAATCGGCGCTGGCCGACTTCATCGGCGCGGACGACGCGGCGCTGGCGCTCGTGGACGACTTCCACGCCCTGGCCCCGATGATCGCCGAGCTGAACGAGCGCGACCGGCAGATCATCCACTGGCGGTTCGTCGAGGAGCTCACCCAGAAGGACATCGGTGAACGCCTCGGGGTCTCGCAGATGCACGTCTCCCGCCTGATCTCGCGCCTGCTGGCCCGTCTGCGGGAAGGCATGCTCAGCAATAGCTGAGTGGCGTCTCAGGCGGCGGCCGTCTTCTTCTTCCGGCCGCCGCCGGCACCGACGAGGGCGTCGACGAGCTGTTCGCGGCTCATCTTCGACCGTCCGGCGATGTCCTGGCCGGTGGCCCGCTGATAGAGCTCCGCCTTGCTCAGTTCCCGCAGCTCGCCCCGCTTGGGCGACGCTTTGCGGGAGGGTGCCGTGGCCTTCTTCCGCCCCTCGGTGCCCTTGCGCCCCTCGGTGCCCTTCTTCCGCGGTGCCGAGGGCTGCTTGCCTCCGGTGCCCTTCGCCTTCGCGGGTGCCTGTTCGCCTCCGGTGGCCTTCGCCTGCTCCAGGCTGCCCTGCAGGACCTCCATCAGGTCGACGACGTTGGTGGCCCGCGGCGCTTCCTCGGCGACGGCGACCTCCTGGCCCTCGGCCTTGGCCCGGACCAGCTCGCGGACCTTCTCCTGGTAGGAGTCGTGGTAGCGGGCCGGGTCCCAGGGGCCGCTGAGGGCGTCGACGAGACGCATCGCCATGTCCAGTTCCTTGCCCCGGCCCGCCCTGCCCTCCGGCAGCTCGGGCAACTCCTCGACCGGGTCGCGGACCTCGTCGGCCCAGTGCAGCGTCTGGAGCACCAGGACCTTGTCCTCGGCACGGAGCGCGGTCAGGTACTGCCGGTTGCGCATCACGAAGGTGGCGACGCCGACCTTGCCGGCCTCGGCGAGGGCGGTGCGGAGCAGCTCGTACACCTTGAGGTACTCCTTGCCGCGCGGGGCGACGTAGTAGGTGCGGCCGAAGTACACCGGTGCGATGCGGTCGAGGTCGACGAAGTCGGTGATCTCCAGGGTCTGGGAGCGGCCCGGCGCGATCTCGTCCAGTTCCTCCGGCTCGACGACGACGTACTCGCCATCGCCGACCTCGTAGCCCTTGACGATGTCACCGGGGTCGACCTCCTTGCCGGTGCGCTCGTTGACCCGGCGGTTGCGGATCCGGTCCGAGGTACCGCGCTGCAACTGGTGGAAGTGGACCGTGTGGTCCTGGGTCGCCGTGAACAGACCGACGGGCACCGAGACCAGCCCGAACGTGATCACACCTGTCCAGATCGCCCGCGCCATGGCCGTCCGCTCCCGTCCGTCCTGTCCGCACCGCCCAACCCCACCACGCTCACACCATGTGCGCGACCGTGCGCGCCGGACGGCGCACACGGGTCAACAGCCGGGCGACAGCGCGCGCATCGGCCTCAGCCGGTATTCCCTGTGAGGTGCGGGACGGCGAACGCACTCCGCGCCCTCGCCGCTCCCCCCGTCGAACGAGGACGGACAACGTCGAGCAAAGGGACCCCGACCCATGAGCTGTCACCTGAAGGCGATCACCCGCGCGGAGCATCTGCGCTTCGTCACGTCCCGGTCTTCCGTGAGTCATCTGCAGACGCCCTCGTGGGGCGACGTGAAGCCGGACTGGCGGGCGGAGAGCCTGGGCTGGTTCGACGAGGGCGGCGACCTCGTGGGCGCGGGGCTGGTGCTGCTGCGGCCGTTGCCGAGGCTGAAGCGGTATCTGGCCTATCTGCCCGAGGGCCCGGTCATCGACTGGGGCGCGGCGGGTCTGGAGCGGTGGCTGGAGCCGATGCTCGCGTACCTGAAGAAGCGGGGCGTCTTCTCGGTGCGGATGGGCCCGCCCGTGGTGGCCCGGCGCTGGAGTGCCGAGGCGGTCAAGGCCGCGATCGCCGACCCGGGGGCCCGGCGGCTGGGCGACGTGGAGGCCACCGTGCGCGAGCCCGGGGCCGAGGATGTCGCCGAGCGGCTGCGCCGGACGGGCTGGCGACAGACCGCGCCGGGCGGCGAGGACGGCTTCGCCGCCGGCCAGCCGCGCTACGTGTGCCAGGTACCGCTCGCCGGGCGGTCACTGGAGCAGATCCAGAGCGGCTTCAACCAGCAGTGGCGCCGCAACATCAAGAAGTCCGAGAAAGCCGGCGTCAAGGTCGTCCGGGGCGGCCAGGAGGACCTCCCCGCCTTCTACGAGCTCTACGTCGAGACCGCCGAACGGGACCGGTTCGTCCCGCGCCCCCTCGCCTACTTCCAGCGGATGTGGACCGCGCTGACGGCCGAGGACCCGGACCGCATGCGCCTCTACCTCGCCCATCACGACGGGGAAGTGCTCGCCGGTGCCACGATGCTGACCGTCGGCGAGCACGTCTGGTACTCCTACGGCGCTTCCACGAGCCGTCGGCGCGAGGTGCAGCCCAGCAACGCGCTCCAGTGGCGGATGATGTGCGACGCCCATGAACTCGGCGCGGCCGTCTACGACTTCCGCGGCATCACCGACACCCTGGACGAGGACGACCACCTGCTGGGACTGCTGCGGTTCAAGGTCGGGGCGGGCGGTGAGGCCGTGGAGTACCTCGGCGAGTGGGACTACCCGCTCAACAAGCTGCTGCACAAGGCCCTGGGCGTGTACCTGGCGCGGCGCTGAGCCGTCCCGGACCGGCCGGGACGAGACCGGTCCGACCCCCGGCCGGTCAGTCGGCGGGCTTCTCCCAGACCGACACGTGGCCGCCGCTCTCGTGGGTGAACGGCTTTTGGGTCCACCCCTCCCACCGGTCGCGCAGCCGCAGTCCGGCGAGCCGGGCCATCAGGTCGAGTTCGCAGGGCCACACGTACCGGAAGGGGTAGTACTCGTACTCGGGGCGCCCGTCCACGAGGGTGACGTAGTTCGAACTCATCGCCTGGGTGGCGGTGTCGTAGGTGTCGAACGCCCACCCGCTCGGGCCGATACGGAACGGCACGGCGGTCTGTCCCGGGGGCAGCCGGCGCAGCTCCGGCACGCCCACCTCGATGACGAAGCAGCCGCCGGGCTCCAGATGGTCGGCGGCGTTGCGGAAGCAGTCGACCTGGGCGTCCTGCGTGGTCAGGTTGTTGATGGTGTTGAAGACGAGGTAGGCGACCGTGAAGGTGCCCGGTACCCGGGTCGTCGCGAAGTCGCCGATGGTCACCCCTACGGCATCGCCGCCCGGCTTGGCTCGCAGCCGGGAGGTCATGGCCCGGGACATGTCGATGCCGTGGACCGGGACCCCGCGCCCCGCCAGGGGCAGTGCGATCCGGCCGGTGCCGACGCCGAACTCGAGCGCCCGGCCGGTGCCCGCCAGTTCGGTCAGCAGGCCGACGGCGGGATCCACCGCCTCGGGTGCGAACCGGTCCGCCGCCGACTCGTCGTAGTGCGCGGCGACGCTTTCCCCGAAGTAGCCGTCCTCATCAGACATGCGAGGGACCGTACCGCTCGTCAGGCCGCCGGCGCCCGTGATTTTCCGCCGCGCGCCGGGACCGCGTACAGCAGCGAGGCGACGACGATGCCCGCCGGCCGGGCGAGGCCCGGGCCGGCCTCGCCCTCCCCGCCCGCCGCGCGGGCCGCCGGTGCTGTTGACCGTCCTCGACGGCGACCCGGCGCACCGCGCCGCGAGTCCGGGATCCGGCCGGAGGGTTGCGGCCCTCCCCGTCCTGGGCAGTGGGACGGTGTCCGAGGGGTGTGAAGCGAGGAGTGGGCGATGTCGCGGCTGCTGGTGGTGCAGAACGGTCCGGACGGCGGGCCGGGCCGGTTCGGTGACTGGCTGGCCTCGGACGGGCCGGCACTGGACGTGGTCCACGCGTACGCCGGTGCGCCGCTCCCCCGGCGCCTGGCGCACGAGGGCGTCATGGTGCTCGGCGGCGGCTATCTGCCCGACGACGACGGCCGCGCGCCCTGGCTCGCGCCCACCCGGGCACTGGTCGCCGAGGCGGTGGAGCGAGGCGCCCCCGTGTTCGGGATCTGCCTCGGCGGGCAGCTCCTCGCCCATGTCGCGGGCGGAACGGTCCGGGCCGGCCACGGCGAACCGGAGTTCGGCAGCACGCCGCTCACCCTGCGGGCGGAGACCGGCAGTGATCCGCTCTTCCGGGGTCTGCCGGAGCGGGTGACGGCGGTCGAGCACCATGTGGACGCCGTCACCGCCCTGCCGCCCGGTGCCGCCTGGCTGATGGAGAGCGAACGGTGCCCGTACCAGGCGTTCCGGGTCGGCGACCGGGCGTGGGGGGTGCAGTTCCACCCCGAGGCCGGCGCGGACCGGGTCCGGTCGTGGGCCCCGGAACGGATGCGGGCCAAGGGCCTGGACCCGGTGGAGCTCTCCCGCCGGGCGGAACGCGACGAGACCGCGGCCGAAGTGGTCTGGCGCGAGGTCGCCCGGCGCTTCGCCGCGGTCGTCGGGACATGAGCGGTCGGGAGCGTCGGAGGGCCGGGAGGCACAGCAGGGTTGTGCGTCAGCCCGTGAAGGCGCCGTGGCCGGTGAAGACCAGCTCGGCGAAGCGTTCGCCGATGCGGCGGTGGGTGGCCGCGTCCGGGTGGAGGTCGTCGGGCAGGGGCAGTTCGGCGGAGTCGGCCTCGCCGTAGAGGTCGCGGCCGTCGAGGTAGTACAGGTTCGGGTCGTCGGCCGCCCGCTGCCCGACGATCCGGGCCAGCTCCTCCCGGACGGTGTTCAGGGTCAGTTTGCCGCTCGCGCGTTCCGCGGGGTCGCCCATGGCCGTGAAGCGCAGTCGCCCCTCGGGGAGATGGGAGAAGTCGGGCGCGCTGGGGCCTGGGGTGTCCTCGTGGATGGGGCAGAGGATGGGCGAGACGATCAGCAGCGGGGTGGTGGGGTGACCGTCGCGGACGGTGTCGATGAAGCCGTGGACGGCGGGGCCGAAGGCGCGCAGGCGCATGACGTCCGCGTTGACGATGTTGATGCCGATCTTGAGGCTGATCAGGTCGGCGGGGGTGTCGCGCAGGGCCTGCGCGGTGAAGGGGTCGAGCAGGGCGCTGCCTGCCAGGCCCAGGTTGACGAGTTCGACGCCGCCGAGGGAGGCCGCGAGCGCGGGCCAGGTGGTGGTGGGGCTCGCGGCGTCGGAGCCGTGGCTGATCGAGCTGCCGTGGTGCAGCCAGACCCTGCGGCCCGGGTCCGGGGCGGGCTCGACGGGGGCGTTCGTGCGCAGGGCGACGAGTTCGGTGGTCTCGTTGTGCGGCAGCCAGATCTCGATGTCCTTGCCGCCTTCGGGCAGGCCCGCGAAGCGGAGGGTGCCGACGGGGCCGGGTTCGACGCCCGTCGTGCCGGTGGTCATGTCGATGGTCAGGGTGTTGCCGCCCGCGACACTGCCCCGGCCCGCCGGACGGCCGTCAACGAGCAGGTCGTACACGCCGTCCGGGCGCGGTGGGACGCCGGCGTAGACCCGCTTGGTGGGCAGGGTGTCCAGTTCGAGGGCGGTGGCCCGGGTGCGCAGGGCCAGGCGTACGCCGGAGGGCTGGGACTCGGCCATGGCCAGCTGTCCGTCGGTGTTCCGGGCCCGGGCCCGGGCGGGCAGCCGGTGCGGCAGCAGGCCCTGCTCGGTGCGCTCGAGGTCGAGGGCACCGCGCAGGAGGTCCATGGTGATCGGCGTGGTGATCCAGTCGTCCGTGGTGTGCATGTCGTCTCCGGCTGTGGGGGTGTGGCCGGCCTCGGGGGCGGGGTGGTTCACGCCGCGGGCCAGTTGCGCAGCAGGGCGTCGAGGGCGTCCACGACCCGCGTCCACGTCTCCTGGGTGTCGGGGGCGCTGTGGCTGAAGCCGCCGCCCATCTCCAGACTGACGTAGCCGTGGAAGACGCTGCCCAGGAGGCGGACGGCGTGGGTCTGGTCGGGTTCCGCCAGGTCGTAGCCGCGCAGGATGGCCCGGGTCATCTGGGCGTGCCGGACGCCCGCGCCGGCCGCCGCCGTCTCCGGATCGAGCCGCAGCTGGGCCGCGGTGTACCGGCCGGGGTGTTCCCGGGCGTAGTCGCGGTAGACGTTCGCGAAGGCGGCGAGGGCGTCCTTGCCGGCCCGCCCGGCCAGCGCCGTGGCGCCCCGGTCGGCGAGTTCGGCGAGGGCCAGCAGGGCGATCCGGGTCCTGAGGTCCTGGGAGTTCCTCACGTGCGAGTACAGACTCGCGACCTTGACGTCGAAGTGTCTGGCCAGCGCGGAGACCGTCACCTGGTCGAAGCCGACCTCGTCGGCCAGTTCCGCGCCCGCCCGGACCAGGCGTTCGGTGGTCAGCCCCACCCGCACCATAGTCGTCCTTCCGTTGCCCTGAACACATTATGCAGTTGCCTAAAGTTTTTAGGCAACTTAGCCTCACGTGTATGAAACCGTTGACCGACAAAGAGATCCGTGCCGCCTTCGTGAACTGCACCAAGGGCGCGGCCAAGCGCCTGTCCATACCCCACGACCTGGCCGACCGCCCGTGGGCCGACCTGGACTACTTCGGCTGGCGGGATCCCCAGGCGCCGGACCGCGCCTACCTGGTGACCGAACTGGGCGGCCGTCCGACGGCACTCGTGCTGCGCTCCTCCGGCGCCGCCTCCGGGCAGGCTCGCCGCAGCATGTGCTCGATGTGCCTGACCACACACTCCGGCGGCGTCTCCCTGATGGTCGCGCCGAAGGCGGGCAAGGCCGGGCAACAGGGCAACTCGGTGGGCGCCTACATATGCAGCGACCTGGCCTGTTCGCTGTATGTGCGGGGCAAGCGGGAGGCGGGTGCCGGCGCGCGACTGCACGAAACGATCACGCAGGAGGAGAAGATCCGGCGGACCGTCGCGAACCTCGCGGCATTCGTCGACAAGGTGATCGCATGACGGGCGTTCCGCGACGCCCCCTGTGATCCGGCGATGATCAAAGGCAGGTCGACGAGGTTGCGCGCGCTGCGTGCAGAGGACGCGGCGCATCATCTCCGGTGGCGCAACGATCCCCAGGTGGTGCGCTGGGCGGCTGCCGGTGACCCGTGTTTCGGTCCCGTGACGGCGGAGGCGATCACGCTCGCCTTCGACACCATGCTGCGGCTCAGCCCGAGGGAGTCGGCCGTGTTCACGGTCGAGGACACGGCCGGCGGCGGGGTGAAAGGGATGGCCGACTACCGCGGCCTGGACCCGTACACCGGCGTGGCCACCCTGGGCGTCACCATCGGCGAGAAGGAGTCTGGGGGCGCGGCCACGGGTCGGAGGCGCTGCGGCTGCTCGTGGACCACCTGTTCGGCGCGTACGGTCTCAACCGGCTGGAGCTGGACACCTGGAGCGGCAACGAGCGTGCCGTGCGTTCCTTCACGAAGCTGGGCTTCCAGGAGGAGGGCCGGCTGCGCTCCGCCGTGCTGATGGACCGGCGGCGCTACGACCGGGTGCTGTTCGGCATTTTGCGCGAGGAGTGGTCGCGGGCCGGGGATCGGTGACGACCGGGTTACATCGGCGCAGGGAGCACGGCCGAAGCTGGGGCCGTCCGAATTCGGTGACCGCCGAATCGACCGGTCGCCCGCATGAAGCCCCTCCCCGGGTCGCGGGGCGGTCCGCGTGACCGTACACAGGAGGCATGACCGCAGGCAGCGAGGGGACCCCCGACGACATGTCCCAGCCTCACCTGGTCACGTTCGGGCACGGCACCGCGGGCCGCGCCGCGCTGGCCGAACTGCTGCGTGGTGCGGACATCGCCGCCGTGGTCGACGTCAGGACGGCGCCCGGCAGCCGCCGGGACCCCGACCTGCTGCGGGACCGGCTCGCCGGGTGGATGCCCGAGGAGGGCCTCGCCTACCGGTGGGAGCAGCGCCTGGGCGGCTTCCGCAAGCCGGTGCCGGACTCGCCCGACGTCATCTGGCGCAACACCTCGTTCCGCGGGTACGCCGGCCACACCCGCACGCCGGAGTTCGTCACCGCCATGGACGAGCTACTGGAGCAGGCGGCGCGGGAACGCACCGCGGTCATGTGCGGCGAAGCGGTGTGGTGGCGGTGCCACCGTCGCATCATCGCCGACTTCGCCGTCCTGGCCCGCGGCACGCCCGTGGACCACCTCATGCACGACGGCCGCCTGACGGCCCACTCCCCCACCCCTGGTGCTCGACTGCGGACGGACGGCCTCCTCGTCTACGACGACGAGGAGGAGGCGGCGAAGTCGGCCGCGTCGAGGTCAGGACGGTCGTAGCGGCGAGGCGGAGGCAGCGGACATGCAGCGCAAGGGCGGGCGTCGGCGCGAGAGCGGCGATCACGACGTCGAGCCGGTCGATGCGGTCCTCGACGAGCTCTACGCGACGCCGCCGTCCGAATTCGTCGCCCGTCGTGAGGAACACGCCGCGGCCGCCAGAACGGCCGGCCGCAAGGAGGACGCCCGCCGCATCCACGCAGCCCGTCGGCCCACGCTCGCGGCCTGGGCGGCGAACCTGCTGAGGCGCTCCCGACCGGAGGAGAGCCGGCGGTTCATGGAGCTGGGGCAGGCGCTGCGCGAGGCACATCGCACCCTGGACGCGACCGGCCTCAAGGAGCTCTCCGCGCAGCGTCGGCACATCGTCTCCGCCCTGTCCCGGCAGGCCGCCCAGCTCTCCCGCGAGGCCGGGCACCAACTGTCTCAAGCGGCGCAGCGCGAGGTCGAGTCGACCCTGCGCGCGGTCCTCGCGGACCCGGACGCGGCCGACGAGTGGGCAGGCGGACGCCTGGAGGTCTCCCTCACCCCGCCGTCGGAGTTCCCCTCGGACACCGCGCCGGCCGAACCCGCACCGCGCGAGCGGCCCCGGCCGGACACCCGTCGGCGCGCGCCCGCGGGCCTGGCGCGGGACGAACTCGCCGAGCGGCGCCACGAACGGCAGGAGGAACTCGCCCGGGCCGAACAGGCCGCGGAGGACGCCGCGCGGCAGCTGAGTGGCAGACGCGAGGAAAAGGCCGGCGCCGAGGCGTCCCTGCGGCGGACCGACGAGGAACACGAGCGGGCGTGCGAGGAGGTGTCCGCCGCGGAGCAACGACTGAGGCAGGCGCACGAGGAGCTCGACCGGGCCGAGCGGGAGCGGCGCGATGCCGCGGAGCGGAGGCGTACGGCCGCCGACGCGCTGTCCCGGGCCGAGCGGGAGGCACATGAGGCCGCGCGCGAGGTTGACCGTTTGGCCGGCCGTGTCAGGTAGTACGGCCCTCCCGGTTGAGTACTCGTACTCATGAGGTGTCTCCCCCCGCCGGGGGAGGCTGACCGTACCAGCCACCCAGGGGGAGCCAACCGTGCGTACCACCGGCCGAGTTCACCGCCCGTCGCTCTCCCGCGTCGACCGCGCGACGCGGTCCGCCCCGGGGTTCGCCCTGGTCTGCGTGACCGTCGCCGCGATCCTGACCGGCTGCTCGATGCGGGAGGCGACCTGTGGCGGCGGCGAGTACCCGGTCATGACCATCGGCGGCACCGGCAGTGCCTGCGTTCCCGACGACGAGGAGCCGCCCGCAGGTTACACCCGTTACCCCGAGGGCAAGGTCCCCGAGCACGTCGGCGACGAGTGGGACACCTACTGGCAGACTCGCACCGTCGACAAGGACGGAAACATCGTCGAGGTGCCCGACGGCGAGTGAGTGCCGGTGCCGACGCTCCGAACATGTAGGCGAGGAACCCGCGGCACATACCACGTTGGCGGCCATACGTGGTATACCGGCCCGGCAGCAAACAGGGGAACGACAGGCGCCGTCCGTCCGTACTATCTGTGTGTCAGCACAGCCGGTGGCAGACTCCAGTTCTCCGCTGCCGGGCGCCGTTCGGACATGGTCCGCATGTCCCGCGCCTGATGTCCCGCCGTTCCTCACGAGCCTTCACGGCCGCGAATCGAGGAGAGTCAACACCATGTCCGAGAGCACGATGCAGGCCGCCACCCAACTGGCGTCGCAGTACAGCGTCCAGGTGACCGACGACCTGGAGCGCAACACCAAGGAGCAGGAGCGCATCAGCGCGGAGATCACCGCTCTGCAGCAGCAGCTGGCCGCACTGCAGCACGACCACGCCCTGCTGGTGAACATGCAGCAGGCGCTCGGCATCACCTCCCCTTCGGCCCAGCCCGCGACCGCCACGGAGTCCGCCGCCGCGACCGACACGGCCGCCGTCCCCGCTCCCCGGGGCAGTGCCGCCACGGAGTCGGCCGCCGGAAGGCGGACGCGGAGCGGGAAGGCCGCCGCCACTCCCAAGCGCGCCGCCGCCCCGAAGCCGGGTGCCAAGCCGGCCCCGAAGACCGACGCCGCGCCTGCCACCAAGCCGGCGACCAAGCCGACCGCCAAGCCGTCCGCCAAGGCCGCCCGGAAGCCGGCGGCGAAGAAGACGTCAGCGCCGGTCGCCGACCGGCCCACGCTGGTCGAGCTGGTGCGCAACCACCTCGTGGAACAGAGTGAGCCGCGCTCCGCCGCCGAGGTCACCACGGCGCTCGGTCAGGCCAACTCCGGACGCACCATCAAGACCACGGTCGTCCGTACCACCCTCGAGGGGCTCGTCGCCAAGAACCAGGCCCAGCGCTCCAAGCAGGGCACCTCGGTCTACTACACCGCCACCGAGACGCCGGAGGCGAAGCAGAAGCAGGAGAAGCAGGACGCCGGAACGGAGAAGCCGTCCGCGCAGAGCGACAACTGACGGCGCCCGCGCCCGGCACCGCCCACGGTCGCACCGTCCTCCCCCGCCGTAGCGCGGCGCGCGGTCGGGGGGATACGGGGTGAGGATCGGTGGATGGGTGTTGTACTGCCGGTGCTCTTCGCACTCCTCGCCGCGTTCAGCAACGCGCTGGCCACCGTGCTCCAGCGGCGTGCCGCGCTGAGTGTGCCGCAGACCCAGGGCTTCCGCCCGGGGCTGGTGCTCGACCTGTTGCGGCGGCCGGTCTGGATCGGCGGCATGCTGGCCGTCGTCGTCGCCGGTGTGGCGCAGGCGGTGGCTCTGGCGACGGGGCCGCTGTCACTCGTCCAGCCGTTGTTCGTGCTGGAGCTACCCCTGGCCCTGCTGCTGGCCTCGCTGATGACCGGCCGCCACATGGGTCACGTCATGTGGCTCGCCGTCGGCGCTGTCGTCGTCGGGCTCGGTGTCGCGCTGGCGTCGGCCGCGCCGGGCGGCGGCGAGGCCGACGTGCCCCTGGATCGGTGGGTGCCCGCGCTGGTGGCCTGTGCCGTGGCGGCCGTACTGCTGACCGCGGCCGGTCTGAAGCGCCCCGTCGGCAAGGCCCGCGCCGGTTGCCTCGGTGCGGCCACCGCGGTGTGCTATGCCCTGACGGCCGCTCTGATGAAGGACTCCATGCGCGTCCTGGACACCGACGGCCTGGTCGGCCTCCTGACCACGTGGCAGACCTACGGCTTCGCCGCGGCCGGTGTGGGTGCCGTGCTCCTGCTGGAGCACGCCATGCAGGGCGGCCCCCTCGTCGCCTCCCAGCCCGCCCTCACCCTGGGGGACGCCGCGGTGAGCCTCCTGCTCGGTGTCGTCCTCTACCAGGAGGACGTGCGCGCCGGCTGGTGGATCGTGCCGCAGTTGCTCGGCGTCGCCCTGATCGTCATGGGTGTACTCACCCTCGCCCGGCGCGGCATCGACCTGCGCACCGGGCAATGAGCGCGCCGTGCGGAGCCGGGCGGCGGAAGTGAACGAGATGCCCGCACCCACCATGTGATGCACAGTGGTCGCAATCGCTCGGCGACCCAGAGGGACGGCATGTCACAGGCCGCTGCTTCCGACACCGACGGGGATTCCCCGCCGGCCGCCAAGCTGCCGCTGTTCACCCTGACCGCCATGGTCGTCGGCTCGATGGTGGGCGCCGGGGTGTTCTCGCCGCCGGGACGGTTCGCCGAGGAGACCGGCGTCGCGGGGGCGCTGATCGCCTGGGCCGTCGCCGGCACGGGCATGCCGATGCCGGCCTTGGTCTTCCAGTCGCTCGCCGTACGCAGACCCGGCCTGGACGCCGGTGTGTACGCGTACGCCGAGGCCGGCTCCGGTCGTCGGTGTCGTCGCCACCCTGTACACCGCGTTCCTGCTGTACGCGGCCGGACTGTAACTCCTGCTGGCCTCCTTCATCCTCTACGCCCCGGCGACCGCCCTGTTCGTGATGGCCCGCCGCGAACAGGGCCGACGGCTCTCCTCGCCCGGGGAACTCGTCGTGCTGGCCGTCTCCGTGGTCGGCGCGGTGCTCGGCATCGTGGCCCTGGCCGCCGGATGGATCAACCTGTGAGCCGCGTCCCCGTCGCTTCCCCTCCCCCGGCTCGTCCCGCATCCTTCAAGGAGGCCGTGTGAACAGCAATGAGAGCGCCGCGACGCCCGCGCTCGGCGTCCACTCCGAGGTCGGCAGGCTGCGCAAGGTCCTGGTGTGCTCCCCCGGCCTGGCGCACCGGCGGCTCACCCCGGCCAACTCCGACGACCTGCTCTTCGACGACGTGATGTGGGTGGAGAACGCCCAGCGCGACCATGCCGCGTTCGTCGGCGAGCTGCGCCGGCGCGGGGTGGAGGTGGTGGAGCTGCACGACCTGCTGGCGCAGATCATGGCGATCCCGGCGGCGAAGGCATGGCTCCTGGACCGGAAGATCACCGCCAACCAGGTCGGCATCGGCCTCATCGACGCGACCCGCGCCTACCTGGAGACCCTGTCGCCCAGGGAACTGGCCGAGTACCTCGTCGGCGGGCTGGCCACCGGCGACCTGCCCGAGGACTTCCGCTCCTCCCACCTCACGCTGGCCCGCGAATCCACCGGCGCGCGCGAGTACCTGATGCCGCCCCTGCCCAACACGCTGTACACCCGCGACACGACCTGCTGGCTGTACGGCGGGCTCACCCTCAACCCGCTGTACTGGCCCGCGCGGCACGACGAGACGCTGCTGATGAAGGCGATCTACACCTTCCATCCCGACTTCAGGGGCTCGGCAGTGTGGTGGGGCGATCCCGAGCTCGACTGGGGCGAGGCCACCTTCGAGGGTGGCGACATCATGCCGGTGGGCAACGGCGTCGTGCTGATGGGCATGAGCGAGCGGACCTCACGGCAGGCCATCACCCAGGTGGCCGCCGCGCTGTTCCGCAACGGCGCCGCGCGGCACGTCGTGGTCGCCGGGATGCCGAAGCTGCGGTCCGCCATGCACCTGGACACGGTGTTCACCTTCGCCGACCGGGACGTGGTCACCCTCTACCCCCGCATCATGGACGGGGTGCACACCTTCTCCCTGCGTCCCGGAGACCGCGCGCCCGGCTTCGACGTCGTCGACGAGGGCACCACCCCCTTCGTGGACGTAGTCGCCAAGGCGCTCGGGCTGTCCTCGCTGCGGGTGGTGGAGACGGGCGGCGACGCCTACGCCTCCGAACGCCAGCAGTGGGACAGCGGCAACAACGCCGTCGCCGTGGAACCCGGCGTGGTGTTCACCTATGACCGCAACACCCTCACCAACGCCCTGCTGCGCGAGGCCCGCATCGAGGTCGTCACCATCGTGGGCGCGGAACTGGGCCGGGGGCGCGGCGGAGGGCACCGCATGACGTGCCCGTTGGTACGGGACCCCGTCGACTTCTGAGCGCGTGTCCCGCGGGCACGCCCCGCCCGTCACCGCCCCTCACCGCCCCTCACCGCCCCTCACCGCCCCTCACCGGCAGAACCCGTACGCCTGCTCCAGCCACCGGTGCAGTGCCGTGTGCACGCTGCCCGGCAGCTCGCTGAGCTGGGCGATGGCGGCACGGTCCCCGACGGAGGGCGCGATGCCCGCCGCGGTCAGCAGGGCGAGCAGGTCCAGGCGGCGCAGGTCGACGGGGTCGATGCGACTGGGGACGCGTTCGGCCGGGTCGGGCTGCTGGAGCAGGAAGTCGCCCTGGGCGTCACGGGAGCGCGAGCGCGCCGGGTCGGCGGCGGTCGGGGCAGTCGGGGCAGTCGGGGCAGTCGGGGCAGTCATCGTGTGCATACCGCGGTCCTCCACTTGACGGGTCGCCGTTCTTGACGGCATGAGACACCTGGGCGGCGACGGTGGTTGCGGACCGCCCCGAGGACCACACGGTGGATGCAGTCGGCGCCTTATCGCACCAACCGGCCCGGCACGGGCGCCGGCCGACAGGCGTCCCACGTCCCCGTAACCCACGGCACGGCCCGCGTTGCTCCGTACGAGTGGTGGGTTTCCGGGCACGGCCGTACGGTCGGTACGGGGAGACGGAGAGCGGAGACAAGCGACCCCGAGACGGCCGGGAGCAGACATGGGCAGGAACCCGATGAGGGCAGCGGTCACGCTCTGTGCCGCCGCCGCGCTCGCAGCACCCCTGGGCACGGCCTCCGCCGCACCGACGGCGGAGCGGGCGACATCGACACAGCCGACGCGGGACCCCGTGCTCGTCGACTGCTCACGGCAACCGGAGGTACGGCCCGAGGCGTTCCTGCTGGCCTGCGGTGACGGCAACAGCCGCCTGGTGTCGCTGCACTGGTCCCGGTGGGACGCGAACGCCGCGGTCGGCCGGGGCAGCAACGCCATCAACGACTGCGACCCGTACTGCGCCGCGGGCACGTTCCACTCGTATCCCGTGACCGTCCGGCTCGACCAGCCGCGGGCCTGGGAGAAGGACCCGGGCGAGCGGCACTACACGCGGATGACGCTGACCTACACCGACGGCAGGCCGGACGGAGCCCCCCGCGTCGTGACCTACTCCCTGTGGGCCTGACGGGACGGAGCGGTCAGTCCGGGAGCGCGAGGCGGCAGGTGTCGCCCGGCTGGAGGCGCACCGCGCGGTCCGGCAGCCGGACGTCGAACGGCAGGCTGCCGGACGCCGGCACGGCGATCTCCAGGCTGCCGTGCTCCAGCCGGAGCCGTACGCCCCAGTGGCCCTGGTAGCGGATGGAGAACCCGTACGACGACAGCTCCGGCAGCGGCACCGGGTCCAGCCACAGGGCGCCCGCACGGGTCTCCAGTCCGGTCAGACCGCGCTGGACCAGGTCGAGGGTGCCGGCCATGGCGCCGAGGTGAATGCCCTCGCCGGTGGTGCCGCCCTGGAGGTCGGCGACGTCGCCCTTGAGGGCCTCCTGGCAGAACGTCCAGGCCTCGGCGCGGCGGGCCCGGGCCAGAAGCCATCCGTGGACGAGCCCGCTGAGGGTGGAGCCGTGGCTGGTGCGGGCCAGGTAGTAGTCGACGGTGCGCTGCCAGGCCGACTCGCCCAGGCGGTACCCCAGCCGCTCGAAGAGCGAGCGGAGTTCGGCCGGTGAGAAGAGGTAGCCCAGCATCAGTACGTCGGCCTGCTTGGACGCCTGGTAGTTGTTGACGCTGTCGTCCTCGGCCTCCAGGACGCGGTCGAGGCGCCGGATGTCGCCGTGGCGCCGGCGCAGGCCCTCCCAGTCGAGTTCGGCGAGGTCGCCGTACCCGTCGAACTGGCTGACGACGCCCTCGTGGAAGGGCACGTGCAGGGTGCGGGAGACGTCCTCCCACTGTTCCAGTTCGCCGTCGTGCAGGGCGGTGCGCTCGACGAGTTCCCGGCGGCGGGGTTCGGGCAGGTCCGCCAGGACCTCCAGGGTGCGGGACAGGACCCAGGCGGCGGTGACGTTGGTGTACGCGTTGTCGTCGAGGCCCGGTCGTACGGCGCCGGGGTAGGCCTCGTGGTACTCGTCGGGGCCGACGACGCCCCTGATGCGGTGCCTCCCCAGGTGCTCGTCCCAGGTGGCGGAGTCCGCCCAGAAGCGCGCGATCTGCAGCAGCATCTCGGCACCCTTGGTGTGCAGGAACTCCTCGTCGCCGCTCGCCTCGCAGTATTGCCACACGTTGTAGGCGATCGCCGACCCCACATGGTGCTGGAGGTGCGAGTGGTCCGGCAGCCAGCGGCCCGAGTGCGGGTTGAGGTGGAGCTGCTGGGTCTCCTCGCGTCCGTCGCTGCCGCTCTGCCACGGGTACAGCGCGCCGCGCCTGCCGATCGCGCGGGCCGCGGCACGGGCCCGTTCCAGGCGGCGGTGCCGGTAGTGGAGCAGGGCCCGTGACACCTCGGGGAAGTGCAGGTTGAGGTAGGGCAGGACGAACAGCTCGTCCCAGAAGACATGTCCCCGGTACGCCTCCCCGTGCAGTCCGCGGGCCGGTACACCCACGTCGAGGTCGGCGGTGTGCGGGGAGAGGGTCTGCAGCACGTGGAAGAGGTGCAGCCGCAGGATGCTGCCCGCCTCGCCGGGTACGTCGAGTTCGGCGCGGCGCCACAACTGGCCCCAGGCCGTCCGGTGCGACACCAGCAGTTCGTCGAAGCCGGGGGCGTCGGCCACCCGGTCCACGGCGGCCTGCAGCGGATCGCTGATCGCCGGGTCGCGTGAGGTGTGCAGGGCCACGACCTTGTCGACGGTGACGGTGCGGCCCGGTGTCGCCCGCAGGGTCGTGCGCTGGGTGACCCGCAGGTGTTCCCGCGCCGGGGTGACCGGCGCGTCGGCCGTCGCGCGGGCCGCCAGGCCGACCCGGATGTCCGAGGTGCGGGTGCGGCAGCGCAGCCAGACCGTGCCGTCATCGGCGCTGCCGGTGTGCACGTGGGTCAGGTGGCGGCCCTCCAGGTCCCGGTAGCGCGGAACCCCGGAGTTGGTGACGCCGCCGTCGAGGGCCGCCTCCACCTCGAGGTCCGCCGTGCCCGCGTCGACCGTGAACTCCGTGCGCATCGCGGCGAGATGGGGATCCGCCATGTGCACCAGGCGCAGCTGGCGCACGGACAGCACACGTCCCCCGCCGAGCGCGAAGCGGGTGCGGCGCTCCAGCATGCCCGAGTCCAGATGCACGGTCTGGCGGTGGTCGAGTACGTCGGCGGTGTCCGGCGTGAGCCAGTCCCCTCCGGCGACCCGGAAGCGCAGCGGCAGCCAGTTCGGAAGGTTGACCACGTCCTCATTCTCCACGTCGCGTCCGGCGACGTGGGAGGTGAGCCGGTTGTAGCAGCCGGCCACGTAGGTGCCCGGGTAGTGCACGTCGTCCGCGACGCACTCGGGCAGCGCGCCCCGGGTGGCGAAGTAGCCGTTGCCGAGTGTGCACAGCGACTCGCGCAGCCGCTCCTCGGCGGGGTCGTAGTGGACGTAGTCCCAGGTCGTGGGCGTCGCCGTCACCGGGAGCCCGCCCAGGACCAGTCGGCGACCTCGGGCAGGTCCACTCCGTGTTCGCGGATCCAGTCGTGGTGGCGCAGCCTGGCGTCCTCCATGCGCTGCCGTACGGCCGCCGCGCGCACGGCGAGGCCGGGTACGCGGTCGATGACGTCCATGACCAGGCGGTAGCGGTCCATGTCGTTGCCGACGACCATGTCGAAGGGCGTGGTCGTGGTCCCGACCTCCTTGTAGCCGCGCACGTGCAGATGTGCGTGGCCGGTGCGCCGGTAGGCGAGCCGGTGGATCAGCCAGGGGTAGCCGTGGTAGGCGAAGATGACCGGCTTGTCGGCGGTGAACAGGCCGTCGTACTCGAAGTCGCTCATGCCGTGCGGGTGTTCCCCGCTGGGCAGCAGCCGGGCGATGTCGACGACGTTGACCACCCGTACGGCGAGGTCGGGCAGGTGGCGGCGGATCAGCTGGGCGGCGGCCAGTACCTCCTGGGTCGGGACGTCGCCCGCGCAGGCGAGCACCACGTCGGGGTCACGGCTGCCGTCCTCGGTACCGGCCCAGTCCCAGATGCCGGCGCCCCGGGCGCAGTGCACCTTCGCCTGTTCCATGGACAGCCAGTCGAAGCAGGGCTGCTTGCCGGCGACGATCACGTTGACGTAGTCGCGGCTGCGCAGGGCGTGGTCGGCGACGGAGAGCAGGGTGTTGGCGTCCGGCGGCAGGTAGACCCGCACGGCCTCGGGGCTCTTGTTGAGGATGTGGTCGACGAAGCCGGGGTCCTGGTGGGAGAAGCCGTTGTGGTCCTGGCGCCACACATGGGAGGTGAGCAGGTAGTTGAGGGAGGCGATGGGGGCGCGCCAGGGCAGGCGGCGGGTCACGCGCAGCCACTTGACGTGCTGGTTGACCATCGAGTCGACGATGTGGACGAACGCCTCGTAGCAGGAGAAGAGTCCGTGCCGGCCGGTGAGGAGGTAGCCCTCCAGCCAGCCCTGGCAGGTGTGTTCGGAGAGGATCTCCATCACGCGGCCGTGCCGGTCGAGGTCCTCGTCGACGGGCAGCGTCCGTTCCTGCCATGTCTTGCCGCTGGCGGTGTAGACGGCCTGGAGGCGGTTGGAGGCGGTCTCGTCGGGGCCGACGAGGCGGAAGTCGCGCCGGTCTGCGGTGGCGGCCATGACGTCCGCCAGCAGGTCGCCCAGGACCCGGGTGGGTTCGTGCGTGCTCGCGCCGGGTTCGTCGACGGGGACGGCGTACTTCTCCAGTGGCGGCAGGGGCAGCTCGCGCAGCAGGAGCCCGCCGTTGGCGAAGGGGGTGGCGCCCAGTCGGCGTGCCCCCTGCGGGACGGTGGCGAGGACCGCGGGCCGCGGTGCCCCGGCGTCGTCGAACAGCTCCTCGGGCCGGTAGGAGCGCAGCCACTGCTCCAGCTGCGCGAGGTGCTCCGGATTGGTCCGTACGGCGGACAGGGGCACCTGGTGGGCGCGCCAGGTGTTCTCCACGGGCAGGCCGTCGACCTCGGCCGGGCCGGTCCAGCCCTTGGGGGTGCGCAGTACGATCACCGGCCAGCGGGGGCGGTCGCCGGCGCCGTCCTGGCGGGCGGCGCGCTGGATGGCGGCGATGCGGTCCAGGGCGGTGTCCATGGCGTGGGCCATCGTGCGGTGGACGGCGGCCGGTTCGTCGCCGGTGACGTGGATCGGGTCGTGGCCGTAGCCGCGCAGGAGTTCGTCGAGTTCGGCCTCGGGGAGGCGGGCGAGCACCGTCGGGTTGGCGATCTTGTAGCCGTTGAGGTGCAGGATCGGCAGGACGGCGCCGTCGTTGACCGGGTCGAGGAACTTGTCGGAGTGCCAGGACGTCGCCAGCGGGCCGGTCTCCGCCTCGCCGTCGCCGATCACGCAGGCGACCACCAGGCCGGGGTGGTCGAAAGCGGCGCCGTAGGCGTGCGAGAGCGAGTAGCCGAGCTCGCCGCCCTCGTGGATGGAGCCCGGCGTCTCGGGTGCGACATGGCTCGGCACGCCGCCGGGGAACGAGAACTGCTTGAACAGCCGGCCCATTCCGCTCGCGTCCCGGGTGATGTCCGGGTAGGTCTCGGTGTACGAGCCCTCCAGCCACGAGTTGGCCAGGACGGCGGGCCCGCCGTGGCCGGGACCCCAGACGCACAGGGCGTCGAGGTCCCGGGCCTTGATCACCCGGTTGAGGTGGGTGTGGACCAGGTTGAGACCGGGTGAGGTGCCCCAGTGGCCGAGCAGCCGGGGCTTGACGTGCTCGGGGCGCAGTGGCTCGGTCAGCAGGGGATTGGCCATCAGATAGATCTGGCCGACGGAGAGGTAATTCGCGGCGCGCCAGTGGGCGTCCAGACCGGCGAGCTCCTCGTCCGTGAGCCCGGAGGGCGCCTGCTGCGTGTCGGCGGACATCGGTGGTCCTTTCCGTGTCGGGACAGCGGTCGGGCCGGGTGGGCACTGGTGTCCCGTGCACATCCCAACCCTGCGCAGACCGGTCGGGTACCCGACAGGGCCGTTCGGATCACGTCGGTTCCCGAACGGGGGCCGGGCCTCCGTACCGGGAGGCGGTGTGTGACACGAGCAGTGCGGCCGGCACCGGCGCCGACCCCGGTGCCGACCGCACTGCTGCGTCGTTTACCCCAACTTCCCTGACGCACGCAGAAGTTGTGTACGCGTGCGGAGCCCATGCCTCCGTCGCCCCAATACCCCCCGAGTACCTTTGTCACGGTGGAGTACCGGCCTGGCAGTGGACCGCCTCGGCGGGTTCACCGCCGTCGACCGTCCGCTCCCCCGGTGAGTACGCCGGCGGCCACCTCCCAGGCGCGCACAACGTTCCGCTGGAGCGGCTCGACGAGGCCGCGGGGCCCTGACGGCGGCCGCCGCGCGCGGGCCGCTGCTGCTCGTGTGCGCCTCCGGGGCCCGGTCCGCCAAGGGCTGCGCGCGCCTGGCCGCGCGTGGCGTCGAGGCCGCCACCCTCCAGGGCGGCACCGGCGCGTGGGCGGCGGCCGGCCACCCGGCCGAGCGTCCGGCCGGGGCCCGCACGCCGTGGCCCATGGACCGGCAGGTGCGCCTCGCCGCCGGGTCGCTCGTCGCCGCCGGCTTCCTGGCGGGTCGCGTCCGGCGTCCCGGGCACTGGCTCGGCGCCATCGGCGCGGGCCTGGTCTTCTCGGGCGCGACCAACACCTGCGGCATGGCCGCCGTGCTGGCCAGGCTGCCGCCCAACCGGCCCACGGGGGACGCCGTCCCGTTCGAGGAGACGCCGGCGCGACTGGAGGGCCGAGAACCCGAATTTTGCATGCCGTGCATCTTTGCATACCATGCAACTTATGTCGGAGAAGAGTGCCGCGGGAGGCGGGCTGCGGGAGCGGAAGAAGCGGGCCACGCGCGCCGCCCTCACCGAGGCCGCGGTACGCCTCGCCGCCGAACACGGAGCGGAGAAGGTCACCGTCGAGGCGATCAGCTCCGCGGCCGGTGTGTCGGTGCGAACCTTCTTCAACTACTTCGACACCCGCGACGACGCCTTCGTCGTCATCGACGTCGACGCGGGGGTACGCCTGCGGCACGCCGTACTCGACGCACCGGCCGGTCTCTCCCCGCTGGAAGCCCTGCGCGAAGCCATGGCGGCCGAGCTGGCCGAGGCGGAGCAGCACCACGAGCTGTGGCGGCTGCACGCCGAGGTGCTGCATGCCTCACCGCACCTCCTGGCACGCGGCGTCGGGGCGCACGTGGCGGCCGAGGCGGACCTGGCGGAAGCCATCGCCGAACGCCTCCGCGGCGCCGGGGGCGGCGATCGGCCCGGTTCCGGGACCGGAGGCGGCGAGGAACGGCGCGCGGCGCCGGGCCTCTACCCGCGGCTGCTGGCCTCGGTGGCGAACGCCGCGGTGCGGACCAGCATGGACCACTGGTCCGCCCATCAGGAGGACGCCGCCTTCCTCGACGTGTTCCACGAGGTGTTCGCCCTCCTCGCCGCCGGCCTCCCGGCACCTCCCGCGTAGCCTCCGCGCCGGGCTCGCGCGACCCATCAGACCACCACCGAAAGAGATGCTGTGACCGCATCCCAGGCGCCCGCCGACGCGCCTCCCACCTCCATGACCCCACGGCAGATACTCCAGGCCATGTCCGGCCTGATGGCCGGTATGTTCGTCGCCATCCTGGCCGGCACCGTCGTCTCCAACGCGCTGCCCACGATCATCGCCGACCTGGGCGCCAGCCAGTCCTCCTACACCTGGGTCGTCACCTCCGAACTGCTGGCGATGACCGCGACGGTGCCCCTGTGGGGCAAGCTGTCCGACCTCTTCAACAAGAAGCTCCTGCTGCAGCTCTCACTGGCCATGTTCGTGGTCGGCTCGCTGCTGGCCGGCTTCTCCCACGGTGTCGGACTGCTGATCTTCAGCCGGGTCGTGCAGGGCATCGGCGCGGGTGGTCTGACCGCCCTCGCGCAGGTCGTGATGGCCTCCGTCATCCCGCCCCGCCAACTGGGCAAGTACGCCGGCATCTTCGGTGCCGTCTTCGCCGTGGGCACCGTGGCCGGTCCGCTGATCGGCGGTGTCCTGGTGGACACCTCGTGGCTGGGCTGGCGCTGGTGCTTCTTCATCGGCGTGCCGTTCGCGCTGCTCGCCATCGCGCTGCTGCAGCGCACGCTGCGGCTGCCCACCGTGTCTCGCAAGGTGCGCATCGACTGGCTCGGCGCCTTCCTGATCGTCGCCGGCGTCTGCGCGCTGCTCATCTGGGTGTCGCTGGCCGGCAACGAGTTCGACTGGGCGTCCTGGCAGACCGGTGCGCTCGCCGGCGGTGGCGTGCTGCTGCTGGTCGCCGCGGTCTTCGTCGAAGGCCGTACCCCCGAGCCGGTCATCCCGCTCGACATCTTCCGCAATCGCACGGTCACGCTGACCACCGTCGCCAGCCTCCTGGTCGGCGTCGCCATGTTCGGCGGGACCGTCTTCCTCTCGCAGTACTTCCAGGTCTCCCTGGGCAAGTCGCCGACCGTCGCGGGCCTGATGAGCCTGCCCATGATCCTCGGCCTGCTGGTGTCGTCCACCGTCGCCGGGCAGGTGATCAGCCGGACCGGCAAGTGGAAGCGGTACCTGGTGGCGGGCGCGGCCCTGATGGCCGTCGGCCTCGCGCTGCTCGCCACGATCGACGCGAAGACGCACTTCGGTCTGCTCAGCCTGTACATGGCGATCCTCGGCGTCGGCGTCGGCATGCTGATGCAGAATCTGGTGCTGGCCGCGCAGAACGACGTGCCCGCCGCCGACCTGGGCGCCGCGACGTCCGTACTGTCCTTCTTCCGCAGCATGGGCGGCACCATCGGCGTCAGCGTCCTCGGCGCGATCCTCGCCAACCGGGTCGCCAGTGAGATGACCAAGGGGCTCAGCAACGCGGGCATCACCGTTCCCGGCGGTGAGGGCTCGGGCGAGGGCAGCGTCCCGGACATGTCCACGCTGCCCGCACCGATGCGGTCCATCGTCGAGCACGCCTACGGTGTCGCCACGGCCGACCTGTTCCTCGTCGCCACGCCGTTCGCGCTGCTGGCGCTGGTCGCCGTCGTGTTCCTGAAGGAGAAGCCGCTCAAGACCACCAGCGGCATGGAGCGCCTCGCCGAGGAGTCCGGAGAAGCGGCCGCCGTTCCGGCCGGCAAGGGCCCGGCGGCGCCGGTCGGCTGACCGCCGGCGGGCATACCCGCACCCCCCGACGGGGCCGCTCACCGACCCCGGTGGGCGGCCCCGTCGAGGTATGCGGCCCGCCTCGGCCGCGGGCCACCGCGATCGAGGCGGCCAGGCGCTCCCCGCCTCGTAGGTCGGCTGCTGGTCGAAGGCGGCGTAGCGGCCGCTGCCTGCGGCGTGGCGACCGCTGCCGTCAGATGCCGAACGGTGCCGCGTAGCGGACGGTGCCGGCGGGCAGCGGGTGGGCGGCGTCCAGGGTGAGGGCCATGAGGGCCTCGTCCGGGACGTCGATGGTCAGGCCGATGCCGTGGGCGGAGGCCCGGCCGAAGCCGAACCGCGGGTAGTACTCGGGGTGTCCGAGGACGACGACATGGCGCTCGCCCATACGCCCGGCCGCGGCGAGCGCCGCCCGGACGGCCGCAGCGCCGGCGCCGCCATTCTGCCGATCGGGCCGGACGGCGACGGGTGCCAGGCAGAGCGCCGGGCTGTCCCCGATGTGGCAGCGGGTCAGCAGGGCGTGGCCCACGGGGCGGTCGTCGTCGTCCACCGCGACGAGGGACAGTCCGTCGATCCAGGCCTCGGGGTCGGCGCGCAGGGCGTCGACGAGGACGGCCTCTTCCGGCGTGGGGAAGGCGGTGCGGACGATGTCACGGATGACGGGGACGTCGGCGCCGGTCTCGGCGCGTGTGTTCCAGGTGTGGGTCATGACGGGATGAGGATCCGTTTCCGGGTTGCGTTCGACTGGGTCAGGCCATGGTCCGGGACGTGAGGGAGACCCGGGCGCTGGCGCCTTCCCGGGCTCGGACCCGTATCCGCGGGGGAGGCTGTCTTCATGCCCTGGAGGGCCGGTCGATCAGTCCCCGAGAAGGAGTCCCATGTCAGTCGTTGTGCGCCCCGCGACCGCTGCCGACCGTCCGACAGTGGAGCGGTTGTGGCTGATGTTCCGCCATGACATGTCGGAGACGGATGGCCAGCTGCCGGGCCCGGACGGAACCTTCCGCGCCGACCGGCTCCGGACGGCCTTCACCGACGCCGACTGGGCGCCGTACCTGCTGACGAGCGGGAACCGCCCCGCCGGTTTCGCGTTCGTGCGCAACCTGACCGGCCGGGTCCGTGTGCTGAACAGCTTCTTCGTCGTCCGCGGGGGGGCGCAGGAGAGGGATCGGCCTGCGGGCCGTCCAGGAGATCGTGGCCAGGCACCCGGGGCAGTGGGAAGTCGCCTTCCAGGACGCCAACCAGGCCGCGGTTCGCTTCTGGCGCCGCGTCGCCGCCGAGATCGCGGGCGAGGCCTGGGCCGAGGAGCGCAGGCCGGTACCCCATCGCCCGGACCTGCCCCCGGACGTCTGGATCTCCTTCGGCGTGGGCTCCACGGGCACGAGCTGAACCGGCCGATCGGGCGGCCGTAGCCCGGCTCACAGGAACCGGCGGACGGGCCGGACGGCGACCTCGCGCACCCGCTGGACGGCGGAGCGTCTCTTCCACCGGCCCGCCCTGATCAGGGTGCTGGCCTCGATGTCCGCCTCGAAGTGCTCGTCCAGTGTCGCGGTGAACTCCGGGTTCAGCACGGCCAGCATGACCTCCTCGTCGTGGTCGAGAGAGCGGCGGTTGAAGTTGGTCGAGCCGATCAGGGCGGCGACGCGGTCGACGGTGATGACTTTGGCGTGCATCATCGTCGGCTGGTACTGGTAGATCTTCACCCCGCACGCGGTGAGGTCCTCGTAGTAGTGCTGCCCGGCCAACTGGCAGACCCGTTTGTCGGTGTGCGGCCCGGGCAGCACGATCTCCACCTCGACCCCGCGGCGAGCGGCGGCGCACAGCAGCTCGACGAAGTACTCGTCCGGTGAGAAGTAGGCGGTGGCCAGGCGGAAGCGTTCCTCGGCCGACTCCAGCATCACGCGGATCAGGGTCTGCATGTCCTGCCAGCCGAAGCTCGCCGAACCGCGCACCACCTGGACGATCGCGTCGCCCTGGCGCGGGTGCGTGACGAACCGGTCCCGGTCGTCGAAGAGTTCGTCGTGGCACTCCGCCCAGTTCTGCGCGAAGGCCGCGGCGACGCCGTCCACCGCGGGGCCGCGGACCTCGACGTGGGTGTCACGCCACTCGTGCGGATTGCGCGCGTCACCGCACCACTCCTGGGCGATCCCCACCCCGCCGGTGAAGGCGGTCTCCTCGTCGACGACGAGGACCTTGCGGTGACAGCGGTGGTTCTGCTTGAGCGGCGACAGGTACAGCGGCTTGCGGAACCACGCCACCTGCACCCCGGCCCGCTCCATCGTCCGCAGCTGCTCGGCCTCGATCAGCCTGCTGCCGAACCCGTCCAGCAGCAGCCGGACCCGCACCCCGGCACGGGCCCGCTCCGCGAGGGCCTCGGCGAAGCGGCGGGCTATGTCGCCCTTCCAGTACACGAACGTCATCATGTCCACCGTGTGCTCGGCACGGCGGATACCGGCCAGCATCGCGGCGAAGATCTCGTCCCCGTTGCGCAGGACGGTGAGCGCGTTGCCCTCGGTCGCCGCGATCCCGATCAGCCGCTCCAGACGCCGCCGTATCCGCGTGACGCGGGCGTCGGCCGAGGCAGTGGCGGCGGCCGCCCCCGACGCCTTCGGGGCCGGCGGGGTCAGTCCGGGCGATTCCTGCGTACTGGTCATGCCATTCCCTGGCCGGATCACGATGAGGAAACCTCGGGCCGCGGCGCCCGGTCCGGCACGGGCTGAGCGGCGAGCCGACTGTACCCCCGGCCCCGGGCCCTCGCGGACCCTCCCCACTCGCCCGGGCCGCCTGGAGGGGCCGGCCGGCATTCCGTCCGGCCGGGTACCCGTCGGACGCCGCCGGCCGCCGCTCCACGCCGGCCCGGTGGTGTTTCTTGCGGCCGGTGGGTGCCGGACGGCAGGCTTCGGGGTGTGGCCACTTTGCTCATCGTGCATCACACGCCGTCGCCGAACTGCCAGGCGATGCTGGAAGCCGTCGTGTCCGGGGCGACCGCGCCGGAGATCGAGGGGGTGCGGGTGGTCCGGCGCGCGGCGCTGGCGGCCACCGCCGTCGACGTGCTGGAGGCCGACGGATACCTGCTGGGCACCCCGGCGAACCTCGGCTACATGTCCGGGGCGCTGAAGCACTTCTTCGACCAGGTCTACTACCCCTGCCTGGACCAGACCCGGGGCCGGCCCTTCGGCTACTACGTGCACGGCGGCAGCGACACCACCGGCGCGGTGCGCGCCGTCGAGTCGGTCACGACGGGCCTCGCCTGGCAGCGCGCGGCGCCGGTGGTGAGCGTGGCCGGCGGGCCCGGCAAGGCCGATCTGGAGGCCTGCTGGGAACTGGGGGCCACGCTCGCCGCCGGGCTGATGGACTGACCGGCCCGGCGCGGGGCCGGAGCGGGCCGAAGGCCCCGGACACGAGGAGGCGGGCCGGCGCTCGCGCCGCACGGTATGCCGCCCGCTCCCTCGTCCGGGCACTCCCTGACGGGACGCCGACGGCCTGCGCGGGGATGCTGACGGGACGCTGACGCGCCCGCCGCACGTCAGGCGTCGGCCGGTGACCGAGACAGGTGCAGGACCGTGCCCTCCCCGTTGGCCGACAGCAGGAGCGAGCCGTCCGGGGCTGCGGCGAGTCCGGCGAAGCGGGGCGCCAGGCCCGGCATGCCGCCCGCGAACAGCGCGGGCTCGGTGCGGGGGACGACGCCCGGGGGCGGCCCGACGGGGAGGTGCTCCGCCTCGACCCGGGTCTCTCCGGTGGTGAGCGAGATCGCCCGGAGCGTGCGGCGAGTGGTCTCCACCGTGAACAGGTCGTCGCCGAAGGCTGCCAGGCCCTGTGGTGCGCCCAGCCCGTCCGCGAGGGTCGTCGTCCGGCCTTCGCCACCGTCGCCGTCGCCGTGGTGGACGCGGAGCACCGATCCGGCGCGTTCGTCGCTCACGTAACAGCGGCCCGCGTCGTCGAACGCCACGTCGACCGGGTGGCCGAGCCCTTCCGCCAGCACGGTGACCGCGTCCCCGGAGCCGATGGCCACGACCCGGCCTGCCCCCGCCTCCGCGACGACGAGGGAGCCGTCCGGTCCGACCGCGATGCCGAGGGGCCGGTCGAGCCCGGTCGCCCGGGTCCGGGAACCGCGGCGCGCGGGATCGTACGTGACGACCGTGCCGTACTGCGAGGTGAGGTGCAGCAGGTCGCCGTCGGCGGCGATGCCGTGAGCGAAGGTGAGCAGGGTGAGGGTCGTCACGTCACCGCCGGTGCCTTCGCCGGGCGGTCCCGGGCTCGCCACCCGGTAGTGGTCGGCCGCGTGCACCGTGCCGCCCAGGTCGATCGTGACGCCGTACGGTCCGTCGAGGCCGCGCGGCACGATGTCGCGGGTCCGGCCGTCGGGGTGCAGCTCGGTGACGCCGCCGCTGGCGTAGCTGGAGACGAACATGCGGTTGTCCGCGTCGAACGCGGCGTTGTCCAGACCGGTCAGTCCGCTGGTGACGAGGGTGCGGGAGCCGGTGCCGTGCAGGTCGACGCGGGTCACGATGCCCTCCACGCCCCGGGAGAGGACGTGGAGGACGCCGCCCTGGTCGAAACGGACGGCGACCGGTTCGTGCACGTTCTCGGCGACCACCTCGGGCACGCCGCCGTCGGGCGGGATGCGCCAGACCTGCCCCGTGATCATGTGCGGGTAGTACAGGTGGCCGTCCGGGCCGAGCTGCATGGCGTTGCCGAGGGCGAGTCCGCCGGTGAGCACGACCGGGTCGCCGCCGTCCGGGAAGAGTTCCAGCAGGCGGCCGTCGGGCTTCATCTCGTTGACGAAGAGACGGTCGCCGACGCAGGTGATGCCGTTGGGGTTGGTCACGGCCGCGGAGACGAGGCTGTACTCACCTGCGGGGTCGCGGCGCCACACCCGGCCGGGCACCAGGTCGGCGACGTACATCGAACCGTCCGCGCCGAAGGCGAGGTCGTCCGGCGACTGGATCGGGCCGTCCATCGGTACGACCACGTCGACGTCGCCGGTCTCGGGGTCGACGGCGCTGATCTGCCCGGCGAGGAACTGGGCGACGTACAGCCGGCCGTCGGGGCCGAACGCGACACCGTTGGAACCCCAGAGCCGGTTGGGCCGGTTGAGGCGGCTCACCCGTCGGCACGGGCTGGTGACGCGGTGGTCGCCGGTCGGGTCGAAGCGGCTGGGCGCGGCCGTCACGGCTGCCCGCCCTCGACGATGACCTCGGCCATGCCGCCGTCCGCGCGCCAGCGGCGGAGGAGTTCGTGGAAGGCGACCGGGCCGTCGCCGTACGCCTGGCTGTGCTCCCGGGGCCTGCCCTCGTTGTTGTAGTAGCCGGGGGTGCACTCGGCCTGGAAGGCGTACAGGTCGGCCGCTTTCTCGCGGATGGTGGCGACCCAGGCGTCCTGGGCCTCGGCGGTCGGTTCGACGTACCGGGCGCGCCGATCCCGGGCCCGCGCGACGATCTCGGCGACGTGGGTGGCCTGTTCGTCGAGGATGTGGACGTAGTTGACCGCGCTGGCGTTCTGCAGCGGTCCGAGCTGGAAGAAGTTGGGGAAGCCGTGGCTGTAGAAGCCGTGGAGCGTCTTCGGGCCGCTCTGCCAGGCCTCCAGCAGTGGCACGCCTCCCCTGCCGTACACGGGGAGCCTGCCGGACAGGACGCCGGAGATCCCGGTCTCGAATCCGGTGGAGAAGATCACGCAGTCGACCTCGTACTCCTCTCCCCCGGTCACGACGGCGTGCTCGGTGATCCGCTCCACGCCGTGGCTGTCGGCGGTGTCGACGAGGGTGACGTTGGGGCGGTTGAAGGTCTGGAGGTAGTGGTCGCTGAAGGTGGGCCGCTTGCACATGTAGCGGTACCAGGGCTTGAGCTTCGCGGCCGTCGCCGGGTCCCGGACGACGGCGTCCACGCGGTCCCGCAGTTCGTTCATCTTCTGGAAGTCGGCGAGCTCGTAGGCGAGCTCGCGTTCCTCGGGTGCGAGGTCCGCGTAGCCGTCGGTCGGGATCAGCTTCTGCTGGAGGCGGGCGGTACTGGTCCAGGCGTCACCGACCATGTCCTCGTCCGTCCCGACGCCGGTGACGGTCTGCAGGAAGTTGTCCCGGCGGCGCCGCTGCCAGCCCGGTTCCAGGGACTTCGCCCACTCGGGATCGGTGGGGCCGTTGTCCCGGACGTCGACCGAGGAGGGGGTGCGCTGGAACACGTACAGGTGCTGGGCGTCGGCTCCGAGGTGCGGGACCGCCTGGACGGCCGTGGCGCCGGTGCCGACGAGGGCGACGCGCTTGTCCGCGAGGCCGCGCAGGCCGCCGCTCGCGTCACCGCCGGTGTAGTCGTAGTCCCAGCGGCTGGTGTGGAAGACATGCCCCTTGAAGGTCTCGATGCCGGGAATGCCGGGCAGTTTGGCCTGGCTGAGGGTGCCGCTGGCGACCACCACCCAGCGGGCCCTGATCCGGTCGCCCCGGTCGGTGGTGACGGTCCACTCCGCCTCGCTCTCGTTCCAGTGCAGGCCGGTGGCCCGGGTCTGGAAGCAGGCGTCGTCGTAGAGGCCGAAGTGCCGTGCTATCGCCTGCGCGTGCCGGCGGATCTCCTCCCCCGGCGCGTACTTCCACTTGGGGACGTAGCCGATCTCCTCCAGCAGGGGCAGATAGACGTACGACTCGATGTCGCAGTGGATGCCCGGGTAGCGGTTCCAGTACCAGGTGCCACCGAAGTCGCCGCCCTGCTCGATCACCCGGATCGAGGCCACGCCGGCCTGCCGCAGCCGCGCCCCGGCGAGCAGACCGCCGAAGCCGCCACCGATGACGAGTGCCTCGACGCGGTCGGTCAGGGGCGGCCTGGTGTACTCGGGTCTGCGTGGGGGTCGGTGTCGAAGGAGTCGAAGGCGCCGGTGGGCCGCCGGTACTGGGAGTTGCCGTCCGGGCGGACCCGGCGGTCGCGCTCCGCGCGGTATTTGGCGCGCAGGGCCTCCGGGTCGAAACCCAGCTCGTGGGGGCCGGGAGTGAGGGGTGAGGTGTGGGGGGCGGACATGCGCGTCCTGGTTCCTCTCTGCGGGCGGTGCCGGTCGGGCACAGTCAAGCGAACCAGTCGGACAACTCCCTGACAGTCGGCCGTCGACGACCGCACGTGGTGCACGTCACAGAGTCGGGGACGGTCAGAGACGGGCGGGCCGCCCCAGCCAGTAGCCGAATCCCCGGCGGGTGTGGATCAGCGTGTCTCCCTCCTCGTCGACCTTGCGGCGCAGCCGCGAGACGAGCCGTTCCACGGCGCCGGAGGTCGGCAGGTCGGACCAGACGTGACGGCCGAGCTGCTCCTTGGACAGCACCCGTTCCGCGTGCTGGAGGAGGCAGCGCAGCAGCCGGTACTCGCTGGGGGTGAGCGCGATGGGGCGCCGTCCGCGCCGCGCCCGGCAGGACGCCTCGTCCAGGACCAGGTCGTCGTAGCGCAGGGCGAGGGCCGGTCCGGCCGGCTCGGCCGCCCGGACCAGCCGCTCGGCGGTGGCGAGGATCTCCGCCGTCTGCACCGGCCCGTCCCCGGCGCCGGACCGCATGCTGCCGAGGAATTCACCGCCGGCGAGCAGGAGCACCGGCGGTCGGACGGGCGCGGCGAGGCTGCCGGTCCGGCCCCCGAGCCGGTGCAGGTCCGGCAGCGTCACGTCGAGGACGACCAGGTCGAAGCACCGCTCGGTCAGCCGGGCCATGGCCTGGGCACCACCCCGCGCCAGGACGACCCGGTAGCCCGCCAGCCGCAGCGTGCTCCGCAGCAGCTCCGCGGTGCGGTCGTCACCGACGGTGAGCAGGACGTACGGCACGCCCGCACGGCGTGCGGACTCCCCACCGCGGGACTCGCGCGCGTACGGGTCGGCCGGGGCCGCAGGGGCGGACGGCGGCTTGGGCATGCGCGCCATTTTAGCCGTCGCTTGCGTTACTCAAGCAATGCGGTCGTTCTCTGTCGGCGGTCGTTCTCGGTCGGCGGTCGTTCCCGGCCATGCCGACGGGCCGGGGGCGGCCGACTGCCTGACCGCCCCCGGCGCCACCCGCCCACCCGTCAGCTCCTGGGCATCAGGACGGTGTCGATGATGTACACGTTGGCGTTGGCGGTCTGCACGTTGCCGCAGACGACCTTGGCCGGGTCGTCGACCGTGTGGGACTCGTCCGAGCCGGACGTGGTCAGCTTGGACTTCTGCAGCGTCTCGAAGGAGCCGTTCTCCAGGTACCCGGGAGCGAGCTTCCGGCCCACGACGTGCCCGGGAGCGAGCTTCCGGCCCACGACGTGGCAGGTCAGGATGTCGGTGAGCATCGCCTTGTCGTTGAGGACGCTCAGAGGGGCGTCGCGGCGCGGAGGATGAGGAACATCGTGACGGCGGCGTTCGCGGACGACATCGCCGACACGGCGGTTCCGGCGGCCGCGGCCCATGCCGCCAGGCCCACCGAGGTGAAGACCGAGGGCCAGGTGCGGACGGCGGGAGCGGGGCCCAGCAGGGCCGCCACCCGGCGTGGTACCGGACCGGGTGCCGCCAGGCCGGCGAGGGTGGCGACCGGGGTGCCCCGGGAGACGAGGGCCGCCTTGCCGATCGCGGTCGCCACCGCTCGGCGGCTGCCGACCGCCCGCGCGGCCGCCTCGTCCGCCCACCGCTCCGCCGTGTAGGACACGGCGGTACGCAGTGGCCGCAGGAACGGGTTGGCCAGGGCGGCGAGCCGGACGGCCAGCAGGAAGCGATGGTGCCGGCCGGTCAGGTGGGCCCGCTCGTGGGCGAACAGCGCGCGCCGCTCGGCCGGTGCGAGGCAGTCGAGCAGGGCCGTGGTCACCACCACCCGGTCCCGGCGTCCGCCGGGCAGCGCGTACGCGTAGGGCACGTCGTCCGGCAGTACGGCCACCGCGGTGCCCGGCAGGCCGGCCAGCGCGCGGTGGGCACGGCGACGCACCCTGCCGTGCCGCCACAGGGCTCGCGCCGAGGCCACGACCACCGCGCACAGCGCGGGGATCGCCGCCTTGCCGACGACCTCGTCGTACGGCACCGCCGCCCGCACCTCGGGGTCGGACCAGCCGTCCGGCAGGGGGTTGCCCGGCAGCTGCGCGGTCCCGACCACCATCACCAGGGCCAGGCACACCGTGCTGCACAGGGCCATCACCGCGGCCACGGCGGTGAGCAGCCGGGTCGCGGTGCGCGGGTGCAGATGCTGTTCCGCCAGCCGGGCGATCGGCCACGCCGTCAACGGCAGGACCAGCGGCAGAAAGACGAATACCCCCATGCGGCGTCAGCCGTCCCCCGCGCCGGGTGCGTGCCCCAGCAGTTCGCGCAGCAGCCGCTCGTCGTCCGGGGCGAGGCCGGTGACGAAGCTGGCCAGTACCGCTTCCCGGTCGCTCTCGGCGTCCAGGACCTTGCGCATCTTCCGCGCGGCCAGGCCCGCCTGGTCCGAGGCCGGTGTCCAGGCGAAGGAACGGCCCGCGCGCTCGCGGCCGACCGCGCCCTTCTCCAGCAGCCGGGTCAGGATCGTGATCACCGTGGTGTAGGCGAGGTCGCCGCCCAGACGCTCCTGCACCCAGCCGGCCGTCGCGGGTCCGTCCGCCTCGCGCAGCGCCGACAGCACCAGCGCCTCCAGCTCGCCCTGCCCGCGCCGCCGCGGACGCCGGTTATCGCTCACGGCCCGTCTCCTTCCGCCGCAGTGCCACGCCTGTCCGATGTCTGTCCGAGCCGACATCGTATAGACGCGTCGGCCCCGTCGGCCGCCCAGGCGCC
Organism: Streptomyces sp. NPDC097107; assembly: GCF_044762405.1. Taxonomy (NCBI): domain Bacteria; kingdom Bacillati; phylum Actinomycetota; class Actinomycetes; order Kitasatosporales; family Streptomycetaceae; genus Streptomyces; species Streptomyces sp. NPDC097107. Next base: position 445,009 of record NZ_JBIWEF010000003.1, on the reverse strand, counting down.
CTGCGTACGTCACGAAACCGACCACCGCGCCGTCCCGGACCGCGACGGTTCGTCGGGAACATGCCGGACATCGCCCGTGGTACCGGTCAGTGGTCCGTGGCGCAGCAGCCGCCCGCGCCGTCGCCGGTGGCCGGCGCGGTGTCGAGGCGGCAGTAGCAGGAGGCCTCGACCGGGACGTCCGCCAGGGCGGTGGCGAGCTTCAGTTGCTGTGCCACGATCCGCGCCTCCCCCTCCTTGCCCAGGCGCACCAGGCACTCGTGGAATCCGTGCAGGGCCCAGACGTTGCCGGGGTGCTGCAGGGCGCGGGGCAGGGTGTCGTCCAGGCCCAGGTCGGCCCGGTAGACCGCTTCGGCCTCCGCGACCCGGCCCTGTTCCAGGAGCAGGGCACCGTAGGCGTGCCGGGTGGGCTGCATCCAGCCCCACGGTTCGTCGTAGGGGAGACCGTCGTCCAGGTCGATCGACCGCTCCAGGGCGGCGAAGGCGGCGGCGCGGTCGCCCTTGCGGTACTCCAGTTCGCCGTCGAGCATGGCGGAGGCGATGGCGAGGATGTCGGCGCAGGTGTTGTTGAACAGCGTGCGCGTCTCCGGCACCCGGGCGACCGCCTCGCGGAACCGGACGCGTTCGGCCTCCGCCTCGGCGACCTTACCGGTGGCGGAGAGGGCGACCCCGCGGGCGTAGCGGAGCATCGCGGTCGTCACGCAGTACAGGCGCGGGTCGGCGGGCAGCGGCAGCCCGAGGATGTCCGCCCAGCGGCCGAACCGGATCAGGACATGCACCCGCATGGCCACGAAACCCTCCAGCCAGTCGGCCATCGGCGGGCTTTCGACGCGCAGCAACTCCTCGGGGACGGACGCCTCCAGCTGCGCCGCGGTCTCCAGAGCGACCTCGTACTGGCCGAGGAACATCGCGCCGTAGATTTTGAAGTGGTAGTTGTGCGAGCGGTAGAGGGTGTAGAAGTTCATCGCCCCGGCCCGCGCGCGGTACTTCTCGTCGGCGGCGATCGCGGCACTGTTGTCCGACACGACGCGCCGGTAGTCGCCGCACAGTACTTCGAGGTGGGACGGCATGTGGTTGAGATGCCCGGCGTCGGGGACCAGGCCGCGAAGCCGGTCGGCGACGTCGAGGGCCGCCTCGGGGATGGCGGACATCTCCATCAGGTGGACGTACAGGTGCAGGACGCCGGGGTGCTCGCGTCCGCCCTCGGTGGCCAGGGCCCGGTCGAGGACGTCCTTCGCCTCCAGGGTGCGGGCGCCCTCGGCCGGCAGACCGGTGCGCAGGTCCCAGAGCTGCCAGGGCGTCAGGTTCATGAGCGCGTCGGCGTAGAGGGTGGTCACGTCCAGGTCGTCGGGGGCGAGATCGTGGACGGCCCGCATGCACTCGGCGTACGGCTCGTTCCACACCGAGCAGTCCTCGACGGCGCGCGCCTGCGGGTATCGGGCTCGCAGGGCGCCGATCAGGCCGCGTTCGAGCGGGGTGGCGGAGCGGGCCGCCTTCTCGTGGGCGAGTTCGACGGCGGCGTGGGTGCGGTCTACGGCTCGCGTCAGCTCCACGGCGTCGAAGGCCTCCCACGGCTTGTTGTAGTTCGGGCCGAGGGCGTAGGCGATGCCCCAGTGGGCCATGGCGCAGTCCGGGTCGGCCGCGGCGGCGGCCTCGAAGCAGGCGACGGCCTCCTCGTGGTGGAAGGCGTACGTCCACACCAGCCCGCGGTCGAACCACCGCTGGGCCTCGGAGGACGAGGTCGTCACCGGGCGACCGTGGGTGCCGAGGTCGTAGTAGTAGTCCATGGGGTCCATGAGGGGACGTATACCGCACTCCGGACGGTCACGGAGTACTTCGCGGGCCGGTCACACCGACCGGTGTCCCCGCCGGACACGGCGCGCCCGGCGGGGGCGGGGTGGCGCGGATCAGCGGATCAGCGGATCAGCGGAAGTCGACGTCGCTGCACAGGAAGTACGTCTGGTCCATGTGCGAGGCCTGCCAGATCGTGTAGACGACGTGGCGGCCGCTCAGGCCCGAGGTGCTCACCGGGATCTCGTAGTTCTGGCTGGGGCCGTAGCTGCCGGTGGTCGCGACCAGTTGGAGGTCGTCCCAGCCGAGGGACTGCGTGGCGGGATCGAAGCCCTGCCGGCTGACGTAGACCTTGAAGTAGTCGGCGCCGTGGCTGGCCTGGTCGTACAGCTTGACGGTGAAGTTGTCGGTGACGTCCGTGGTCTGCCAGGCACCCACGGTGTCCAGGGAGTTGTAGCGCCCGCCCTCGGCCCGGCCGCCGCTGCACAGTTGGCCGTCGGGAACGACCGCCTCGAAGTTGCCCGCGGAGCCGTTGCGGTACAGGCCGTTCCAGTTCCACATGGCGTTGGGGTTGTCCTGCCAGGCCTGCCAGCACATGGGGTCTTCCTGCGCCATGGCGGGGTTCTGGAAGTCGTCGCCCCAGCGCTGCCAGCAGCCGTAGTTCCGGGAGGCGGGGTCGACGACCGAGCCGTGGGCGACGGCGGTGCCGCTCCAGGGGATCATGGTGAGCAGTGCCGCGGTCACGGTGCCGAGGGCCACGGTCGACGCACGCCGGATCCTCTTGTTGAGATCATGACAAGCCATGACGCCCTTCTTTCGCGTGGGGGGACAGCGATGGACGGTCGAACACCGGAAGCGCCATTGGGAGCGCTCCCAAAGCCTTTCGGAGAACAGGCTGCGCCCGGACAAACTGAATGGCAATAGTTGAAATGCGCCAGTTCCCGCCCGGCCATGGCGCGTTCGATGCGGTCGTGAAGACGGGCGGACAGGGGGCTTGGGCCCCTGCCCGCCCGTCGTCACGACGGCGTCATGCCGGTGCCGGTGTCACAGTGAACGCCGCCTGGAGCGGATCAGCAGCACGCAGCCACCGGCGAAGAGGACGCCTCCGGCGGCCGCGGGCCACAGGCCCAGGCCGGAGCCCGTCTCCGCGAGGCCGCCCTGCGTGACCTGCGGTTCGGTCGCCGACCCGGCCGCGGCGCCGCCGGCACCGCCCGTGCCCTGCGTCGCCCCGGGCGCCGGCGCGGCGCCGCTCGCGTCGTCCGGTACGTCGTCGGCTGTGTCGCCGGCGGCCGTCGTGGCGGCCCTGGGCTCGGCGTACGGGGAGGCGTCGCCGTCCCTTTCCTGGGACGGGGGCGCGGGCGCCTTCCCGTCGCTCTGCCCGGTGTCGCTCCCCGCGCCCTTCCCGTCGTTCTGCCCGGCGTCGTTCCCCGCGCCCTTCCCCTCGTCCGCTCCGTCGCCCCGGCCGTCCTGCCCGGAATCCGCGGGTGCCGAGGCCGTGGCGGTCTGCTCGGCCGGGGGCTCGGAGGCGTCAGGGTTCTCGGTGGGCTGATCCTGCGGGTTCTCCGTGGGGTTCTCGGCCGGCTGCTCCTGCGGGTCCTTCGTGGGGTCCCCGGCCGGCTGCTCCTGCGGGTCCTCGCCCTGGCCGGGCTCCGATCCCGGGGGCGTGTCCGGACCGCACTCGCGGCCGCTGTTGATGCAGTCGGCCATCTCCCGCATCAGGTCCTCGTCGAAGACGTTGATGAAGTCGCTGTGGTCCGTGACCGCCTTGTGCAGCTGCTCGGGGAAGGAGTCCACGGCGAACAGCGGAACGGTCCTGCCACCGTCCTGGAGGCTGGGCGCGTCCACGTCGTACAGGACACGCTGGACCAGCCGCGGGATGGCCCGGAATCCCTCGGGGCAGCTGCCGTCGGCGGCGGCGAAGGCCACGTGGGTGCGGTGGTTGGCGCTGTCGATGTTGCGGCCGTCCCAGCAGCTCTGGAAGGTGAAGGTGCGCACCACGTCACTGCCGGACGGACAGAGCGGGTACTTGTCCTTCAGCTGCCGGTCCTCGAAGCCGGTGCAGCTCCAGGAGGCGTTCGCGTTGGTGTTGCCGTTGACGAACGCCTTCGCGTCACCGGTGATGATGCGCAGCAGCCGCGGCATCTCCGTGACCTCACCGCGCTCGTTTCCCACGAACGTCAGTGTCACCTCCGCGGGCGTGACGATCTCGCCGGCGTTGCCCTCGATGCCGCCGCCGGGTGACTCGGCGTCCTGTTCGACGGTGCCGTTCTGGAGCCTGAGCACGGGCCAGTAGTACGAGGACCTGTCGCCCTGGTCGGCGCAGCTCGTGCCGGCGGCGGCCAGGTCCTCGTCGCTGGAGAAGGCGTCGTTGGCCTGGTTGCCGACGTAGTCGTGGAAGTGGTGGGCCCCGTTGCTGACGCCGGGGGCGGCGATCAGGTTGTCCGAGTTGAACAGTCCCTCGGCGTTGACACCGCAACTGGTGGCGAAGGAGCCGGTCGAGGCGTTCTTCTGCCGGGGTGCCTGCACGACGTTCGGCTCGACGGAGTCGATGTCGACGTAGTCCGCGGCCACGGGGCCGTTGCCCGCCTGTCCGCCGTTGCCGGGCTGCTGCCCGTCACCGGCCTTTCCGTCGTCGCCGCCTTCCCCGTCGTTTTGGCCGTTCCCGTCGTCTCCGGGGTCTTCGCCCTTGCCGTTCTGCTGCTGTTGCCGCTGGTCGGGGCTGCCGCCAGGTGCGTCCGTCGCGGCGACCTCGGTGCGGCGCAGTGTGCACTCCGCCAGGGTGTCCAGGCCTTCGGGGCGATCGCCGGCCTTTCCGATGGCGGCGGCGATGCGCTCGATCGTCCCGGCCCGGTCCTTCTTCAACGGGTCGAGGATGGCGCCCTCGTCGAGCTTGCCGTCGTCCGCGGTGCGGGCGGCTTCCTGGAGTTGCCGGTACGCCGCGGCGATCTGCCCGTCGAGCCGGGCGAGTTCCGTGTCGACGTCCGGCCTCGCCTGCTCCGGTACCGTCGTCAGCCGCTCGCTCAGATCGGGGCAGTCGACGGTGGCCGCCACGCCGGAACTGCCCAGGGGAACAGCGGTGTCGCCGGCTTCGGTCGCGGAGGCGAACACGTTCACGGCCACCAGTCCGCCGCCTCCCAGTATCAGCGCGAATGCTCCGAAGGTCGCGCGGCGCGCCCCGGTCGGGCGTCTGCGCCTGTTGTGTCCCAAGGCGTGCTCCTGTGTCGTGGCGGACTCGGACATGAAATGCCCCCGGCTCCATACGGAGTCGGGGGCCGGAGCGTTCAAACGCCGCGCGGATTCCCAGGAATCCCTCACCTCACGGGCGCAGGATCAGCCGGACCGGGTCGCCCTCCTTCGTCTCCAGCCGTGCGACCGCCTCGGCGGCCTCCGCCAGCGGCAGCACCCCGCTGATCGAGGCGGAGAAGTCCAGCCGGCCGCCCTGGATGAGCCGCAGGAGCTGCGGCAGCGCCACCGGCATGTCGGAGCCGTAGTGGCCGAGGACGCGCTGTTGGAGGTAGCTGAAGCGGGTTCCGTCGGTGACCGTGAGCGGCTTGTCGGTCAGGCCCACCAGGACCAGCCGTCCCTTGGGCGCGAGGACGGAGACCGCCTGCTCCCGCACGGGCGGCACGCCCGCGAAGTCGAAGGCTGCGGCCAGGCCCGCCCCGCCGGTCGCCGCTCGGACGGCCTTGCGCAGGTCCGGGTCGGCGGAGTCCAGGGCGAGGTCGGCGCCGGCGGCCAGGGCGCGTTCGCGGGCGACGGGGCTGGGGTCGACGGCCACTACCGGGCAGGCGCCGATGGCCCGCAGCAGTTGCACGGCGTGCACACCGAGCCCACCGACGCCCCACACGCCGACCGCCTCGGCGGGGCGGACGGCGCCGGACTCGGTGATCGCGCCCCACGGCGTGGACACGGCGTCGGGGATGATCGCGCCCTGGTCGAAGGGGATGCCGTCGGGCAGCGGGGTCAGGGATCCGGCGGCGGACAGGGCGTACTCGGCCCAGCCGCCGTCGTAGTCGACGCCGCGGGTGTAGGTGACGCCGTCGCGTACCTCGCCCGCGTGGAGCACGACCCGCTGCCCGGGCGACCAGGCGGTGACCCCCGCGCCGACCTCGGCGACGGTGCCGGAGACCTCGTGGCCGAGGGTGACCGTGTCGCCCTGGAGCAGCAGCGGCGTGAGGGTGCCGTCGATGAGGTGCACGTCGGACAGGCACACGCCGGCCGCCTCGACCTTGATCAGTACCTCGCCCGGGCCCGGCTGCGGGCGGGGCACCTCTTCCAGCCGCAGGGTGCGACTCGGGACGTGCAGGCGGGCGGCGAGCATCTGCGCCATGACAGGACCTCCTGGGTGTGTCGGCGAACCCGGACGGCCCCCAGCGGTCCATCGCAGGTCGCCTTGCGTTAACGGTACACCCAACGCAAGTCGGATTGCTTTAGCCTGGCCCGATGAGCACTCCGGAACCCGTCGCCCCGCCCCTGCGCCGCCGTGGCGAGCGGATGCGACGGGCGGTGCTGGCCGCCGCGGTGGACCTGCTGTCGAGCCAGGGCCTCGCGGGGACGACCGTCGGCGCCGTCGCCCGCGCGGCCGGGGTGCACGAGACATCCGTCTACCGCCGCTGGGGCACGCGCGAGAACCTGGTCCTCGACGCGCTGACCACGGAGCTGGACTCCGCGCTGCCGGTCCCGGACACCGGGCACGTACGGGACGACCTGTTGGCCTTCTTCCGCTCCCTGGCCCGGCTGCTCGGCACCCCGCAGGGCGTGGCGCTGCTGCGGCTGAGCGTCGAGCACGACGACAGCCTCGCGAACCGCCGCGGCCCGTACTGGAGCGAGCGTCTCGACCGTGCCGTGGTGATGGTCCGACGCGGCGTCGAGCGGGGCGAGCTGGCAGCGGACACCGATCCCGGGCTGCTGATCGAGGCCGCCGGCGGCCCGCTGTTCGTCCGGGTGCTGCTCAGCGGGGCGCCGCTGGACGACGAACTCGTGCGGCGACTGGTCGACCTGGCCCTGGACGGGGCCCGGCCCCGCGCCCGGCGAGTCGGTCCTGTTGCTCGAACAGTCGCTGACACCACCGGAGGGGGCGGGCACAAGTAGCCGAAAGGACCCAAAGGGTCCGAAGGGTCCGAAGGGTCCGAAGGGTCCGAAGGGTCCCAAGGGTCCGAAGGGCCAGGGGATCGGTTCGGGGCGCATCGGAAGCTCTGTTAGGGGCCTGGGTTCGGGGAACCCGGGGCCCGCCGTATCCACCCCGCGCGCCTGCGCCCACGTCGAGGGAGTCACCGGATGTCACTGACCAAAGGCCTCGTCGCCGGAGCGGCCGGCACCGTCGCGCTGAACCTCACCACGTACGGCGACATGCTGCTGCGCGGCCGCGGGTCCAGTGGCATGCCGGCCCAGGTCGCGGACCGGTTCGTCAACCGGGCCGGTGTCGATCTGGGCGACGAGGAGACCACGGCCAACCGTGAACAGGCGGCCGGAGCCCTCCTCGGCTACGTCACCGGCCTCGGGGTCGGGGCGGCCTACGGGCTGCTGCGGAGCGGGCGCGGCGCGCTGCCCGACTGGGTGGCCGGTCCGCTGCTCGGCGCGGCCGCCATGGCGGGCAGCGATCTGCCGGCCACGGTGCTCGGGGTGACCGACCCGGCCTCGTGGGACCGGACGTCATGGGTGTCGGACCTGGTGCCCCATCTGGTGTACGGCTTCACCACGGCATCGGTCTACCAGGCACTGCGCTGAACGGAGGCATCATGGCCGGCAGCAGGCCGCTCGCCCTGGTCACCGGGGCGTCCAGCGGAATCGGGTACGAACTCGCCGCACTGTTCGCGGAACACGGCTACGACCTGGTGGTCAACGCCGAGGACGACCGGCTGGAGCACGCCGCCCAGCGGCTGCGGGAGACCGGCGCCGGGGTACGGGCCGTGCGCGCTGATCTCCGAACCGCCGAGGGCGTGGACCGGCTGGTCGCCGCCCTGACCGGGCTCACCGTGGACGTCGCGGCGCTCAACGCGGGTGTGGGGCAGGGCGGCGCGTTCGTCGACACCGACCCGGCCGACGACCAGTCCGTCATCGACCTCAACGTGACGTCGACCGTTCGGCTCGCCAAGCCCCTGCTGCGGGACATGGTGGCGCGCGGGGTGGGCCGGCTGATGTTCACGTCGTCGGTGGCCGCGACGATGCCGGGGTCCTTCCAGGCGGTGTACAACGCCTCGAAGTCGTTCGTGCAGTCCTTCGCCCAGGCGTTGCAGGAGGAGGTCGAGGACACCGGGGTCACGGTCACCTCCTTCATGCCGGGCCCGACGGAGACCGACTTCTTCCGGCGGGCCGGGATGCAGGACACCAAGGTCGGCACCATGGACAAGGACGACCCCGCACAGGTCGCCCGGCAGGCGTACGACGCCGTCATGAAGGGCCGCGGGAAACTGGTCACCGGCTCGGCGAAGACCAAGGCGCAGGGCGTGGCCGACAAGGTCCTGCCGGACCGCGTCAAGGCCGCCGTGCACCGCCGTATGGCGGAGCCGGGGACGGCACCGGACGACGACGGCCGGTAGGGCGGGCGGGGCCGGCAGGACTGCGGATCGCCGATAGGAGTGCGGGCGGCCGGCAGGACCGCGGGCGGCCGGCAGGACCGCGGGCGGCCGGTCGCTCGGCGGGCCCCTTGTCGGTGGCTCGCTCCCGGTGGAACGATGCTCACGGCACCGGCTCACCCAGCGAAGGGACCATCGTGACCGACGAGCAGCAACGGCCGCGGGCCGCCGCCGCGTTCGACGCGCTGGGCGCCGAGTACGAGAAGGCGTTCGCCGGCTCGAAGACGCACCGGCGCTCGCTGGAGTGGCTGCTCGGGCGGCTCGCGCCGGGCAGCAAGGTGCTGGACGTGGGCAGCGGCACGGGCCGGCCCACCGCCGAGACCCTCGCGGGCGCCGGGCACGACGTGCTGGGCGTCGACGTATCCCCCGTGATGGTGGACCTGGCGACGCGGCGGGTGCCGGCCGCGACCTTCCAGTGCGCCGACGTCCGTGACGTTCCGCTCGCGGACGGCTCGTTCGACGCGGTCTGCGTGTACTTCTCGCTGCTCCAGCTGGACCGGCGGGAGCAGGCGGACCTGGTCCGGCTCCTCGTCCGGGCGCTGAGGCCGGCGGGGTACATGGTCCTGGCCACCGTGCCGCTGGACGTGGAGGACGTCGACGCCGTCTTCATGGGTCAGCCGGTGCGCGTGTCCAGCTTCACCGCGCAGGGCCTCGCCACCGTGGCCGAGGACGCCGGCCTGGAGGTGCTGGCACAGGAGGCGTCCCTGTTCACCCCGGCCCACCCGGAGGCGCAGCCGGAGCCGCACCTGTTCCTGCACTGCCGACGCCGGGCCGCCGCCTCACCCCGGATGGGGTAACTGCGCACGCGCCGCCCCGGGTCCGCCGCCAAGGTGGGCAGCGTGACAGAACCTGGCGAGCGACGGCGCGGTACGACTTCCACGAGGACGCGTGAGCGTGCCGTGCGGGGCGCTCGGGACGCCGCCCAGCGCGCCGTTGACGCCCTGTCCGAGCTGATCCGGCACCACCTGGAGGGGGTCTCCGCGGTGTGCCGGAGCGAGGACGACGGCTGGATCGTCGACGTGGACGTGCTGGAGGTGTCCCGTATCCCCGACACCACCAGCCTGCTCGCCACCTACCAGGTCGAACTGGACTCGGCGGGCGACCTGCTCCAGTACCGCAGGGTCGCCCGTTACCGGCGCGGTGCCCAGGACCAGTGACCGGGCCGTGCGGTCCGCACCCGGAAGGACCACCGCATGATCACCTACGACGACGAGGCCGTCTGCGCGCCCCGCGCCGGAACCCTCTACGACGTCCTCGAACTCATCCTCGACCGCGGCATGGTGATCGACGTCTTCGTTCGCGTCTCGCTGGCCGGACTCGAGATTCTCAAGGTGGACGCCCGCATCGTGGTCGCGAGCGTCGACACGTACCTGCGGTTCGCCGAGGCGTGCAACCGCCTGGACCTGGAGCACGACGTGCGCTCCAAGACCGTTCCCAAGATGTTCGGCAGTCCGGTCGCCAAGACCATAGGCAGGGCGGGCGCCAAGCGGACGGCGCGCTCACTGACCGGCAAGGTGCGGGACATCCTCACTCCCGAGGAGGAGGAGACGGCGGTGGAAGCGGAGGAGGCCCGCCCCCGCGAGCACACCCGCGAGCGCGCGGCACGCGGCCGGAGCCCTCAGCGGCCCCGTAGCCGGCCGGCCGCACGCCCCCGCGACGAGGACGACCGCCCGCGCAGCCGCCCCCGCCGGCGCATGGAGACGGAGGACGAATGACCGCGCCCACCACCACCGCAGGCGCCGCAGTCGCAGGCACCACCGCCTCCGTCCCGGAGGCCCTGTACGTCTACGGCATCGCCCCCGCCGGGATCCGTACTCCCCGCTTCCCCGGGGTCGACGGTGCCCCCGTACGGCTGCTGACCGAGTCCGGCCTGTGCGCGGCGGTGTCGGCCGCGCCCGCACGGATCCGGCCCCGACGCCGTGACCTGCTGGCCCACCAGGCCGTACTGGACGCACTGGCGGAACAGGGACCGCTGCTGCCCATGCGGTTCGCGGTGCTCAGCCCCCGGCCGGATGCCCTGCTCTCCCAACTGCGTGCCGACGCGGCCCACTTGTCACGGCAGCTCGACGAAGTCCGTGGGTGCGTCGAACTCAACGTCAAGGGAACGGTCGTGCCCGGCCACTTCGCCGATCTGGTGCGCCGGGACGAGAGCCTGCGGAACCTGGCCCTGCGGACGCGGCGCCGTCCGGACTACGAGGCCAACGTCCGGCTGGGTGAGGCGATCGCCCGCGGGGTCCGCCGCGAGGCGCGGCGCGCGGCCGGGGAGGTCCTCGACCATCTGACCCCGCTCGCCGTTCGCACGGTGCGGGGTACGACCGACGACGAACAGGTGCTGAGCGCGTCGTTCCTGCTGCGCTCCACCGACGAACGGCGATTCCGGCAGGCGGTCGACGTACGGGCACGTGACTGCGGGGACCGGCTGGCACTCAGCGTGACAGGGCCCCTGCCGTGCTACAGCTTCGTCGACCCCCGTCCCGCGCCGGCCGGGCGGTGACGCGGTGGGCATCGCGCGCGTGGGCGTGCCTACCTCAGCCGGGCCAGCGCACGGCGACGCGACCGGCAGGACGCGCACGGGAAGGCCCTGGCCGAGGCGGACGCCGTCGACGCGGAGCTGCGGCGGTACGCCGTCGACGCGAAGCGGCACCGCCCGCAGAGCGAGCGGCTGACGGGCCGGCGCGCACCGTAACTGATCAACGCCGCTTACCTGGTGGAGGACGCGGAGAGCGCCGCCTTCAAGCACGCCCTGGCCCGGCTCGCCGCCGACGGGCGGCACACGGCCGTCGAGGTCAGCGCCTCGGGCCCGTGGATCCCGTACTCCTTCGCCCGCTGGGACGAGGCCCCTGACGCCACGGAACCGGACGCCTTAACCCCGGACACCACGGAACCGCCCCCCGCCGCACCGGAGCGCACCGCACCGGACCGCGCGGTACCGCACCCCGTGAAACAGGAGGCCCGCTCATGACCTCCTACCCGGACACCCGTACGCCGGGCCCGGCCCCCGTGCCCTGGGGCGGGCCGGAGCCGTACGCACCGGTCGGGGTGCCCCTGGTCGGCCTCCTCGACCGGGTGCTGGCGACCGGTGTCGCCGTCAGCGGCGACCTGGTCCTGGCGATCGCGGACGTGCCGCTGGTGCGGATCTCCCTGCATGCCCTGCTGTCGTCGGTGAACGAGCGAGTGCCCGCCCCCTGGCCGGACAGCGGGCCGCTGTGACCGCGCCCCGGGCGCACGCCCTCGACCTGGACCCCGAACGGGTCACGAACGACCTGGCCGCCCTGGTCCTCACCGTCGTGGAGCTGCTGCGCCAGCTCATGGAACGCCAGGCCGTGCGCCGCTTCGACGAGGGCACGCTGAGCACGGAGCAGGAGGACCGGCTCGGCACGGCGCTCATGCCGCTCGACGAGCGCATGGACGACCTGTGCGCGCAGCACGACCTGTGCGCGCAGCACGGCCTGAGCCGCGGCGACCTGAACCTCGATCTGGGCCCGCTGGGACCGCTCCTCGCGGACCCGGAGCCGTAGCGGCCGCCCGCCGGGCGGGAAGGCGGGGCGCACACCCGGGACGAGCGATCGCTATGATGACGGCGAATCGCTCAAACGAACATTCTCGGGTGGGGAGGCCTGATGCGGGAGCCGGTCGATCTCAGGCGCCAGCGGATTCTGGCGGCGGTCCAGGCGCGCGGTACCGCGCGGGTGCGCGATCTCGCCGACGAGTTGCAGGTCTCCGTGGTGACGGTGCGCCGTGACGTGGAGGAGCTGACGCGGGAGGGCAGGCTGAGCCGTGGCCACGGTGTCGTCCGGTCCACCCTGGCCACCGAGGAGGCACCCTCCGAGATGGCCGGGGCGACGGCGGCCGGGGACCGGGTGGCCGTGGTGGTCCCCGTGCGGCACTCGTACCTCACCGAGGCGCTGCACGGCGCCCGCACCGTCCTGGAGGACGCCGGGGTGCGCATGGCCCTGCACCTCGCGCCGCAGGCGTCCGGTGCCGAACGCCCGCTGGTCGAGCGGGCGCTGGCGGACGGGGCGAACGGGCTCCTGATCGCCCCCCGCTGGCGCGGCCGGGCCGAGGAGGAGGCCGACCACGAGTGGCTCGCCGCGCTCGGGGTGCCGACGGTGCTGATGGAACGCCGCCCGTGGCGCGGCAGCGCGCTGCACGCGCTGGACTCGGTGTGCTCGGACCACTGGTACGGCGCCCACCTGGCCGTGGAGCATCTCGTGGGGCTCGGTCACCGGCGCATCGTGTTCGCCACGCGTCACGACAGTCCCACCGCGCGCTCGCTGCGTGCCGCCTTCACCGAGATCGCCGAGGCGCATCCGCTGGTGGAGCAGTGGGCGTGGACGCTCGTCGCGCCGGAGGCCGGGGCCGACGGGCCGTACGCGGCCGACGAGACGGCCGAGCTGCCGGCGCTGATGCGCAAGGTGGGCGCGACGGCCATGGTGCTGCACGGCGACGTGGACGCGCTGATGATCGTCCAGCGGCTGGCGGAGGAAGCGGTACGGGTGCCCCAGGACTGCTCGGTCGTGGCGTACGACGATGTGGTGGCCGGGCTGGGCTCGCCGCCGCTCACGGCCGTGTCGCCGCCGAAGACCGAGGTCGGGCGCACGGCCGCTGAGCTGCTGCTCCAGCGGCTGTCCGAGGCGCCCGGCAGCCGGTCCGGCCGGCGGGTGGAGTTGCTGCCGCGGCTGATGGTGCGCGGGTCGACGCGCCCGACCGACTGCCCTACCGACTGCCCTACCGACTGCCCGACCGACCGCCCTACCGACCGCCCTACCGTGTGAGCGTTTGATCGCTTTATTTTCCTCTGATCGATCTATTGACCGTTTACGTCGGAGCGGTTCAGGATTCCCGTGTCCCGAACAGTCGTGTCCGCACCCACGCGGACCCGCAGGAGCCGCGGGAGGCGCCATGCCCGGACGACCCAGCCGTCGGTCCGTGCTCGCCGCGATGGCCGCCGTACCCCTGACAGGAGCCGTGAGCGCCTGCAGCGGGGGGAACGGCGCCTCGTCGGCCCGCACGAGCACCACCACGCGCGTCACCTTCTGGTCCGCCCTGCGCGGCAGCCAGGAGGTGGTCGACGCCTTCAACCGCACCCACCGGAACATCCGGGTGGAGTTCCAGCAGATCCCCTCCGGCGGGCAGGGCGGCTACGCCAAGCTGAGCAACGCCGCCCGGGCGGGCAACGCACCCGACGTCGCCACCGTCGAGTATCCGCAGGTGCCGGGGTACGCCATCGACGGCGTCGCCCGTGACATCACCGACCTCGTCAGCGACGGGCTGCGCCGCAAGCTGCTGCCGCAGGCGCTCGGGCTGACCACGTTCGAGGACCGGGTGTTCGCCGTGCCGCTGGACGTCGAGCCCATGGTGATGCACTACCGCGCCGACCTGTTCGAGCAGTACGGGCTGAGCATCGCGCGCACCTGGGACGAGTTCGCCGAGCAGGCCGCGACCGTGCGCCGCGAGGCACCCGACCGGCGGCTGGTGCTGTTCCCCACCGACGGGATGACACAGTTCGCCTGCTACGCCTGGCAGGCGGGCGCCCAGTGGTTCGACACCTCGCGCGGCGCCTGGAACGTGTCCCTCGCCGACGCTGCCTCCCGGCGGGTCGCGGACTACTGGCAGGGTCTCATCGACCGGGACGACGTCTTCGTGAACGCCGTCGAGAGCAGGCAGTCCGACGCGCAGATCGGCAACGGACTGGTCCTCACCCGGCTCAGCGGCGCCTGGGACGCCGGCGCCCAGATGAACGCGCGGCCCGGACAGAAGGGCCAGTGGCGGATCGCGCCGCTGCCCCAGTGGGACACCGGTAACCCGTCCGTCGGCACGCACGGCGGTTCGACCTTCGCGGTCACCAAGGACAGCCGCCACCCCGAGGCCGCGATGGAGTTCATCGAGTGGCAGGTGTCCCACCCCGACGCCCTGCGCGCCCGGCTCTCCAGCGGCACCAGCAGCCAGTACCCGGCCGCTCCCGGCCTGGTCTCCGTGGGCCGCGACGCCTTCGACCGGTCGTACTACGGCGGGCAGGACATCTACACCCTGTTCGAGCGGGAGGCCGAGAAGGTCGGCGAGCAGTGGCTGTGGGGGCCTCGGATGAGCGCCACCCAGAAGGTCATGCAGGACTCCTTCGCCCGCGTCGGCGCCGGCCAGGGCTCCCTCGTCGAGTCGCTGCGCACGGCACAGGAGGGCACCATGCCCGACCTCAAGGCCCTCGGCCTGTCCACCACCCGGCACAGCACCTGAGCCGACGAAAGGCAGGTGACACCCCATGACCACGACCGCCCAGCCCCGGGTGCCGACCGGCGCGTCCCGCGCCACCGCCCCGGCGCCCTCCGCGTCCGGCCTGCGCGCCCGCAGAGCGGCGAAGCGACGGCAACTGACCGCCGCCGGCGTCCTGATGACGCCGTTCTTCGCCCTGCTGGTCACCGTCTTCCTGATCCCCGTCGGCACGGCCGTCTACCTGAGCTTCTTCAGTGACGACCAGCCCGGCCTCGGCTTCGGCCCCGAGCGCCAGGTCTTCGTCGGACTGCGCTCCTACGCGGCCGTGCTCACCGACCCGACCTTCCTCGGCGGGCTCGGCACGGTCGCGCTGTACTGCCTGATCTACATCCCGCTGATGGTCGTGGGCGCGCTCGCCCTCGCCCTGCTGCTGGACTCCGGCGTGGTCCGGCTGCGCGCCTTCGCCCAGCTCGGCCTGTTCCTGCCGCACGCGGTGCCCGGCATCATCGCCGCGCTGATCTGGCTGTACCTGTACACGCCCGGCATCAGCCCGGTCATCGAACTCTTCGCCCAGGCCGACATCACGATCGACTTCCTGGGCGTGCACACGGTCGTCCCGTCCATCGTGAACATCGCCCTGTGGAGCAACCTCGGCTACAACATGGTGGTCTTCTATGCCGCCCTGCAGGCCGTGCCCCGCGAGGTGATCGAGGCGTCCGTGGTCGACGGTGCGGGGCCGGTGCGCACGGCGCTCCAGGTGAAGACGCCGCTGGTACGTGCCTCGATCGTCATGGTCGCCATCTTCACCCTGATCTGGGCGCTCCAGCTCTTCACGGAGCCGATGCTGCTCAACCAGTCCTCCCCCATGGTCAGCTCCCGTTTCTCGCCGAGCATGTACATCTACGACGCGGCCTTCACCCGCAACAACTACAGCCTCGCGGCGGCCGCCTCGGTGGTCCTGCTGGTGTGCACCATCGCCCTGTCCTACGGCGTCACCCGCTTCACCGGCCGCGCCGACTCCGAGGAGGCCCGATGAGCGCCACCGACAGCTCCCTGCTCCGTCCGAGGCTGCTGGGCCGGGCGACGGTCAACGTGGTCGTCGCGATCTCCGTCCTCTACACGCTGCTGCCGGTGCTGTGGCTGGTGCTCGCCTCCACGAAGACCCGGGACGCGCTGTTCAGCAGCGACCTGCTCTCCCTGGGCGACTTCTCCTTCGGACAGAACCTCACGGACCTGTTCGCCATGGACGGCGGGCTGTACGGCCGCTGGTACGTGAACAGCCTGCTGTACGCGGTGGTGGGTGCGGCCGCCGGCGCGCTGGTGAGCGTGGCCTGCGGCTACGCCTTCGACAAGTACCGCTTCCGGCACAAGGAGAAGCTGTTCGGCCTGGTGCTGGCGGCGGTCATGGTGCCGCAGACGGTCCTCGCGCTGCCGCTGTACCTGATGGCCTCCGAGGCCGGCCTGGTCAACACCTTCTGGGCGGTGTTCATCCCGGTGCTGTTCAACCCGTTCGGCGTCTACCTCGGCCGCATCTTCGCGCGGGGCTACGTGCCCGACGAGGTGCTGGAGGCGGCGCGCGTGGACGGGGCGGGCGAGCTGACCACGTACGCCCGGGTGGCGCTCAGGATGCTCGGGCCCGGCCTGATCACCGTCTTCCTCTTCCAGCTGACCGCGATCTGGAACAACTTCTTCCTGCCCATGGTGATGCTGTCCGACCAGGATCTCTATCCCGTCAGTCTCGGCCTGTACCAGTGGAACAGCGCGGCGTCCGTCTCGCCGGAGTACTACCCCGTGGTGATCATGGGTTCGCTGCTCGCCGTACTGCCGCTCATCCTCGCCTTCGTCCTGCTCCAGCGCTTCTGGCGGAGCGGGCTGACCGCCGGAGCCGTCAAGTGACACCGCACGCCCCCGACACCCCCGACCGCGGGTCCCGGCCCCGTGCCGCCGTGGCCATGTCCCCGGACGCCGCCTCTGCCGTCCTCGACCCCCAGTCCCTCGGCGCGTTCCGCCGGGTCTGCGACCTGGCGCCGTTCCCGGTCCTCGACGACCTCACCGCGCCGCGGGCCGGATCCGTGCTGGCCGATGTGGACCTGCTGATCACCGGCTGGGGCTGCCCGCCGCTGGACGCGGACGTACTCCGGGCGGCGCCGAGGCTGCGGGCGGTGGTGCACACGGCGGGCAGTGTCCGCGGGCACGTCACCGACGCGTGCTGGGAACGGGGGATCGAGGTCTCCTCGGCCGCCGCGGCCAACGCGCTGCCGGTGGCCGAGTACACGCTCGGCATGATCCTGCTCACCGGCAAGCGGGTGCTGGAGCGGGCCCGCGACTTCCGGGTGTCCCGGACGCGCGGGAACTGGCTGCGCACCCCGCGCGGCGTCGGCAACTACCGCCGCACGGTGGGCATCCTGTCGGCCTCGCTGATCGGCCGCCGCGTCGTCGAGCTGCTGCGGCCGCACGACATCGACGTGCTGCTGCACGACCCGTACGTCAGCGACGCGGACGCAGCCGAGCTGGGCGTGGAACACGTCGAGTTGCCGGAGCTGTTCGCGCGCTGCGACACCGTCAGCGTGCACACCCCGCTGCTGCCCACGACGCGCGGGCTGGTGAACCGTGCCCTGATCGACGCGATGCCCGCGGACGCGGTGCTGATCAACACCTCCCGCGGCGCGGTCGTCGAGCAGGAGGCGCTCACCGACGCGGTCCGGGCGGGCCGGATCCGGGCGGTGCTGGACGTCACCGACCCCGAGGTACTGCCGCCGGACCACCCGCTGTGGGAGTGCGAGAACGCGCTGATCACCCCGCACCTCGCCGGCTCCGAGGGCAACGAGTGGCGCCGCCTGGCCGACCTCGCGCTCGCCGAGACGACCCGCTGGGCTTCCGGTGCCGGTTTCCTCCATCCCGTACGACGCGAAAGGCTGGCGTTCCTGGCATGAGCATCCCGTTCGAACTGCCCACCGAGGACCGTGCGCTGAGCCCGTACACCGGTTACACCCGGGACCACTGGGAGGCCGTCGCGGACGGGCTGCTGTGGGCCGCGTGGCGCTGGAGCACCCCTGGCTGCGCCCTGCTCGACCTGCCGGGACGCCCCTCGCGCTCGGGCGTGCGCTCCGACGGGCTGGAGGGGTTCGCCCGGACGTTCCTCGCGGCGGCCTTCCGCGTCGCGGGAGCCGACGGCGACGACCCGCACGGCTGGCTGGACCGCTACGCGCGCGGTCTGGCCTCGGGCACCCGCTCCCCCGGCCGCGACGACACCGAGTCCTGGCCGCTGATCCTCGACCACGACGTGCAGGGCCAGCCCATGGTCGAGTCGGCGTCGGTCGCGCTCGGGCTGCGGCTCACCGCGCCGTGGCTGTGGAAGAACCTCGACGCCGGGGTCCAGGACCGGGTGGAGGAGTGGCTGCGCGGGGCGCTGCGGCACGTGCCGGCGCCGAACAACTGGTACCTGTTCCCGTACACGGTCGCCGGGTTCCTGGAGTCGGTCGGACGCGGCGACGACGGGACGGCCGCGGCCCGGGAGCGGGCGCTGGAGCTGATGGAGGGGTGGTACCGGGGCGGGGGCTGGTACGCCGACGGCGACGGACGCGCCTTCGACCACTACAACGGCTGGGCGCTGCACCTGTACCCGGTGCTCGACGCCCACCTCGGCGGCGACACCGGTCAGGCCGCCCGGTACGGGGAACGGCTGCGCGCGCATCTCGAAGGCTTCGCGCTGATGTTCGGCGCGGACGGGGCTCCGCTGCACTACGGCCGCTCGCTGTCGTACCGGTTCGCCGCCGGTGCCGCCGTGGGTCTGGGCGCCGTCACCGGGCACACGCCGCTGACGCCGGGCGCCTCGCGGCGGCTGGCGAGCGGCAGTCTGCGCTACTTCGTGGAACGCGGCGCGCTGACCGACGACGGGCTGCTGAGCCTGGGGTGGCACGGCCCGCACGAGGCCACCCTCCAGTCGTATTCCGGTCCCGCCTCCCCCTACTGGGCGTCGAAGGCGTTCGTGTCCCTCCTCGCCCCCGCCGGCCACCCGCTGTGGACGGCCGCGGAGGAGGCCGCGCCGGTGGAGGAGGCCGACCGGGTGCTGGCCCTGCCCGCGCCCGGGCTGCTGGTGCAGGCGACGCGCGGCGACGGGATCGTACGGCTGCACAACCACGGCAGCGACCATGTGCGGCCGCACGAGGGCGAGTCGGCCGCCGAGGACGACCCGCACTACGGGCGGCAGGCCTACTCCACCCGTACCGGCCCCACGGCGTCCGGGAACGTCGCCGACAACCACCTGTCCGTGGAGGTGAACGGCCGGCGCAGCGTGCGGCGTCGGATCCACCCGCTCGGCGCGGGACAGGGCGACGGCTGGGGCTGGGCGGCGTCCTGGCACCGGCCCGCCTTCGCCGGCGGCCCCCCGATGGTGCCGGGGCTGCGGGTGGAGAGCGTGACGGTGGCGCGGGGGCCGTACGAGCTGCGGGTGCACCGGGTGGTCGGGGCGCCGGCCAAGGCCCGCCTCACCCACACCGGGTGGGCCACCGGCCCGGAGGAGCCGCTGGTCTCGGCGCTGCACGGCCTGCACGGCTGGCACCCCGAGCCGGAGACCGTCCGCGCCCCGCAGGGCACCGCCTGCGCTCCGTGGGCCGAGCTGCCCCGGCTGTCCGGTGACGCGGGCGGCACCTCCGTGCATGTCTGCCTGGCCGCTCTCACGGGGGAGCCCGGTCCCGGTCCGCTCGCGGAGGCGGTCACGGAGGTCGTGGCCGGTGACGCCGGCGTCGAGGTGGTCTGGGCGAACGGCGGCGGGCGCACCCGGGTCTCGTTCGAACCGGTGGGGGTGACGCACGAGGTGAGCTAGGTCCTGTCGTCAAACTCCCGTCGTGCGCCCGGAGGGCGGGCCTCGCGGCGTCAGGTGCGTGCTCTCGGCGCGCGGGGCCCTGATCCTCGTACTGGACGTACTCGGGTCAGGGCCCCGTGCGGCGAGAGTGCGTGCATGGCGTCGCGAGGCAGACGGGAGCTTGACGACAGGGCCTGGGGGTGTCGTTCGGATCAGGCCGGCTCCGAGGGACGGCGCTCCGCGACCCCGGCAGGATCCAACGACACACCTCGGGCCTCCCGGCTCAGGGCCGGCCCGGCACGCGCCATGGCCTGCGAGGGCCCCGACCGGCACGTCACTATTGACCAACAGCGTCGGCACGTCACCGGGCCGGGGTCCTTCCCCGTGCGCCTCCCCCGTGTGCGCGCCTCCGGTGGCGCGGCGCCCCCGGCCCGGTGACGCTGGTACGGCACCGGAAAGAGGGAGTGCCCCATGCGCAAGTCGTCGTGGGCCGTGGTCGCGGCCCTGGCCCTGTCGGTACTGTGCGCCGCTCCGGCGGAGGCCGCCGTGTCCCGCGCCGCGCACCTTCCGGTCGACGTGACGGCGACCGAATGCATCCGGGGCGGCGGAGTGATCATCATCTCGGTGGACGGGTCGTCGGGGACGGGCTCCTTCACGAAGCGCTGTCAGGGCGGCACCCACGACGGGGAGTCCGTCACCTGAGACGGCGGCCTCCGTTCCCACGCGACCATGCCTTGAGTCCCGCTCGCTGGGTACGCGGTCACGGCCACCACGGCAGTCGGTACTCGAACACGACCGGCCGCGTGCAGCGGCCCGCCCAGAACGGAGAAGAGGCTGATGAGCGAGGCCAACCCCCTCAAGCGGGTAGCCCACAAGGTCACCGAGAGCCTGCAGGGCGACGGTGACGGACCGGCGGACGGCATTCCCGGCAAGCCCGGTCCCGAGTCGCCCTCCGTCGCCGAACCCACCGAGCCCCGGGAGCCGCTGCCCCCGAAGCCGGACCAGAGCGGTCCGGCCACCGTGTCGCCGACCGGTCAGCCCACGGGAGCCGACCAGGCCCGGGTGGCGCAGTCCGGCGCCTACCTGACGAACGCTCAGGGCACGCGGCTGTACGACACGGACCACTCGCTGAAGGCCGGGCCGCGCGGGCCCGTGCTGCTGCAGGACCATCACCTGCGCGAGAAGGTCATGCACTTCGACCACGAGCGCATCCCGGAGCGTGTGGTGCACGCCCGGGGCGCGGGCGCGCACGGGGTCTTCCAGAGCTACGGCACGGCGGCCTCGGTGACGAAGGCCGGGTTCCTCGCCGCGGACGTGGAGACGCCGGTGTTCACGCGGTTCTCCACGGTGGTCGGCTCGCGGGGGTCGGCGGACACGGTGCGGGACACCCGGGGTTTCGCGACGAAGTTCTACACCAGTGAGGGCGTCTTCGACCTGGTCGGCAACAACATCCCGGTCTTCTTCATCCAGGACGCCATCAAGTTCCCGGACGTCATCCACGCCGCGAAGCCGCACCCGGACCGGGAGATCCCGCAGGCGCAGAGCGCGCACGACACCTTCTGGGACTTCGTGTCGCTGCACACCGAGGCGACCCACCACACCATCTTCTTCATGGGCGACCGCGGCATCCCGCGCTCCTACCGGATGATGGAGGGCTTCGGCGTCCACACCTTCCGGCTGGTGAACGCCGCGGGCGAGACCACGCTGGTCAAGTTCCACTGGAAGCCCAAGCTGGGCGTGCACTCCCTGGTGTGGGACGAGGCACAGATGATCAACGGCATCGACCCGGACTTCCACCGCCGGGACCTCGCCGACGCGATCGAGGCGGGGGCGTACCCGCAGTGGGAGCTGGGCATCCAGACCTTCCCCGACAACCCGGAGCAGACCTTCGAGGGCATCGACCTGCTGGACCCGACGAACATCGTCCCGGAGGAGCTGGCACCGGTGCAGCCGGTCGGCCTGCTGACGCTGAACCGGAACCCGTCGAACTTCTTCGCCGAGACCGAGCAGATCGCCTTCCACGTCGGCCACCTCGTCCCGGGCATCGACGTCACGGACGACCCGCTGCTCGCGGGGCGGCTGTTCTCGTACCTGGACACGCAGATCACGCGTCTGGGCGGTCCCAACTTCCCGCAGCTGCCCATCAACCGCCCCCAGGCTCCGGTCAACGACATGCTGCGCGACGGCATGCACCAGACGGCCGTGCACCGGGGCGTGGCGCCCTACCGGCCCAACTCCCTGGACGGCGGCTGCCCGTTCACCGCCGGGGCGGACATGAGCGCCTTCGTGGAGGCGCCGGTCCGGGTCCCGGAGGCGACCAAGGTACGGGAGGCGCCGGAGTCGTTCGCGGACCACTTCAGCCAGCCCCGCCGCTTCTGGCTGAGCATGAGCCCGGTGGAGCGCGAGCACATCATCGGCGCCTACACCTTCGAGCTGGGCAAGTGCTACGAACAGGCCGTCAGGGAGCGGACGCTTCAGGTCCTGGCCAACATCGACCCGGAGCTGTGCGCGGGCGTCGCCGAGGGCCTCGGCCTGCCCGCCCCGACACCGACCGTGCCGCTGGCCGATGTCGAGCCCAGCCCCGCGCTGTCCCAGGTCGGCCGGACCTGGCCCCTCGACGGCCGGGTCGTCGGCATCGTCACCGGCGGCGCGGACCTGGAGGGTGTGACGGCCGTACGGGAGGCGGTGCTGAACGCCGGAATGGTGCCGCTGGTCGTGGCGCCGACCGGCGGCACCATCGGCTCGGGCGACGCGGCGCTGACCGTACAGCGCAGCTACGTCACCGCACGGTCCGTCGAGTTCGACGCCGTCCTGGTGGCGGGGACGCCCGACATGGGCGGCGACGCCTACACCCCGCGGGACTACAAGGCCACTCCGCCGCCCGCGCGGCCGGGGACCATCGACCCGCGGGTGAGCCTGCTGGTGTCGGAGGCGTACCGGCACGGCAAGGCGATCGGTGTCTGGGCGGGCGGCGAGGCCGCGCTCGACGCGTCGGGCGTGCCCACCGACGCCCCCGGCGTGGTCGTCGCGGCGTCCGGCACCGCGGCCCTGGAGCAGCTCACGGAGCTGATGGGCGCCCACCGGGTGTGGGAACGCTTCACCACGCCCCGCGGCTGATCCGCGTACCCGCCGGGCCGGTCACCGATGCCGGTGGCCGGCCCGGCGGCGTGTTCAGCACAGGACGTTCAGCGCCCCGGGGAGCACTCTCGCCGTGACGGGGAGGACGGCCTCGACCTCGCCGTCGGCGCCGTAGGGTATCGCCCGGTCGGCCTCTATGCGGACCTCCCGGCCGCGCAGGACTCGCACCTGCGGCCTGCGGACGTGGGCGCCCGAGCCGAGTTCGTTCATGAGGGCGAAGAACAGCCGCCGCGGCGCGTCGTGGATCATCACGACCTCCAGCAGGCCGTCGTCCACCCGGGCGGAGGGCGCGATGAGACGGTTGGACCCGTAGTAGCCGGAGTTGGCGGCCACGGCGGTGTAGCCGGTGAACGCGTGCTCCTCGCCGTCGACGGTGACGCGGTAGCGGGTCGCGCGCCAGGCGACGATCGCGCGCAGCGCGCCGGCGTAGTAGGAGGCGGTGCCGCGCAGCAGCCGCGCGTTGTTGGCGTGGTGGTTGGCGAGCGCGTCGACCCCGGCGTAGACGCTGCCGAGCACGACGGTGCGGTCGTGGACGGCCGAGGTGACCTCGATGGTGTCGACGGGGCGCGGCTCGCCCCGCAGCAGCACCTCGGCGAGGGCGGTGGGCTCGGTGGGCAGCTCCAGGGCGCGGGCGAAGTCGTTGCCGCGGCCCGCCGGGACGAGGCCGAGGAGGGACCCGGTGCCGCTGAGGGAGCCGCCGATCCCGCCGGCCATGCCGTCGCCGCCGACGGCGAGCACCACCCGGCCCCGTTCCCCGGCCCGCCGGGCGAGCTCCCGTGCGTGCGCGAGGCTGCGGCTGTACTCCGTCTCCAGCTCCGCCCCCGCCCCCCGCAGCAGCCGGGCGACCCCGAGCAGTGCGGCGGCCGAGGTGGCGCCGCCCGCGGTGGGGTTGACGACGGCGGTGAACTGTCGCATCGATGTGCCTCCGGGCTGACGGGTGGTGCCGGACTGTTGTCTCACGGGGTCGCAGCGAGTCGCTGTGCGGGGTCAGTCCTCGGGCAGGAGGACGCCCGGGCTGAGCAGTCCGGCGGGGTCCAGGGTCCGCTTGACGGCGCGCAGGGCCTCGACGCCGAGGGGGCCCGCCTCCCGGACGTACCAGTCGCGGTGGTCGGTGCCGACGCCGTGGTGGTGGGTGATGGTGCCGCCCGCGGCGAGGATCGCCTCGTTGGCGGCGTGCTTGGCCCGGGCCCAGTGCGCCAGGGCGTCGTCGCCCTGGGCCGAGACGACGGTGAAGTACAGGGAGGCGCCGTTCTCGTAGACGTGCGAGATGTGGCACATGACCAGGGGCGGGGTGCCGGCCTCGGTGAGGGTGCCGGTGAGCGCGTCACGGACGGCGGCGTACAGCGCGGGGACGCGGGACCAGTAGGTCGCCGTCTCCAGGGTCTCGGCGAGCGCCCCGGCGTCCAGCAGGGAGTCGCGCAGGTAGGGCGCCGAGTACCGGCCGTGGGCCCAGCGCTCCCCCGGTTCCTCGCCGGCGAAGGCGCCGCCGCTCTCCCGCAGTACGGCGGCGGCGCCGCCCCGGCGGTGGGCGGTGTCCTCCTCGCTGCCCTCGAAGCCGACGACGGCCAGGCATCCGGCGTCCTGCCGGGCCAGTGAGGCGCCGATGGCGTCGGGCTGGGCAAGGCCGATCAGTGTCTCCGTCTCGTCGGACAGCCGCAGCACCGTCGGGCGCGGGCCGTCCTGGGCGAGCCGGCGCAGGGCCGCGGCGCCCTCGTCGAAGGAGGCGAAGCGCCAGCCCTCGTAGCGGCGGACCTTCGGCACGGGCCTCACTCGCACGGTGACGGACGTGATGACGCCGAAGGCGCCCTCCGAGCCCAGTACGAGCTGGCGCAGGTCGGGGCCGGCCGCCGAGCGCGGGGCGCGGCCCGTGTCGAGGGTGCCCTCGGGGGTGGCGAGGGTGAGGCCCAGGACCATCTCGTCGAAGCGTCCGTAGCCGGCGGAGGCCTGGCCGCTGGAGCGGGTCGCGGCGAAGCCGCCGATGGTGGCCCACTCGTAGGACTGAGGGAAGTGGCCGAGGGTGTAGCCGTGCTCGGCGAGGAGCGCCTCCGCCTCCGGGGCGCGCAGTCCGGGTTGCAGGGTGGCGGTCCGGGAGACCTCGTCGAGGTCGAGCAGGCGGTTCATGCGGCGCAGGTCGAGGGCGACGAAGGTGCCGTCGCGGCCGGGGGCGAGGCCGCCGACGACGGAGGTGCCGCCGCCGAACGGGACGAGGGTCAGGCCGTGCTTGGCACAGGCCCCCAGTACGGCGAGCACCTCGTCGTGGCTGTCCGGCAGGACGACGGCGGCCGGGGTGCCGGCGGTGTCGCCGGTCCGCATCCGCAGCAGGTCGGGGGTGGACTTGCCGCGGGTGTGGCGTATGCGGGACTCCGCGTCCGTGCGCACGCCGTCCGCGCGGTCGCCGACGGCGGCCGCCAGCGCGCGGCGGGCGGCCTCGTCCAGCGGCGAGGCGGGGACGTCGATCTCCGCCAGCGCAACGGACGCGGCGTCGCGGGGCTTGACGCCGAGCAGTTCGCGCAGCAGCCCGGTCACCGTGTCGGGCAGCGGCGTCGCCCGGGCCGGGTCGCCCCAGCCGTTCCACAGCATGTCCATTGCCTGTCGTCCTCACGCTCGGTTCGGGAGAGGTGCGTTCGGGACGCCATCGGAATGCGGTCCGCCCGGCCCCACTGGCGTTACACTGTTACACATGACGCCTAACCGTCACAACAACTCGGGCCGACCGAACACCTCGGACAACGACACGCTGCTGGACGCCGTGCGCGACTGCGTACTGGCCGTCGGCGTCCGCCGTACGACGATGACCGACGTCGCCCGCCGCGCCGGCGTCTCCCGGATGACGCTGTACCGGCGCAGTCCGGACGTGCGGTCCCTGGTCGGCGACCTGATGACCCGCGAGTGGATCGCGGTGGCCACCGGCGCCATCCCCGAGCCCCGGCCGGGCCTGGGCACCCGCCCGCGCGTCGTCGAGGGACTCGTGACCGGGGTCGAGGCGTTCCGCGCCCATCCGCTCTTCCGCAAGATCGTCGACGTCGACCCCGAGCTGCTCCTGCCCTACGTCCTCGACCGGCGCGGGGCGAGCCAGGAGGCACTGCTGGGGCTGCTGGCCGACGCGCTCGGCGAGGGCCACGCCGACGGGACGGTGCGCCCGGCCCACACCGGGCGGCAGGCACGCTCCGTACTGCTGATCGTCCAGTCCTTCGCCCTGTCGCTGCGGACCATGACCGACGAGGACGACGCCGAGCTGACCCCCGCGGCCTTCCTCGCGGAGCTGCGCACCATCCTGGAGAGGACCCTCACGCCATGAGCCCCGTCAGCAGCACCCCCGCCGCCGGGGCCTCCCTGTCCGCCGGGCGGCGCTCGCGCGAGCTGACCGACGCCGTCGGCGGCCCCGTCGTGGACGTCCTGGTCGTCGGTCTCGGCGCGACCGGGGCCGGCGCCGCCCTGGACGCCGCGGCCCGCGGCCTGAGCGTCGTCGCTGTGGACGCCCACGACCTGGCCTTCGGCACCTCCCGCTGGAGCTCCAAGCTCATCCACGGCGGCCTGCGCTACCTCGCCTCGGCCCAGCTCGACGTCGCCCACGAGAGCGCGGTGGAGCGCGGTGTGCTCATGGAGCGCACGGCGCCCCATCTGGTGCGCGCGCAGCCGTTCGTGCTGCCGCTGACGCCCATGGTCTCCCGCGGTCAGGCCGCGCTGGCCTGGGCCGGGTTCCGGGCCGGCGACACGCTGCGGCTGGCGGCGCGCACCGCCCGGGCCACGCTGCCCGCGCCCCGCCGGCTGTCCGCCGTCGAGACCCGCCACCTCGCGCCGGCGCTGCGCTCCGACCGGCTGCGCGGCGGCCTGCTGTCCTGGGACGGCCGGCTCACCGACGACGCCCGGCTGGTGACCGCGCTCGCCCGGACCGCCGCCGGGCGCGGCGCCCGGATCCTGACCCGGGTCCGGGCTCTGGAACTGACCTCGTCCGGCGCCCGGATACGCGACGAGCTCACCGGGGAGGAGGGCGTGATCCGCGCCCGCGCGGTGGTCAACGCCTCCGGTGTGTGGGCCGGCGACCTGGTCGACGGCATCCGCGTCCGGCCCTCCCGCGGCACCCACCTGGTCCTGCGCTCCGACCGGCTCGGCCCGCTCCCCGCCGGCCTGCACGTGCCGGTCCCCGGGGAGACCAACCGCTTCGTCCTGGTCCTGCCCCAGGGCGACGGCCGCGTCTACGTAGGACTGACCGACGAGCCCGTCGACGGGGACATACCGGACGTGCCCGAGGTGCCCGAGACAGACATCGGTTTCCTGCTCGACGTGCTCGGCTCCGTGCTGGACGTGCCGGTCCAGCGCGAGGACGTGGTGGGCGCCTTCGCGGGCCTGCGCCCCCTGCTGGACACCACGTCCGCGGACCGGCCCGGCAGCGGGGCCCGCACGGCGGACGTCTCACGCAGGCACGCCGTGCTCACCTCGCCGGAGGGCGTGATCACCGTGGTCGGCGGAAAACTCACCACGTACCGGCGCATGGCCGAGGACGCCGTGGACGCCGCCGTCGCCGCCCGCCGCCTCGGCGCCGGCCCGTCGCCCACAGCCACGCTTCCGCTGGTCGGCGCGGCCGCTCCGCACGCCCTGGCCGCGTTGCGGGCACCGCGCCGTCTGGTGCAGCGCTACGGCACCGAGGCACCGGCCGTGCAGGCGCTCGCCGACCGGGACCCCCGGCTCGGCGAGCGCGTCCTGCCGGACCATCCCGTCACCGGGGCCGAGCTGCTCTGGGCGCTGCGCCACGAGGGGGCCCTGGACGAGACCGACCTGCTCGACCGCCGCACCCGCATCGGGCTGGTGCCCGAGGACCGGGCGGCGGCGCTGGCGGCCGTGCGCGCTCTCGTCGGCGAGGTCACGGCCGCCCGGCGGGACTGAAACCGGTCCGGTACCGGCCCCGCCGGGGACCGGTCAGGTGCCCTGCCCCCCGTCCTGGACGGCTTTGCGCACCTTCGCCTCCATCTTGTGCCGGGACTGACCCCCCTCCTTGACGTACTCCGTCATCGCGGACTGCGCGTCCCGGTCCAGGTCGCGCCAGGCCCGAACGGCGGTCTCGTACGTGTGGGACTGCCGTTCGGTCCACTGATGCTGCGTGGGAGGCCCGTACGTGGCCCGCAGCTCCTCGACCCGGTGCCGGGCCAGGTCCGCCGCGCGACGCTTGTGCACGAGCTCTTCGAATGTGTGATCCACCACACCTCGACCGTAGTCAGAGGAGCGCCGTCGCGCGCGTCGAGCCCCTGGCCGCCGGTCCGGCGCCGCCGGTCTGCGCAAGTGGCCCACACGGGCTCCCGAGAGCCATAGCATCAAGCCACCGAGGACGGCCGGGCATATGCGAGAGGTGAGGGAAGCGTGGCGGACATCGAGGGAGCGGCAGTACCGGAGCGGCTGCTGATCACCCGTACCACCACGGGCGACGGCGTCAGCCTCGTCCTGCTCGCCGGAGAAGTCGATCTCGACGGCAGCGGTCAGCTCCGCGACGTGCTGCTGTCCTGCGTGCAGACGGCGCCGGGCACGGTGGTCGACTTCGGCGAGGTGGTCTTCCTGGACTCCAGCGGCATAAACGTGCTCATCTCCGCGCACCGGGCCGCCGAGTCCCGCGGTGTCTGGTTGCGGCTCGCCGCGCTGCAGCACGCCGTCGAGCGCGTGCTGCAGCTCGTGGGCGTGGACACACTCATCGCCTGCTACCCGACCGTCGAACAGGCCCTCGCGGCCTGACGCGGTCAGCGCAGCGGCAGGCGCGCGTACACCGTCTTCCCCGTCGCGTGCGGCTTGGTGATGACCTCGCCGCACAGGCGCGTCACGATCTCCAGACCGTGCCGGCCGACCCGCAGGGGATCGCGGGGCAGGAACGTGGGGAATGCGTCCCCCGTGTCCGACACCGCGATCTCCACTCCGTCGTCCAGCAGGGTCAGTTCCAGGCGGCAGGGGCCGGGCGCGTGACGGAGCGCGTTCGTCACCAGCTCGCTGGCGACCAGGCGGGCGGCGTCCAGGAAGGTGTCGGCCAGGTCCACGCCCTTCTCGCCCAGTCCCGCGACGAAGCCGTGCACGACGTCCCGGGAGGCCGGGATCATCGCCGATCCCCCTCTGAATTCCACCGCCGTGGACACGACCGAGGCGTCTGCGGCATCGGGTCTGCGCGCCGGAGTCATACAGAGCCTCACCGTCCGGTCCGGGGCCGAGTAGGGGAAGCACATGCCCCCGGTCCCTCACGATACGCACCGGGGCGGTTTCCACGATCTCTTTGCCCCAACTTCCGCCGGACGCGCCGTTTTTCGGACAGGCCCGGGCCCAGTGCGCCGGAAAGGGTGCCGTCCCGGTCGGCGGCGGGCACGGCCGGGCCTCGCGACGAGGCGCGCCGGGCCGCCCCGAGCCCGCGGGGGCTTCGGGGCGACCCGGTGCGCCGGACGGGTCAGGAGGCCGTGCAGGCTCCGACCGCCGGTGCGGCGTCGCTGCCGTTCTTCGACACGGTGAACCCGAAGCTGGTCGACGCGCCGGCCGCCAGGGAGCCGTTCCAACTAGGCCGTGCCGTCATGACGTTGCCGCCGCCGTCCCAGGTGGACGTGGCGTTCCACGTGGCCTGGACCCGCTGCGGCGAGGTGAAGGCGACGGTCGTCGTCCAGGAGCCGATCGCTTCGCTGCCCGCGGTGATGGTGACCTGGCCGTTGTAGCCGCTGCCCCAGTCGGCGGTCCTGGTGTACGTGGCGGTGCAGCTCGCCGTGCCGTTGCCCGGGTCGCCGCCGCCGTCACCGCCGAGGGCGGACAGGACGGCGCCGTAGGCGGGCTTCTCCTGGTAGTCGCCGTCGAAGAGCAGCGGGGTGCCGCTACTGCGCCACGAGTACTTGTCGGTGACGCCCCAGACGGTGATGCCGGTGCAGCGGTCCACGGCGAGACAGGCCTCGACCACGTCGGCGTAGCTGTTGGCCTGCGCAGTGCCGGAGCCCTCGATGTCGAGTTCGGTGATCTGCACGTCGACGCCGAGGTCGGCGAAGCGCTGGAGGTTGGCCCGGAAGTCGGCGGGGACCGGGGAGTTGCTGTTGAAGTGGCCCTGGAAGCCCACGCAGTCGATGGGCACGCCGCGGGACTTGAAGTCCTCGACCATGTCGTAGACGGCATTGCTCTTCGCGTTGACGCCGTCGGTGTTGTAGTCGTTGTAGCAGAGCTTGGCGGCCGGGTCGGCGGCGCGGGCGGTGCGGAACGCCTCTTCTATGAAGCCGTTGCCCAGCTTGTCCTGGAAGGGCGAGCTGCGCCGCGCACCGCTGCCGCCGTCCTGGAAGGCCTCGTTGACGACGTCCCAGCTGTGGATCTGCCCCTTGTAGTGGCCCATCACGCTGTTGATGTGGTTGTTCATGGCGGTGCGCAGGCCGGAGGCGCCGAGGCCGCCCACCCAGGAGGGCAGCTGCGAGTGCCAGACGAGCGTGTGACCGCGGACGTCCATGCCCTGGCTTCGGGCGTGGTCCACGACCTGGTCGGCGGCGCCGAAGGTGAAGTTGCCCCGGCTGGGCTCGGTGGCGTCCCACTTCATCTCGTTCTCGGGTGTCGCCGAGGCGAACTCGCGGTTCAGCGTGGAGACGTAGTCGGCCTCGTCCAGGTGGCTCGCCGCGACGGCGGTGCCGAAGTAGCGGCCCTGGCCGGCCGCCGCGGATCCGAGTGTGTCGGCGGCTCGGGCGGCTTCGGCGGAGTGGGTCGCGGCCGCCAGCGCCGCGGCGGCGACGAGACCGGCGGTGGCCGCTCTCGACAGACGTAGCAGAGTCATGCGCATGTCATCCCGTTCCATGATCGGTGTGCGGAGCCGTTCGGAAGGGCAGGAAACTCCGAAAGTTTCGGAAGGATTTCCGAATGTCGCGGAGGAGGTTACGGACTCCGGTCCGCGAGGTCAACGCCCGTCGTTGTCACCCGTGCGGCCCGACCAGGTGCGCGACCTGGGAGTCGTCGCGCATTCTTGCTGTGTCGCCCGCGTGACGGCGCACGGACGAGGTGGGGCCGATGAGTGCAGGCGCCGAGGACGCGGACCGCATGCCCGGGCGGCTGACGGCGCTGCTGATCGACGCCTGCGTCCAGGCCATCGGCGCGTCCGGCGGCCATGCGGGCGGGGTCTACCTGCGCTCCCGCACCCCCGGCCTGCTGCGACTGGCCGTCCTGGCCGGACTGCCCGGGCCACTTTTCCGGCCCTGGTGGCGGCTGCACGTGGACAGCCCGTTCCCGGTCGCCGACGCCTACCGGCTGGGCGTCCGGGTGGTGCTGCCCAACGCGACGGAGACGATGCGCAGGTATCCGCAGTTCGCGGCGGGCCTGCCCTTCCCGTTCGGATCCCTGTACGTGCCCGTGGCAGGCGCGACGCGGTCGTACGGCGTGCTGACCGTCCTGCGTCCCTCCGCCTCCGACACCGCCGAGGCGCTGGACGGCCTCGACCGGATGGAGCGGCTGGCGCGGGAGCTCGGCTCGGCCCTGGAACGGCTGGACGAGGACCGGGACGCCCCGCCGGTCGCATGGGACGGCGAGCCGCTCTGCCTCCGGCCGCCCCCGGCCGAACGGCACCCGCCGCGCGCCGGGAGCTTCACCTGGGACCCGGGTACCGGTGCCGTCACCGTCGACGAGCCGCTGTGCGCCCTGCTCGGCGTGGCCGCGGCCACCGACGGACCCGTCAGCGCCCCACTCGGCCCACTCACCGCCGCCCTCGCAGCCGACGAGGGGCACCGGATCGCCGCGGCACTGCGGCAGACGGCCGCCGGCCGGCCTCCTCCGCTGCCCCTGTACGTGCGTGCCGCGGACGGTGCGCTGCTCCTGGTGGAGCTGTGGAAACCACAGGCCGCGCCGCTCGTCGGCGGCCCGGTGCGCGGCGTCGTACGCGACACGTCCACCGGCGCCGTGGCCGACGCCGCGGCCGACCTGCTTCCGGACGGCGTGTTCTGCGTGGACCGGCTGGGCACGATCGTCTACGCCAATCCGCGCGCCGCCGCGCTGCTGGGGCAGCCACGGGCGCGGCTGCTCGGCCATTCCCTGTGGGAGGCCGTGCCCTGGCTGGACCAGGTGGCCTACGAGGATCATCTCCGCGGCGCCCTGCTGTCCCCCGAGCCGGTCCACTTCCATGTCCGGCGCCCTCCCGACGGCAGCCGCCGGACCACGCCGCAGCCCTACGAGGGGGACTGGCTCGCCGTCTCGGTCCATCCCGGGCCGGACCTCCTGACGGGCACGCTGCGCCCCGCCAACCGGGTGGCCGACGCGTCCGCCGGCCTCACGCCCGAGCACGGCGCAGCGGAGACGGCGTCCGGCACCGGCGCCCCGGGCCCGGCCCTCGACGCCACGACGGCACCCGTGTACCGTCCCATCGTCCTGGCCGTGGCCCTGACCGAGGCGGTCACCGCCCGCCAGGTGTCCGCCGTGGTCGTGCGCGAACTGCTGCCGGCGTTCGGCGGCCGCCGGCTCGCCATCTACCTGCTCCAGGACCGGCATCTGTACCTGGCGTGGGAGACCGGCTTCCCGCCGGGCTTCCTCGCGCCCTTCGAGGGGGTGGCCCTGGATGCCAGGCTGCCCGGCGTCGAGACGCTGACCAGCGGCCGGCCGCTCTTCTTCGACTCGATGCAGGCGCTGGCCGCCGCGTACCCGGGCATCCCGCTGGACGCCACTGAGGGGGCCCGTGCCTTCCTGCCGCTGATCGCCTCCGGGCGCCCGGTCGGCTCCTGCATCCTCGGCTTCGACCGTGCCCGCGGCTTCGGCACCGAGGAACGCGCGGTCCTCACCGCCCTCGCCGGCGTGATCGCCCACGCCATGGAGAAGGCCCGGCGCTACGAGACCGAGACCGCGCTCGCCCGCGGGCTCCAGCGCGCCCTGCTGCCGCGCCGGCTGCCCGCGCATCCCCTGCTGGAGACGGCGGGACGCTATCTGCCGGGGACCCAGGGCATGGACGTGGGCGGCGACTGGTACGACGTCGTCGCCTCCGGGGACGGCATGGCCCTGGTCATCGGCGACGTGCAGGGGCACGGCGTGCAGGCGGCGGCCACGATGGGGCAACTGCGCAGCGCCGTGCGAGCCTTCGCCCTCGGCGACCGTCCGCCCGACGAGGTGCTGAGCAGCGTCAACCACCTGCTGACCGATCTGGACCCGGGTCTGTTCGCGAGTTGCTGCTACATCCGGCTCGACCCGGCCACCGGGCGGGCGTGCGCGGCCCGCGCGGGACACCCGCCGCCGCTCCTGCGCCACCCGGACGGACGCACCGAGGCACTGGACCTGCCCGGCGGGGTGGTGCTCGGCGTGGACCCCGGCGCGCCGTACCCGCTGACGGAGTTCCACGTCGAGCGCGATGCCGTCCTCGCCCTCTACACGGACGGCCTGGTGGAGCGGCCCGGCACCGACATCGACGACGGCATCACCGCCCTGCGGCTGGCCCTCGCCAGGTTCGGTGCACCCGCCGCACGGCCGGGAAGCAGTTCGCTGGCGGGCGTCGCCGACCGGATCGTCGTCGCCGCCCGCCACGCCACGGACCGCCCCGACGACATCGCCCTGCTGCTCGCCACGCGCCGCCACCGGCGCGGAAGCCCGCCGTGAGGACCGCGCCGGGACCGGGCCCGCCGGGCCACTCCTTCACCAGGGGTGCCCCTCGCCTCCTCGGGCCCGGCAGTGTAGACATGGGCACATGGTCCGACTGATGGGTCGATCGGGAGAGCGGTCACCCCGTCGTCCCGGCGGCCCGCTCGCCCGGTACCGGCGAGACGCGGACCGGTCACGGCGGGGGGCGGACGCGGGACGGCGGCGGCGTGCCGCGGCACTGCGCTCGGCCATGTCCGGACGCAGTGTCGCCGGCCAGGTCTTCGCGATGAACGTGGTCATCGTGCTGCTGCTCGTGGTGGCCGCGGCCGTCGCGCTGGTGCTCCAGGTACGCCACGACAGCACGGTCGAGGCCCGCAACCGGTCCGTCGCCGTGGCCTCGACGTTCGCCAACTCCCCCGGCATCCGCGAGGCACTGCGCGGCCCCGACCCCACGGCGGTGCTCCAGCCCCGGGCCGAGGCGGCGCGCAGGGCCACGGGCGTGGACTTCGTCGTCGTCATGAACACCGACGGCATCCGCTACACCCACCCCAGACCCGACCGCATCGGCAAGGAGTTCGTGGGGAACATCGCCCCCGCGCTGGCCGGGGAGACGGTGACCGAGGAGATCGAGGGGACCATCGGCCCGCTGGTCCAGGCCGTGGTACCCGTCGAGGAGCCCGACGGGACGGTGATGGGCCTGGTCTCGGCCGGCATCACCACGGAGAACGTGGGTGGCGCCGCCGAACGGCAGATGCCGCTGGTGCTGATCGTGGCGGGCGTCGGACTGGCCCTGGCGACGGCGGGCACGGCGCTCGTCAGCCGGCGGCTGCTGCGGCAGACGCACGGCCTGGGACCGCACGAGATGACCCGGATGTATGAACACCACGACGCGGTTCTGCACAGCGTCCGGGAGGGCGTGCTCATCGTCGGCGGGGAGGGCGGGCTGCTGCTCGCCAACGACGAGGCACAGCGCCTGCTCGACCTGCCCGACGACGCGGAGGGACGGCACGTCCTCGACCTCGGGCTCCCGGACGACACGGCGGAGCTGCTGGCCTCCGGGCGGGTCGCCACCGACGAGGTGCACCTGGTCAAGGACCGGTTGCTGGCGGTCAACCAGCGGCCCACGGACGTACGGGGCGGCCCGGCCGGCAGCGTCGCCACGCTGCGCGACTCCACGGAGCTGCGGGCCCTGTCCGGCCGGGCCGAGACCGCCCGGGAACGCCTGGACATCCTGTACGCCGCCGGCGTGGGCATCGGCACCAGCCTGGACGTGACCCGCACCGCCGAGGAGCTGGCGGAGCTGGCCGTACCCCGGTTCGCGGACTACGTCAGCGTGGACCTGTTCGACACCGTACTGGCCGGCGGCCAGCCGGGAGGCGTGACCCCGCTGCGCCGCGCCGCGCTCAGCGGGATCCGCGAGGAGGTCCCGCTCTACCCGGTGGGCCGGCAGATCCGCTTCGTCATCTCCTCCCCGCAGGGCCGCTCCCTGCAGACCGGCCGGCCCGTACTGACGCCCAGCCTCCGCGAGGCCCGGGGCTGGCAGGCGCAGGACCTCGAACGTTCGGCGCGGGTGGTGGAGTACGGCGTCCACTCGCTGATCACCGTGCCGCTGCGCGCGGGCACCCTGGTGCTCGGGGTGGTCAGCTTCTGGCGTTCGGAGAAGCCCGAGCCGTTCGACGAGGACGAGATGACGCTCGCCGAGGAGCTGGTCGCGCGCGCCGCGGTCTCCATCGACAACGCGCGCCGCTACACCCGCGAGCACAGCATGGCGGTGGCCCTCCAGCGCAGTCTGCTGCCCCGCAGGATGCCCGAGCAGAACGCCTTGGACGTCGCCTACCGGTACCTGCCCGCGCAGGCCGGGGTCGGCGGGGACTGGTTCGACGTGCTGCCGCTGTCGGGGGCCCGGGTCGCGCTCGTGGTCGGCGACGTCGTCGGTCACGGGCTGCACGCCGCGGCCACCATGGGGCGGTTGCGGACGGCGGTGCACAACTTCACCGCCCTCGACCTGCCGCCCGACGAGCTGCTCGGTCTGCTGGACGAGCTGGTCGGCCGCATCGACCAGGACGAGGCGGCCGACGACGGCACCGCTCCGGTCACCGGCGCGACCTGCCTCTACGCGATCTACGACCCGGTCTCCCGCACCTGTGTGATCGCGCGGGCGGGCCACCCGCCGCCCGCGCTGATCCAGCCGGACGGGGGTGTGGAGTTCCCCGAGGTGCCCGCCGGTCCCCCACTGGGCCTGGGCGGTCTTCCGTTCGAGACGACCGAGCTGCGCCTGGCGGAGGGCAGCCGCCTGGTCCTGTACACCGACGGACTCGTCGAGGACCGGGAGCACGACATCGACGTCGGCCTCGAGCACCTGCGCCAGGCGCTGGAGACGGCCGGCGAGTCGCCCGAGGAGACCTGCCGGACCGTCCTGGACGCGCGGCTTCCGGACCGGCCGGGCGACGACATCGCCCTGCTCGTCGCCCGCACCCGCGCGCTCGGTCCGGACCGGGTCGCCGAGTGGCAGGTGCCGAACGACCCGGCGGCGGTCGGCGAGGTACGCGCCCAGGTCACCCGGCGGCTGGCCGAGTGGGGGCTGGACGAGCTGACGTTCACGACTGAGCTGATCCTGAGCGAGCTGGTCACCAACGCGATCCGCTACGGCGGCGAGACCGTCCATGTCCGGGTGCTGCGCGACCGCAGCCTGATCTGCGAGGTCTTCGACAGCAGCAGCACCTCGCCCCATCTGCGCTACGCGGCCATGACGGACGAGGGCGGGCGCGGGCTGTTCCTGGTCGCGCAGCTCGCGGAGCGCTGGGGCACCCGCTACACGCCGGGTGGCA
The DNA here is from genome assembly GCF_044762405.1 of Streptomyces sp. NPDC097107. Taxonomy (NCBI): domain Bacteria; kingdom Bacillati; phylum Actinomycetota; class Actinomycetes; order Kitasatosporales; family Streptomycetaceae; genus Streptomyces; species Streptomyces sp. NPDC097107. The sequence continues at coordinate 409,136 of NZ_JBIWEF010000003.1, read as the reverse complement.
AGGTCATCTGGGCGGAGCAGCCGGTGCCCTGACGGGCTCGGGCTCCGCCCCCGGTCCGTACCGATACCGCGCGTGTACCGGTTGTGCCGCGCGCGTGCCGGTTCCGGTTGCAGTGCCGGTTCCGGTCTCAGTGCCGGAACGTGTCCTTGCCCTTCTCCTTGGCCTGCCGGGCGTCGCCCTTGGACTGCTCGGCGCGGCCCTCGGCCGTCATCCGCTCGTTGCCGGCTGCCCGGCCGGCCGCTTCCTTGGCCTTCCCCTTGGCCTGTTCCATCTTGGCCTTGGACTTCTGGTTGCCGGCCACAGTTGCTCACCTCACGTGTTCGTTCGCTTCCGATGTCCTGCCCCTGCGGGTCGCCCGTGACGGCGGGGTCAAACCCGGCGACGGCGGCCGGGGTGAGCGCGGGGCCGCGGGGTAGGAGAACGGACAAGCACGTCCGTCGTCGACTCGGAGGAACGTCATGGCCGGAATGCTGGACCGGATCAAGCGCTTCGCGCGCAGCCCGCAGGGCCGCCGGGCGACGGAGCAGGTACGCCGGGCCGCCTCGGACCCCCGCCGCCGCGCGCAGGCCCAGCAGATGCTCCGGAAGTTCGGCAAGCGCCGCTGAGCGCGCCGGGCCGGTTCGCCGTCGCTGCCGCTGCCGCTGCCGCTGCCGGGAGCGTCTCAGCCCTGACCCGCGTGGGTGTGGCTGTGGGACGTCTCCGGCGGGCAGCGTCCGGCGCTCTCGGAGCGGTCCCGTCGCCAGTCGAGGACCGCTACGGTCAGCGCGCAGAGCATGGCGGCGACCCCCGAGCCGACCGACAGCGCCACGGCCTCCTGGTAGTCCTCGTGGGTCGCGTTCAGCGTCAGGTAGAAGAGCCCCGGCAGCGCGGCGGTGCCCACGGCACCGCCGAGGCGCTGTCCCGTCTGCAGGGCGCCCCCGGCGGCGCCCGCCATCCGCACCGGGACGTCCCGCAGCGTCATCGTGATGTTCGGGGAGATCACACAGCCACTGCCGAGCCCGCCGACCAGCAGCGCCGGGGCCGCGATCCAGGCGGCCCGGTCGGAGGGCGCGAGCCAGAGCACCAGCGCGGTCGTGCCGAGTCCCAGCATGACGGCGACGAGTCCCCAGACGGTCAGCAGCCGCCCCAGCCGGTCGACCAGCCGGCCCGCCACGGCCGCCGCGCCGGCGGAGCCCACGGCGAACGGGGTCACCGCCAGGCCGGACACGAGGGGTGAGAAGCCCAGCCCGTTCTGGAAGAAGAGCGCGAAGACGAGCCACACACCGCTGAACCCGACGAAGTACAGGGCGGCCAGACCCGCCCCCGTGACGTAGCCGCGGGTCTCGGTGAGGAGACCGGGTTCCAGCAGTGGATGCCCGCCGCGGCGGGCGACGCGGCGCTCCCACCGGGCGAAGGCGAACAGGACGAGCAGTCCCGCCGGGAAGAGCCACCACACCCTGCCCACCCCGCCGCCCTCGGCGAGGACGAGCGGCAGCATCAGGGCCAGGATTCCGGCGCCGAGGAGCAGCACGCCCACCGGGTCCAGATGTCCCCGGCCGCCGGGGGCGACCCGGGGCAGCAGACGGAAGCCGAGCAGGAGGGCGAGCGCGCCGACCGGCACGTTGACGTAGAAGATCCACCGCCAGCCCTCGGGGCCGGCCAGTGCCAGGATCAGACCGCCGACGACCGGGCCCACGGCGCTGGAGACACCCACGGTGGCACCGAACAGCCCGAACGCGCGCCCGCGTTCGGCGCCCCGGAACATCTGCTGGATCAGTGCCGAGTTCTGCGGCGCGATGCAGCCCGCGGCGACTCCCTGGGCGAGCCGGGCGACCACCAGCAGTCCGATGCCCGGAGCGGCCCCGGCGGCGGCGCTGAAGAGCACGAAGGCGGCCAGCGCGGCGAGAAAGACGCGGCGCCTGCCGAACGCGTCGCCGATCCGGCCCGCTGTCACCAGGGTCAGGGCGAACGCGAGGGCGTAGCCGGACACGACCCACTGCACGGACGCGGCGGAGGCCCGCAGGTCCTGCTGCATGGACGGCAGGGCGACGGCGACGATCGTCACGTCCAGCAGGGTCATGAAACCGGCGACCAGGGTCACCCAGAGGGCCCGCCACCGGTTCGGGTCCGGGTGGTCGTCCGGACGGTGCACGCAGACTCCCCTCGTGAGGTGGGCGTGGGACGCGGTGGCCGCGCCCCACGCCTGCGTCACCCGTGACCGGGGGTTCAAACCCGGTCACGCAGCCGGGTCACAAAGCCAAGCCGTGAGAACCCATAAGCCACCCTTATGCCCCCATAGACCGGACCCGCGTACCGACTTAGGCTTGCCTTAGCTTAGGCTTCCCCACGAGTCGATCTATCACCGCTCGAAGGGAACCTGAACATGCCCCGCCCTCTGCGGGTAGCCATCGTCGGATCGGGCCCGGCCGGCATCTACGCCGCCGATGCCCTGCTCAAGTCCGAAGTGGCCGCCGACCCCGGTGTGTCCATAGACATCTTCGAGCGCATGCCCGCCCCGTTCGGACTGATCCGTTACGGCGTCGCCCCCGACCACCCGCGGATCAAGGGCATCATCACGGCCCTGCACCAGGTGCTCGACAAGCCGCAGATCCGTCTCTTCGGCAACGTGGACTACCCGACCGACATCAGCCTGGACGATCTGCGCGCCTTCTACGACGGTGTGATCTTCGCCACCGGCGCCACCGCGGACCGGGCGCTCTCCGTCCCCGGCATCGAGCTCGACGGCTCGTACGGGGCCGCCGACTTCGTCGCCTGGTACGACGGCCACCCCGACTTCCCGCGCACCTGGCCGCTGGAGGCGGAGAAGGTCGCCGTCCTCGGCGTCGGCAACGTCGCCCTGGACATCGCGCGCGTCCTCGCCAAGACGGCGGACGAGCTGCTGCCGACCGAGATCCCGCCGAACGTCTACGAGGGCCTCAAGGCCAACAAGGCGCTGGAGGTCCACGTCTTCGGCCGCCGCGGCCCGGCACAGGCGAAGTTCAGCCCGATGGAGCTGCGGGAGCTGGACCACTCCCCCAACATCGAGGTCATCGTCGACCCCGAGGACATCGACTACGACGAGGGCTCCATCGCCACCCGGCGCGGCAACAAACAGGCCGACATGGTCGCCAAGACCCTGGAGAACTGGGCGATCCGCGACGTCGGCGACCGGCCGCACAAGCTGTTCCTGCACTTCTTCGAGTCGCCCTCGGAGATCCTCGGCGAGGACGGCAAGGTCGTCGGCCTGCGCACCGAGCGCACCGAGCTGGACGGCACCGGCAACGTCAAGGGCACCGGCGAGTTCAAGGACTGGGACGTCCAGGCGGTCTACCGGGCCGTCGGCTACCTGTCCGACCAGCTGCCCAAGCTGCCCTGGGACATCGACTCGGGCACGGTCCCGGACGAGGGCGGCCGGGTGATGCAGGAGTCCGGCGAGCACCTGCAGTCGACGTACGTCACCGGCTGGATCCGGCGCGGTCCGGTCGGCCTGATCGGTCACACCAAGGGCGACGCCAACGAGACGGTGTCCAACCTGCTGGACGACTTCGCGAACGGCAGGCTGCAGACGCCCGCCTCGCCCGCTCCGGAGGCCGTGGACGCCTTCCTCGCGGAGCGGAACGTCCGCTTCACCACCTGGGACGGCTGGTACCGGCTCGACGCCGCGGAGAAGGCGCTGGGCGAGCCGCAGGGCCGCGAGCGCGTGAAGCTCGTCGAGCGCGCGGACATGCTCCGGGAAAGCGGCGCCTGAACCTCGGTGACCGGCGCGGGCCCGGCGGGGAGCTCCCCGCCGGGCCCGCGCCCGGTTGCGCGGTCGACCGGCTCAGACCTCCAGCTCGGTCTCGATCCGGCGCAGCTGGTGGCGGGCCATCGCCAGGTTGGCGCGGCTCGCGTCGAGCACCAGGTAGAGGAACAGTCCGTTGCCGCCGCGGCCCTTGAGCAGGCGGATCATGTGGTACTGGGTGTTCAGGGTGATCAGGATGTCCTCGATCTCCTCCTTCAGACCAAGGTGCTCCATGGTGCGCAGCTTGGACCGCACGACGTCGGTGTTGCCGGCGGCGGCGACCTCCAGGTTGAAGTCCTTGGTGCCGCCCAGCGTGCCGAGGGCCATCCCGCTGGTGTAGTCGACCAGCGCGGCGGCTTTCGCTCCGTCGATGGAGCTGAGGCATTCCTTGAGTGAGGTCTCCAGGTTGGCCATGTGTGAGTTCCTTTCCGGACGTGATCGGTACGTGATCGGTGGTGCTCGGTCGATCAGGTCGGCCGGCGTTGGCCGCCGATCTGGGGACTCGGTCGGTGTGTGGGCCGCTGCGGGGTGCGCACCGGCAGGGTGCCGATGGGGCGGGCCGTTTCCCCGGCGGGCGTCGTGACGTGCTCGGTGGCTTCCGCGGCCGGAGAGCGGCCCCGGTCGTGGCCGAGGTGGGCGACGACCAGCTCCCCGATCCGGGCGCCGCTGCGGCGGCCCTCCAGGTGCAGCCGGCCCACGTTGACCCGGCCGTCGGCGAGCAGCGTGAGAACGGCGGCCGGACCGGCCGCGTAGGTGGCGATGTAGCCGTCGGTGCCGCGCAGCAGCAGTTCGCGGAATCCGCCGCGCGCGGTGGCGTCGGCCATGCGGTGGGCGACGCCGAGTGCGGCCGCGGTGAGCGCGGCGAGGCCCTCGGGTTCGGTGCCCGGTGCGTCGTGGGCCAGCACGAGCCCGTCGACGGTGGCCGCGAGTGATCCGGTCAACTGGGGTACGCGGTTGCGCAGTCGGTGAAGTTCGTCCAGGACGTCGCTCTCGACGGCCATGAGCAGTCTCCTTTCGGCACGCTGTCGACGCGCGCGTATCACAGGGCCTCCAAGGCGTCTCGAAGCCGTCGCAGCAGGGCCGTGTCCGGGTCGTCCCACACCACGTCGCGGGGGCTCGGGCCCGGCGCGGCGGGGGCGGGAGCGGGCGGCGCGGCGGTGACGAGGCCGTCGGCGGCCAGGCGGCGCAGTTCGACGAGGGTGTGGTACGTGCGGCAGGCGAGCGCCGAGGCGATCTCCGCCGCGGTGCGGACGCCGTCGACCTGGGTGAGGGTCCGGCCGCGCCGCACCGGAAGGGCTGCCGCACCCGCGTCGGGCACCCGCGTGAGGGGGACGGTGTCGATGTCGGGGTCGGGCCAGATCCGGTCCAGCAGAGCGCGCCGGCGTCCGCACTCGCGGACGACGGCGTCCACCGGTACGGACCGGACCGCGCCGAGCCAGTGCACCGCGCCGGGCCGGAAGCGGTGTGCGCGCGTGTCGTGGGCGAGGACGAAGTACGCGGCGTCGAACAGCGCGCCCAGGTGACAGACCTCCAGCGCCCCGGCGGCGAGCCGGCCGCTGTCCACGAGCCGCTGTCCGACCCGGGCCTGCCTGCCGCCGCGGTCGACCGCGTCCCACCAGCCGTCCGGCGCGACGGCGCCGCTGCGGGTGAGCAGCGCTCCGAGGTCCGGGGTGACGGCGGACTCGACGTGCACGACCCGGCCCGCCGCGAGGTAGACGACGCCCCGCTCGCCCGACAGTGCGCCGGTCGCCCCTTCGGCCGCGAGCGCGCCGAGAGCCGCCGACGTCGTTTCGTGCGTGGTCCAGGTGGTCGTCACCCTGGTCATCCGAGCACCAGACGATCCGCCATCTCGGACAGCCGGATGCGGGCCAGGGCGAGGTTTCCGTCGTTGCGGTCCAGCCACAGGTGGAGGAAGACGGTGCTGTCGAACGGTGTGCTGACGAACCTGAGCAGGTGGTAGGCGTCGGCGGTGGTGGCGATCATGTCCTCGACCGGCGGTTCCTGCTCCGGCGTGACGGCGGGACGGACGGAACCGGTGGGGCCCGTGGGGGCGGCGGCGGGACCGGCGCCGGGCGCGCCGGCCGCTGCCAGGGAGCCGCTCTCCGCGACGTGCCGGGCCAGTTCCGCGGTCTCCGCCGCGGTCGCCTCCCAGTCGCCGCCCGGCGCCTCGCCGACGGCGCCCAGGGCGAGCCCGCTGATCCAGTCGACCAGCGACGCGCCCCGCGCGCCGGGCAGCCGCATGGCTTCCAGCAGACTTTCATCGATTCCGGGCACGCCGGATCCCCTCTCCCGCACGGCTGTACCGCGAACGTGACGATGAGACTACGGAAAGTGCACGCATCTGGTGAGCGCTTTGGCATTTTCCAGAGGAACGTGCGCGCGCTCCGGCATACTGCGGTATTTCGGCCGTGCGAGGCCCGTTGGGCGCGGGGTGGTGCGGGCAGGCCCGCCCCTGAGCGGATGGCGGGCGGACCTGTCCGCGCCGACCATTGTGGGGACGGCTCGCCGTCCCGGGCCACGGGTGAACGACAGGGTCTCGGGTGGCGGCCGCACACCCGGCGCGCTTCCCGCGCACGGGGGGCGTGGGCAGGCCGAGACTGGCAACCCGGGGCCCATGGCCCGACTGCATCTTCCCCATCGCGGGAAGCACCCGAAGGACGACACCACGGACGAGACGGCGCCCGAGGACTACGGTCCGGCCTCCTCCACCGAGCGCGCCGCTCCCGACTCCCCCACCGAGCTGCCGAAGCGCTCGTGGTCCGCGCTGCTGCGGCGCGTGGTCGCCGAGTTCAAGGACGACGAGCTGACCGACCGCGCCGCCGCTCTCACCTACTACGGGATTCTGTCGCTGTTCCCGGCCCTGCTGGTGCTGGTCTCCCTGCTGGGGATCGCCGGGCAGTCCGTCACCCAGGAGGTGCTGGACAACATCCAGGAACTGGCGCCCGGGGCCGCACGGGACGTCATCACCAACGCGGTGGAGCAGTTGCAGGCCAAGGCCGGTCTGGGCTCCGTGCTGGCGGTGGTCGGCCTGGTCGGTGCCATCTGGTCGGCGTCCGGCTATGTGGCCGCGTTCATCCGCGCGGCCAACGCGGTCTACGACATGCCCGAAGGGCGCCCGGTGTGGAAGGTGCTGCCGTTGCGGGTGGCCCTGACCGTGGTGCTGCTGGTGCTCGCCGTGGTCAGCGCGCTGATCGTCGTGTTCACCGGCGGTCTGGCCCAGCAGGTGGGCACCGCGCTCGGCGTCGGCGACACCGCCATGACGGTGTGGTCGATCGCCAAGTGGCCGGTACTGGTCGTGCTCGTCACGTTCATGATCGCGATCCTGTACTGGGCCACCCCGAACGCCCGGGTCAAGGGCTTCAAGTGGATCTCGCCGGGCAGCGTCGTAGCCCTGCTGATCTGGCTGCTCGCTTCCGCCGGTTTCGCGTTCTACGTGGCCAATTTCGGCTCGTACAACAAGACGTACGGCACCCTGGCCGGTGTCATCATCTTCCTGGTGTGGCTGTGGGTGACGAACCTGGCCATCCTGCTCGGCCTCGAGTTCGACGCCGAACTGGCCCGGCAGCGTGTGATCGACGGCGGCCACCCGCCCGAGGAGGAGCCGTACGTGGAGCCGCGCGACACCCGGGCCTGGGACGAGACGGACCGGCGGCGCGCGGCGCCAGGGGAGTGACTACGAGCCCGGGAGAGTGACTACGGGAGGATCGAGTCGACGTAACCACCGTCGACGCGGACGGCCGCACCGGTCGTGGCGGACGCCTGGGGCGAGCTCAGGTACACCACGAGGTTGGCGATCTCCTCGGGCTCGATCAGCCGCTGGAGCAGCGACTGCGGGCGGTGCTCGCGCATGAAGGCGCGCTGGGCCTCGTCCCAGGGCAGCTCGCCGTCGACCAGTTGGTACACGAAGTCCTCGACGCCCTCGGTGTGGGTGGGGCCGGCGATGACGGAGTTCACCGTGACACCGCTGCCCGCCGCCTCCTTGGCGAAGCCGCGGCTCACCGCGAGCAGTGCCGTCTTGGAAACGCCGTAGTGGATCATCTCGGCCGGGACGACGACGGCCGAGTCACTCGCGATGTACAGCACCCGGCCCCAGCCCCGTTCCCTCATCCGGGGGAGATGGGCGCGCGTCAGCCTGACGCCCGCGAGGACGTTGATCTCGAAGTAGCGGCGCCACTCGTCGTCGCTGATCTCCAGTGCGGGCACCGCGCCGAAGACGCCGAGGTTGTTCACGAGGATGTCCACGTCGGGCAGCGTCTCCAAGGCCCGCTCGGCGCCCTCCGCGGTGCCGAGGTCGGCCGTGACCGGCACGAACACCCCGCGGGGCACCTCGGCCCGCAGTTCTCCGACGCTCTCCTCCAGACGGCCGGCGTCGCGTCCGTTGACGCCCACGGTGGCGCCGGCCCGGGCCAGGCCGGCGGCGATCGCCGCTCCGATGCCCTGCGAGGAGCCGGTCACCAGCGCGGTTCGTCCGCCGAGGTCGAGGTCCATCGGTCGCTCCTTCTCTTGCCGTACGGTCGGTCGCGGTACTCCTGTCCACCCTCGCCCATGGCGCACCTCGTACGCCGCCCACCGCACCGCGAAAGGTGCCGCGCCCCGCCCGCTCGGCGGACCCCCGGGTGCTCGCCGCTGACCTGCGGCGACGATACTTGCGTGTGTCCGTGCCCCCGCTTCCGCCTCCCGATGGACTCATGCCGACCTCTGCCACCGCCCGCCCCACGACTCCGCCCACGGTGTGGCCCGCTCGCGGCCGCCACGTCGGATCCGCGGCGGAGGACACCGTCCGGCACTCCCTGCGGCGGCTCAAGGACGGCCGCGTCATCGACGACTTCCTGGAACTGCCCGCCGAGGGGCGGCCGGACGGCGAGGCCGCCGTCCCCCGGATCTTCGAGGCGCGCTGGACGGCCGCGGAGGCCGTCACGGTGCGGGCCAGGCTGGTCCTGGCGCCCGGTTCGGCCTGCGGGCAGGAGTGGACCCTGCTCGCGGAGGCCGAGGAGGCCTGGGACCCTGCCTGGCCCTCCCCCGCCACGATGTTCTGGCCCGACGACCCGGACGTCACCTGGGACCGCGACGCCGCCACGGGGCTGCGGCTGCGGGGCATCAACACCCTGCCCGACGACGACAGGGCCCTGCGCCGGCTGCTCAGGGAGGCCGGGCGCAGCCCGTGGAACGTCCACGTCGTCGTGCACGAGGCGATGACCCCCGACCATCGCGGCCGGGCACCGCTGGCGGACCGGTTGCCTCCCGGCCTGCGGCATCGCGTGGTCGAGCACCGCGCCGCACCGCAGCAACTGCGGGTGGTCAACTGGGCCCTGGAGGACTTCGGCGTCCAGGTGCCGCGCGGCGGCGCCGTGGTACTGCCCGGCATCCCGGCCCCGGCGGACTACGACGCCGGGGACTTCTCCGTCCGCTCCGTCTTCCTGGACGGCTCCGAGCCCACCGCCCTGATCGCGGCGGTGACGTCCTTCGCCGCGTTGCCGAGGCCGCTGCCGGACGGCGCGCAGGAGGCGCTCACCGCGCTGCGGGAGGACTGGCGGCTGCTGAACACGGCGGAGGAACTGGACCGCGAGCGCAAGCTGGTGGCCATGTACGCCGAGGCGCTGGAGGCCATGACGCGGTCCCGGGACCTGTACCGGGAGGCGGCCGAACGCGCGGCCGAGGCCCTGGCCGCGTACCGGGAGTCCGCCGCGTCCGCTCCCGCCGGTCCCCCGCCGGCCGATACGCCCCAGCTGTCGCCGCTGCGGAGCCTGACCCGCACGCTGGAGAGGTTCAGGGGCCCGGGCCGGACACCGCGTGCCGAGGCCGGCGACCCGGGCGCCGCGCGGCAGACCGCCGCACGCGACGACTGACCGCCGCCGGGCCCGGCGGGCGGCGCCGTCCGGACCGCCGGCCGGCGGCTCGGTCAGCCGCAGAGCGCGCCCCGGTCCGCGTCGGGTCCCATGGCGTCCCGTTCGCTCTCGGTGAGCGGTTGCGGCCGGTGACGGTGCGGGCGTAGTGCTCGTCGCTCCAGTCCAGCGGCACCGGGCGGCCCAGGAGTCGTCATGGCGCCGCCCTGGGGCGGGCCCGCCGGCTGAGGGCACCCTTACGTGTCAGCCCGGCCCGACGTGGTTACGCGGGCGGAACGGCAGCACTGACCGTACCGAAAGGTCATCGACGCCATGGACAGCCAGCACGAGGGCACCGCTCCCGCTTCCCCAGCTCAGACGTCCCGATCGGAGACGACGCTCCGCGTCAACGGCAAACCGCACACCCTCACCGTCGACCACCGCCGGGTCCTGCTGGACCTGCTGAGGGAGGATCTCGGGCTCGCGGGCGCCAAGAAGGGCTGCGACCACGGGCAGTGCGGCGCCTGCACGGTCCTGGTGGACGGGCGGCGGGTCAACAGCTGCCTGCTGTTCGCCGTCGCCCTGGACGGCTGCGAGATCACCACCGTCGAGGGCCTCGCCGGGGATGAGGAGGAACTGCATCCGGTGCAGCGGGCGTTCCTTGAGCGCGACGCCTTCCAGTGCGGGTACTGCACGCCGGGCCAGATCTGCTCGGCGGTCGGTGTGCTCGCCGAGGCCGCGGCCGGACACCCGTCCCACGTCACCGACCCGGAGGCGCCCTCCGGTGAGCCCGTTCCGCTGGTCCGGGAGGAGATCCGCGAGCGGCTGAGCGGAAACATCTGCCGGTGCGGTGCGTATCCGCGCATCGCCGACGCCGTCGAGGACGTGATCCCGTGAAGCCCTTCACCTACGTACGGGCCGGCAGCGTCGAGGAGGCCACCGACGCGTTCGCCGCGCACCCCGGCGCCCGCTATCTCGGCGGCGGCACCAACCTGGTCGACCTGATGAAGCTCGGCGTGGAGACGCCCGCCGCCCTCGTCGACATCACCCGCCTCCCGCTGGACGCGGTGGAGGAGCTGCCCGACGGCGCGCTGCGGGTCGGCTCGATGGTCCGCAACAGCGACCTCGCGGCCCACCCCGCCGTCCGCGACCGCTACCCCGCGCTGTCCCAGGCCCTGCTGGCGGGCGCCTCCGGACAGCTGCGCAACGCCGCCACCACGGGCGGCAACCTGCTGCAGCGCACCCGCTGCCCCTACTTCCAGGACCTGTCCAAGCCGTGCAACAAGCGCGAGCCCGGCACCGGCTGCGGCGCGCTGGAGGGCGTGCACCGCGACCACGCGGTGCTCGGCCACTCCGAGCAGTGCATCGCCACCCACCCCTCGGACATGGCGGTGGCGCTCGCCGCCCTGGACGCACGCGTGGAGCTGCACGGCCCCGAGGGCACGCGCAGCGTGCCCGCCGCCGACTTCCACCGGCTGCCGGGCCCGCACCCGGAACGGGATACGGAGATCCACCCCGGCGAGCTGATCACCGGGGTGGTCCTGCCGTCCGCCACGGCCGGGCTGCCGTCGGCGTACCGAAAGGCCCGCGACCGGGCCTCGTACGCCTTCGCCCTGGCCTCCGTCGCCGTCGTCCTGCACATGCGGGACGGGGTGGTGGACCGCGCCGGCATCGCCTTCGGGGCCCTGGCGCACCGGCCCTGGCGGGCGCGGCGAGCCGAGGACGCGCTGGTGGGCGCGGCGCCCACCACGGCGGCGTTCGAGCACGCCGTCGATCTGGAGCTGGCCGCCGCCGAGCCGCTGCGGGACAACGCCTACAAGGTGCCGCTGGCCCGCCGGCTGGCCCTGGACGTACTGGGCCGCCTCGCGCCGCCCGCCACCACCTGAGACCCGGCGTCCACGAGGAGGACCCCCATGACCGGCACCGAAACCGTCCTGGGCGCTCCGGTCGAGCGCCGGGAGGGACGGGAGAAGGTCACCGGCACCGCCCGGTACGCCGCCGAGTACGACTCCCCGGGCCGCGCCCAGGCCTGGCCCGTGCCGGCGGCGGTCGCGCGGGGCCGGGTGACCGGCGTCGACCCTGCCCCCGCGCTCGCCATGCCCGGCGTACTCGCGGTACTCACGCACGAGAACGCGCCCCGGCTCGGCGAGCCGGACGACTCCACCCTGGCCCTGCTGCAGAGCCCGCACGTCCCGCACCGGGGCTGGTTCGTCGGCCTGGTGGTGGCCGAGACGCTGGAGGCGGCCCGCGCCGGTGCCGCCGCCGTCCGTGTCACGTACGAGGCGGAGGGCCACGACGTGACGCTCACCGCGGCGCATCCGGAGGCGTACGTCCCCGAGTCCGCCAACGGCGGCTTCCCGGCCGTCACCGAACACGGCGACCCCGAGAGCGCCTTCGCCTCGTCGGCGACACGCGTCGACGTCGAGTACCGGGTACCGCCACTGCACAACCACCCGATGGAGCCGCACACCAGCACGGCGCGGTGGGACGGCGACCGGCTGACCGTGCACTCCTCCAGCCAGGGCACCAGCGCCGTGCGCACGGAGCTCGCCAGGCTGTTCGAGGTGCCCGAGGACCGGATCACGGTGCTCGCCGAGCACGTGGGCGGCGGCTTCGGGTCGAAGGGCACGCCCCGCCCCGAGGTGGTGCTGGCCGCGATGGCGGCACGCGAGACCGGCCGGCCGGTCACCGTCGCGCTGCCGCGCCGCTACCTGCCCGCCGTCGTGGGCCACCGCGCGCCGACCCTGCACCGGCTGCGCCTCGGCGCCGACGCGGGCGGCCGGATCACCTCCCTCACCCACGAGGTGACGACGCACACCTCCCGGGTGAAGGAGTTCGTGGAACAGGCGGCGGTCCCGGCGCGCGTCATGTACGCCGCCCCCGCCCTGCGCACGGCCCACCGAGTGGTGCGGCTCGATGTGCCCACGCCGTCCTGGATGCGCGCGCCCGGCGAGTGCCCCGGCATGTACGCGCTGGAGTCCGCGGTGGACGAACTGGCCACCGCACTCGGCATGGACCCGGTCGAGCTGCGGATCCGCAACGAGCCGGAGACCGAGCCCGACAGCGGCAAGCCGTTCAGCAGCAGGCATCTGGTGGAGTGCCTGCGCGAGGGTGCCCGCCGATTCGGGTGGGAGGGCCGTGATCCGCGCCCGCGCTCCCGCGCTGCCGGACCGCTGCTCGTCGGCAGCGGGGTGGCCGCGGCCACGTATCCGGTCCTGGTGTCGCCGTGCGCGGCGTCCGCACGGGCCCTGCCCGACGGCGGTTTCCTGGTGCGGGTCAACGCGACCGACATCGGCACGGGCGCCCGGACGGTCTGCGCCCAGGTCGCGGCCGACGCCCTCGGTGTCCCGCTGGACCGGGTCCGCATCGAAGTCGCCGACAGCGACATCGGTTTCGCGCCGGTGGCCGGCGGCTCGTCGGGCACCGCTTCCTGGGGGTGGGCCGTGCACGAGGCGTGCGTGCGGCTGACCGGCCGGCTGGCCGAGCACTCGGGGCCGCTGCCCGACGAGGGCATCGCGGCCGACGCCGACACCTCCGGTACCGCCGACGCCGAGAGTCCCTACGCACGCCACGCGTTCGGCGCGCACTTCGCCGAGGTGACCGTGGACACGGTCACCGGTGAGGTGCGGGTGACGCGGCTGCTCGGCGTCTTCGCGGCGGGGCGCGTCCTCAACGCCCGCACGGCCCGCTCGCAGTTCGTCGGGGGCATGACGATGGGCCTGGGCATGGCGCTGACCGAGGACAGCACGGTGGACCCGGCGTTCGGCGACTTCGCCGAGTCCGACCTGGCCTCGTACCACGTGCCCGCGCACGCCGACGTGGCGGCGGTGGAGGCGCACTGGGTCGACGAGGAGGACGCCCACCTCAACCCCATGGGCAGCAAGGGGATCGGGGAGATCGGCATCGTCGGCTCGGCCGCGGCCGTCGGCAACGCGGTCCACCACGCCACGGGTATCCGCTTCCGCCAACTCCCGCTCACCCCGGACCGGGTGCTCACCGGCCTGCTCGAACACGAGCACCCCGCGGGCATGCTGGGCACGTGAACGCGGCACGTGGTCCGCACCGGAAGGTCCGGCGCGGACCACGTGCCGCGTGCGGCGGGCCGGGCGGTCAGTCCGCGGCGCGGCTCGCGCCGGCCATCGGGCGGGCCGACCAGCGCCTTGCGGGCGCCTGCGAGGCCACTCGTACGCACAGCGCCAGGAGGGCGACCAGCGACGCCAGTACGGCGACCGCGACGGCGATCCAGGTCGGCGCCAGGGTGAGGTCCACGGCCGGGGACACCCGCGCCGACGGGGTGACACTGCCGTAGAGCCTGGCCGCGGCCAGCGCCGCCGGCCCCACGACCGCCACGGCGAACAGCGGTACGGCGGGCCGCACGGTGAGCAGCAGGGCCAGCACCAGGCAGAGCGCCGACAGGCCGAGGGCGACCCCGTAGGCGCGGGCGGAGGCGTCGCCCTGGTGCAGCGGGAAGTAGGCCACACCGCACCCGGCCAGGAAGGCGACAGTGAGCCAGGCCGGCCATGCCGCGCCCCGGGCGGACCGGCGCGCCGCACGGTCGCGGTCACTGGACGCACGGCCGCGGTCACGGGACGCACGGTCCCGGTCGTGCGACTCGGGGTCCTGCTCGCGCCCACGCGACGCACGCTCCTGGTCCCGGTCACGTCCCCGGCGGCCCAGGCGCGGTGTCCTGCGGCGCTCCCGACCGCGGCGGTCCGCCGTGGTGAAGGCGCCGGCCAGTCCGGCCGGACGGTCGTCGGGCCCCGGTTCGCCGTCGTCGCCGGTCCCGTCCAGTGCCGCCCGCAGGTGCCGGGCGTCCGGGCGGTCCGGGCGTACCCGCCCGTCCTCGGCCAGCCGGCCGATCAGCTGGACCAGCTCCTCGACGGGCCGGCCGGTGGCGGCGGCCCTTACGGCCTCCTGCCCGCAGTGCGGTTCCAGGGGTGTGCGGTGCAGCAGTTCCATCAGGCGGGTGACGTCCTCGACCGAGCGGCACTCCGCCGCGGCCCGGATCGCCTCGTCCGCGCTGTCCGAATGGCGCGGCGGGCGGGTCAGCAGGCCGACCAGCCGGGTGACGTCCTCCACGGAGCGGTTCACGCCGACCGCGCGCAGGGCGTCGATCGTGGCCTGCGCGTACTGGGGTGACCCCTCCAGCATCGTGATCAGGTCGACGACGTCCTCCAGCGGCCGGTCGGCCACGGCGGCGCGCACCAGGTCGCCGACGGGATCGCCGTACTCGTGCACCGCTCCCTCGTGGGTGGCGAGCTCCTGGACGAAGGGCTGGAGGCCGGGTGCGTGCGGGGCGGGGGCTGGTTCCTGGAGGACGGACGGCTGGGGTGCGGGCGGCTGGGGGGTCGGCCACTGAGCGGCGGGCGAACGGGCGGCCGAGGGATGGACGGTCGATGACTCGGCGTCGGCTTGCGCGGCCGGCGGACGCACCGGGTGCGCGCCGGTGGCCATGGTCGTCTCCCCGGTGGGCAGGTCCACGGCGGATATGGCGTACTCGGGCGAACGAGGTGATGAAGAGCCGGTAGTCATGATCTCTCCGTGTGGTGGGGGTGCGGCCGCCCTGCGTCCCCGACATGCGACTCGCGCTCTGTGCTGACCATTACTAAGCACGTCCACCGCACCGTGCCACTGGAGTGGGCCACAGGGATGAGAGACCCTTGCGTGCGGACTTGTCGCCGCCCCGAGCGGGCATCCGGGGAGAGAAGGCGCGTGCCGCGCAGCACGAGCACGCACCATGAGGAGGGGCGGGTGGATACGACCACAGTGGTGATCGTCGCGGCGGTGTCGCTCGCGGCGGTCGTCCTCGCGACGGCGGTCGGCGTCCTGGTGCGGCTGGTCCGCACCCGACGGGAACTCAGGCGGGCCGGTCTTCCCACCGGTCCGAGGTGGGTCTTCTGGGGCGCCGTCCTGTACTTGGTACTGCCGACCGACCTGGTACCCGATCCCGTCTACCTGGACGACATCGGTGTACTGCTGCTCGCCCTGCGCTCGGCGCGCGGCTCTCTCGGCGGGCGGCGGAGCGCCGCGGACCGGCGTGAAGGCGCCGGCCCGCCCCATGACTACGCCGCGTAAGGAAACCAATCACCCGTTCGACTCGTATAAGTCTCTGGAAGCCGAAGGCAGTCGGCGGACCAGGCGGCGGCGCAGGAGACCATCGCCTGCTCGGCACAGCACCGACCAGGGAGAGACGATGAAACCGTTCGCCCTCGACTACGCACGTCCGGCGGTGGAGTTGGAAGCGACGACTCCGTACGTCTACGACTCCGGGCGGCAGTTGAACGTGCTTCTGGACGGGCGGGCGGCCGCCTGTGACCATGCGCTGCTGAGAGAACTGGGGACCACGACCTCCACCGCGGGGTCGAAGACTCACTTCGACGACTGAACGCGGGCCGTCGAGAATGACCGTCTTGATCCTGACCTGTGAAGAAGACGTCACCGCGGACATGGTGGTCGTGCACCTGAACGCGTCGGGAGTCCCGGTGGTCCGCCTGGACCCCGCCGATCTGACCGACTCCGTCGCGCTCTCCGGCGAGTTCGTGCACGGCTCCTTCCGGGGTCATCTGTCCTCGGGGGGCCGCCTGGTGAGTATCGGCGGACTGCGGTCCGTATGGGTGCGCAGGCCGGGCGGCGCGGCCACGCGGGCCGCCGAGCCCTCCGCGTGGCTGACCGAGGAGTCCGGGCAGGCGCTCTACGGCATGCTCCGCGGCTGCGGGGCGCGCTGGATGAACCAGCCCGACGCGGCGCACCGGGCCCGGTACAAGCCCTGGCAGCTGCGTCTCGCCCAGCAGTGCGGGCTGCCTGTGCCGGCCACGCTGATCACGACGTTCCCACGGGCGGCACGCGAGTTCGCCGAGCGCTACCCGGACCTGGTGGTCAAACCCGTGTCGGGCGCCCATCCGCAGGACCCGCCCCTGGCGGTGCCGACCAGCAGGGTTCCGCCCGAGGCCGACTTCTCCGCCGTCGCCCACGGCCCGACCCTGCTGCAGCGCCGGGTCGCCAAGCGCGCCGACGTCCGCCTCACCGTCGTCGGCGACGAGTTGCTGGCCGCGCGGAAGACAACCCTCGCGGGCTCGGACCCCGACGAGGTGGACGTCCGCTTCACGGCGTCCGCCGAGCCGTGGCGGCCCGCCGAGGTGCCGCCGCGCGTCGCCGAGTCCGTCCGCACCTACCTGCGCGCGGCGGGACTGGCCTACGGTGCCCTCGACTTCGCCGAGGACGGCGACGGAACCTGGTGGTTCCTGGAGTGCAACCAGTCGGGGCAGTTCGGCTTCGTCGAGGTGGACACGGGCCAGCCGATCGCCCGCACCATCGCCGAGTGGCTGGCCCGGCCCGGGCCGGAGGACCCGGTGGGCGCGGGCGGCCCCGGCACGGCGGTCGCCGGGTGAGGCGCGGTGCGACCGCGTCACCGGTTTTAGTGCGGGCGTGGGCCGGGCAGCAGGGCGGTGCGCTGCCAGCCGGCGCCCGGGGACGGCTGCCGTTCGGCGCCGGGCAGGTGGCCGGGCGAGCGCAGCGGGCGCATGACAACCTCCAGCTCCCTGCTCACACGCTCGGCGTCCCGCCGCACCTGCTCGGGGACGTCACCGCGTTCGGCGACGAGTCGGTCGTAGATGGGGGAATCCTGGAACACCCGTCAACGTGCCTTTCGTGTCGTCCGCCTCCGTACGGAGACGCGACTGAGCAGTCTAGGCGCCCGTTCACCCGGTGGTGCGCAATCCACCCACAAGGTGACGGCGGCTCATGCGCCGGTCGTGGAGCCGGGCCGGACGATCATGAGGACCGTGACCGCGGCCCACAGCAGGTTGAACAGGCCGGTGAACATGGCGAGCCGGGCGGTACGGGCGCGCTCGACGGGCCGCCGGTCGGTCAGCTGCTCCAGGAGCTCCTCCTGACGGGGCAGGACGAAGGCGGTCAGGAGGCCGGCGGCGGCCGCGGTCAGCGCGATGGACGTGATGAGCCATGCGTCCCCCAGGACACCCATCGCCGCGGCGGTGGCGAAGCCGAGGACCGGCACCGCGATGCCGAGACCGGCGTAGACCCGGCAGATGCGGTGCAGCAGCCGGACGGTGCCCACGTCCCCGGCGTCCGTTCCGCCCCCGGCACCCGCGGGCACCGGCACCACCGCACGTCGGGCGGCAGGAGGGAACATGCTGGCCGCGACGGTGACGGGCCCGATGGCGATGATGGCGGCCAGGACGTGGAGGGACAGCAGGATCTTCGTCATCGGTCGGGGCTCCGGGAGACAGTTCGGTCGATGCGGTCGGGGCCACGCTAGAAAGACGGCGGGTGATCGCACAGGGGCTGAAACGACAGCTTCCAACGGATTCTCGCCAACGCCTTCACCAGGAGGGATCCGGCAGGACAAGGTGGAGCGAGGGATGTGCGCGGGGGTTCTGCCCACGGCGGGAATCCGCCTATCGTGGCGGTCATGCACTCGGTGGCGATCCTGGTCCTCGACGACGTGGTGCCGTTCGACATGGCGGCGCCCATGCAGGCGTTCGACTGGACGCGGCTGCCCGACGGGCGCAGCCCGTACCGGGTCCGGCTGTGCGCGGAGTCGCCCGAGGTGCGCACGGACGGGCTGACCCTCCGTATCGACCTGGGCCTGGAGGCGCTGGAGACCGCCGACACGATCATCGTGCCGGGCCGCTCCGAGGAGCACGGCCCGCCCTCGGAACGCGTCCTCGCGGCACTGCGGCGGGCGGCCGGTGCGGGGACGCGGATCGCGTCGGTGTGCGTGGGCGCCTTCGTCCTCGCGGAGTCCGGGTTGCTGGACGGGCTGCGGGCCACCACCCACTGGATGGCCGCGGCGGAACTGGCCCGCCGCTACCCGCGCGTGGAGGTGCAGCCGGACGTGCTCTACGTCGACAACGGGCAGATCCTCACCTCCGCGGGCGCCGCCGCCGGTCTGGACATGTGCCTGCACATGATCCGCCGGGATCTGGGATCGGCCGTCGCCGCGCACGCCGCCCGGATGTGCGTCGTGCCGCTGGAACGGGAGGGCGGCCAGGCCCAGTTCATCGTGCACGAGCGCCCGCCCGTGCCGCGGGGCTCGGACCTGGAGCCGCTGCTGGAGTGGATCGAGGACAACCTGGCGGGGGAGGTCACCCTCGGGGCGATGGCGGCGCGCTCGGGCATGAGCGAGCGCACCTTCAGCCGACGGTTCCGGGAACAGACGGGCACCACTCCGCTGCAGTGGCTGCTGCGGGCGCGGGTGCGGCGTGCCCAGTACCTGCTGGAGAACGGCGACCACTCGATCGAACGGATCGCGCGGCAGGCCGGGTTCGGCTCCCCCACCGCCTTCCGCGAGCGGTTCCGCCGGGTGGTCGGCACCACTCCGCACGCCTATCGCGCGGCGTTCCACGGGAAGCCGGCCGCGTCGGCGGGCCCCGCGCAGGGCCCGCCTCGCGGATCGTCCCGGCTCTCCCGGTCCGAGGCGGGCCCCTGACGTGACGGTGTCACACGGCCAGCGACAGGCCGCTCTCCCCATCGGGGCCCGCCGCGCGGACGGCGTCCGGAGTCCGTCCCTTGGCGAGCAGCAGCGCGTCCGCCTTGGCCACCGCGTCGTGAATGCTGGTCGTCGCCGTCATCACGCACAGCGTGTAGCTGACGTCCGCCAGCTCCCGCGCCGTCGCCGGCCTTGCCCTCTCCGCCTGAGCGATCCGCAGTGCCGCGTACCGCGTCAGCAACTCCCTGACGACCTTCGGGTCCGGTTCGAGCACGAAGCTCCCCTCTCTCGAGTTTCGCTGCGTATGCCCGTGCCCGGCCGAAGCAATCACACCGTGCGTGCCCCTGCTCGCATTTGACGAGAATCCTTCGCTTCGTGTCCGACCGTCATCGTGAGCGGGCGACGACTTGGTTGAAAGGGGACTGAACGGGCTTGGGTGCCCCGCCCGTCCGCACGTCACTCACCGCGCACCGAGCTCCCGTTCCAGCACCTCCCGGAACCCGTGCGGCAAACGGCCGGTGACCCGCCGAACGGTGTCGGTGGTGCGGTCCTCGGCCCCCAGAGCGATGGCGCGGTCCATGTCGGCCAGCATCGCGGCGAAATCCGGCGGCACCAGTCGCGCGAGGCGGTCGCGCAACTGCTCGCGGGTCAGGTGCCGGTGGACCACGGGCCGGCCGCCGGCCCGGGTGAGGATCGCGGCGATCTCGTCGTGGTCGAGGGTCTCGGGACCGGTGAGGATCAGGTCCTCACAGGGGGCCTCGTCGCCGGTGAGGGCGCGCACCGCGACGGCGGCGATGTCGTCGGCGTCGACGAAGCCCACGCGGCCGCTCCCGGCGGCGGTCAGGATGACGCCGTCCTCCCGGACGCTGACGGCGTGGGCGTGGGTACCGGTGAAGTTCTGCATGAACCAGGAGGGCCGCAGCACCGCCCACTCCTCGAACAGGCCGGGGAGGGCGCGGTGCACCGCACCCACCGCCGGGCCGTCCTCGGGGACGGCCGAGGAGCTGAGCAGCACCGCACGCCGCACGCCCGCGGCACGGGCCCTTCGCAGGAACGGCAGCATGACCGCGGCCGGCTCCGAGTCACCCGGCGGCGGAACGAGGTAGACGCGGTCGGCTCCGTCGAGCGCCGCGCCGTGCGTGGCGGCGTCGTGCCAGTCGAAACGGACCGGTTCCGCGCCCGGCAGCGGGGTCGCGCGCCGGCTCGCGGCCTTCACCCGGTGACCCTCGGCGATCAGTTGACCGGCGGTACGGCCGCCCGTCGTGCCGGTGGCTCCGACGACCAGCGTGGTCCCGGTGCCGGTCATCGTCCGCTCCCGGTGAAGTCGGTGCCGGGCTCCTGGAGGACGAGCGGGTTCCAGTAGTCGCGGTAGGAGGTGAACCGCCCGTCCTCGACGGTCACGACGGCGATGTACGTCATGTCGAAGGGCGCGCCGGTCTTCACCACCCGGCCCACGCCACGCATCTCCACCACGACGGTCCGCGGGTCGGTGGTCTCGTGGATCCGCAGGTCGGGGAAGTCGTGCAGGTCGATGTGGTCGGGATAGGGGCGCATGTAGGCGGCGACGGCCTCCCGGCCCTCCAGCCGCCGGGGCCGGCCCTCGGGGGCGAAGGGGAATTCCATGACTCCGTCGTCGGCCCACAGGCCGGCCCAGGCGTCGATGTCCTTGTCCAGCAGGAGCCGGAGGCTGCGGCGGTACAGGTCCGCCGCCGGGGCGGGCACGGTGGGCGGGGTGGGCGTGGGCATGGGTGGGTGCTCCTCCGTCGCATAGAATACGGACCGTAAGTCCGCTTCGAACGATACGGACCGGCGGTCCGCTTTGCAACACGCGGCGAGCCCGCGACGGAGGAGCCCCCTGTGACCGAGCGCAAGCCCCGCAAGGACGCGGCCCGCAACCGGGCGGCCGTTCTCGCGGCCGCCGACACCCTCTTCGACCGCTGCGAGCGCCCGGACGACGTGACCATGGCGGACGTCGCGGCGGCGGCCGGTGTCGGCAAGGGGACGCTCTTCCGGGCCTTCGGCGACCGGACCGGGCTGATCAAGGCGCTGTACGAGGCACGGCTGGAACCGATCGAGGAGGCCGTCACGACGGGTCCGCCACTACTGGGCCCCGGCGCTCCCCCGCCGCAGCGCGTCCCCGCCGTGCTCGACGCGCTCCTGTGCTTCAAACTCGACAACCGCCGCCTCGCACTCGCCCTGGAGGGGGCCGGAGGCGACAGCCCCTACGGGGCGGCGCACTACGGCCGCTGGCACACCCTGCTGCGCACCATGCTGGAGCAGATTCCCGGTCTCGCGGACGGCGACTTCGCCGCCCACGCGCTGCTCGCCGCAGTCCGGGCCGACCTGGTCGAGCACCTGGCCGGCCCGGAGGGCGTGCCGCCCGAGAGGATGCGGGCCCAACTGGCGGACTTCACCGGCCGGGTACTGGGTGCCGCCCCGGCCGGATCCTGACGTCCGGGGCACGGGCCGCCCGCCCCGCTCAGGCGGCCTGGCCGCTGTGCAGTGCGGCGTACGCCCCTCCCCTGCCCAGCAGTTCCTCGTGGGTTCCGGTCTCCTGGATCCGGCCTTCGCCCATCACCACGATCCGGTCCGCACCCCGCACGGTGGACAGCCGGTGCGCGACGACGAACGTGGTGCGCCCGCGCAGGAGCCTGGCCAGCGCCTGCTGGACGAGCGCCTCCGAGCGGGTGTCCAGCGCCGAGGTGGCTTCGTCCAGGATGAGCACCCTGGGATCCCGGATCAGCGCGCGGGCGATGGCCAGACGCTGGCGCTGACCACCGGAGAGCCGTGCGCCGTGCTCCCCGACCAGGGTGTCGAGTCCCTGCGGCAGCCGGTCGACGAACTCCAGCGCGTTGGCGTCCCGCAGGGCCGCGCGCACCGCCTCCTCGTCGGCGTCGTCCATGCCGTAGGCGACGTTCTCCCGGATCGTGCCATCGAAGAGGATGGACTCCTGCGGCACCACCGAGACGAAGCGCCGGTACGTGCGCAGGTCGAGGGTGTTCATGTCGGTGCCGTCGAGCAGCAGCCGGCCCGCGGTCGGCCGCAGGAAGCCGATGACCAGGTTGAGGACGGTGGACTTGCCGGCGCCGGACGCGCCCACCAGCGCGATGGTCTCGCCGGGCCGGACCGCGAGCGTGAAGTCGCTGACCGCGGGCCGCCCGTCGCTCTCGTAGAGGTGCCCGACGCCCTCGAAGGTGACGGCGCCGCGCAGCGAGGTGAGCTCCGCCTTCCCCTCGTTGTCCTCCAGTTCGGGGGCCTGGAGCACCTCGCCGACCGAACGGACGGACTCCAGGCCCTTGGTGATGACCGGCGCCAGCCCTGCCAACGTTGTCGTGGAGCTGGTGAGGGTGGTCAGGAAGGCGCTGAGCATGACGACGTCGCCGGCGGTGACGCCCCAGACGCCGTGGTACGAGACCAGCGCGGCGCCCGCGAGGACCAGTACGCCGACCACGTTGAGCACGACCCAGGACAGCGAGCCGAAGCGGCCGTTGACCAGGTCGAGGCGGTTGCCGGAGGTCAGCAGGCGGTCCAGGGTGCCGTCCATACGGCGCAGCGCCTTGCCCTCCAGGCCGTGGGCGCGGGTGACCGGGATGAGCCGGGTCATCTCCGTGACCCTGGAGGACAGGGTCTCGACCTCGTGGCGGAAGTGCTCGTTGTGGCTGCGCAGCCGGGCCCGGAGCCGGGCCACGAGAAGGGAGGCGGCGGGTACGACGACGAGGAAGACGGGCAGGAACTCCGGCGTGCGCACGGCGATGATGACCAGGCCGCCGGTGAGGACGGTGAACGCGCCCAGCCCCGTCTCAGCGGTCTGCTGCACCATCTGCTCCACCGTCTCCACGTCCCGGACGACCTTGGCCTGCAGGACGCCGGCGCTGACGCGCGAATGGTAGCCGATGGAGAGCTGCTGCATGCGGGTGCACAGCGCGGAGCGCAGGGCGGTGCCCATGCGGCGCACACTGCCGTACAGGAGACGGACGTACAGCAGGTGCAGCGGGTAGTTGACCACCAGGATGAACATGATGATCCCGGTACTGGTCCACAGGTCGCCGATCGGTCCGTGCTGGACGACGGTGTCGATGATCGACGCGGTGATGAGGGGCAGCAGCCAGACCGGACTGTGCTTGACGGTGAAGACCGCGACCGCCCCCGCCAGACGGCGGCGGTCGGCGCGGAACAGGTAGACGAGCGTGCGTATCGGGTGTTCGCCCCGGTAGCGGTGATCGAGTGGCTTTTCGGGCGGCGACGCCATCGGCGTGATCCTCCTGGTGACCGAGTGGGGCAAGCGCTTTCATCCCGCGCTTTCCTACCCCGTCGCCGAGGAGTACGCCACACCGTTCCGAAGGCCGGAACGCCTCTGCACCCGTACACCCGCACACCCGTGTGCCGGTGCGTCGGAGGGAGACCCGCGCCTTCTCCCCCGTGGAGGGCGCGGGTCTCAGTCTCCGAGCGTGCGGGCCAGTTCGGTCGTGGCCCGCGCGATCTCGCTGTCCCCCTCGGCCAGCAGCCGCTCCAGCCCGTCCCGCCGGGCGCGGACGGCCTGCCGCGCCGCGCGCTCCCATGCCACGGGGTTCTCCCGGTGGTTGAGCAGCTTGGGGTAGGCGGTGGCGGTCGTCTCCCACTGGCGGGCGTCGGCGATGTTCTTGAGCAGCTGGATGATCTGTGCCCGGCAGCTCACCTGGGGCCGCTGCGCAAGTTCCCACAGGAAGGGGACGGTCGCGGCGGTGGCCTGCTCGACGACAAACCCGTACTGGCAGATGCGTTTCCGCAGCTCACCGAGGGCGGCACCGGCGGTCTCGGCGTCCCCCAAGGCGACCTTGCGCAGCAGCCGGGGAATGGCCGCGGCGGAACCACTGGAGTCCTGGATCTCGCTCCAGGGCACGCCGTCCAGCCCCGCGAGGGGACCGGCGGCCCGGGGCGAACCGGGCGGCTGCGTCCGACGGTCGGTGCGCCAGGTACTCGGGTCGGGTTTCGGAGTGCTGCGCATGGTGTGGGGCCCTTCCGCGGCAGTCGGGTCAGGTGAGGGGGCGGGTCGACAACTTGACCCAGACGGTCTTGCCCGCCGGAGGCCTCGGGGTCCAGCCCCATTCCTCGGCGAGGGCGTCGACGATGCACAGGCCGCGTCCGTGCTCTTGGAGGGCGGAGATTCCGGACGGGGTGAACACGGGCGCGTTGTCCCCGGGGTCTGAGACGGTCAGCGTCAGGTGGTCGGAGTCCAGGACGAGCCCCAGCCTGACCTCGGGTGCGGCCGCCGCCGACGGCACCGCGTGCCGCACGGCGTTGGAGACGAGCTCGGTGATCACGAGGACCGCGTCGTCGGCGTGCCCGTCCAGCGACCAGGCGCTCAACGTGTCCCGCGTGAAGACCCGGGCCCGGGCGAACCCCTCCCCGCTACACGCGACGCGCAGCACCGCGGAAGCGGGTGGGCCGCCTGGGGCGTGGTGCTTCGCGCGGGAAGCGGGGAACGGCCACTCGCCCCGGCCGGCGGCCGGTCGCGGGAGCTCTCCGAGCCGGCTCGCCGCGCTTGCCTCCGACACGGGTTCGCCGGGCGACCGAAGCGTTGGATGCGCAGGTGACGACACGGCATCTCCCTGATGCGACGTCAGAACGGGGCGCCGACCGGGGGGTTGACGCCACGGCTATTATCCACGCTGACAGCGCTCGCGTGCAATTGCACGAGAAATTGCGCGAGAAAAATCGGACGGGAGCGCACGGGGACCGACGGGACTCGGTCCGCTCCCCCGAACGGCAAGGAGACCGCGGTGCCACCAGTGCGCAACGGAGTGCAGGCCAGTCTGTTGGACGCCTGCTGGAAGAAGAGTCGGCACAGCAACGCCGAGGGCAACTGTGTCGAGGTGGCGCTCGTGGACGGAGGCATCGCGGTGCGCAACTCCCGTGATCCGGACGGCCCCGCGCTCGTCTACACCTCCGCGGAGGTGGCCGCCTTCCTGGCCGGGGCGAAGGAGGGCGAGTTCGACCACCTGCTGTGAAGCGGGGGCCGGGAGCGGGCGGCGAGGCGGGCGGCCATCACGGAGCGGAGGCCAACTACCCGTTTCCCGCTGGCTGATGCGGCGGGCACATGCGGGATGAGATAGTGTGGTTTCTCAAGTCTGCCGGTCTGCTGGGAGTCAGGATGTCCGCCGCATCGCATCGCCTCTCCCGTCTCGAACCCTATCTGGACAGGGCCGAGCCGGCTCCGACTCTACTGAAGATGCTCGTCGGCGTTCAGCTGGCGGGCTTCCGCGAGGACGCCGGTCTGTCCCAGGAACAGGCGGCACGCGACATCGGGTTCAGCCCGGCGAAGCTCTCCCGCATCGAGTCGGGCAAGGGCCGCAAACCTCCGACGGAGACGGACGTCCGCGCGATCCTGGAGCGGTACGGCACCGACGCCTACGAGGTCTCGGTACTGGTCAAGCTGTTGCAGCGGGCCGGCGAACCGGGCTGGTGGCAGCGGTACGACAAGCGCCTCATGCCCGAGTGGTTCGACCGTCTGGTCGGACTGCAGGAGGCCGCGGCGACCATCCGCACCTTCGAGATCCAGTACGTCCCCGGCTTGCTCCAGACCGCGGACTACACCCGGGCCGTGGTCGAGCGGGGCCTGCCGAACGCGCCTGCCGGTGAGATCCAGCGACGTGTCGAACTGCGGATGCGCCGTGCGGAGTTGCTGCGCCGCGGTGACGCGCCTCAGTTGTGGGCGATCATCGACGAGTCCGTGCTGCTGCGGGTACTGGGCAGCCGCGAAGTCATGCGTGAGCAGCTCGCACACCTCGTCGAGATGGCCGGGCAGCCCCACGTGACGCTGCAGATCGTGCCGCTGGACGTGACGAACGCGTCGGCACCCGCGATCCCGGTCACCTATCTGCGTTTCGGCGGCATCGACCTGCCCGACGTGGTCTACCTGGAGCACATCAAGAGCGCCAACTTCCTCGAGGACCGCGACGAGACCGAGGAGTACCGGGTCGCGCTGGACCGCCTGGCCGACGAGGCGCTCACTCCGCGCGAGTCACTGGAACTGCTGCGCGAGACGATGGCGCAGCGCTACGCCCAGAAGTAGCGGCGCGACAGAGGAAGTAGCGGGAGAAGGAAATAGCGGCGCCAGGCGCGAAAGAGAGGGGCCGCACGCGTAGCGCGCGGCCCGGATGCTCTCCCCGCTAGCGGATGCGGCCCAGACCGCCGAACTCGATCCACTCGTCGGTGAGCTGGCGCGGAGCCACCTCACTGTCCGGACGCCAGGTGGAGACCTCCACCAGGCCCGGCTCCAGGATGTCCATGCCCTCGAAGTAGGCCTCGACGTCCTTGGGTTCGCGGACCCGGCCCCAGTGCCCCTGCGTTGCCTGGTCCATGAAGGCCGTGACGGACTCCCGCACCTCGGCGTCGTCACTGACCAGCTGGCACATCACGGCGTAGCTCCCGGGCACCAGTCGCTCGGTGACGCGGCGGATCACGGCCGTCGGGCCGTCGGTGTCGCTGTCCGGGATGCAGTGGAACACCGAGTTGAACAGCACGGCCACCGGCTGCGAGAAGTCGATCAGGCGCTGGGTGTCCGGGTGGGAGAAGATCTCCTCCGTCGAACGCATGTCGGCGTGGATGACGGCGGTCCGGTCGTTCTGGTCGAGCAGCGCACGGCCGTGGACCAGCACCATCGGGTCGTTGTCGACGTAGACGACACGGGACTCGGGGGCGATCCGCTGCGCGACCTGGTGGACGTTGTCCTGCGTGGGCAGGCCGGAGCCGTGGTCCAGGAACTGGCGGATGCCGTAGTCCTCCGCGAGGCTCCTGACGACCCGCTGCAGGAAGCGCCGGTTGTTCAGTGCGAGCCGACGGGTACTGGGGACGACCTTGTCGAGATCCCCGACCGCCGCCCGGTCGGCCGCGTAGTTGTCCTTGCCGCCGAGGTAGTAGTCGTACATACGTGCTGCCGTTGGCACGTTGGCGTCGATCTCCGTGGACAACCGCTTGTCGGCTTGCATCGTTCTCCCAGCTCCGTACCGCGCCAACTGCACTGGCATGACCGAGAGTACATCCTAGGGACCCGGCGGTCAGGGAAACCAGCACGCGAACCGGGTGGCCGCCAAGGTGACTGCTGGGCAGTCGAGTTGGCGGCCACCCACCTAGGTCAGCCGCGTCCGGCCAGGTACGCGTCGACGCCGGGTGCCTTGTGGGCCTCCTCCACGCCCACCAGGCCGCCGGCCGCCTCGGCGTCGGGCTTCAGCACGTAGGTGGACCGGCTGGCCGGCTCGGTCACCAGGGTGAAGTTCTGGGGGGTGCCGAGGCCGGTGTCGGCGTTCTTCTGCGAGCGGTGCGCCTTGACCACGTCCTGACGGGTGAGGCTGCCGCCCTCGCACGCCTTCTTCAGGTCGGCGCCCATCAGTTGGGCGGCGTTGTAGCCCGAGAGCACGCCGGAGTCGACCGGCTCGCCCGGGTACTTCTTGGTGTAGGAGGCGACCATCTTCTGGACGCCCGGCAGGTCGGAGCTGACCGCCGGTGCGGCGCTGACCACGTGGACCATGGCCTCCAGCGCCGGCGCCGCGGGCGTCTTCATCAGCTGCGGGGAGTATCCGGGAGCGCTGCTGACGATCGGCACCTTCAGGCCCCGGGCGGCGGCCACGCCGGCGAGGGAGGCGGTCTGGGCGGGACCCGCGCTGATCAGGATCGCCTTCACCCCGGCCTTGCTCAGCGCCGACACCTGCGCGGTCAGATCGGTGTCCGTGGCCTTGATCTTCTGACCCACCACCTTCGTCCCCGCCTGCTCCGCGGCCCACTCGGAGCCCTCCAGCGCGTTGGCGCCGTAGTCGCCCTCGAAGTACACGTGGCCGATCGTGTCGCCCTTGGCGATCTTCTTGGTGCGGGTGAGGAAGTCGACGGCGGCGATCATGTCGACGTCGTAGGTGGTGCCGAGGACCTGGACCGGGTCCATCCCGAGCAGGGAGGCGGCCCAGGCCTGCGGGAAGGTCAGCATGTGGTCCCGCTCGATGTCGTCGAGCAGGGCCGCGACCACCGGCGAGCCGATGACCTGGGGCAGGGCGACGACGTCCCGGGAGATGTCGGCGTAGGCGGTGACCGCCTTCTGCACGTCGTAGCCGTGGTCCTTGACGACGATCTCGACCTTGCGGCCGCAGATGCCGCCCGCGGAGTTGGTCTCGTCGGCCCACATCTGCTGAGCCTGCACGATGCTCTTGCCGAGGGTGGCGTAGGGGCCGGTGAGGTCGGTCAGCGCGCCCAGCTTGATGGCCTTGTCGCTGACTCCGGGGCCGGCCTTGACGCCGTCGGCGGCGTCGTCGGTGGACCCGCCGTCCGCCTTCGTGCTGCATGCGGTGCCCGCGAGCAGCACGGCGGCCAGTGCCGCGGCCAGGGCGGCGGTCCGGGTGGTGCGGGGCCTGGAGTGCGTGACGTTCACGGGGTGTGCTCCTTGGTTCGTGCGGCGTTGGCGGTGGTGGCAGGGGGCCGGGACGTGGGCCCGGCGTCGGGAGGACCGGTGTCGGGTGACTTGCGGCGCAGGCGGGCGCGGGTCCGGCGGGCCAGGCCGTGCAGGCCGTCCGGGGCGTAGAGCAGGATCACGACGATCGCCGCGCCGTAGAGGTAGCGGGAGGCCTCGGTCGGGCCGATCGAGCCGCCGCCGGAGCCCGGGGTCGTCACCAGCGGCAACTGGTCGGCGTAGCGGGTCATCAGCAGGGGCAGCGCGGTGACGAAGACGGCGCCGGCGGTGGCGCCGGCCACCGACCCGAGGCCGCCGATGACGATCATGGCGAGGTAGTCGACGGAGAGGAGGAGGGAGAAGTAGTCGGGCACGACGCGGCGGAAGGAGAGCGCGAGGAGGACTCCGGCCAGGCCCGCGTACATCGAGGAGACGACGAACGCGGCCGAGCGGTACCGGGCCACGTGCACGCCCATCACGGAAGCCGCGGTCTCGCTGTCGCGCAGCGCCACCAGGGCGCGTCCGGGGCGCCCGCGCAGCAGTCCGCGCGCGGTGAACCAGGTCAGCGCGAACAGGACGAGCCCCAGGTACCAGAGCCGTTCCTCGGCGCCGAACGGCACGCCCAGGACCGTCAGTTCCGGGTCGGTCTCGGCGAAGGTGAACCCGCCGATCTCCAGGGGCGGCACCGAGCGTCCGTTGAAGCCGCCGGTGACGGAGTCGGCGGTGAGCAGGACGTGGTGGCCGAGGAAGACCAGGGCGAGGGTGGCCACACCGAGGTAGATGCCCTTCACGCGGCCGGCGACGGGACTGAACAGGCCGCCCGCGGCTCCGGCGAGCACCACGGCGAGGACGGCGGCGACGGCCGGCGGCAGCCCCGGCCCGGGCTCGCCCGCCAGCCATACGTACCCGTAGGCGCCGACGGCGAGGAAGAAGGCGTGCCCGAGGGAGAGCTGTCCCGCGGTGCCGCTGAGCAGGCCGAGCCCGACGGCGCCGATGGCCGCGGCCATGGAGAAGAGGCCGATGCGCAGCCAGAAGGCGTCCAGGTAGAAGGGCAGCGCGCACAGGAGGAGGGCGGGCAGCAGAAGCCGGCCCTGCTTGAGGAGTCCGCCGCGCTCGAGGAGGGTGCTCCTTTTGAGAAGGTCAGACACGTGCCGCTCCCTTCGCCGCGAAGAGTCCGGCGGGGCGCACCAGGAGAACCAGCACCATCACGGCGTACGGGGCGACATCGCCGAAGCCCTCGCCGAGGACGTGCAGTTCGGACTGGTAACCGGCGACGAAGGCCTCGGTGAGGCCGATCAGCATGCTGCCGACCAGGGCGCCGACCGGGGAGGCCATGCCGCCGAGGATGGCCGCCGGGAACGCTTTCAGGGCGATCTGCCCGGTGGTGCGCTCCAGGCCCGGTGCCGGGAAGGCGACCAGGAAGACCGCGGCGAGCGCGGCGAGTCCGCCGGCCAGGCACCAGGCGACGGTACGTACCCGGGTCAGCCGTACGCCCATGAGGGCGGCGGCCTCACCGTCCTCGGCCGCCGCGCGCAGCGACAGGCCCCACGGGGTGAAGCGGAACAGGGCGAAGGCGCCGCCGATGGCCAAGGCGGACACCAGGATCGCGGCGATGCGGCTGTCGGCGACGGTCACCGGGCCCAGGTCGGTCACCGAGTTGCCCCAGGGGTCGCCGAGCGGCAGCAGGTCACCGCCGATCCGTCGCGCCAGGTCGGTGACCAGGACGATGTCTATGCCGATGGTGACGATGGTCTGGACGTGGGCGGAGTGCGGGTCGGTCCCGACCCGTTGCAGCACGAGCCGGTCCAGCGCCCCGGCGACGGCGGCCGTCACGAGGACCGCTACGGCCAGCGCCCCGGCGAAGCCGACGTCGTCGTGGAGGACGGCTACGAGGTACCCGCCGAGGAGCAGGAGCGAGCCGTGGGTGAAGCTCAGCACGCCCGAGGCCTTGAAGATGGTGACGAAGCCGAGGGCGATCAGGGCGTAGACGGACCCCAGGGCAAGGCCGTTGAGGAGGTTGTCGAGGAAGCCGGTCATGCCGCGTCCTCCCCGGTGGTGCCGGTTCCGAGGTAGGCGCGCAGCACCTCGGGGTCGCGCCGGACCTGGTCCGGGGTGCCGTGGGCGATGGCCTTGCCGAAGTCGAGGACGGTGACCTCGTCGGCGAGCCGCATGACCAGTCCCATGTCGTGCTCGACCAGCACGACGGACAGGCCCAGTTCGGCGCGGATCTCCCGGACGACCTCGGTCATGCGGGTGCGTTCGGCGGCGTTCATGCCGGCCACGGGTTCGTCGAGCAGCAGTACACGGGGCTCCAGACAGAGGGCGCGGGCGAGTTCGACCCGCTTGCGGTCGCCGTAGGACAGCAGGGCGACGGGTGCGTCGAAGTGGGGGCCGAGGCCGGTGAGTTCGGCGATCTCGCGGGCCTTGGCGAGGTGTTCACGCTGTTCGCGCACGGCGCGCGGCAGACGCAGGGCGCTGGCGGCGAAACCGGCGTGGGACAGGGCGTGGCGGCCGAGCAGCAGGTTGTCGGCGACGGTGCCCTGGGTGGTGACGATGTTCTGGAAGGTGCGGGCCACTCCGAGAGCGGCGATCCGGTGCGGGGCGAGCCGGGTCAGCTCGGCGTCACCGAGCCGGACGGTGCCGGCGGTGGGCCGGTACAGCCCCGACAGGACGTTGAAGCAGGTCGACTTGCCCGCGCCGTTGGGGCCGATGACGGCGTGCACGGTGCCCGGGGCGACGGTGAAGGAGATGTCGTCGAGGGCGACGAGGCCGGCGAATCGCACGGTGACGTTCCGGACCTCGAGCGCGGGGGGTGTGGCGGTGCGGGTGGTCACGCGGCCCCCTGACCGTCAGTGGTGTCGCCCAGGTAGAGGCGACGTACGGCGTCCGTCCGCGCGAGTTCGTCGGCGGCCCCGGACAGCCCGATCTCGCCGACGTCCAGAACGTAGGCGTGTTCGGCGAGGGACAGCGCCATGCCGGCGTTCTGTTCCACGAGGAGTACGGCGGTGCCCTGGGTGTTGATCTCACGGACGACCTCGGCGATGCGGTCCACCATCATCGGGGCCAGTCCGAGGGAGGGTTCGTCGAGGAGGAGCAGGCGGGGTGCGGCCATCAGGGCGCGGCCGATGGCGAGCATCTGCTGCTCGCCGCCGGACAGCAGACCGGCGGTCTGGCGGGTGCGCTCGGCCAGCCGCGGGAAGAGCGTGAAGACCCGTTCCCGGGCCTCACGGACCTGGGCCGGGGCACGCCGGCCCAGGCCGAGCCCGCCGGCCCGCAGGTTCTCGTCGACGCTGAGTCCGGCGAACACCCGCCTGCCCTCGGGTACCTGCACGACTCCGGCGCGTACGGCGGCGACCGGGTCCCGGCCGTCCAGGGCCGTGTCGCCGTAGCGGACACGACCGGCCGTGATCGCGCCGCGGTGCAGGCGCAGTGTGCCCGACACGGCCCGCAGCAGCGTCGTCTTGCCGGCACCGTTGGCCCCGAGCAGCGCGACCACGCCGCCGTAGGGGACGGTCAGGGACACGGAACGGAGGGCGGACAGTGCGCGCCCGTACTTCACGTCGAGGCTCTCGACGTGCAGGGCGGGCTCGCCGTCCGGTGGTGCTGCGGGCATCGCGGCTCCTTGGGACCGCGCCGAGGCCGGCACGGTGACGGGAAAGGGGGAGCTCACGACAGCACGCACGCCGGTGCCGGTACAGAGCCACGGCCTGGGTCGCTGCGGCGTCCCAGTCCCGGGCCGGAGAGTCTGTGCGGATGCCCAGACCCGGGCGGCGGGGGCCACGCCGGGGCGCGGCGTCGCCGCGGACGGGAACCACGCCGGGAAGCGGGTCGCCGCGGGTGCCGAGGCCGCCGGGGCGGGCGGGGGGCAGTGGCGGAGAGACGGCGCTTTCGCGCACATCGGGCATCGTGCCAGAGGCGGGCCACGGGACGCCGGGGGTCGGCGCCTTCGCGCGGGCCGGGGCATCGCGCACCGGGGGTCCGCGCCGTACCGGGAGACCAGGGGCCGGGCTTCGCCCGCGCGGCGGCGTTCCGGGCCCCCGCCGGTACGGGGCGTCCGGGACGGCGGGGGCCACGGGCGGGGCCATGGGCGGGCGGGAGGAACCCGGGCGGTTGTCTCGGGGCTTCGCCGGGCAGCGCGGGCCTCCGCCCCGGCGCCGGGGCGGAGCCAGGGTGGGGCCAGGGTGGGGCCAGGGGCCAGGGTTTAGCCAGGCCCGGGCCCGGAAGCGGGGCGGAGCCGGACCCAGGCCCTGGAGCCGGACCGGGCCGGCGCCGGGGCTTGGCCAGGCCGGGGCCCGGAGGCGGGGCGGGGCCGGGCCTGAGTCCGGAGCAGGGCCTGGGCCCGGGCGCCGGGGCGGAGCCAAGCCGGAGCCAGGCCCGGGCCCACGCCCGAAGCC
Organism: Streptomyces sp. NPDC097107; assembly: GCF_044762405.1. Classification (NCBI taxonomy): domain Bacteria; kingdom Bacillati; phylum Actinomycetota; class Actinomycetes; order Kitasatosporales; family Streptomycetaceae; genus Streptomyces; species Streptomyces sp. NPDC097107. The sequence goes on along the minus strand of NZ_JBIWEF010000003.1, from coordinate 376,300 downwards.
GGGGCGGAGCCGGACCCGGGCACCGGAGCAGGACAGGGCTCCGGAGCAGGGCAGGACCCGCGCGCCAGGGCGAAGCCGGAGCAGGGCCGGGTGTCGGGTGCCAGGCCGGGCGCCGGGGGCGTCGCGGGTTCGTCAGTCGTGCAGGAGGCGTCGGGCGGTCAGGGCCAGGGTCATCTCGACGACGTCGGCCGGGCGGGCCAGCGAGCGGCCGGTCAGCTGCTCGCAGCGGCGGAGGCGGTTGAGGACCGTGTTGCGGTGGCAGTAGAGGCGTTCGCCGGCCCGCTGGGCCGAGCCGTCGCAGTCGAGCCAGGTGGTGAGGGTGTCCAGCAGTACCTCGCGGTCGGCCGGTTCCAGCCGCAGCAGGGGGCCGAGCACCTTGTCGGCGAGGGCCCGGCCGAGTTCGGGGCTGGAGACGACAAGGGCGGCGGGGAGGTGGTCGGCGAGCCGGACCGTCCCGCCGGCCGCGGGGCAGATGTCCAGGGCCGTGTCGGCGTGCCGGCGGGCGTCGCCGACGGAGGCGAGTCCGTCGACCGGGGTACCGACGCCGATCCGGATGCCGGGAAGCACGGCACGCGACCCGGACTCGGCGTCCTCCGGTTTCGGGAGCCCGTCGTCGCCGGTGCCCACCAGGGCGATGCCGTAGTCGGCCTCGCCTCCGGCGTGCCAGTGGACGCGTGTACCGTGCGCCACGGCGGCGGCACGGGCGGCGTCGGACCGCGCGGGGTGCCGGCCGGCGACGGCGACGACGACGTAGCGGCCCCGCTCCGGCAGGCCCAGCGCCTGCGCGGCCTCGGGCAGGTCGGCGATGCGGCTGGTGCCGTCGAGCAGACCGGCCGCCAGCAGCCGGGCCCGGTTCTCGCGGCGTCGGGCGAGCTGCCACTCGGTCTGCCGGTAGGCGTCCGCGACGAGCGTGCAGTGCTCGTCGACGAAGTTCCACACGTCGGCGGCCACGTGCACGAGGAGGCGCACGTCCTCGGGTGCCGTCCGGGAGGTCTCCTCGATCAACCGCTGCCACACCAGGGAGCCGCCGAGACGGAAGGCGTGCAGCAGCGCGTCCAGCGGCAGCCCCTGCTCGGCACGGGTGGCGCCGATCCGCCAGGAGCAGCGGCGGGCCGCCTCCCGCGCGCCGCGCGGGTCGAGCAGCGAGGCCACGCTGTGCCGCAGCGAGCGGTGGGCCTCCTGCCAGGTGGCGGTGGGATCCTTGGCGATGGCGGCGCGGTAGGCCGGCTCCTGCTCCTGCAGCAGGGCCACCAGCCGGTCGGCCAGGTCGGGCAGGTCGTCGAGCAGGGCGCGGGCGGCCCGGTGCAGGACACGCAGGGCGTCGGCGTCCATCAACGACGCGACGCTCGGTGTCCGCGGGCGTGGTACGGGCGTCAGTCCGGTGCGGATCGCTGCTCGTGACCGTACGGCGTGCTGCATCGCGGTCCTCCCCAGGCCAGGGCTTGCGGGGACGCCCCGCGGCGGGCTGTCCGCCCGTGCCGGGCCTGCCCCCTGACTCGTCCTGCCCCGAAGGATGGCATACCGTCCGGTCGGTCCCTAGGGTTGTGCACCAGTCTTTTCGCCCCGTTCGGCCTGTCCGGCATGCTCGACCATGCGGGCCAGCTCCAGGCGGGACCGTACGCCGAGCGCCGCGAAGACCTTGCGGAGGTGGTAGTCGACGGTGCGGGTGCTCACCGCGAGGGTCAGCGCGACCTCGCGGTTGGTGGCGCCCTCGGCGACCTGCCGGGCGATGCGCAACTGCTGGGGCGTCAGGCGGGACAGCGCGCCGGCACCCGAGTCGTGCGGGGCCGCTCCCAGTGCCCGCAGCTCGCCGCGCGCCTGCGCCGCCCAGACGCCGGCCCCGCAGCGGTCGAAGCCGGCCAGCGCGGTGCCCAGGAGGCCACGGGCCTCGCGGGGCCTGCGCCGCCGGCGCAGCCACTTGCCGTACAGGAGCGCGGTGCGGGCCCGTTCGAAGTCGCCGCCCGCCTCGTCGTGCCGGGCGAGCGCGCACCGGTAGAGGTCGTCGGCGCGGTCCGGCGGGGCGAGGAGAGCGTGACAGCGGGCCAGTTGCGCGGCGGCCTGCGGATCGGCGCCGAACGCCGCCCAGCCGGCGAAGTCTATGAGGACCGCGCGGGTCTCCTCGTGGCGTCCGGCGAGGACCGCGGCCTCCACGAAGCAGGGCACGGTGAGCCGCCACACCGCGAAGTGTCCGCGCCCGGGTCCGGGCAGGACCAGGAGCCCGAGCCGGTCGGCGGCGTCGAAGGGGCGTCCCCGGCCGAGGTCGGCCCGGGCCGCCGCCCACTCCGCGAGGGTGGCCGCCTGCGCGAGTCCGTGCCGCCGGGCGGTGGTCAGCGCGGCCGTCACATGCCGGGCGACGACGTCCGGTTCCTCCTCGATCGACGCCGCGAGGGCCAGCACCGCCCGGTGGTGGGCAGCCGTGTTGCGCTGGCCGGCCCGCAGCGCGGTGCGCAGTCCCTCCTCCGCGTGGGCGCGGGCCTGCGGGTGACGGCCGGCGCGCAGTTCGGCATAGGCCAGGTACTCCAGTGCCTGCGGCACCAGCGCGTCCGATCCGAGCTGCCGGGCGGCGGCCAGGGCCCGTGCCCCGGCCAGGCGCGCGGCGTCCACGTCCCCGAGCAGCAACGCGGCCGACGCCGACCGCAGCAGCCCCTCCGGCCGGTCGCCGGTCCTGGCCCGCTCCACCACCTGTCCGAGCGGCACGGCGGCCCGGTCGAGTCGCCCTTCGAGCAGCGCCCGCATCCCCACACGGTGGTCGCGCACAGCGCCGGCCACGTACGCCGTGGGGCGCCGGGCGTCGGCGTGCCGGGGAGCCGGGGTCTGTGCAGGCGGTTCGGGCGCGAGTGCGGCCAGGCACGCCGTCAGGTCGCCCGCCGCCCAGGCCGCGTCGGCGGCGGCCAGGGCGGCGGTCGCGGCGTCGGCGGGGGCGTCCGCGGCGAGCAGGGACGCGGCCAGCAGCAGCGACTGATGGGCGTCGCCCACGGGGCCGTCCCGGAGTTCCGTCAGGCCACGCACCAGCTCGGCCCGTCCCCGTACCCGGGGCGGGGCGGCGCAGCCGCGGGCCGCGGCGAGCAGCGGGCGTGCCCGGTCGGGGCGGCCGGCGAGCAGCGCCTGCTCGGCCGCGGCCGTGTACCGCTCCGCGCGGGCGGGATCATCGGCCGTCAGCTCGGCGGCTCGGGCGTACACCGTGGCGCGCAGCCGGGACGAGCCCGGCACCGTGCCGTCGGCGGCGACCGCGGCGAGCCGGTCCGCGAGCGACGGCGCGGGCGACGGGCCGGTCAGGGACCAGGAGCGGTGCAGCAGCGCCGGGAGCCGCCGGCCGCCGGCCTCCAGCACGTCGGCCAGCGCCCGGTGTGCGGCGCGGCGCCGGTCCGGTGCGGCGGTGGCGTGGACCGTACGACGGACCAGGGGGCCGTGGAAGCGGAGCCGGTCGTCGGCCAGGGCGAGGAGCGCGGGAAGCGGTCCCGGGAAAGGGGCGGGGAGCGGTGTGGACGTCGGCCGCGAATTCCGTACGGCGTCGAAGACCAGGTTCGCGTCGACGTCCGGTCCGTCCGAGGCGCGTACGGCCGCCGCCACCGTCAGCAGCAGGTCGTGCGCGTCCGCGGACAGCCCGGTCAGGGCCTCCCCCGCCACCTCCGCCAGGACCGCGGCGTCGGCCAGGGGTCTGGGCGGGGGCCGGTGCCCGCGCAGTTCGGCCGGTGAGAGCCGGCGGACGAGGGCGAGGAGCAGGGCCGGGTTGCCCTCCGCCTCCGCGAGCAGCTGCTCGCGTACGGCCGGGTCGGCGGCACCGTCGGTCACGTCGTCGAGCAGGGCGTCGGCCTGTGGCGGCGTGAGCGGGTCCAGGCGTACGGCGGGCAGGTGGGCGTACTCCGGGTCGACGGCGCGGTGGCCGGCGACGGAGAGGAGTACGCCGACGCGGACCGTGGGGGCCAGGCGTTCGGCAGCGCGGCCCAGGGCGGTCCGGGCCGGGGCGTCCCACAGATGCGCGTCGTCGACGCACACGAGCAGAGGTGCCTCGCCGGCCGCCGCCCGCAGCGTGTCGAGCAGTTCCCCGGCGGTGACGCGTGCGCTGTGACCCGGTCCGGGCCCGAGGTGGAGTACGGGACCGGCCCGGAAGGAGCGGGCGGCCCAGTGGAGGAGGGTGGTCCGGCCGAGCCCGGGTTCGCCGGTCACGACGAGGTGGCCGCTGTGGGTGGGCAGGCCGTCCAACAGGGCGCGCACCTGATGCAGTTGCGCGTCCCGGCCGTGGATCCGCACGGCCGCACGTACGGTCGTCTCTCCGGTCATTCCCGGGAGGTTACGCGCGCGTAACCTGAGGCGGAAGCCATCGGTCCGCCGCGGCCCGCCGGGGCATCGGTGGTGTCACCTGCGGTTGTGCACCGGGTGGCCGGGGCATGCACTGTGCCGCTGCCCAGCGGTCCCGGTCCGGGGCCGTGCGGCGGCACAACCGCGGGTGACACCGCCGGCGGCGGCCGCAACGTGCCCGCGACCGCCGCCGGATGGTGCCGTGAGCCGGGTCAGGAGCCGTGCGGGCAGTTGCCCCGGTACTCCTCGATGGTCAGGCTCGGCCGGGGCAGCGGGCACAGGAACTGCTCGTAGCGGGTGTCGTTGTCGATGAACCGCTTGAGCCAGGAAATGCTGTACTTCGCGATCGTGGTGTCCGAGGTGTTCGGCGTGAAGTGGCTCGCGTTGTTCAGCTCCAGGTAGGCGCGGTCCGTTCGGGACGGCAGGCTGGAGTAGAACGGCTCGGAGTGTGAGGAGACCGGGGCGACGGTGTCGCCGTCGGCCCCCACGATCAGCGTCGGGGTGCTGACCTCTGGCCAGGTCTTGTCCGTGTTCCAGGGGGTGAGGGGGATCGCGGCCTGGAGCGACGGCCGGGACTTGGCTGCCTCCAGAGAGCCGCCGCCGCCCATCGAGTGGCCCATGACGCCGAGTCGGCTGCTGTCGACCCGCCCGCGGACGGAGCTGCGCTCGGTGAGGTAGTCCAGGGCCGCCAGCAGTTGCCGGCCGCGGGAGGCGGGCTGGTCCAGGGTGGTGTTGGTGTCGATGGTGAACACGACGAAGCCCTGCGAGGCCAGTCGCGGACCGAGCCAGGCGATGGAGGACTCGTACGCGGTGAAGCCGGGCGAGATCACGACGGCGCCGAACGTGCCGTCACTGGTGCTGGTCGGGTAGTAGATCGTGCCGCCGCCGAAGCCGGTCACCGCGAGCGAGGAGACGTTGGTGTCCGACACGGAGTACGGGCCGCGCAGCGCCTCGATGCTGGACTGGGTGGGCGCCGGACCGCGCTCGTAGGGGTTGTCGGCGGCGGCGTGGGCGCCGGGGCCGGTGAGGGTGCTGAGCGCGACGACGGCGGCCACGGCCGCCGTGACGCCGGCGAGCCGCCGCCGCGTTCCGCGGAACGCCGGGCGCTCGGCCCGGGAAGCGGCGTGGGTGTGGGGGTTCTGCTGCACGAGGGTCGTCCTCTCTGTCGTGGCGAGGGGCCCGGCCGGTGATCGCACACGGTCCGGAACGCGTGGGGTCGCGTCCCGGAACATCCGCCGGACGGGCGTCGCCGATGTGCTGGCGGTGCCACTGTCGGCGGGCGGTGCGGTGCGGGGGATCGGCAGAATCACCGGCCTCCTGCGCCGGGTGCGTCGCGAGGCCCGGGGGACGGCGGGGGCCGGCAGGGCGGAGAGAGGCAGGAAAGAGCGCAGACGACGGGCGTGGGCAGGGGAGGACCAGAGGGGCGGAGCGCAGGGGTCAGAGAGTGGCGGTGGGGCCATGAGGCAGCGGTGGCGCGACGGACGGGCCGGCGACGCCGCCGCCGTCCCGCAGGCCGCGGTCTTGCCCGGGCACCGGGCCGGTGTGGCACGCTCGGCGTCGGCCGGGCCGGCGCGCGCCGGCCGTCAGGGAGGAACTTCGGCGGGCCCGGGTCCGGGTCCGGCACTGCGGAGAGGCGACGGCATGCGTATCGGACTGCTCGGCACCGGTCCCTGGGCGGACATGGCGCATGCCCCCGCCCTGCGCCGGCACGACGGCCTGGACTTCGTGGGCGTGTGGGGGCGTCGCCCGGACGCCGCCAAGGAGCTGGCGGACCGGCACGGCACGCGCGCCTACGACGACGCCGACGCGCTGCTGGCGGACGTGGAGGCGGTCGCCGTCGCGCTGCCACCGGCCGTGCAGGCCGAGCTGGCGGTGCGGGCGGCGCGGGCCGGGCGCCATCTGCTGCTCGACAAGCCGCTCGCGGCGACGGTGCCGCAGGGGCGGGCGGTGGTCGAGGCGGTGCGTGCGGCGGGCGTCGCCTCCGTCGTCTTCTTCACCGCCCGGTTCCAGCCCGGGACCGAGGCGTGGATCACCGAACAGGCCGCCAGGGGCGACTGGTTCACGGCGCGGGCGCAGTGGCTCGGCGCGGTCTTCAGCGGCGACAGCCCGTTCGGCCACTCGCCGTGGCGACGGGAGAAGGGCGCCCTGTGGGACGTGGGGCCGCACGCCCTGTCGGTGCTGCTGCCGGTCCTCGGTGACGCCCGGCGCGTGACGGCGGCGGCACCGGGCCCCGGCGACACCGTCCATCTGGTCCTCGACCACACCGGCGGCGCGTCGAGCACGCTCACGCTCAGCCTGACGGCGCCGCCGGCCGCGGCGGGCGCGACCGTGGAGCTGCGTGGGCAGGCCGGTGTGACGCTGCTTCCGGAGAGCACGGAGGGACCGGTGCCCGCTCTGCTGCGAGCCGCGGACACGCTTCTTTCCGCCGCCGGGGACGGACACCCGCACGCGTGCGACGCCGCGTTCGGCCTGCGGGTCACCGAGATCCTCGCCGAGGCCGAGGCCCTGCTGAGCGACCGGTGGTGACCGCCGTCAGCCGCCGTCAGCCGTCGGCCCGCTCCTGCTCGAACGGCTCGTCGCTCCACCGGAACCAGGCTCTCTCTCCCTGGATGTGCAGCAGGAACTCGGCGACCGGGCCGTCGGGAGAGACCAGCCGCACGCGTCGTTCGATCTCGGCGTAGACCGCCTCCCACTGGGCCCAGTGCCCCTCGTCGTCCCGCTTGGCGAGGGCGAGTTCGCGGGCGAACAAATCCTGGACGGTGGCGAACGCCGGGCCGGCGCGGAACCGGCCCGACAGCCAGGGGAAGTCGGCGTCGTCGATCAGGATCTCCCCGACCTCCGCGGCGGCCTTCTCCTCCCCCGTGTCCGGCGCCCCGCGCACGTGCCAGATCTCGCCCTCGAACCCCACATCGCCTCCGCGCACGCCGTTGACCACCGTGCCGGACAGCATGCCACCCGGCACCGACACCGACGCAGGCCCCGACGCAGGCCTGCCGGCACCGGGTCCGGGCCGGAGAACTCCCGGCCCGGACCCGGCGACTACCGGCCGGCCGCTACCGGATGGAAGTTGATCCGTTCCCGCACGATCGGGTAGCCGGCCCTGGCGAAGTTGGCGGCCATGGGATGGTTCCCCCGGTCGGTCGCGGCGGAGACGAACTCCGCGCCCCGCTCCACCAGGAAGTGGGTGCACTCGGCCAGCAGGTCGAAGGCGTACCCGTGTCCGCGGTGTTCCGGCAGTACGCCGATGAAGCCGACGCAGGGACCGGACGGGTTGTGCGCGGGGATGTGGATGCCCGCGAGTCCACCCCGCGGGGTGTACGCCAACTGCCACCACTCCCGCGGTGAGGGGCACCAGTGGAAGAAGTCGAGTTCCGACTGCGCGGCCTGGTCGAGCCCGCCCTTCTCGATGCCCATGATCGCGTGGGCGTCCAGGGTGCCGGAGTGGATGCGGCGCAGCGCGTCGAAGAACACCGCGTCGTCCGGTTCGGGGCGGAAGTCCAGACGGCCGGGCCGCTCGGGGAGCCCGCACTCCGGCGTCCACCGGTACAGGAAGCGTTCGGCCAGGAGGTCGTACCCGGCCGTCCGTGCGGCGGCGAAGCGTGCCTCGGTGGCGGCGCGCAGGGCGGGGTCCGCACGCCAGGTGCCGGGCGGGTTGAGTTCCAGTTCGACCTGCCAGGGGGCGGTGCTCAGGAGTTCGGCTCCCGCCTCCTCCTCGCCCTCGGCCACGTCGAACCAGTTGAGGGTGACGGGTGCGGTGTCGTCGGGGCCGCCCCACCAGGCGCCGCGGGCGACGACGGCGCCGTCGCGCAGGGCGATCCGCTTCCAGTCGGGGCGGTGGCGGGTGAGCCGGTGGCCCTCACGGGCGCCAAGCGGGTCGGGCAGGGTGTCGAACAGATGGGCGTCGCTCGTGTCGAGCGCGCGGATGACCAGATCGGTCACGGGTTCCTCCGGGATGCGTCATGCGTGGTGCGCTCCCGGTGTCAGTCGAGGTACGCCGGGACAACGGGGAGGGAGCGCGGAAGCGATGTGAACCGCACGGCTCTGCCCTCCTTCCGTCGGTCTCAGGGCGTGTGCCGGACAGTACCGGGAGCCGCGCGAGGCGCCCACCGCTTTTCCGGCGTGGATTGAACGGGCCTTGAACGGCGGTCAAGCGTTCCCTGCGCGGCGCCGGTCACCCCAAGTCCCGGCTGGCACAACGGGTTTGAGGGCAGGCGGAGACGGTTGGCCGGGCCATGCGTCGCGCGTACCATCGGCGCACGTTGTGAGAGCGCTCTCAGACTTCCGTCCCCCACTGTCATGTCCCGACCACACTGGAGATCCTCACATGACTCCCCGTCGCCAGCGTCCACTCGCCCGAGGCGCCCGGCGTGCGGTGGGCCGGGCGGCGTAGGAGCGTGGTGGTGTGCGAAAGGTGTCGGCCCTGCCACCGCGCCGGGGCGAGGACCGGCGGAGCTGGCTGAGCGGGGCTCCGCCACCCCGTTGGGTGCGGGCGCTGCCGCCGGTCCTCGTCGTGGCGATCTGCGCGGCGACGCTCATCAGCCACGATCCCCTCGACATCGGCTTCCTGCTGGGCGCCATCCCGCCGCTGGCCGTGCTCTCCTACAGCCCGCTGGCCACCGCTGTGCTGGGCGGCGTGGTGGTCGCCCTGCTGAACATCCCGGCCTTCCAGCTCGACCGGCCCGGCGACACCGACCTGCTCACCGTGGTCTTCGTCGCCGGGCTCAGCGTGTTCGTGTCCTTCGTACGCAGTCACCGAGACGCCCAGCTGGGTCTGGAACGCACGGTCGCCGAGGCCGCGCAGCATGCCGTCGTGCCCCCGCTGCCCGAGCGGGTCGGAGCGGTCCGCTGTGCGGGGCTGTACCGGGCGGCGCAGCGGGGGACGCTCGTCGGGGGCGACTTCTTCGATGTCCGGGACGGGCCCTTCGGCGTACGGGTCGTGACGGGGGACGTGCAGGGGCACGGGCTGTCGGCGGTGTCGACGGTCGCCTCGCTGCTGGGAGCGTTCCGCGAGGCGGTGCTCGACCAGCCGGATCTCGCGTCGGTGGCCGGGCGGCTCGACCGCAGGCTGCTGGTGGACTCGGCGGACGCGCGGCACGCCGAGCTGTTCGCGACGGCCGCGCTGCTGGAGTTCTCCGCCGACGCCCTGGAGGTCCGCGTCGTGGTCTGCGGCAACCCGCCGCCGCTACTGCTGCGGGGCGCGCGGGCCACGGAGCTGGAGGTCTCGCCATGGACGCCGCTCGGGCTCGGGCTGGCCGACGCCGGCGCGATCGAGACGTGCACGGTGTCCCTGCGCCCCGGTGACCGGCTCTTCCTGGCCTCCGACGGCGTGGTGGAGGCCCGCGACGGCGGCGGCGCCTTCTATCCGCTGGCCGACCGGCTGGCCGCGCTCGCGGACGCCGATCCGTCCGCGCTCCCCGGGCTGGTCTGGGCGGACCTCCTGCGATTCTGCCCGGCCGTGCAGGACGACGTCACGATGCTCGTCCTCACCCCTTCCCCGCCGGCCCGGGAGTGACGCCCCCCTCGTGCTCGCCCTCCGCCTCGATGTGCGGCAGGATCCGGTCGAGCCACCGGGGCGTCCACCAGGCCTGCCGTCCGAGCAGCGTCATCACGGCGGGCACCAGGAGCAGGCGGACGATCGTGGCGTCGATGAGCACGCTCACCGCGAGGCCGAGGCCGAGCATCTTGACCACGATGTTGTCGCTGATGACGAAGGCCGCGAAGACGCTGGCCATGATCAGGGCCGCGCAGGTGATGACCCGCGCGGTGATCTCCAGGGCATGGGCCACCGAGTCCTCGGCGTTCCCCGTGCGCAGCCAGGCCGCGTGGACCCGCGAGAGCAGGAAGATCTCGTAGTCCATGCTGAGTCCGAAGATGATCGCGAACATCATCATCGGGACGTAGCTCTCGATGGGCACCGTGCCGGAGACCCCGAGTGCGGGCCCGCCCCACCCCCACTGGAAGACAGCCACCACGACGCCGTAGGAGGCGGCGATGGACAGGACGTTGAGGACGGCTGCCTTGAGGGCGACCAGCGGGCCGCGGAAGACCGCCAGGATGATCAGGAAGGCCAGCGCGACCACCACACCGATGATCAGCGGCAGGCGTTCGGCGGCGATGTCGCGGAAGTCCACCTGGGAGGCGGTGGCCCCGGTGACGTAGCCCTCGGCGCCCGTGCCGGCCACGGCGTCGGGCAGCGTGCTGTCGACCAGGCGGTTGGCCAGGTCGGTGGTCGCGGCGCTCTGCGGGGCCTCCTTCGGGTAGACCGTGGCGAGCAGCACGTCGCCGTCCTGGGTCGGAGTCACCGGTGTCACCGCGGCCGTCCCGGACACGCCGTCGAGACTCTTGCCGACCTGCGAGGAGAGGTCCGAGCGCTGCGACTGGGGTACACCGCTCTGATCGACGACGACGGTCAGCGGGCCGTTGGAGCCGGGCCCGAAGGCGTCGGACATCAGGTCGTAGGCCCGCCGGTCGGTGAAGGACACTGGGTCGGCGCCGTCGTCGATGTGGCCGAGCTGGAGCGAGAACACGGGGACGGCCAGCACGACGAGCGCCGCCACACCCGCGGCCAGGAAGTGCCAGGGCCGGCGCTCCACCCGCCGTGCGTGGCGGTGCCAGGTGCCGTGGGGTTCGGTGCCGGGCTCGGCGTCGGTCTCGGCGACCGGGCGGCGTACCCGCAACCGGTCGATGCGCCGGCCGACGAGGCCGAGGAGGGCGGGCACCAGCGTCAGGGCGCCCAGGACGGCCGAGACGACGGTCACCGCGGCGGCGATGCCGAGCTTGCCGATGAAGGACACCCCGGACGCGTACAGGCCCAGCAGGGCGACGATCACCGTGCAGCCGGAGACGAGGACCGCCCGGCCGCTGGTGCCGGTGGCGTGACCGGCGGCCCGCACCGGGTCGGCGCCGTTCATGAGGTTCTGACGGTGCCGGGTGATCAGGAACAGGGCGTAGTCGATGCCGACGCCCAGGCCGATCATGGTAGCCAGGGTCGGGGACACGGTGGCGAAGGTGAACGCCGCCGCGAGCAGGCCGAGGCAGGCCAGCCCGCCGACCACCCCGATCAGCGCGGTGACCAGGGGCGCGACTGCGGCGAGCACGCTGCCGAAGCCGATCAGCAGGACGACGATGGCGACACCGAAGCCGATGAGTTCACTCACCCGGTCGTCGGCCGCCGGACGGGCCAACTCACCGAGCGAGCCGCCGTACTCGACCTCGGCGCCCGCCGAGCGCAGCGGCGCGACGGCGTCGTCCACGCCATCGAGGTAGCCGTCGCCCAGCTGGGCGGGCTGGATGTCGAACCGGACGGTGATGTAGCCGGTGCGGCCGTCCGTCGAGACGGGGCCCACGTTCTGCTGGGAGGAACCGGACTGCGGGGTGGCGGTGAGCGGATTCTGGGCGGACCGGACGTGCGGGAGCTTCCCCAGATCGCTCACGGTGGTGGACATCTGGGAGCCGAACGAGGTCAGCGCCTTGTCGTCGTCGTGCACGACGATCTGGCTGGTGTAGCCGCCGGCCGCGGGATCGTGCCGCTCCAGGACGTCCAGGCCCTGCTGGGACTGGGCGGAGGGCAGGTTGAAGTCGTCGGCGTAGTCGCCGCCGAAGGAGCGGTTCGTCAGGGTCAGCGCGACCAGTGCGACCAGCCAGGCGACGACGACGATCACGCCGTGCCGGGCGCACCACTCGCCCCATCGCCGCAGCCCTCCCCCGCCGTTCGCCCCCCGTTCCCCGGCGCTGGTGCGCCTTCGTGCCATGGCCGTGGTCCTTCTGCCGGGCGACAGGTTCGATCGGTCCGAAGTCGCGTGCTCTCATTACACGCCGGGGCGCCAGGTGCGGCACGTCGGATCGTCCGGCACTCCGGATGCGGGGGCCGCTTCCGCATTGAATGGTGTTATCGGGATATTCGGGACCGACAACAGCACGGCACCGAAGCAGCGATCCGGATCCGAGGAGCACTGATCATGTCGACGCCACAGCCCGACGCCTCCCGGCCGTCCGAAGCACGCGCGGGCAACGACCGCGCCACCCCGGACGACCTGCTCCACACCCGTACCGGCACCGAGGTGTCCCCGGAGGACCTCGTCCTCGCGGCCGGCCGGGACGTCACCCCGAAGAACCTCGAATGGGCCAGGCGCAAGCTGGACGAGGAGGGACCCGCCGCCCTCGACAAGCTTCTGCCCTGACCGGGCGGCGGCAACCGGGCGTCACATGGCCCGGACCGGAGCGAGAGGCTCCGGTCCGGGCCATGTGACGCGTGGGGAGGCGGAGCCGAGCCCCTACCGGCCGTTCTCCCGGTCCGGCAGCGCCGTCTCGTCCTCCACGACGTGCATGGCGGCCTCCTCGGCGCCCGCCGCTCCGCCGTCGATGCCGACGTCCTCGGCGACGGTCTCCTTCGTCGTGTCGGTGCGTACGCCCTCGTCGGGGGCGACCAGTCGGCCGGAGCGTTCGGTGCCCGCCTCGGGGTCGACCGGTTCCCCGTCACCTCCGGGTTCGTCGCCCACGCCGTCACCGTCCGGCGCGGCCACGTCGGGTGTCTCCTGGGACAGCCGCTGGTCCAGGGTCTCGCCGTCCTGCTGCTCGGCGGCCGTGGTGCCGTGCTTGGTCACGCCGAGGGGTTTCTCCGGCGGGGAGTAGCCCTCGTCGAGCGTGTCGTCGTAGGTCCGCTCGTCGACGGCGTCCTGGAGGTCGAGGGGCGCGGCGTCCTCCTGCTCCTCGTTGGTTCCGGTGGGCTGGTAGACGTCGTCCGCCATCGGGTCCGTGCCCATCGCTGCCTCCCTCTCGCGCTGCGTCGGCTCGGTGGTCTTGGTGTGCGGTTCGCGTTTCCCGATACGCGATCTCTAACCCGTTCCCGGCCCGGGATCTTCACCCCCGGGGTGCGACGCGGATGCTCAGGTCGGTGATGCGGTGCGGGCTCCAGTCGCGGGCGTAGCCGGGCGCGGTGCCGCCCGGGCCGGTGACGTCGGCGACCGGGATGCGGCGGGCGGTGTCCAGGATCCCGGCGGCCGTGATGTTCTCGTTGTTGCCGCTGGTGGCGCCGGAGGAGCAGCCCGTGTAGTAGCCGATCGGGATGGACTCGTGCCCGGTGATCAGACAAGGCGGGCGGACACCCAGCCGGTGCAGCTCGCCGGCGACGCGGGCCCAGTCCTCGCGGCTTTCGACGTTGCGGTCCACGGTGCCCGCGAGGACGGCGAACTGCACCGCCAGGTGGCCGGCCAGCGCGAGCGCGACGAGGGACGCGGCCACCGGCCGCCACCGGCCGCCCGCCGTCCTGACCAGGTGCCACAGCGCCACGGCGACCGGGACGGCCAGCAGGGCGTAGGCGGGCTGGAGGAAGCGGGGCGCCGCGTAGCCGATCATGAGCAGGTAGGGCAGCGCGGCCGCCACCGCACAGGCGAACGGAATCACCGTGCGGGCCGCACGCCGGGCCCGGACGGCGACGACGATCCCGAGGACGGCGACGGCCGGGAGGAGGACCCACCACAGGGTGACCACCGGGTGCGGCATCGATCCGGTGCACGGGCGGCACAGGCCCCGCCCGCCCAGGCTGCGCATCTGGTCGTCGACGGCGATGTTCCAGCCGAGGCCGCCCTGGATCTCGGAGGCCCTGGACAGCCGCTTTCCGAGGCCGCCGTACCAGCCGTACGCCTCGATCACCCACTCCACTCCCCCGGCGGCGAGGCCGCCCACGAGGGCGAACAGCAACGGCCAGTGGCGGCGTACGAGGACGAGGACCAGCAGGGGCAGGGTCACCCAGACCGCGTCCGTGGGGCGCATCCAGGCCATCAGCGCCGTGCCGGCCGCCACCCCCCACAGCGCGGCCCGCCCGGAGAGCCCCTGCCGGGCCCGCAGGAAGCAGCCGACGCAGATCAGGGCACCGATGGCGACCCAGTAGTTGGGCATGGCCTGCGGACCGTAGAAGAGGGTCACCCACAGGGTGGCGAAGAACGCGCCGGCCGTGGCCAGGACGGGGGCCGGGAAGAGGCCCTTCCAGGCCCGCAGGGCGAGGTACAGGCCGAGGCCGGACAGCAGGGCCAGGTAGACCCGCAGCAGTTCGGTGGACGACGACCAGGACGCGACGGGCGCGACCAGCAGGGAGACGCCGCGGGAGCGCGGTGCGCTGAAGAAGGCGGCGGGATGGTGGGAGGTGACCTGGCTGACGTACACCGTCTCGTCCCAGCCGAGGCCCATCCAGGGGTGGACGAAGACCAGTTGCAACAGGGTGAAGGCGGTGGCCACCGCCGCGATGGGGGCGTCACCGCGCAGGCGGCGGGGGGTGCCGGACGCCGTCGTCGCCTCGTCCCGCCGTCTGCCGGCGAGCATGGCCTTCGCGCCGTCGGCCATCGTGCACCCCTCACCCCCACTCGTCGCGGGGCCGCTCGTTGCTCACCTCCTGCCGCCGGTGGCGGGAGCCCGGAAACCCGGAAAACAAGGTCAAACTAACCCGCGGGCCACGGATACGCAGGGCGGAAGTCAGCCAGTCGCGCTGTGTCGTTCCTTCTCTCTCCGCGCTCCGCGTCCGGCCGGTCAGTGGGCGTTGGGGCGGCGGTGCGGGGGCTGTTCGGGGGTGGGGCGCCGTTTGGGTGCGGGGACGGCGCGGGTGACGGGGCCCTCCCCGTCGACGGTCAGGGCGGCTCCGTGGTGGTGGATGGTCAGGGGTGCGCCCTCCAGCAGCGTGTACGTCGCCTTGTCGGCGCGGACCTCCACGCGCAGGCACCGGCCGCGGAACTGGAGCCGGAAGGCGAGGCGGCTGAACCTCTCGGGCAGGCGCGGCGTGAACCGGAGGCTGTCGCCGTCCCGGCGGGTGCCGCCGAACCCGGCGACCAGCGCCATCCACGTACCGGCGAGCGAGGCGATGTGCAGCCCGTCGCGGGTGTTGTGCTCCAGGTCCGCGAGGTCCATCAGGGCGGCCTCGGCGGCGTAGTCGAAGGCCAGGCGCAGATGTCCGGTCTGGGCGGCGACGACGGCCTGGCAGCAGGCGGACAGGGAGGAGTCCCGTACGGTCAGCGGCTCGTAGTAGGCGAAGTTGCGGGCGATCTGGTCCTCGTCGCAGTGGGCGTCGAACCAGCTGCCGCAGGTGTACATCGCCAGGACGAGGTCGGACTGCTTGATGACCTGCTTGCGGTAGAGGTCGAAGTAGGGGAAGTGCAGCATCAGCGGGTACTGGTCGGCGGCGGTCGCGGCGAAGTCCCAGCGCTGGTGGCGGGTGAAGCCCGAGTGCTGCTCGTGGACGCCCAGCTCCTCGTTGTAGGGGATGTGCACGGACTCGGCGGCGTCCCGCCAGGCGGCGCTCTCCTCGTCGTCGACGCCGAGGCGGGCCGCCTCGTCCGGGTGCCGCTCGCACACGTCGGCCGCGGCGAGCAGGTTCGACCGTGCCATGAGGTTGGTGTACGTGTTGTCGTAGGCGATGGCGCTGTACTCGTCCGGACCGGTGACGCCGTCGATGTGGAAGACGCCGTGGTGGTCGTGGTGGCCCAGCGAGCGCCACAGCCGGGCCGTCTCCACCAGGAGTTCGAGGGCGGTGTCGCGTTCGAAGTCGGTGTCGCCGGTCGCCGCCGTGTACCGCACCGCCGCGTGCGCGATGTCGGCGGCCACGTGGAAGGCGGCCGTGCCGGCCGGCCAGTACGCGGAGCCCTCCGAGCCGTCGATGGTCCGCCACGGGAACGCGGCGCCGCGCAGCCCGAGCTGGGTGGCGCGGTCCCGGGCGGCGGGCAGGGTGTCCCGGCGCCAGCGCAGCGCCTCGGCGACGGCCTTGGGCTCGGTGTAGGTCAGTACGGGCAGCACGAACATCTCGGTGTCCCAGAAGGCGTGTCCGTCGTAACCGGAGCCGGTCAGTCCCTTGGCCGGGATCGCCCGCTGTTCGGCGCGGGCTCCGGCCTGCAGGACGTGGAAGAGGGCGAAGCGGACGGCCTGCTGGATCTCCTCGTCGCCGTGCACCTCGACGTCCGCGCGCGCCCAGAAGTCGTCGAGGTAGGCGCGCTGCTCAGCCACCAGGCCGTCCCAGCCGCTGTGCGCGGCGGCGGCGAGCGCGGCCTCGACCTGGTCGCTCATCGCGGGCCGGGAGCGGGCGCCCGACCAGCCGTGGGCGACCGTCTTCTGCACCCGCAGCCGCTGTCCCGGCTCCAGCACTGAGGTGATGGTCAGTCGGGCCACGTCCGTGTTGCTCTCGCTGCTGGTGGTGATCTCCCCGGAGGTGTCGACGACGTGGTCGGCGGCCACGGCGACCCGCAGGCCGCTGCGCCGCGTCCGGTGGACCAGGCGCAGCCTGGAACCGATGGCGAGATCCTCCTCCGGCTCCAGCGGGGACTGCAGCGCCTTGGCCGTCCGGGGGTCGCCGTCCGGGGAGGGCAGGCTCTCGTTGGTGACGAGTTCCGACTGGATGACCACCCGGGCCCGGCTGTCGACGGGCTCCACCTCGTACTCCACGGCGGCGATGGCCCGCTGGGTGAGGGAGACCAGCCGGGTGGAGCGCACCCGGATGGTCGTACCGGCCGGGGAGGTCCACTCGCAGATCCGCTCCAGCACGCCGCGCCGCAGGTCCAGGGTGCGTTCGTGCTTGACGAGCCGCCCGTAGCGCAGGTCGAAGGGTTCGTCGTCGACGAGCAGCCGCAGCAGCTTGCCGTTGGTGACGTTGATGACGGTCTGGCCGGACTCGGGGTAGCCGTAGCCCGCTTCGGCGTACGGCAGCGGGTGCAGTTCGTAGACGCCGTTGAGGTAGCTGCCGGGCAGGCCGTGCGGTTCGCCCTCGTCGAGGTTGCCGCGCCAGCCGATGTGCCCGTTGGACAGGGCGAAGACGGACTCGCTCTGGGCGAGCAGGTCGAGGTTGAGGGCCGTCTCGCGCACGGACCAGGGCTCGACGGCGTACGTCCGGTTGGTGATCACGCCTGGCCTCCCAGGTCGGCGAGGTCCTTGACTACGCGGTCGGCGCCGTGGGCGTAGAGGGCGTCGGTCTGGCCGACGCGGTCGACGCCGACGACGTAGCCGAAGTGCCCGGAGCGGCCCGCGTCCATGCCGGCGAGCGCGTCCTCGAACACGGCGGCGTGGGACGGCTCGACTCCGAGGTCGCGGGCGGCGGCGAGGAAGGTGTCCGGGCGTGGTTTGCCCGGCAGCCTCCGCTCGCGGGCCACGACGCCGTCGATCCGGACGTCGAACAGGCGCTCGGCGTCGATGGAGTGGAGCACGTCCCGGGTGTTGGCGCTGGAGGAGACGATCGCGGTGGCGAGGCCGGCGGCGCGGACCGCTTCGATGTAGCGCAGCGTGCCCTCGTACGGATCTACGCCGTCGGTGCGGATCTTCTCGAGGAGCAGCTCGTTCTTGCGGTTGCCGACGCCGTTGACGGTCTGCGCGTCCGGCGGGTCGTCGGGGTCTCCGTCGGGCAGTTCGACGCCGCGGGAGGCGAGGAAGGAACGCACGCCGTCGGCGCGCGGGCGGCCGTCGACGTACTCATCGTAGTCGGAGTCGGTGAAGGGCCGGAAGTCCGCGCCGTCCCGCTCGCGCAAGAAGGCGTCGAACGTCTCCTTCCAGGCGGCGGCGTGCACCACCGCCGTCCTGGTGACGACCCCGTCGAGGTCGAAGAGGCAGGCGCGGATGGAGTCGGGAAGTCCTAGCTGCGTCGTCATACCGACACAGTTCCCCGCCGGGGCGGGTCCGATCAGGTGACACACTCTGCGGTGTGCCGCTGACTTTCGACGACCTCCTCTCCCGGGCCCGCTCACTGCCGGAGGGCGGGCGGC
This sequence comes from Streptomyces sp. NPDC097107, assembly GCF_044762405.1. Classification (NCBI taxonomy): domain Bacteria; kingdom Bacillati; phylum Actinomycetota; class Actinomycetes; order Kitasatosporales; family Streptomycetaceae; genus Streptomyces; species Streptomyces sp. NPDC097107. Next base: position 358,274 of record NZ_JBIWEF010000003.1, on the reverse strand, counting down.
GCGCGATCCTCGGCATCGCCGGAAGCCCCGGCGCCGGGAAGTCGACGCTCGCCGAGCGTCTGGTGCGGGAACTGAACGGGACCGGCGCGCCGTGGGTCGCGCACGTGCCCATGGACGGCTTCCACCTCGCCGACGCCGAACTGGACCGTCTCGGCCGCCGGGACCGCAAGGGCGCGCCCGACACCTTCGACGCGGCCGGGTACGCGGCGCTGCTGCGCCGGCTGCGCGAGGAGCCGGACGAGGGCGCGGGCGGCGAGACCGTGTACGCGCCCGCCTTCGAGCGCGTACTGGAGCAGCCGATCGCCGGGGCCGTGCCGGTGCCGGCGTCGGCGCGGCTGGTCGTGACGGAGGGCAACTACCTGCTGTTGGGTTCCGGCGCGTGGGCGCGGGTGCGCTCCCGGCTCGACGAGGTGTGGTTCTGCGAGCAGGCGGAGACCGAGCGGGTCCGCCGGCTGGTGGCGCGGCACGAGCGGTTCGGCAAGTCCCACGAGGACGCGGTCGCCTGGGTACTCGGCACCGACCAGCGCAACGCCGACCTGGTCGCCGCGACCCGGGACCGCGCCGACCTCGTGGTACCGGCGGGGGCGATGCCGGGCGCGGACGACTAGGTGTGCTGTCCCGGGATGTTGGTGTCACGCGGGCCGGGGCTCCGCGTGCGGGAAGCCGTCGGCACTCCCGTGGGGCATCACCGCTCGCCACGCGGTAGCGGCCGTTGGGCCACGTCGTGCGACTCCGTGATGTGCACGGCCGCCGGGCCCGCCCCCTCGTATCCGTGCCGTTCGGCGTGCCGGGCCAGGCTGTCGCCGAGTACCTGGCCCACCCGGCTGTCGCGGCGTGTCAGTTTTGCGGTATTCACCTGCCGGGTGTTGCGCGGGCGGCGCGCGGTTACCGGGCGGTCATTCCTCGTCGTAGTCGTCGGGGCGGACCTGCGCCTCCTCCAGGGCCTCGCGCATGGTCCGGCCGGTGCCACCCGGCGGGCGGGACGCCTCCTGGTCGCGCTGGTCGAGAACGTCGTCGGTGGTGTCGGTCTTCGGCCGGTTCTCTTCCGGGACGGTCATGACGGTGGCTCCTCGTCCGTGCTGTAAGTACTTCCTGCTTCCGTGGCGGCGGGTTCCCGGCCATGGCCGTGCTATCCCCGCGGGTGCGGATGCCGGTTCCGCGCGGGTGCCGATGCCCGTTCCGCGCGGGGGCGGATGCCGGTTCACCGCGGGGCGGATGCCGGTTCGCCGCGGGGCGGATGCCTGCCCGTGCGGGCCCAGGGCCGGCCCGTGACGCCGTCCTGCCGGACACAGGGGGTGAGCTATGTTGACCTCCGTGGGAGACAAAGAAGGCGCATCCGTGCCATCGCCGCAGCAGGCACGCGCGCAGGCGTCGGCGATCACCTCGGGAAGGACGGTGCCGGAGACGGAGGTCTCCCCCAACTCCCGGCTCAGGACGCTGTTCGACCGGCCCCGTCTCTCCCCGGGCCAGCGGCGCATCGCGCAGTACCTCATCGAGCACCTCACCGAGGCGGCGTTCCTGTCGATCACCGACCTCGCCGACCGGGTGGGCGTGAGCCAGCCCTCGGTGACGCGGTTCGCCTCGGCGGTCGGCTTCAGCGGCTACCCGGCGCTGCGGGAGCAGCTCCAGTCGATCGCGCTGGGCACCCGCGGCGGCGCTCCGGCCGAGGAGAACAGGGGCAACGAACTCCAGGCGGCCGTCGACGCCGAGATCGAGAACCTGGAGAACCTGCGGCGCGACTTCGCCGACGCCGACCGGGTGATCGACGTCGGACGCAAGCTGGCCGCCTCCGCGCCGCTGACCGTCCTGGGGCTGCGCATCTCCGTCTCGCTCGCCGAGTACTTCGCCTACGCCGCCCGCCGCGTCCACCCCGACGTACGCCTGGTGACCCGGGGCGGCACCGTCGCCTACGACGCCCTGCTCCAGTCCCGGGAGGCGGGCGGCACCTGGGTACTGGCCTTCTCCATGCCCCGGCACGCCCACGAGACCCTGGGCGCCGTCCGGGTGGCACGCGGTGCCGGACTGAAGGTGGCACTGATCACCGACCTGGCGCTCGGCCCCGTCGTGGACGAGGCCGACGTCACCTTCGCCACCGGCACCGGGTCACGGCTGGTCTTCGACTCCTACGCGGCGCCGGGCGTGATGTGCGCCGCGCTGCTCCAGGCCATGACCGACGCCGATCCGGAGCGGACACAGGCCCGGCTGGAGGAGTACGAGCAGGTCGCCGACCAGCACCAGTTCTTTCTCCGGGACTGAGCCGGCCCCGGTTTCGGCCCCGCTCGGCCGGCGCGGACGGGGGCCGTCCCCGTCAAAGCAGGCATGAATGTTTTCATACGCCTTGCAAAGCGATTGGCATATATAAATACTGCTCACGGATCGCGACCCGGCCGCCCCGGAGCGCGTCCACACCTGCGCGAACACCCCTGGCAGCCGGCTCCTACCCGCTCCGGCGCAAGCCGGGGTGTTCCGTCGGGCATCGCCTGCGCGAGCGCCCGCGGCGGTCCCGGTCGTCCCCTGGACCGGGACCGCCCCAACCGTCGCCCCACCCGTCGACGCCGCACACCCGGAAGCGATGATCATGCCCCTGACGACCACGCGCATCAGCCCGGACTGGCCGTGCCAGGTCAAGACTCCCGGCAGCTACGACTGGGAACGCTCGGCGGCCAAGTGGCTGCGCGAGCTGGTGCCGGCCCGTTACGCGGGCTACCCGGTGCTGATCCGCCACCCCGTGCTGCTCGCCCGCCATGCGCAGATCCAGGTCCAGAACGAGATCCGGGTGGCCCGCACCGCCCTGCAGACCGCCCGGGCGGACCTGCCCCGGCTCGGCCTGCCCGAGTCGGTCATCGAGCACACCATCAAGCTGTACGCGGCGGAGGTCCTGCAGTTGCAGCACATCGCGCGCAGCGTGCGGGCGGTCACCGAGGCGCTGGTCGAGCGGGGCGCCGCCGGGCGCTGACTCGCGCTTGACCCGTGCCGACCCGTGCTGACTCGCGTTTGACCCGGGCTGACCCGGGCTGACCCGCACGGGACCGTGCCGGTGCCGGACGGGACCGTGCCGGTGCCGGACAGACCGGCCGAGTCACCGTGGGCGCCGGTCAGTCCACCGGGTGGCCGGGCCGGACGGTGTGGGCGTCGGCGAGCCGCAGCAGCCGTCCGCCGGACGTCTCCCGCCCGCCCCACTCGACCGGGTCGAGGACGAAGCCGACGTGATCGCCTCCGGCGGCGCGCTCCACCACTCGGCCGACGAACCACGCCTCGGCGTCCTCCAGCACGAGCGCCCCGCCGTACCCCTCACGCCAGCGGACCTGCCGGAACTTGTCCACCCGGTCACCGGTCTGCCCGCCGAAGACCTCGGCCGTCCCGCGCTGGTCGCGGGCGAGCAGATGGACCGCCAGGACGTCGGCGGAACGCGCCACCCGGAAGGTCCGGTTGACCTCGGAAAGCCATACGACGAAACGCACGGGGTCGAGGGAGCACTGCGAGGCGAAGCCGACCAGGCAGCCCGCCCGTTCCCCGTCCGCCGCGGCCGTCACCACGCACATGTCCGGGTCGAGCCGGCCGAGAAACACGTCCATGCCGGCCATGCTAGGCGCCGCTCCCGGGCGGGTCATGCCGCGAGGAGGCGCCGCAGGGCCGCCCGCAGGGCGGTGACGAAGGAGTCCCGGCCCGCCTCGTCGAGGGCGTCCAGCGACAGGTAGGGGTTGAGGTCCTCCAGTTCGACCAGGAGCAGCTCACCGCCGGGCGCGCGGCAGGCGTCGACGCGCTGGATGCCGTGGTCGATGCCGTTCCACTCGATGAACCGCCGCGCGAAGTCGAGGTCCTGCGGTGAGGCGTCGTACGGCTCCAGCCGCCAGCGCCGGTCGGGGTGCGGCGCGTACAGGGCGTATTGGAAGTCGTGGTCGACGAAGTAGAAGGAGATCTCGTGGGCGAAGTCGACGCGCGGCTGGACGAGGAGGTCCCCGGCGTCGCCGCGCAGCGTTTCCCGCAGGCGGTCCGCGGGCACGAACCGCAGGCCCACCGAGTCCGCGCCGAGCCTGGGCTTGACGACGTACTCGTCCGCCGGGGGCAGCCGGTGCAGGTCCTCCGGCCGTCCGACGGTGGGGATGACCGGGTGTCCCGCGTCGGTCAGGTCGAGGAGGTACTGCTTGCCGACCATGTCCGCCCGGCCGGTGAGCTGGTTGTAGACGCGGGTTCCGCGCTCGGCAGCGCGCTCGCGAAAGGCGTCGTAGGCGGCCTGGTGACCCAGCACGGGACCGCTGTTGCGGACGACTACCGCGTCGAAGGCGTCCAACAGCGCGGCGGCGTCCCGGGGGTGGCACAGGGCCAGGTCGAAGTCCTCGCGCAGACGGGAGGCCAGGAAGATGTCCTCGTCGCAGTAGCGCCGCCCGCGCGCCTCATAGGCCAGGTCGGTGACGTACAGGATGCGGGGGCGGTGGGACGGCATGCGGAACTCCTCGGGGCTGACCGGGAGTGATCGTATGCGACCGGCGCGACGAGGCGGCGAGACGGTCGGTCGATGAGGACACTCAGTTCCCTCCATTCCCTGCACTGAGTGTCATGGCCGCCGGTGAGCTGCTACGTTCCCCTTCATGAGCTCCAGCAGTGCGGCGCCCCGCCGCGGGGACCGGACGGACGCGGCGGGTATCCGGCCGCCGATGCGGGAGGCGCTGGTCGCGGCGGCCTTTCAGCTGTTTCTGGAGCGGGGCTACGAGCAGACGACCGTCGACGACATCGTCGCGCTCGCCGGTGTCGGACGGCGGTCGTTCTTCCGCTACTTCCCCTCCAAGGAGGACGTGGTCTTCCCCGACCACGAGCGGTGCCTGGCCGACATGACGGCCTTCCTGGCCGCCTCCCCCGAGGACGCCGACCCGGTGGTGCGGGTCTGCGACGCGGCCCGGCTCGTGCTGCGGATGTACGCCGAGAACCCGGCCTTCTCGGTGCAGCGTTACCACCTCACCAAGAAGGTCCCCGGACTGCGCGCGTACGAGCTGTCGGTGGTCTGGCGCTACGAGCGCGCCCTCGCCGAGTACCTGCGCGGGCGCCTGGGCGGGCGGCCGGACGGGATCCTGCGGGCCGACGTGATCGCGGCCGCGGTGGTCGCGGCGCACAACAACGCCCTGCGGTCCTGGCTGCGTTCGGACGGGCGGGACGACGCGGGCGCCGCGGTGGACCACGCACTGGGGTACGCGCAGTCCACGTTCGGCGATGCCCCCATCGCGCCCCGCGGCGAGGCGCCCGAGGACGTGGTGGTCGTGGTCTCCCGGCGCGGGACGCCCCTGTGGCAGGTGGTGCGGGAGGTCGAGACCGCGTTCGCCCGCGACTGACGATCGCCGGCCGAGTGGTCACGGGCGCGGAAACGAGGGTACGCAGTGCCTTTACGGGTGACACTCAGTGCCATACGCTGTGGGGCGTGCACGGTGGCACGGCGAGCCGCGCACACGCGTGCCCGGGCGACCGCGCACGCGGGATTCCGGCCCGAGTGCAGGGAGTTGACCAGCGTGTACCACCACTCAGGAAACGTCGCTCAGCAGGCAGTCGGCTCCGCGACGGGCGTGCTCGACCCCAAGGCCCCGGACGCCGAGGCCGTCTTCTTCCAGCGCTGCACCTGGTGCGGCACCGCCATGTACCACCGGGTGCTGTGCCCGGTCTGCCGGGGCAGCGACCTGCGGACCGAACGCAGCGAGGGCACGGGGACGGTGCGCCACGCCACGGTGGTGCACCGCAACACCCCCGCCGCGCGCAACGTGTCCCTCATCGAGATGGCCGAGGGCTTCGTGCTGCGCGGCCGGGTGATGGGCCCGCTCATCGGCATCCACAGCGGGGACCGGGTGCGGCTGTCCACGGCCAAGGACCCGGTACGCGGCGAACCCGTCTTCCAGCTGGTCGACGAGCCGTACCGGGCCTGGACCTGAGAGCTGGTCAGTCCAGCGCGGGACGCTCCGTCCCCGGCGCCGGGGCGCTCCCGCCGGGCCGTTCAGGACGTGAGCGTGATGCGGATCCCCAGGGTGCCGTCCAGGCCCCGGCGCAGCCGGCTGCCGAACAGGGTGAGACGGCCGACGATGCCGTATTTGCGGGCGATCAGCCGGCGGTAGCGGCCGGTGGTGGCCGGGTCGCAGATCTCCGCGGTCGCCGGGACCTGGTCGCCGGTCGGCCTCCCGCGCACGTCGCACGGGCCGACCAGGACGTCGGCGCGGTTGCGCACGCGCTTGACCTTCCAGGAGTCGGCGGCCGTCCAGACGCCGAGGGTGTCCTCGTCCCGCACCACCCACACCGGGGTGGCGACCGGCGTGCCGTTCTTCCGGTACGTGGTGACCAGCAGGTACTTGCCGGCGCCCAGCCGGGTGAGTGAGGCGTCGTCCATGGTCCGGAAGTATAGGTGCCGGACGACATCGCGCCCTTCGCTCAGGCCAGGGCCGCCGTCATCCTCCGCACCGCCTCCCTGATCACCTCGGGCGAGGCGGCCAGGTTGAGCCGTACGTGTCCCGCCCCGCCGGTGCCGAAGGGAATGCCGGAGCTGAGGGCGACCCGGCCGCGGTGGAGGAAGACGTCCGCCGGATCGTCGCCGAGGCCGAGCGCGCGGCAGTCGAGCCAGGCGAGGTAGGTCGCCTCCCCGGGGTGGTGGACGACGCCGGGCAGGTGCTCGGCCAGCAGGTCGGTCAGCAGCCGCCGGTTCTCGTCGAGCCCGGACAGGACCGCGTCCAGCCAGGCGGCGCCGTCGTGCAGTGCGGCGGTGTGGGCGAGTACGCCGACATGGCTCGGCCCGTGGCCGACCTCCTCGGGCATCCGCGCCAGGTCGGCGGCGGCGCCGGGTCCGGCGAGGGCCAGGGCCGCCTTCAGCCCGGCCAGGTTCCAGCCCTTGGACGCCGACATCAGGGCGAGGCCGCGCTCGGCGCCGGGCACGCTCAGGTAGGGCACGAACCGCGCGCCCGCGGTCACGACCGGCGCGTGGATCTCGTCGGCGACGACCCGGACGCCGTACCGCTCGGCGAGGGCGGCGACGGCGGCCAGCTCCTCGGCGGTGTGCACCGTGCCGGTCGGGTTGTGCGGGCTGCACAGCAGGTAGGCGGCCCGCCCGCCGTCCGCGACGGCCCGCCGGAACGCCTCCTCCAGTACCCCGAGGTCGATGCGCAGGTCCGCGCCGAGCGGCGCCTCGACGACGCGCCGGTCCATGTGCGTCACGAACTGGTAGAAGGGCGGGTACACCGGCGGGTTCACGACCACCGGATCGCCCGGCCCCGTGACCAGCTTGAGCATCTCGACGACGCCCAGCATCACGTCGGGCACGATCGCGGTGCGTTCCACCGCGAGGTCGTCCCAGCCCCACCGCTTGCCGGCGAAGGCGGCCAGGGCCTCGGCGTAGGCGGTGCCGAAGGGGTAGCCGGTGTCGCCGAGTTCCATGGCGTCGACGACGGCGCGCGCGACGGGTTCGGCGAGCGGCACGTCCATCTCGGCCACCCACAGCGGCAGCACGTCCGCGGGGTAGGTGCGCCACTTCATGCTCGTACGGCGGCGCAGCTGGTCGAGGGTGAGTGCGCGCAGGGGGTTCGGTTCACCTGGCTGGTGCCGCGGGATGCTGGTCATGTGGCACAAGATAGGGGCCCGCGGCGCGACCGGGAAACGGGGAGCATGGACGCCGCCGACGCCGCCCGCCGGCATGGACGAGCACCGACGGGAGCCGACCCGGTGAACACGGGCGGGCCCGCCCCCGTATGGGAGGAGGGCGCTCGACGTCCGGAGGCCCCCGCGGCGGCGACGCCGTGTGTCCGGGTTCGGGAGCGCACACATGAGGCACGCACGACGACGCATCGTCCGGCGAGTGGCACGGCTGGCGGCCGTCGGCGGACTCCTGGTCGGGGGGACGATGGTCACCCGGGCGGTGGCGAGCGAGCCCCCCGACACGTCCGCCGCGCCGCACACGTCGGCGCAGCCCGCGTCCGGTACCGGCGCCGGCCTCGTGTCACGGCTGGGCGCCTCCCGTACGGCGGGCCACTGGGTCGGCACCGACGGGCGTCCGGTCGTCGCGGTCACCGACGAGAGCACGGCCGAGGCGGTGCGGCGGGCCGGTGCCGAGGCGAAGCTCGTGCGGCACAGCATGTCCGAGCTGAAGTCGGCCACCTCGACGCTGCGTTCGGCGCCCCGGGTGCCCGGTACGGCGTGGGCCCTCGACTACCGGTCGAACGAGGTGGTGGTACGGGGCGACAGCACGGTCTCCGGGTCCGACTGGTCCCGGCTGACGGGCGTCGCGGAGGGCATCGGCGGCTTCGTCCGCATGGAGCGGACCGAGGGCACGTTCACGACTCGGCTGAACGGCGCGGAGCCGATTTTGTCCACGGCGGGGCGCTGCTCGGCGGGCTTCAACGTGACCGACGGACAGAACGACTTCATCCTCACCGCCGGCCACTGCGGGCCGACGGGGTCCGTCTGGTTCGGCGACGACGGGGGCGGCCGGCAGGTCGGCCGGACGGTCGCCGGGAGCTTTCCCGGGGATGACTTCTCCCTCGTGGAGTACGCGAACGGCAAGGCGGGTGACGGCGCCGACGTGGTGGCGGTCGGTGGTGCCAAGGGGGTGCGGATCACGGGTGCGGGTGAACCAGCAGTAGGGCAGCGGGTGTTCCGCAGCGGCAGCACCAGCGGGCTGCGCGACGGCCAGGTGTCCGCGCTCGACGCGACGGTGAACTACCCGGAGGGCACGGTCACCGGCCTCATCGAGACCGACGTGTGCGCCGAACCCGGGGACAGCGGGGGGCCGATGTTCTCCGAGGGCGTCGCGCTCGGACTGACGTCGGGCGGCAGCGGCGACTGCGACAAGGGGGGTACGACGTTCTTCCAGCCGCTGCCGGAGGCCATGAAGTCACTCGGTGTGGAGCTGATCGTCTCCGCGCGGGACGGGGCGGGGTCCGGCGCCGCGCCCTCCTCACCGGCCGCCACCGGTGGCGGTGGCGGTGGCGGTGGCGGTGGCGGTGGCGGTGGGACCGTGCCGGGTGCCGCGACGCCCGGGGCCGCTGCGCCCGTGACGGGCGTCAACGGCTCGACCCTGCTCTCCCGTCTCACCGACCGCCGCAACGTCGGCCCGGGCATGCTCGTCGTCGCGGGCAGCATGATCGCCCTGGTGGCCACCCGGTGGATCCGCGCGGAACAGGACCGCAAGGCCTATCGACGGCACTACTCGGCGACATGGGGCTGAGCTGTGGGGCGGACACGGACCGGAGCCCACCCTCGGCCGCCACGGCCGGCCGCCCGTGTCCGGGCGTGGGGCGGCGGCGTGCGCCACACACGGGGTCCCGGCGCTCGGCCCGGCGTCAGCAGCACCGTGGCCGCCGCCGCGCCGATCGGGCCCACGGCCTGCCGCCGGTCGACCCGCTCGTGGAGGAGGGCGAGGCCCAGGACGACGGGCAGTGCCGGGTATCGGGAGGCGAGGACCACGGCGACGGACAGCGGTTGCCGCTGGGCGGCGAGGAGGTACAGGATCAGGCCGAGCGCGGCACCGGCGCCGATCAGCAGTGCCTCGGCGGCCCGACGCGGCGGCAGTCGCAGGCGCCCGGGGTGCCGGGGGGCGGCGGGGAGCAGCAGGAGTACGCGGCGGCGACGCGGCCGGCCGTCGCAGGCCACAGGCCGCTTTCGGGGCCGGCCTGCCCGAGGGCGGGGTACTGGACGGCGACGGCCGCGCCGGCGAGCAGACCGTCGGTGACGGCGTGGCCCGGACCGGTGCCGCCGCCGGAGACGAGCCAGAGCGCTGGCACGATGCCGGCGATCCCCACCCGTGCGAGCGCCGAGGCGGCCTCCGAGGACGAGTACGCCGCACAGGACGGAGAGCGCGACCCCTGTGACGGCGCTCACCGGCACCACCACGCTCATCGCGCCGCGGCTCAGGCCCCGGTTGAGGAAGTGCATGGCGACGCCGCTGCCCACGCCGGACAGGGCGCCCCACAGCAGGTCCGCGGTGGGGACGTCGGGGGTGGTCACGAGGAGGGCGCCACGCAGGCGAGCAGGAGCCCGCAGACCCGGCCGAGGAAGGTGACGGCGGCGAAGTGGACGCGCCGGGACAGCAGGCTGCCGGTGGTGGGGGGCACCTCCCGGCTCGAGCGAAGCCGAGAGCTGGGGACGACGACGCCGTAGCGGACGGCCGAGGCCAGTGCGAGAAGGGCGCCCGTCCCGAGGGGGCGCCCGGGGCCGGGGCTCCGATGCGCTGAGGAGCCTCAGCCGCTCAGGCGGCCTGCACGGGCTCCGGGGCCGCGGTGGCCCACTCCATGACCAGCCGCTGGTACTCCGCGCGCTGCTCGACGCTCAGTGTCCCGCCCGACCGGAGCCACAGGGCCCGGATCTCCTCGTTGACCTCGGCAGCCGATCGCTCGGAGGAGGGTTCAACAGTGGTGGACATACTGTGAAGCATACGGCGCCCACCGTGAAGACGATGTGAGCAATGGCGAGCCAAACGGACATACCGGACCGTGTTACTGATCACGTCGATCTTCCCATCTGTCAAGGCCTACCGGTGAGTTCGTTCAGAGCGACTGTGTTCCGCCGCACACGGCCCGCCACTTCACACCCGCGCGGCCCCCAGCACCAGCACCTGGATCGCCAGCACTGCGGCACCGCGCGCCCAGTCGTGAAAGTCGGACATCCTGGTCTCCAGGTCGACCGGCGCGGCCTGCGGATTCCGGTTGTCGCGGATGGTGTCCTCCACCACATCACCGGCCACATCCATCAGGCCGACCCCCTCCCCGGCGAGCAGGATCCGCTGCGGCATCACGAAGTTGGCGATCTGCGCCACCAGGGTGCCCAGGGCCCGCCCGGCCTCCTCGACGACCCGGGCGGGCATGGGCTCACCTTCGGCGGCGGACTCGAGAATCTCCTCGTAGCTCCAGTCCCGGCCGGTGGCGGCCCTGACCTGGTAACGGATGGTGGGGATGGTCAGCAGTGAGACGGCGCTGCCGCGCCGGCCGTCGGGGGTGAGCGGGCCGTGGGGGTCGAGGATCCAGTGGCGGCCGAACCCGCGGTCCTCGCCCCCCGAGTACGGCACCCGCTTGCCGCCGAGCACGAGTCCGTAGCCGACGCCGGCGCCGATGGTGAGGACCACGAACCGGTCCAGGCCGCGCCCCGCCCCGAACCAGGTCTCGGCCTCCACGAAGACGGCGGTGTCGTTCCTCCTCTACAACGAGAGGATGACGCGGGACGCCGGGCTGAGCGCCGAGGAGCTGAACGGTCTGTCCTGGAACCCCGAGGACGGCGGCACCTTCGAGAAGGCCGTCGCGCACCTGACGGTGGACGAGAAGGGCAGGCGGGGCGACGAACCCGGCTTCGACAAGGACAACGTCGAGACCTACGGCCTCGCCTCCAACGGCGGTGGCGACGGTGACGGTCAGACCACCTGGAGCCACTTCGCCGCGTCGGCGGGCTGGACCTACACCGACAAGGAACGGTGGGGCACCGAGTACCGGTACGACGACGACACCTTCCAGCCGGTGATCGAGTGGTACTTCGGACTCGCGGACAAGGGTTACCTGGCCCCTCTCACCGACTACTCCCAGTCCAATGAGGCCAATGCGCAGGTGGCCGCGGGCAGGGCGGCCACCGCCTTCGACGGGGCGTGGATGCTCTCGACGTATGCCGGTTTCGAGGGCATGGACGTCGCCACCGCCGTCACCCCGGCGGGCCCGACCGGCAAGCGGGCCACGATGATGAACGGTCTCGCGGACTCCGTCACCAAGAACGCCCGCAACAAGCCGGGCGCCCTGAAGTGGGTGAAGTACCTGGCTTCCCAGGAGTGCCAGCGCACCGTGGGCGGCCACGGCATCGTCTTCCCGGCCACGCCCGACGGCACCGAGGCGGCCGTCGCGGCCTACGAGAAGAAGGGTATCGACGTATCGGCCTTCACCCGGCCGGTCGACGACGCGTCGGACTTCCGGACCTTCACGTACCCCGTCACCAACTACGCGGCGGACGTGCACGCGCTCATGCAGCCCGCCATGCAGGACATCTACGGCGGCGGCGAGCCGGTGAGCCGCCTCGACGAGACCAACGACCAGATCAATCTCATCCTCGACCAGTGACGCGACCAATGACGCCACCAGTGAAGCGACCAGTGAAGGGCACGCCATCCATGACGTTCTCCCTCGGCATCGTCGGTGCCGGCCAGTTCTCCGGCCAGTTCGCCAGGCTCTTCCAGGCACACCCAGGTGTGAGCGACGTGTATGCCACCGACCTGCTGCCGGAGCGGGCCGAGCGGCTCGCCGCCGCCGAAGGCCTCGCCGGCACCTTCCCCGCCTACGAGGCGATGCTGGAGTCGACGGCGGTCGACGCCGTCGCGATCTTCACGCAGCGCTGGACCCACGGCCCGCTCGTGCTCCAGGCACTGGGCGCGGGCAAGCACGTCTACTCGGCGGTCCCCATGGCGATCAGCACGCGGGAGATCGCGGAGATGATCGACACCGTCAGGGCGACCGGACTGACGTACATGATGGGCGAGACCAGCCAGTACAACCCGGCGACCGTGCACGCCCGCAACCGCATCGCCGAGGGCGCCTTCGGGCGGCTCTTCTACGCCGAGGGCGACTACGTCCACGACATGGACCTGGGCTTCTACGACGCGTACCGGTACAGCGGCGGCGAGGAGTGGAAGGCCACCGCCAGCTATCCGCCGCTGCTGTACCCGACGCACTCGGTGGGCGGGGTGCTGGGCGCCTGGCAGACGCACGCGGTCAGCGTCTCGGCGCTCGGAGTGGTGGACGAGCGCGGGGACGGGGTCTTCGACCGGTCGGTGAGCCGGTTCGACAACGACGTCTCCAACGCGACGGCGTTGTTCGAGGTGGCCGGCGGCGGGTCGTTCCGTACGAACGAGTTCCGGCGGGTCGGCTATCCCTCGCACATCCGGGAGTCCCGTTTCCGCTTCTTCGGCACCGAGGCGAGCATGGAGCAGCTCGCCACGGTGGCCCTGTGGCAGGACAAAGCCGGGGTGGAGGACATCAGCGACCTGCTGGAGCCCAAACCCACCATGTCGCCCGACGACCCGTCCCTCCAGCACGTCGCGCCGGAGCTGCGGGCCGCCTTCACCTCGGGTTCGGCGCCGGTGCACGACCGGGCGCGGCTGCCGAGGGCGTTCGACGAGATGCACAACGGACACGAGGGCAGCCACCACTTCCTGGTGGACGACTTCGTGACGGCGGTGAACTCCCGGACCCTGCCGTCCGTGAACGCTTGGGTAGCCGCCCGCTACACCCTGCCGGGCATCGTCGCGCACGAGTCCGCGCGGCAGGGCGGGGCCAGGCTGGAGATCCCGGACTTCGGGGACGCGCCGGTGCTGTGACGCGGCCGCGCGAGCCGGGTGCCCGAGGACGACCGTCAGGTGCCCGGTTTGCGGCCGTACACGTAGACGTCGTCGCCCTTCTTCAGCAGCGCCCAGTACTTCTTGGCGTCGGTCTTCGTCATGTTGACGCAGCCGTGCGAGCCCGGCGGGTTCCACATGCTGACGCCGGCCGAGTGGAAGGCCTGGCCGCCGTCGAAGAACTGGCTGTAGGGCATCGGTACGTCGTAGATGGTCGAGTGGTGGTCGATGTTGCGCCAGTAGACCTTCTTCAGGCCGGTGCGGGTCTCGTATCCGTTGCGACCGGTGCGGACCGGCACGGGACCGTACACGACCTTCTTGCCGTCCTGGATCCAGCTCAGCTGGAGGGAGAGGTCCACGCAGGCGATACGGCCCTTGTTGACCGGGCACTTGCCCGACTTGTTGGGGTTCTTGCCGACGGCCTTCTGCTTCACCATCAGGTCCATCACGCCCCAGGTGACAGGGCCCGCGTAGCCGATGTTCGGCTTGATGCCGTGCTTGGTCTGGAAGGCGCGGATCGCCTTGCAGTCGGCGGTGGACTGCTTGCCATCGGCCGGGCGGCCGAGGAACTTCTCCACCTTCTTCTGGTACGGGCCCGTCTGCGTGGTGCAGCTCGCCGCCTGGGCCGGTGCGGCGCCGAGCGCGAGCGTGAGCGGTGCCACCAGTGCGGTGACTCCGAGTACGACGGCTCCCCGTCTGCGTATGTCCCCCATGGCCGGTCAGCCTTTCGCGTCGAATCGGTGGGTGTGTTCCCCGCCTGTCAGACCGCCGCCCGGTGCCTTCGGTTGCCTGCCGCGCCCACATCGCGACCGAACGGTGACAAACGCCACCGGGCGTCCTCGAACCGCCGCCCGGCCGTCAGTCCGTGTCACCCCACTCCTGGACCGCCTGCCGGAACCCGGTGTTGACCGCGGTCAGACCACCGTCGACGACCAGCGTGGTGCCGGTGATCCAGGCCGCGTCCCGCGACGCGAGGAAGGCTACGGCCGCCGCGATGTCCTCGGGCTCACCCACCCGCCCCAGCGGGTACAGCCTTCGGACCGCCGCGAGATCGTCCTCCCGGCCCTCCCAGGCCGTGGTGCGCACGGTGCCCGGCGTCACGAGGTTGACGCGGACGCCGCGCGCGGCCGCGTGCCCGGCGAGGGTGCGGGTCAGGGAACCGAGGCCCGCCTTGGCGGCGCTGTACGCGTGGTTGCCGAAGTCCTGGACGCCGTTGACCGAGCCGACGCTCACGATCACGCCTCGTCCCGAGGCCGCGAGGTGCGGCAGCGCGGCACGGCAGCAGCGGTAGGCGCCGGTGAGGGTGACGTCGAGGTCGCGGGCCCAGACCTCGTCGGGTTCGTCCTCGAAGAGAGGGGCGTCGGGCGAGCAGGCGTAGGCGTTGTTGACCAGCACGTCGAGGGCGCCGAAGGTGTCCACCGCGTGGGCGACGGCCGCCTCGACGGACGCCCGGTCGGCCACGTCGCAGCCGAACGCCTCCGCGGTGAGGCCCTGTTCCGTCAGCTCGCCCGCCGTGCGCCGCGCCGCGGTCAGGTCCACGTCGGTCAGCAGCACCCGCGCACCCTCGGTGGCGAACCGGCGTGCGGTGGCCGCGCCGATGCCCCGGGCGGCGCCGGTGATCAGTACTCCGTGGTCGGTGAATCGCCCTGTGTCCGTCATGGCCCGACGGTACTGCCGCGACGATCACTCAGGCAGACAGCGTGCCCCCATGTCCGCGTTCTTGCAGCAACTCCCCGCGCTCATAGGTGTCGTCATCGGAGCGCTCGGTTCGTATCCCGCCGTCGTCCGCAGTGACCGGGCCCGGTTCCGCAGTGAGACCGCGGCCCGCTGGGAGGAGCGCCGGCTCGCGGTCTACGCCGACTACGCGCGGACCCTCAAGACCTCCGTCACGCTGACGTACCGGGTCGCCGCCCACCTCGGCAACGACCCGCACCCGCACCCGCTGAGCCCCGAGGAGGCCGCGCCGGCCCAGGCCGAGGCCACCCTCGCCCGGGATCCCGCCGGGGAGGCGCTGCTCCTGCTCGGCAGCAGGGACGTGGTGGAGAAGGCACGGGCGTGGGTGGTGACGGTGCTGGAGATGGAGCGCTTCCTGCGCGAGGGGACGCGTGACCCGGACGCCTGGCAGACCCTGCTGGAGCGGAGGCGCGCCGGACGCGAGGGCTACTACACGGCCGTACGGGAGGACCTGGCCCTCCCCCGGGGCACGCGGCCCGCCGGCCGCTGTCGCCCGTCAGCGGTAACCGGTGACGTCGGCGGGCTTGTCCGCGTCCTGCACCTCGACGACGTAGCGCCAGGCGTCCGGGCGGCTGCCGTCGAGGTCGGTGAAGCCGTACTCCTGGGCGAGGCCGCCGCTGGAGAGGGACCGGCCGTTGAAACGCGCCACGTCCGGGTCGGCGGCGAGGGCGGTGACGGCGCGGCCCACGTAGCGGGGCGTCTCGGAGATGGCGAAGTGCGGGACTCGGTCGAGGGCGTCGCGCCAGTTCTCCTCGCGCACGCCGAAGTGGTCGAGCATGATCTCCGAGCGCAGCCAGCCGGGGGTGAGCGCGACGGCCGTCGCGCCGCGCGGGCCGAGTTCGTGGCCTAGGGCGAAGGCCATGCGCAGGACCGACGTCTTGGCCAGGTCGTAGAAGAAGGAGACGCGGTAGTGGTCGCGGTTGTAGTCGTCGGTGCCGTCGGTGACCTCGACGACCAGTCCGCCGGGGCGGCGCAGCAGCAGCGGCAGGGCGTGGTGGCTGGTGACGGCGTGGGTCTCGACTGCGAGCCGCAGGAGTCTGAGTCCCTTGTCGAGGTCGTGCTCCCAGACGGGGTTGTCCCACTCGAAGAGGTTCTCACCGCCCCAGATGTCGTTGACCAGGATGTCGAGGCGGTCCTGTTCGCGGGCGACGCGGTCGACGAGCGCGGCGACCTGCGCCGGGTCCAGGTGGTCGGTCGGTACGGCGATGCCCCGGCCGCCGGCCTCGGTGACCAGGTCGGCGGTGTCCTCGATGGTCTCGGGGCGGTCGTACTCGGAGCGCCGGGCGCGGGTGCTGCGGCCGGTGACGTAGACGGTGGCGCCGGCCGCGCCCAGTTCGACGGCGATACCGCGTCCGGCGCCCCGGGTCGCACCGGCGACGAGTGCGACCCTCCCCGCGAGCGGCTTGTCCAGTGACTCTTCCGGTGACGCTGCCATGTCCGGCTCCCGTTCCTCTCGTCCACGAGCGATGTCGTGATCGAGAGTGCCCGGGAAGCCGGACATCTTCTGTCACCTTTTACGCGTGTCCTGCACTGCGCGTGTCCTGCACTGCGCGGGTCCCGCACTCCGCGGGTCCCGCACTCCGCGGGTCCCGCACTCCGCGGGTCCCGCGAAGGGTCAGTGCCCGCGTTTGATCCACTCTTCCAGTTGCGGGGCCTCGGCTCCGATGGTGGTCGGGTCTCCGTGGCCGGTGTGGACCTTCGTCTCGGGCGGGAGGACCAGCAGCCGGTCGCGGATCGAGTCGATGATCGTCGGGAAGTGGGAGTAGGAGCGTCCGGTGGCGCCGGGCCCGCCCTGGAACAGGGTGTCGCCGCTGAAGAGGGCGCCGAGACCCGGGTCGTGGAGGCAGACGGCGCCGGGGGCGTGCCCGGGGGTGTGCAGGACCGTGAGGTCGGCGCCGGCGGCCTCGATGACCTGGCCGTCGGTCAGCCAGGCGTCGGGGTCGCGGTCGGGGTGGGTCTGGTGCCACAGCGGCAGGTCGTCGGGGTGCAGCCAGATGACGGCGCCGGTGCGCTCGGCGAGGGCCGGCGCGGCGTTGACGTGGTCGTTGTGGGCGTGGGTGCACACGATGGCCGTCAGCCTGCGGTCCCCGACGGCCTCGGCGATCGCGTCGGCGTCGTGGGCGGCGTCGATGACGATCACCTCGTGGTCGTCGCCGACGAGCCAGACGTTGTTGTCGACGTCCCAGGTACCGCCGTCGAGGCTGAACTGTCCGGAGGTGACGAGGCGTTCGATGCGGGCGGCCATCACAGCACCACCACCGAACGCAGCACGTCACCGGCGTGCATCCGCTCGAAGGCCTTCTCGACCTCGTCGAGCCGGATGGTCTCCGTGACGAATTTCCCGAGGTCCAGGCGGCCCTGGACGTGGAGGTCGATGAGCATCGGGAAGTCGCGGGAGGGCAGGCAGTCGCCGTACCAGGACGACTTCAGGGATCCGCCGCGTCCGAAGACGTCGAGGAGCGGCAGTTCCAGCTTCATCTCGGGGGTCGGTACGCCGACGAGGACGACGGTGCCGGCCAGGTCCCGGGCGTAGAAGGCCTGCTGGTACGTCTCCGGACGGCCGACCGCCTCGATGACCACGTCGGCGCCGAAGCCGCCGGTCAGTTCGCGGATCGCCTCGACGGGGTCGTTCTCGCGGGAGTTGACGGTGTGGGTGGCGCCCATGCCCCGGGCGGTCTCCAGCTTGCGGTCGTCGATGTCCACGGCGATGACCTTCGCCGCCCCGGCCAGGTGGGAACCGGCGATCGCCGCGTCGCCGACGCCGCCGCAGCCGATCACGGCGACCGTGTCGCCGCGGCCGACGTTGCCGGTGTTGATGGCGGCACCGATACCGGCCATCACCCCGCAGCCCAGCAGTCCGGCCACCTGCGCGGAGACGGCCGGGTCGACCTTGGTGCACTGTCCGGCGGCGACCAGCGTCTTCTCGGCGAAGGCACCGATACCGAGGGCCGGGGAGAGCTCCTGGCCGGTCGAGGCGAGGGTCATCCTCTGCTCGGCGTTGTGGGTGTCGAAGCAGTACCAGGGCCGCCCGCGCAGACAGGCCCGGCACTTGCCGCACACGGCGCGCCAGTTGAGGATCACGAAGTCGCCGGGGGCCACGTCGGTGACGCCGGCGCCGACGGACTCCACGACGCCCGCGGCCTCGTGGCCGAGCAGGAACGGGTACTCGTCGCTGATGCCGCCCTGCTTGTAGTGCAGGTCGGTGTGGCACACCCCGCAGGCCTGGACGGCGACCACGGCCTCGCCCGGTCCGGGATCGGGCACGACGATCGTCTCGATCCGCACGGGTTCGTCCTTGCCCGGTGCGATCACGCCGCGTACTTCCTGCGCCATGGTCTGGACTCCTTCTTCGGCCACTCGATGAATCCCTCCGACCCTACGCTCAACTGATCGGTACGGGCCGACGACAGGGCGACATAACCTGAGCCGTCCGCCCGTCCGCCGCCGTCCGTTCATCGAAGGAGCGTCGTGAGCATCGCAGAGACGGAGACCGGTCCGCCCGCCTGGCGGCTGCTGCTGGGTTACGTCCGGCCGCACCGCCGCGCGCTGTTCGCAGGCGCGCTGCTCTCGCTGCTCACCGGAGGGACGGGGCTGCTGCTGCCGCTGGTGGCCCGCGGCCTGATCGACGACCTGTCGCACGATCGCGCCATCACCGGCGCGCTGCTCGCCATGTCGGGTCTGGTCGTGGCCAACGCGGTGGTGGGCGCCCTGGGTTCCTACGTGCTGCGGCGCACCGCCGAGTCGGTGGTGCTCGACGCGCGGCGCACCCTGTCGTCGTATCTGCTGCGGCTGCGCGTCGCGGCCGTGGACCGCACCGAGCCCGGTGACCTGATGGCCCGGATCACCTCCGACACGACGCTGCTGCGCACGGTCACCTCCGAGTCGCTGGTCGGCCTCGGCACCGGCGGGCTCACGCTGGTGGCGACGATCGTGATGATGGGGCTGGTCGATCCGGTGCTGCTCGGGGTGACGCTGGCGGTGATCGCGGGCGCGGGGACGGTGATCGGGTTGATCGCGCCGCACATCAACCGGGCGAGCAAGGAGGCCCAGAAGGCCGTCGGTGTGATGGGGGCCGCGCTGGAGCGGGTGCTGGGCGCCCTGCGCACGGTGAAGGCGTCGGGTGCCGAGCACCGGGAGGAGCGGGTGCTGCACGACGCGGCCGAGGAGTCGTGGCGGCAGAGTGTACGGGCCGCCAAGTGGTCCGCGGCGGCGGGCAACACGGCGGGCCTGGCCATCCAGATCGCCTTCATCACGGTGCTGGCGGTGGGCGGGGCACGGGTGGCGACCGGAGCCGTGGACGTGGGCACGCTGGTCGCGTTCCTGCTGTACGTGTTCTTCCTGATATCCCCGCTGCAGGAGGTGATCGGCGCCGTGGCGCAGTACCAGACGGGTGCGGCGGCACTGGTGCGCATCCAGGAGGCGCTGCGGCTGCCCGCCGAGCCGCCGGTGCGGTCGGCCGCCCCGCTGCCCTCCGCCGGGGACCGGCCCGCCTCCCTCGTCTTCCACGACGTCCGCTTCCGCTACGCGGACGATCTGCCGTACGTCCATCACGGGGTGACCTTCGATGTGCCGGCCCGGGGGATGACGGCGTTCGTCGGTCCGTCCGGTGCGGGCAAGACCACCGTGTTCTCGCTCGTAGAGCGGTTCTACGACCCCGAGTCGGGGGAGATCACGCTGGACGGGCGGAGCCTGGCGGACTGGGAACTGACCTCGCTGCGGGCCGCGATCGGCTACGTGGAGCAGGACGCCCCGGTGCTGTCCGGGTCGCTGCGGGACAACCTGTTGCTGGGCAACGGGGAAGCGGACGACGGCACGCTCACCGGGGTGCTGAAGACGACCCGGCTGGACGGTCTGGTGGCCGGGATGCCGAAGGGCCTCGACACCCTGGTCGGGCACCGCGGCACCAAGCTGTCCGGCGGTGAGCGCCAGCGGGTGGCCATCGCCCGGGCGCTGCTGCGCCGTCCCCGGCTGCTGCTGCTCGACGAGGCCACCTCGCAGCTGGACGCGGTCAACGAGGCGGCGTTGCGGGACACCGTGGCCGACGTGGCCCGGACGACGACGGTGCTGGTCGTCGCCCACCGGCTGTCCACGGTGACGATGGCCGACCGGATCGTGGTGATGGACGCCGGGCGGGTCCGCGCGGTCGGCACGCACCGGGAGCTGGTGACCGCCGATCCGTTGTACGCGGAGCTGGCGGCGACCCAGTTCCTGGCCACCGGCGGCTGAGCCGGGCGCGTGCGGACGCGCGTCGAGGGCCGCCCGGAGCCGGGCGGCCCTCGACGGCGGGTCGGTCCGGCGGTCAGCCCAGGGCGGGGATGGCACCGAACAGCGGCGAGACCAGGCCGGTGACGTGCTGGAGCTGCTGGAGGTCCTGGAGCCGGTTCAGCTGCTGGGAGGGCCGCGGCATCCGGGCGCGGTCCTCGGCGGGCATGTCACTGACCGCGAGCGAGTCCAGCGTCTGCGTCACGCTGAGCTTTTCCGTGCCCAGCGCGCCTGTCTCGGCCGCACTCGCCGTCGGCGCGGCGAGGCCGGTGACACCGGCGGCGAGCCCGACGGCGGCGACGATACGTCGTGTGGAGATCATGCTCTGAGCAACGCGCGCGGGCGGGGCCCGGACACGGGCGGGCGGCGCCGCTCACTCGTGAGGACCAGTGGCCCGGCCGCGATTGCCTTGGGCCTCGGGACGGAGGAAGCTCGAAGGAGAGGGCCACGGCGGCCCGCTCCTCCCTCCCCCGGGCCGCGGCCTTCGAAGGAGGTCGTCATGGGTACCACGGCAGTCCCCGGTTTCGACACCGAAACGCTGCGCCGGGGCATCGAAGGACGGACGGCGGCACCCCTCGTGTCGCTCTACGCGCCGGACGCGGAGGTCCGCATCGTCGACAGGTACGACCAGCCCAGCCGTCCCAAGGTCCTGCACGGCCGGGACGAGATCGCCGAGATGCTCGACGACGTGTACAGCCGCGACATGACGCACCGGCTGGACCGCTGCGTCGTCCAGGGGGACCACGCCGCGTTCACCGAGGAGTGCACGTATCCGGACGGTGAGCGGGTCCTCGCCGAGTCGATGCTGTCGCTGCGGGACGGCAGGATCGTCGAGCAGACCACCATCCAGGCCTGGGACGAGTAGCGGCGCCTGTCCGCGGCGGCCCGGTCCGCGGGTGCCGGGCCGCCGTGGCCGGTCTGTGTCCGGGCGCACCGTCGGCCGACCGGGTCAGCGCGTCTCGCCCGTGGCACCTGGCACCGGACAGCGCCCTGCCATGGCGCGTGCGTGATCAGCTCGCCGGGGCGGCGGGGCTCCAGCCCGGTGGGCGGAGGACGGCCAGGAGCTGGCGGACCAGTTCGTCGACGACCTCGTCGAGGGTCGCGTCCACCCAGCCCGCGCTGTAGTCGTGGAGCAGGCCGTTGACGCCGCCGATGAACGCCGTGGCGGCGAGCCGGTAGTCGCGGGGCGCCGCCTCCCCGCGCGCGGCGGCCGAGTGGGCCTCGGCGCAGATGAGGTCGACCCAGCGGGCGCGGCGGGCCAGCCGTTGCTCCTCCAGGCGCGGGCTGACTCCGATGATCTCGACGAAGGTGATGCGGACGCGGCGCGGGTCGCCGGTGACGTCGGCGGCGTAGGCCCGGAAAATCGCGGCGGCCCGTTCGGCAAGCGGAAGTTCGCGCGCGTCGGCCGCCGCGGCGAGGACGGCTTCCGCTGCCCAGGCGTTGACCTGGAGGTGGAGGGCGGCGAGCACGTCCTCCAGGGTGCGGAACTCCTCGTAGAACTGGCGGGTGGACAGTCCGGCGGCCTCACTGAGGGCCGCCACGGTCGTGGCGCGGTAGCCGGGCGTGTCACCGAACATCTGGAGCGCGGCGGTGAGGAAGCGGTCGCGCCGCTCCGCCTGTCGCTGCGCGGCGGACTTGCCGCCGTAGCGGCCCGTCGGCGCCCTGAGTCTGCCCGCCACCCGGTCCCCCTCCCGCGCCAACCCCTCACCCCGCGGCCGATTTTGTCGTGACCGCGGTCTTGTGGAGAAGGGCACCCCTTCCTTACTTTGCAGTAAGTTCACTCTGAAAGCGGCTGTGTTCAGAAATCGCGCCCCACCGCCCCCATCACGCCCACTGCCAGAGGAGAGCAGCATGCCTGCCTTCGGTACCAGGCACCTTTGCGCCGTAGCCGCCGCCCTCGCCCTCACCGTCGCCGCCCCCGCGACCACCGCCGCGGCGGCCCCGAACGCCCGGGACAGCCTGCGCGAGGTGATGTTCGTCGGCAACAACTGGGACGGCACCGCCGACGTCATCCGCTCCACCGGTGACTTCGCGAGAATCGGCCGGATCGACGTCATCCCGGACCGGGACGAGCGGATGGCCGAGATCAACGCCGATCCGATCAAGTGGATCTACTTCCAGGCCATCCGGAACAGCGTCGGCGAGGGACACGACCAGTTCGTCGACGACATGTACTCGACTCCGGACGGCGGGTCGGTGGTCGTCTCCCGGCCGAGCTTCGCCGACGTCGTCTCCATCGACCTCGCCACCGGCGCCATCGACTGGCGCTTCCCCGTCTCGGGTTACCGCTCCGACCACATGGCGGTCTCCCCCGACGGCACCCGGGTCGCGGTGTCGGCCTCGACCTCCAACACCGTGCACGTCCTGGACATCCGGACGGGCGAGGAACTCGGCTCCTTCGGCACCGGTGACAAGCCGCACGAGAACATCTTCACCAGTGACGGCAAGTACATCTGGAACATGTCCATCGGCGAGGTGAACACCGCGCTCGACGCCCCCTGGCTGGACTGGACGAAGGGCAACCGGCGCATCACGGTCGTGGACGCGACGACGTACGAGCGGGTCAAGGTGATCGACATGCGCGAGCGCCTCGACGCGATCGGTCTCGACGACCGCTCCGACGCCGTCCGGCCCGCCGTCTTCTCGCCCGACGAGTCCAAGCTGTACTTCCAGGTCTCGTTCTTCAACGGCTTCTTCGAGTACGACATCGCCGCCGACCGGATCACCCGGACGAAGACCCTGCCGAAGAACCCGGCCACCAGCGAGGACCGCACCACCTGGGTCAACGACTCGCGGCACCACGGCATCTCCATGAGCCCGGACGGCGCCAAGCTGTGCGTGGCGGGCACGATGGACGACTACGCGACGGTCGTCGACCGCACGACGCTCCAGGAGGGGCCGCTCGTCCCCGCCGCCAAGCCGTACTGGGCCACGGTCAGCGGTGACGGCACCCACTGCGTGGTCTCCGAGAGCGGGTCCGACCAGGTCACGGCCATCGACTTCGCCACCGGTGAGAAGTCGGTGTCCGTCCCGGTCGGCGACCACCCCCAGCGCGTACGTATCGGACACGTGGCGGCGGACTGGACGGGGCCGTCGGCCGGCTGAGGTGCCGCGCGGCCCGCGCCGGACATGTCGTCCGAATCCATGTGTGTGAGCCCGCCCGGGAGGGGTAACCGCCCGGCAACGGATGAGGCATGCATGTCCTCGGCACTACTTCCCTCGGAAGGAGGTCCGTGACAGCGCACTCCAGAAGCGCCCGGGCCGCTTCCTCCGACACGGAGCGTCCCGGGCCGCACCGGGCAGCGTCCTCACGGGCGCTGCCCCCTCTCTTTCTCCCCCCTGCGGCCCAGGCCCTCGCCGGGTGGCCGACCTACCGCCTCGGCAGCCGGTGCAGTTCGACGTCGGCGAGCCTGCCGCCGGCGACCTCGGCCGTCATGTAGGTGCAGTGGGGCTGACGCCGCCGGTCGGTCGGCGAACCGGGATTGAGCAGGCGCAGACCGGTGTCGGTGGTGGTGTCCCAGGGGATGTGGCTGTGTCCGAAGACCAGGACGTCGAGGTCGGGGTAGCGGTCGGCGCAGCGTCTCTCGCGCCCCTGGGCGGCGCCCGTCTCGTGGACGACACCGAAGCGCAGACCGCCGAGGTCGGCGTACGCCACCTCGGGCAGCCGGGCGCGCAGCCCGGGCCCGTCGTTGTTGCCGTACACGGCGACGAGTCTGCGGCTGCGGCTCTCCAGCAGGTCGAGGGTGGCCGTGTCGACCCAGTCGCCCGCGTGCAGGACGACGTCGGACCGGGGGATCTCGGCCAGTAGCGGCGCGGGCAGTTCCCTGGCCCGCTTCGGCAGGTGGGTGTCGGACATGAGCAGCAGGCGCACGGGTCCAGCCTAGGGGCCTGTCGTTTGGATCAGGTCGGCTGAGCGAGACCGCGCCGCTCGGGCGGCACGATCCAAACGACAGGCCCTGAAGGGGGCTGATGTGGCCTGTTCCGCGTAACGGCGTCTATGAGGCCGTGCGTCGTTTGAGCGGCTCCCACCAGGAACGGTTGTCCCGGTACCAGGTGACGGTCCCGGCCAGCCCGGCCGTGAAGTCGTGGCGGGGGCGGTAGCCCAGTTCGTCGCGGGCCTTGCTCCAGTCGACGCTGTAACGCAGGTCGTGGCCCTTGCGGTCCTCGACCCGCACGACCCGGTCCCAGCCGGCGCCGCAGGCGTCGAGGAGCAGGCCGGTGAGGTCGCGGTTGCTCAGCTCGGTGCCGCCGCCGATGTTGTACACCTCGCCGGCCCGGCCCCGGGTCCGCACGAGGTCGACGCCCAGGCAGTGGTCGTCGACGTGCAGCCAGTCGCGGACGTTGCGCCCGTCGCCGTAGAGCGGGACCCGTCGGCCGTCGAGGAGGTGGGTGACGAAGAGCGGCACGAGCTTCTCGGGGAACTGGTGCGGGCCGTAGTTGTTGGAGCACCTGGTCACCCGTACGTCCAAGCCGTGGGTGCGGTGGTACGAGAGGGCCAGCAGGTCCCCCGACGCCTTCGAGGCGGAGTACGGGGAGCCCGGCCGCAGCGGGTGCTCCTCGGTGGCCGAGCCGGAGTCGACGGAGCCGTAGACCTCGTCGGTGGAGACGTGCACGAAGGGGCCCACACCGTGGCGCAGGGCCGCGTCCAGCAGGGTCTGGGTGCCGACGACGTTGGTGAGGACGAACTCGGCGGCGTCGTGGATCGAGCGGTCCACGTGGGACTCGGCGGCGAAGTGCACCACTTGATCGGCCTCGGCCATCAGCTTGTCGACGAGTGCGGCGTCGCGGATGTCACCGTGCACGAACTCCAGCCGGGGGTTGCCGAGGTCGAGGTTGTCGAGGGTGCCGGCGTAGGTGAGACCGTCCAGGACCGTGATCCGCGGCGGCTCGGGCGGGCCGGGAGCGAGGAGCGTCCGGACGTACCGGGAGCCGATGAATCCGGCGGCGCCGGTGACCAGAAGGTTCATTGACGGTGCTGTGCCTTGCCGCGGTCGGAGGGGAACGGACGGTACGGGACCCCCGAGGTTACCGGCGTGCCCCGTGTGGTCCGCGACCGGCCCGGACGTGCACCGCGCCGGCACATGGCCGGCGCGCTGGGCAGCTTCCGTCACCCCCCGGGCGGTCAGTCCTCGCCCCTGACGATGTTCGACTCCTGGCCCCATTGCGGTGCGCGTGCGACGCTGCCGTCCTCGACCGCCGGTATCCAGGTGCGCATGGCGCCTCTGCTCCGCAGACGGCGGGCTTTCGACCACCCTGTCTCCAGGCGACGGACAACGGGTTTCTCGCTGGTGTCCGTGGTCACGATGCATCATCTTCCTTCTGCGTCCGGTGCCGTTGCCGTGCGGGTCCCCGGGCGGGACTCCGCGAAACACCGGCGCCGGCGCCCTTACGGGTTGGGCCGGGCCACGCTGATGTCGCCCAGCGCCGACTCCGGGTCGCGCTCCATGGCCAGGTCTCCGAGGGAGACGATGCCGACGGGACGTCCGTCGTCGACGACCGGGACACGTCGTACGGCGTGCTCGCGCATCAGCTCGGCGGCGTGGTTCAGCTCGTCGTCGGACTGCACGGTCACCACGTCGTCGCTGCACGCCCCGGCCACGGTGTTCTGCTCCGGGTCGCCGCCCTCCGCGACGGACCGGATCACCAGGTCACGGTCGGTTACCAGACCGCGCAGTTCGTCGCCGTCGGTGACGAGGACGGCGCCGAGGTCCTGGGCGCGCATGATGCGGGCCACCGCGGTGACGGAGGTCTGCGGCTCCACGGTCACCGGGTCGCCGGTCATGATGTCGCGGACGTACTGGGTCATGTCGTGATCCCTCGCTCCCTCGCTCGTGGTGTGTGGCCCGTCGGGTACCCGGCGAAGCGGCACCGGCACCTACTCCGGGGCGGGGCGCAGGGGGATCTCGCTCCAGACCTGCTTGCCGCCGCTGACCGGCAGCGTCCCCCACGTCGCCGACATCGCCTCGACGAGGAGGATGCCGCGCCCGCCCGTCGCCTCCCAGCCGATGCTGGTCGGCTTGACGGGCGTACGGGGCGAGGCGTCGGCGACCGCGACGCGCAGCCGGGCGCCGATCAGGGTGAGGTCGAGGCGGACCTTGCCGTCGGTGTGCACGAGGGCGTTGGTGACCAGTTCGGAGACGATCAGGAGGACGCCGTCGATGTCGTCGTCCGGGACTCCCCAGGAGCGCAGCGTCCGGCGGGTGAAACGGCGGGCGTGCCGCACGGCCTCGGGCAGCCGCCACACCGACCAGCTCTCCCGCAGCGGGCGCAGGGCCATGCCGTCGTAGCGCACCAGCAGCAGGGCGACGTCGTCGCTGCGGCGGGCGTCGCCGAGCAGGGCGTCGGCGACGAGCCCGAGGTGGGCGGGGTCGGAGGCGGCCAGGGCGTGCGCGAACCGGTCCATGCCCTCGTCGATGTCGGCGTCGTGGGACTCCACCAGGCCGTCCGTGGTGAGGCCGATCAGCGTGCCGGGCCGCACCCGCAGCGGACTCATCGGGAAGTCGGCCTGCGTCACCACGCCCAGCGGCGGGCCGCCCTCCACCTCCGCGATCTCCGTCGTACCGTCCCAGTGGCGCAGTACCGGCGGCAGATGCCCGGCCCGGACGCACCAGGCGGAGCCCTCCTCCATGTCGAGGTCGACGTAGACGCAGGTGGCGAAGAGGTCGCTCTCCATGTCCATGAGCAGCCGGTTGGCGTGGGAGACGACCACGTCCGGCGGATGGCCCTCGACGGCGTAGGCGCGCAGGGCCGTGCGCATCTGGCCCATGAGGGTGGCGGCGCCGGCGCTGTGGCCCTGGACGTCGCCGATGATGAGGGCGACGTGGTGGTCGGGCAGCGGGATCACGTCGTACCAGTCGCCGCCCAGTTCCAGTCCGGCGGTGCTGGGCAGGTAGCGGGCGACAGCGACCGCGCCGGGCAGTCTGGGCAGGCGGCGCGGGAGCAGCTGACGCTGGAGCATGCCGACGAGTTCGTGCTCCGCGTCGAAGGCGTGGGCGCGCATCAGGGCCTGCCCGGCGAGGCCCGCGGAGGCGGTGAGCAGGGCGCGTTCGTCGGGGCCGAAGTCGTGCGGGGTGTCCCAGCCGATCAGACAGGCGCCCGCCATGCGACCGCCGGCGGGCAGCGGCAGGACGGCGAGGCCGCCGGGGCCGACGTCGGCGAGGGCGGGTTCCAGGTCGCCGGTGCCGGCGGGCCAGATCCGGGCCCGGCCCTCACGGAGCGCGGCGGCGAGGGTGGGCATGGCCCGTACGGGCGCGTCGGGCCACTCGGTGCGCCATTCCAGCCGCCACAGCCCGGGCCAGGACTCGGGCTCGGGCGGGTCGAGGACGGTGACGACGAGCCGGTCGTTCTCCAGCTCGGCCAGCGCGATCCGGTCGGCGCGCAGCGGCCTGCGCAGCGCGGCGACCACGGCCTGGCTGACGTCCCGGACGGTGCCGGCGGTGGCGAGCGCGGCGGCCAGCCGCTGGACTCGGGCCACGTCGGTCACGTCGGGGCGCAGGGTGGAGGCGTCGGCGACGGTACCGACGAGACGGGCCGGTTGCCCCTCCCCGCCGGGCAGCAGCCGTCCGCTCAGCCGGAGCCACTTGGGCGGGCCGGTGGGCTGGAACACCCGGAACTCCAGCTCGCGGTCGCCGATGGTCATGTGGTCGGCCTCCGTCACCGACATCAGCGAGGGCAGGTCCTCGGGCACGGTCAGGCCGAGCAGCGTCTCGACCTTGCCGTCGAACTCGCCCGGGGCGAGTCCGAACAGGCACAGGACGTCGTCGCCGATCTCGACCCGGCCGCTGTCCATGGCCAGGGTGAAGGCGCCCGGCTGCAGTTCCCCTGCCTCGGCGACCGCGGCCGGGGCGGGGCAGGTCACGGCGTCGGCGATCAGTTCGAGGCAGGCCCGGTCGTCGCCGTCGAAGCCCTGCGGGCGTTCGGTCAGGGCGAGGAGGCACCCGCCGCCGTCCCCGTGCACGGGCAGGGTGGCGAGGGAGAAGCCGCTCGACGGCACGCGCCGCGACTCGGCCGATCCGGCGAACTCCTCGGGTCCGAGCCAGACCGGCCTGCCGCCGCGGTGGGCGTCGGCGACCGGGGAGCCGCCGGACGCGGGGTAGCTGTCGCGCACGCCGTACAGGATCCGCGGCACACCGACCGACTCGACCAGGCAGAGCAGCTCCCGGTTCTCGCCGGGCGTGTAGAGGGCGGCGAAGGAGGCGCCCGCGAAGACCAGCGCCTGTTCGAGGACGCGGCGCAGCCGCTCGCCCGGGTCCGGGCCGGACGCGATCGCCTTCAGGGCACCCTCGGCACGCAGCGTTCTCGATCCGCGTTCCGCAGCGCCCTCACTGACCACGCCGCCATTACAGCGCTTATGGGACATCTGCGCAGCCCCTGCGGACGGGGAACCGGCGAGCAGACGCGTGGAAGGGCTCGCGGGCGCGATGCGGGACTGGCCCCGGCGCGGGCACGAGACACCGCGCGGCGCGCGCCGCGCGCACCGAACATGCCGAAAGTGCCGAACGTGCCGATATGGCGCTCGCCGTGCGCGGCGGGCCCTCGGGGAGGAGATTTGAACCCGGGGGCCCACGGGCGCCGCCGTGCGAGGAGGTGGTCGGCGTGTCCGACGACCGGCCGACGTCACCGGTGCCCGTGGACGCGGGGGCATCCGGCGGTCACCCGGTGCTGTCCCTGGCGCTGGCCGCCATGATGGAGGACGTCCACGCGCACTCCGGGGCGGTGTACCTGCTCGGTGCCGATCCTCCGGTGCTGGAGATGGCGGTGATGGCGGGGCTGCCGAGGGCGTTCGCGGCACCCTGGGAACGGGTGACGCTGCACGCGCGGGTCCCGGTGGCCGACGCGGTGCGTGGGCGGCGGCTGATCTGGGTCGGCGACGAGCAGGAGATGGCGCGGCGGTATCCCCGGGTCGCGGTCGTCCTGCCCTATCCGTTCGCGCTGGTCGCGCTGCCGGTCGCGACCGAGTCCACGGTGTACGGCGCGGTCTTCCTGACCTGGCCCGGTACGCGTTCCCCGGCGCTGTCGGACCGGGAGCGTGACCAGCTGACGGCGGCCAGCGAGCGCCTGGCGGTGCGGCTGGAGCGGGCTGCCGCGGCGAGTGTCCCCGTGCACCCCGAGCCCGATCTGCTGGCCGCCCCGGTGGTCGGGGGCGCGCCGGGCACGCTCGGCTCGCTGGAGGCCGTGCGGATGGTGGGGCGCCTGCCGTACGGGCTGTGCTCCCTCGACCTGCACGGACGGGTCGGCTTCGCCAACCCGGCGGCGGCCGAGCTCCTGGACGTACCGGTCACCGGTCTGCTGGGCACCCAGCTGTGGACGTCGGTGCCGTGGCTCAACGACCCGGTGTACGAGGACCGGTACCGGGCCGCGCTGTTCAGCCAGCACGCCACGTCCTTCGTCGCGCTGCGTCCGCCCGGCGACTGGCTGTCGTTCCGGCTGTATCCGACCCGGACCGGGCTCAGCGTCCGCATCAGCCGGGCCCGGGGCGTGTCGCGGCCGGGTCCCGCCGAGCCGGTGCCGGACGAGGGCACCCCGTCGCGGCTGGTGACCATCTCCCAGGTGGTCAGTCTGACCGGCGCGCTGTCCGACGCGGTGGGTGTGCAGGACGTCGTGCAGCTGATCGCGGACGAGATCGCCCCGACCGTGGGCAGCCAGGGCCTGGTCGTCCTCGGCTCGCGGGCCGGCCGGCTGCACGTTCTGGGGCACCGCGGCTATCGGGACCGGCGTACCGCGGAACGCTTCGACGGTACGCCGCTCACCGAGCGGATCCCGGGCGCGCAGGTCCTCCGGACGGGGGTGCCCGCGTTCTTCGAGTCCTGGGAGCAGTTGGAGCGTCTGTACCCGGCACGACGCGGTACGCACGACGGCTTCGCGGCCTGGGCCTTCCTGCCGCTGATCGCCTCGGGACGGCCGGTGGGCACCTGTGTGCTCGCCTACGAGCGGCCGCACTCCTTCACGACGGAGGAGCGGGCGATCCTGACCAGCCTGGCCGGGCTGGTGGCGCAGGCCCTGGACCGGGCCCTGCTCTACGACGCGAAACACCGGCTGGCTCACGGGCTGCAGGAGGCGCTGCTGCCGCACTCGCTGCCCGCGCTGCCCGGTATCGAGGCCGCCGCCCGCTATCTGCCGGCCACCCGGGGCATGGACATCGGCGGCGACTTCTACGACCTGGTGCCGGCCCGGGACACGGCGGCGGCGGTGATCGGGGACGTCCAGGGTCACAACGTGACCGCGGCCGGGCTCATGGGACAGGTCCGCACCGCGGTCCGCGCGTACACGGCCGTCGGCCAGGCGCCCGAGGAGGTGGTGCGCAGCACCAACCGGCTGCTGATCGACCTCGGGACCGAGCTGTTCGTCAGCGCTCTGTACCTGCGGCTCGACCCGGGGCGCGGGCGGGCGGTACTGGCCCGCGCGGGTCACCCACCGCCGCTGCTGCGCCGTCCGGACGGGCAGGTCGGGGTGCTGGAAGTCCCCGGGGGCCCCCTGCTGGGCATCGACCCCTCGGCCGAATACCCCCGCACGGAGGTCGCCCTCGCCCCCGGCTCCCTGCTCGCCCTCTACACCGACGGTCTGGTGGAGTCCCCCGACGTCGACTTCGAGGACGCCCTCGCCGACCTGGCCCACCGGCTGTCCGAGGCCGGGGACCTGCCGCTGGACGAACTCGCCGACCATCTGGTGCGGCACGAGGCGGGCGCGGAGGAACGCCCCGACGACATCGCGCTGATGCTGCTGCGGGCACGCGAGTGACATTGGGCGCCTGGCCGGCGGGCGACGCGCCTGGCCGGCGGGGCGGGGGCCGGAGGTGAGGCGGGGCGAGCACGGGGCGGCTCGTGGGCCGGCGCGGGCGCAGGACACCGGTACGGGCGCGGGTCAGGTACTGGGCACCGGCACGGGCGCGGGTCGGACCTGGGCACCCGTACGAGCACGGTCGCGGGTCGCGCCTGGGCACCCGTACGAGCACGGTCGCGGAGGGCGGCGCGGGGCACGCCGCGAAGGGTCGGGGCCGCCGCACACGGCCCGAGCTCGGACCCGCGGTACGGACCCGACACCCCGACGCGAACGGCCCCGGCTCGGACCCGCGGTACGGACCCGGCACCCCGACGCGTACGGCGCGGGCGCGGGCGCGCGGCGCTGACAGCGCGGCGGTCCGGTCCTCCCGCCGGAGGGCCGGACCGCCGCTCACCGCCGGCCGGCTCCCGGGGAGCCGGTCGGTGGTTCCCGAGCCTGTGACGAAGGCGCGGGACCTTCGAATCAGCCGGTCAGGCCGGAGCCGTCCCCGCTGCCGGTGCCCGTGCCGTCACCGGCGTCCCCGACACCGGAACCGTCACCTGCATCGCCAATACCGGCACCATCACCGGCATCCCCGACACCGGCGCCGCCCGCCTCATCGCCGCCGCCGACGGCGTCGCCGCCGGCCTCTTCCCCGCCTGCCTGGTCACCGGCGCCGGCGTCCTCGCCGCCCGCCTGGTCACCCGCGCCGCCGGCCTCCTCGCCCGCGCCGCCCGCCGCTTCGCCGCCGAGGGTGGCGCCGACGGCCTCCAGGGCCGTGGTGACCGGCTGGAAGAAGGTCTCGCCGCCCACCGCGCAGTCGCCGCTGCCGCCGGAGGTCAGTCCGATCGCGAGGCCGTCCTGGGTGAAGAGGGAGCCGCCGCTGTCGCCCGGTTCGGCGCAGACGTCGGTCTGTATGAGGCCGGTGACGGTGCCCTCCGGGTAGTTGACGGTGGCGTCCAGGCCGAGGACCTGGCCGTCGGCCAGTCCGGTCGTACTGCCCATGCGGAACACCTGCTGCCCGACCGTCGCCTCCGAGGCCTGGCTGATCTGGACGGTCTGGTCCCCGAGGTTGACCTCGCTCGGCGCCTCGGTGGCGGGGTCGTCGTACGTGACGAGCGCGAAGTCGCCCTCGCCGGGGAAGACCGCCTGGTCGACGGTGGCGATCGGCTGCCCGTCCTGCGCGTCGGACCACTGGTCGTCCGCGACGCCGCAGTGACCGGCCGTCAGGAAGGCGGGTGAGCCGTCGCCCGCGGTGACGTTGAAGCCGAGGGAGCAGCGCGCGCCGCCGCCGAAGAGGGCGTCACCGCCGGACACGAAGGTCTTGAAGGTGCCCTGGGACTTCTTGATGGACGCCATGCCGGAGCCGAGGCTCTCGACCGTGGACTCCAGCCGGTCCCAGTCGGCGCCGGTGACGGTGGTGTCGGCGGTCACCAGGATCTTGTTGGTGCGGGGGTCGATCGCCCACGAGGTGCCGGGGATGGTCGCCTCGGACTTCAGCGTCTGCGCGCCGGTCCGCAGCTCGCCCATGCTGTTGTCGACCTCGCGGACGTCCGCGCCCGCCTTCTTCGCCTGCACGATGACCTGGTTGTTGTCGCCGGGTACGACGTTGACGACGAGTTGCTGCTCGCCGGCGTCGTAGTACGACCCGGCGAAGGCGTCGCCGAGCAGGCCGGCGAGCTGCGAGGCGAGATCCGACGCGTCCCCCGCCTTCAGGGTCCTCGGCGCCGCCGCGGCGTCGTCCGAGGACCCGCCGTCCTGCGAGGCGTTGGCGTTCGGCAGCAGGATGGCGGCCGCGCCGAGCGCCACCACACCGCCTGCCGCCATCGCGGCCCTGCGCTTCGGCATTCGCTTGTGACTCAACCTTCTCGACCTCCTGGGACGGGGTCCGTGCCGCCGGTTGGGCGGCTGTTGGGGGGCGCCTGGATGGCTGTTGGTACGCACGGGCCGGACAGGCCGTTCAATCCCGCCGGATCGGCACACTCCGCGTTCGTGCGGCGACGTTCTGTTCCGATCACGGAGCGGAATCCATGCTTCAGCGAATCTGCACATCGAATGCTCAACCCGGTCATCCTCGTTGGGATATCTGCACAGATCCGAAGCACTCCGCACGTCTTTGGGACGGGTGTGCCGGATTCGCCTCCGTACGGGCAAGGGGTCGCACGGGACGATGCCGCGGCGCATGTGAAGAAGTCGCCGCGAAGGCGTGCGCGCACCTGCACGGTTGGACGCCCGGGCGTTGCAAGTGCCCTGGTGGGGCGGGGTGATTGATTGGAAGCGCGGACCGGCCGCGTGCTTTGATCCATCGCACCGCGGGGGCCGCGGAGGGCTCCGGAACGGGGCGCCCGGCGCCCGCGGTCGCGGCCGTCATCTGTCCCCAGAGGGGGCCGCTCCCCCCTTGTGAAATAGCTATACGAAGGGAAGTTCCATCATGAACTCCACCCCCCAGGTTGAGACCGTCGAGATCTCGGACGCCGACCTCGACAACGTCTCCGGCGGCCTGAACGTCAACGCCGTCGGCACCGTCACCGGCCTGGTGGACGGCATCGCCCCGGTCTCCGGCCTGCTCAACACCGCCGTCGGCACCGTCGAGGGTGTCACCGGCCTGAACACGGCCCCGGTCACGGGCCTGGTCGCCGGTCTCTGATCGCGCCCATGTGTCGCTGAGTCCCGGAGCCCTCCAGGCTCCGGGACTTTTCGGCCGTTCTTCCGCGGCTTCTCCTGCGCCGCTCCTTCTCTGCGGCTTCTTCTCCGCGGCTTCTCCGGAAACTCTGGGATACGTCCGACGTGCAGTTCCGCCAACAGGCCCTCGCAAAACTCCAGTCACCGGAGGAACTCGACTTTCCGGTGCGTTTCGCCCGCCCGCAGGGCTGGCTGGTGCTCTCCGTGACCGTGGTCGCGATGGCCGCCGCGTCGGTGTGGGCGGTGAGCGGCTCGGTGACCTCCACGGTCGGCGCGCCGGCCATCCTCACGCACGGACAGGGCAGTTACCTCCTCCAGAGCCCGGTCTCCGGCCAGGTCACCGCCGTCCTCGCACGCCAGGGCGAGCGGCTCGCCGCCGACTCCCCCGTGCTGAAAGTGCGTACGGGCGAGGGGGAGACCGTGGTCCGCACGGTCGACGCCGGCCGGGTCAGCGCGCTCGCCGCCACCGTCGGGCAGATCATCCAGACCGGCGCGAACGTCGCCTCCGTGGAGAAGGTCGCCCACGCGGGCGACCCGCTCTACGCCACCGTCTACGTCCCCGCCGAGAAGGCCGCCGCCATTCCCGCGCACGCGTCCGTCGACCTGACCGTCCAGTCGGTGCCGACGCAGCAGTACGGCGTACTGCACGGGGAGGTGAAGTCGGTCGACCGCTCGGTGCAGTCGGCGCAGACGATCTCCGCGTTCCTCGGCGACAGCCAGCTCGGCGAGCAGTTCACCAAGGAGGGCAGGCCGGTGGCCGTGACGGTCCGGCTGGACACCTCGAAGTCCACGAAGAGCGGCTACGAGTGGTCGTCCGCGGACGGACCGCCGTTCGGCCTGACCTCCATGACCATGGCCACGGGTTCCATCCGGCTGGCCGATCAGCGTCCCGTCGATTGGCTGCTGCCGTGAGCACCGCACAGGAGACCCGGGGCAGACGCCGCGCCGCCCCGCAAAAGCGCAGGGTGCCCAGGAGCCGGGCGAAGACCGTCCGTACTCCCACCGTCCTCCAGATGGAGGCCGTGGAGTGCGGCGCCGCCTCGCTCGCCATGGTGCTCGGCCACTACGGCCGGCACGTTCCGCTGGAGGAGCTGCGCATCGCCTGCGGCGTCTCCCGGGACGGCTCGCGCGCCGGCAACCTGCTGAAGGCGGCGCGCGGCTACGGCTTCACCGCCAAGGGCATGCAGATGGACCTGGCCGCCCTCGCCGAGGTGACCGCACCGGCGATCCTGTTCTGGGAGTTCAACCACTACGTCGTCTACGACGGCGTGGGGCGCCGCTTCGGCCGCCGCGGGGTGTTCATCAACGACCCCGGCAAGGGCCGCCGCTTCGTGTCCCTGGAGGACTTCGACGGGTCCTTCACCGGGGTCGTGCTGACCATGGAGCCCGGCGACGACTTCACCCGGGGCGGCCGCAAACCGGGCGTGCTGGGCGCTATGCCGGCCCGGTTGCGCGGTACCGCGGGTACGCTGCCCGCCGCCGTGCTGGCGAGCCTGCTGCTGGTGGCGGTCGGCGCGGCGGTGCCCGCGCTCAGCCGCACCTATATCGACATGTTCCTGATCGGAGGGCAGACCTCGCTGCTGGGCGTGCTGTTCGCGTCGATGGGCGCCTGCGTGCTCCTCACGATCGTGCTGACCTGGCTCCAGCAGGCGAACCTGCTGCACGGCCGCATCATCTCCTCCACCCTCTCCAGCGCCCGCTTCCTGCGCCACCTGCTGCGGCTGCCGGTGACCTTCTTCTCCCAGCGCAGCCCGGCCGACCTCGTACAACGCCTCCAGTCCAACGACGCCGTCGCCGAGACGCTGGCCCGCGACCTCGCCGCGGCGGGCGTCGACGCCATAGTCGTGGTCCTGTACGCCGTACTGCTGTACACGTACGACCCCCAGCTGACCTTCGTCGGCATCGGTGTCGCGCTGCTCAACATCCTCGCGATGCGTATCGTCATCCGGCTGCGCGCGACCCGTACGGCGAAGCTCAGGGCGGACACGGCACGGCTGACCAACACCGCGTACACCGGCCTCCAGCTGATCGAGACGATGAAGGCGACCGGTGGCGAGGACGGCTACTTCCGCAAGTGGGCGGGACAGCACGCCACCACCCTGGAGGAGCAGCAACGACTCGGGGTGCCGAGCGCCTGGCTGGGCGTGGTCGCGCCGACCCTCGCGACGCTCAACAGCGGGCTGATCCTGTGGATCGGCGGCATGCGGGCGGTCGAGGGTCACATCTCGGTCGGCCTGCTGGTCGCCTTCCAGGCGCTGGTGGTCCGTTTCACGGCCCCGCTGACCCGCCTGAACGGCGTCGCGGGCCGCATTCAGGACTTCGCCGCCGACGTGGCCCGGCTGAAGGACGTGGAGAACTTCCGCGCCGACCCGCTCCACGACCGCCCCGGCGGTGTCGACTCCACCCGCCGGCTGCACGGCCACGTGGAGTTGCAGAACGTGTCCTTCGGCTACAACCCGCTCGACAAGCCCCTGCTCACCGGCTTCGACCTGACCGTCGGACCGGGGCAGCAGGTGGCCCTGGTCGGCGGCTCGGGCAGCGGCAAGTCCACCGTGTCCCGGCTGATCTCGGGGCTGTACGCCCCGTGGGACGGCGTGATCCGCATCGACGGGCAGCGGCTGGAGGACATCCCGCGCGGGGCGCTGGCGTCCTCCGTCTCCTTCGTCGACCAGGACGTGTTCCTCTTCGAGGGTTCCGTGCGCGACAACGTGGCGCTGTGGGACCCGTCGGTTCCGGACGACGCGGTGGTGGACGCCCTGCGGGACGCCGCGCTGTACGACGTGGTGATGCGCCGCCCGGGCGGCATCCGCAGCAGTGTCGAGCAGGACGGCCGCAACTTCTCCGGCGGGCAGCGCCAGCGCCTGGAGATCGCGCGGGCCCTGGTTCGCCGGCCCAGCATCCTCGTCCTCGACGAGGTGACCAGCGCCCTGGACGCGGAGACCGAGCTGGTGGTCATGGACAACCTGCGCCGGCGCGGCTGTGCCTGCGTGGTGATCGCGCACCGGCTCAGCACCGTGCGGGACAGCGACGAGATCGTCGTACTCCAGCACGGCACCGTCGTGGAGCGCGGACGGCACGAGGAACTGGTCGCGCACGGTGGCGCGTACGCGGCGCTGGTCAGGGAGCGGTGAGATGAGAGCCGTGCAAGAGGGACAGGGCGACCTCGTCCTCGGGGCGCTCGGCTCGCTGGGCACCCGCGTCGACTGCGCCGGGTTCAACCGCCTGGACCTGGAGGGTCCGCAGGTGCTGTGGCTGGTGGCGTCCGGCGCGGTCGACCTGTTCGCGGTGGACGCCGGGGAACAGGGCCACTGGCACCACCTGGGCCGCCTGGAGGCGGGGTCGGTGCTGCTCGGGCCGGTCGCCGGGCCCCAGCACACGCTGGTCGCGCGTCCGCTGCGGGACTGCGTGGTGCACCGCATCGGACTGCGCGAGCTGTACCAGCCGGCGAGCACCCAGACCTGGTCGTACGACGAGTACGGCAACCCCCAGTACGTACCGCCGACGACGAGCCCGCTGGAGTACGCCCTCGCCCTGGGTGTGGGCCGCGGCCTGACCGTTCTCTTCCAGGCGCCGATGGCCACGGAGCGGGCCGCGGCGCCCACCGACGACGACGTGTTCTGGATGCAGGTGCCGCCCGGCAGCGTGCAGTACGGGGCGCTGTACGGCGACGAGGCGGCCGCCGACCTGCTGATGGACCCGGCGCTGTGGCAGAGCCTGGTCGATCAGCAGTACCGCCTGCTGACCACGCTGGACCGCTGGATCGAGCAGCTGGAGCGCACCCACGAGGACCGTACGGCGGCCGGTATCAAGGCCGGTGAGGCGGTGCGCGCCCAGGCCGACCGGACCCTGCTGGCCTCCATCGGCAAACGGTCGGGGCCGCGCGCCACGGCCGCCGACGCCGACGCCACGTACGCGGCGTGCAAGCTGGTCGCCCGTGCCGCCGGCATCCCGCTCGCCGAGCCCGCGCAGAACGGCACGGAGAGCGACCGGCTCGACCCGGTGGAGCGGGTCGCCGTCGCCTCGCGCGTGCGCACCCGGACCGTGCGGCTGGACGGGCGCTGGTGGCGGGACGACGTCGGTCCGCTGATCGGTCACCGCGCCCTGTCGGGAGCGCCGGTGGCGCTGCTGTGGCGGCGCGGCGGCTATGCGGCCGTCCACCCCGCGACCGGCCGCGAGACGCCGGTCGAGAAGGCGAACGCCGAGGAGTTCGAGCCGCGAGCGGTGATGTTCTACCGGCCGCTGCCCGAGCACCGGCTCAGCCCGTTGCGGCTGCTGCGGTTCTGCATGCGGGGCACGCGCGGCGATCTGACCGGTCTGCTGCTCGCCGGACTGGTGACGGTGGGGCTCGGCGCGCTGGTGCCGATCGCGACCGGCAAGGTGCTCGGTGAGTTCGTGCCGAAGGCGCAGACCGGGTTGATCGTGCAGGTCTGCCTCGCGGTGATGCTGAGCAGCGTCGTCGCGGCGGCCTTCATGCTGATGCAGAACCTCACCATCCTGCGGCTGGAAGGACGTGTGGAGGCGACCCTCCAGCCCGCGGTGTGGGACCGGCTGCTGCGGCTGCCGACGAAGTTCTTCACCGAGCGCTCCACCGGTGAGCTGGCCAGCGCGGCCATGGGCATCAGCGCGATCCGCAGACTGCTGGCGGGCGTCGGTCCGACGGTGGCCCAGTCGGTGACCGTCGGGGCGATGAACCTGGGGCTGCTGCTCTGGTACAGCGTGCCGATGGCGCTCGCGGCGATCGGCATGCTGGTGGTCGTGGCCGCCGTGTTCCTGGGGCTCGGGCTGTGGCAGGTGCGCTGGCAGCGGCGGCTGGTCAAGCTCACCAACAAACTGAACAACCAGGCGTTCCAGACCCTGCGCGGGCTGCCCAAACTGCGCGTCGCGGCGGCCGAGAACTACGCGTACGCGGCGTGGGCGGAGCAGTTCGCGCGCAGTCGTGAGCTGCAGCAGCAGGCGGGGCGGATCAAGAACCTGAACGCGGTGCTCGGCGCGGTGTACCTGCCGTTGTGCACGCTGCTGATGTTCATGCTGCTGGCGGGTCCGGCGCGCGGTTCGATGTCGGCGGCCGAGTTCCTCACCTTCAACGCTGCGGTGACGATGCTGCTGACCTCGGTCACGCAGCTGACCGGTGCGTTCGTGTCGGCGGTGGCCGCGCTGCCGCTGTTCGAGGAGATCAGGCCGGTGCTGGACGCCACGCCCGAGGTGCGTACGGGGAGCACCCGGCCGGGGCCGCTGTCCGGGGCGGTCGAGGCGCGGCGGCTGTCCTTCCGGTACACCGACGACGGGCCGCTGGTCCTGGACGACGTGTCCTTCGGTATCCGGCCGGGTGAGTTCGTGGCGGTCGTCGGCCCCAGCGGCTGCGGCAAGTCGACCCTGCTGAGGCTGCTCATCGGCTTCGACCGGCCGCTGTCGGGCAGCGTCCTGTACGACGGCCAGGATCTCGCCGCGCTCGACCAGTCGGCGGTGCGCCGGCAGTGCGGGGTGGTGCTCCAGCACGCGCAGCCGTTCACCGGCTCGATCCTGGACGTCATCTGCGGCACCGAGCCGTACACGCCGGAGGAGGTGATGGCGGCGGCCG
Organism: Streptomyces sp. NPDC097107; assembly: GCF_044762405.1. Lineage (NCBI taxonomy): Bacteria > Bacillati > Actinomycetota > Actinomycetes > Kitasatosporales > Streptomycetaceae > Streptomyces > Streptomyces sp. NPDC097107. Next base: position 318,939 of record NZ_JBIWEF010000003.1, on the reverse strand, counting down.
AGATGGCGGGGCTCGCGGAGGACATCAGGCGGATGCCGATGGGCCTGCACACGATCGTCTCGGGCAGCGGGGCGGTCTCCGGGGGCCAGCGGCAGCGGCTGATGATCGCGCAGGCGCTGATCCGCCGGCCGCGCGTCCTCTTCTTCGACGAGGCGACCAGTGCCCTGGACAACGAGACGCAGCGCACGGTGATCGAGTCCACCAAGGCCCTCAACGCCACCCGGATCGTCATCGCCCACCGTCTGTCCACGGTGCTGGACGCCGACCGCGTGATCGTGATGGAGGACGGCAAGGTCGCCCAGCAGGGCCCGCCCGCCGAGCTGCTCGCGGACACCGGCGGCCGGTTGCACGAGCTGGTACGGCGGCAGCTGGCCTGACGGGCCGCCCACCGGGCCGGCCGTACGGCTGGGCGGCGCCCGGCCCGGTGGGCGGCCCGCGCTCCGGAGCGTCCGGTTTCCGGCCGTACCGCCCCGGTGGCCGTCTGACCGGCGCCAGAATGGGTACCTGCGCCTTCATGCGTATCAGCGTGGTGGATGTGGGATCGAACACGGTCCGGCTCATGGTGGCGGACGCGGAGGGCGGGGTACCGCTGCCGGTCCACACCGCGAAGTGGCGGCTGCGGCTGTCCGAGCAGGTCAAGCCGGGCGGCCCGGTCCCCGAGGAGGCCGTGGAGCGGCTCGCGGAGGCGGTCACCGACGCGAGCCGGACGGCGGCCCGCTGGGGAGCGGCCGACCCGCTGGCCTTCGCGACCGCCGTGGTACGCGCCGCGCCCAACCGCCGCGAGGTGCTGCGCACTGTCCGGGCCCGTACGGGCATCGCCCTGTGCACCCTGCCGGGCGAGGTGGAGGCGGAGCTGACGTTCCTGGGGGCCCGGCGCTGGATGGGCTGGCGGGCGGGACCGCTCGCCCTGCTCGACATAGGAGGCGGCTCGCTGGAGGTCGCCTTCGGCCGCGGCCGGCTGCCCGACTTCGTGGCCTCGCTGCCACTGGGGGCGGCACGGCTGACCCACGAGTTCCTCGACGGCGGCGAGGACGCGCCGGAGCCGGAGCAGGTCCGGACGCTGCGCCGCAAGGTCCGCCATCAGCTGCGGGACGTCGCGGCGCGGATCCGCTGGGAGGGGCCGCGTACCGCGGTGGCCACCTCACGGACCTTCCAGCAGCTCGGACGGCTGTGCGGGGCCCTGCCCGGCCGGCACGGCCCCTTCGTGGAGCGGCAGATGCGCTGCTCGGACCTGGGAGAGGCGATCGGCCGGCTGGCCGCGCTGACCGCCGTCGAGCGGGCCCGGCTGCCCGGCATCTCCGCACCGCGGGCGGCGCAGAGCCTGGCCGGGGCGGTGGTCGGGCACACGGCGATGAAGCTGACCGGGCTGGAAACGGTCACGCTCTGTCCCTGGGCGATCCGCGAGGGTGTCCTGCTGCGCCACATCGAGGACGGCCCGTCCTGGTGGGCGGAGGTCATCCGCCGCAACGAAGAGGCCCACCTGCCGACCCCGGCGCCCCTGCGCGTGGCGAGCACGCCCGGCTGACCACGCGACCGGTCCCGCCCCCCGGCCGGGAACGAGCCGGTAGCAGGCCAGGACAGGCCGGAAACGAACGAACAGTGCGACGAAGAGGAGACCTTCGTGTCCCAGAACGACGACCGCGACCACAAGCAGCCCGAGACGGCCATCGAGGAGGTCCTGCGCGAGATCGAGGAGGCCAGGCCCCGCGACGCGGAGTCCGACGAGGGCCCGCGCCGGGGCGAGGCGGGCGACGCCACCTCGCCCAACGCCGGGGCCCAGAAGGACTCCGAGGGCGAGTGACGCGTCACTGAGCGCGGTCGGGGTGCGACGGCGGTGTCCGGGTACTCGCGACTCCATGGAGTACGACCGCGAAGGACCACAGTTGCCGACGGCCCGGGGCCCGCTCTCCGCGGCCGTTGGCGCGTACCTGCTCGGGACGGGCCCGCTGCCCGGCCCGCAGGTCGTCGCCGCCGCGCAGGCGTACGGCGACGACCTCCAGCTCGCCCTGTACCAGTGCTACGAGTTGCATTACCGGGGTTTCGCCGGTGTCTCGCCCGGCCTCGAGTGGGACCCGGACCTGCTGCGCACCCGGGCCGCGCTGGAGCACCGCTTCCTGTCCGCGCTGCGCGCCGACACCGAGGTCCACGACAGCGTGGAGGAAGCGGTCGGGGCGCTGCTCGTCGAACCGGTCGACGGGCAAGGCGTCAGCCACTTCCTGCGGGACGAGGGCGAGTTGTGGCACCTGCGCGAGTATGCGGCCCAGCGCTCCCTGTACCACCTGAAGGAGGCCGACCCGCACGCCTGGGTGCTGCCCCGGCTGTGGGGGCGCGCGAAGGCGGCGATGGCGGCGGTGGAGTTCGACGAGTACGGCGGTGGCCGGCCCGACCGGGTGCACGCCCGTCTGTTCGCCGGCCTGATGCGGGACCTGGGCCTGGACACCACGTACGGGCGTCATCTCGACGCGGCCTCCGCCGAGTGCCTGGCCACGGTGAACATGATGTCCCTGTTCGGCCTGCACCGTGCCCTGCGCGGCGCCCTGGTGGGCCATTTCGCGGCGGTCGAGATCACCTCGTCGCCCGGTTCCCGGCGGCTCGCCGAGGCGATGCGCCGCACCGGCGCCGGGCCCGCCGCCGAGCACTTCTACGACGAGCACGTCGAGGCCGACGCGGTGCACGAGCAGATCGTGCGGCACGAGGTGATCGGCGGCCTGCTGGAGCAGGAGCCGCACCTCGCGGCGGACGTCGCCTTCGGTATCGACGCCACCGGGTACGTCGAGGACCGGTTCGGCGCCCGGCTGCTCGCCGACTGGCGGGCCGGCCGGTCGTCCCTGCGTACAGCGCTGCCCGACCCACGCCGCGAACCTTCCGGTATCTCCCATATTTCGTGACGGCCGGGGTACGTGGGTTCCGTGAATTTCATGGTGCTACCGGGCGTCTATGCCCCTCAGGAGGACACCGCCCTGCTGGCCGGGGCGCTGTCCGACGAGTCGCTCCCACCCGGCGCGGCCGTACTCGACGTGGGGACCGGCACGGGCGCCCTGGCCCTGGCGGCGGCACGGCGGGGCGCGCGGGTGACCGCGGTGGACGTGTCGTGGCGCGCGGTGTGGGCGGCCCGGGTGAACGCCGCCCGTGCCGGCCTGCGGATCCGCGTCCGGCACGGGAACCTCTTCACGCCCGTACGCGGTGAGCCGTTCGACCTCGTGCTGGCCAATCCGCCCTACGTACCGGCGCCGGGCGACGGCCGTCCGCCGCGAGGTGCGGCGCGGGCCTGGGACGCGGGCCACGACGGGCGGCTGGTCCTGGACCGGATCTGCCGGGAGGTGCCCGCCCTCCTGCGTCCGGGTGGTGTGCTGCTGCTGGTGCAGTCGGCGCTCAGTGACCCCGGGCGGACCGTCGGGCTGCTGCGTGAGGCGGGACTGAAGGCCGCGGTGACCCGGCGGCAGCGGATCGCGTTCGGGCCCGTGGTGCGCGGCCGGGCACGCTGGCTGCGGCAGCGCGGGCTGCTGTCCCTGTCCGACAACGAGGAAGAACTGGTGGTCGTCCGTGCCGAACTCCCCGTCTGACACCCCTCGCCCGTCTGACACCCCTCGCCCGTCCGGCGCCGCGCGCCGGATCAAGGTCCAGCGCCGGGGGCCGCTGCTGGTGGAAGGTCCGGTGGAGGTGGAGCTGGAGGACGGGACGACGGTCTCGTCCGACCGCTTCCGGGTCGCGCTGTGCACCTGTCGCCGTAGCCGGCGCTTCCCCTGGTGCGACACCAGCCACCGCGCCAGGTCGTCCGGGACGGGGGACGGGCCGGCGGCTGCGGGCTGACGGTTCTCGTCCTGCTGGAGAGCGGCGGACGGCCCCACTCCGTCCGCCGCTCCCGGTGCGGGACCGCTGGTTCCGTACGGCGGCGCTCGCACTCCCCAGTAGCGAGCCGCCGGTCACGCCGCACGGACCGGGCGGTCCCGGTCCTCAGAACGTGAAGACGCTCGCGCTGCCCGCGTTCTTCACGCACTCGTTGGCGAAGGTGCGCTCGTAGGAGACGTGCCGGCCCCGCCAGACCCCGTCGACGGTGACGACCACGGGGGCGTACTCCCGGGTGCACAGCACGCCGTCGTCCGCGGCCAGGGCGTCGAAGTCGCCGCCCGCGCCGCGCAGTTCCGCGCAGGCCGCTTCGACGGCGGGATGGGTTCCGGAAGCCTCCGGGGCGCAGGTCAGGGTGACCGCGCGTACCGGTGCGGCGGTGGCAGCGCTCTCTCCGTGCCCCACGGTCAGCACGAGGGCCGAGGGGGCGTAGAGCGACGCGGGGGCGATGGCCGGGGAGGCGATGGAGGCCCCGGCGAGGGGCCCGCAGACGGCGGTGGCCGTCAGGCCCAGAGTCGCTGCCCAGCGCGCGGTGTTCCGCATTGTGTGCATCCTTCCGCTCGATATGAGGGTGTCGCCGGCCCAGCTCGGTCGGTGCCGGAACGGCGAGCGCGAGTCTGCCGAGTCCGTCGCCGAAAATCATCTCGACCCCATGGGATTCGGTAACCTTGCGTATTGAATCAGTGGCGTGAAGTCACGAGATTCGAACGTTCCAAGTCCGGAACGAGGCGGGTCTTGATCGGTTATTGAGACCTGAACTGGCCGAATGGCGTGATCCACACCTTCGCCAATAGGCCTGAAACATCCCTGAAACAGGGCTGTTCCCCCTGACGGCCGACCTCGGCATACTCGCCGGTATGGTGCTGACGGCGCGAGCTCGACGACGAGAGGCGGTACCTGGGGATGGCGAAGCACTGGGCGGACTTCCAGTACGAGATCTATCTCAACGGGATGACGGGTGCCGTGCCGCGGCTGCCCACGGACCTGACCCGGCTGGAGGAGCTCACCGAGCGACGCCTCGGTCCCGGCCCCGTCGGATACGTCGCGGGCGGCGCGGGTGACGGCAGCACCGCGCGCGCCAACCGGGCGGCCCTCGACCGGCGCCGGATCGTCCCGCGCATGCTGCGGGACGTGCACGAACGGGATCTCTCGGTCGAGGTGCTGGGCCGCTCCCTGCCCGCTCCGCTGGCGCTGGCACCGGTCGGTGTCCTGTCGATCATGCATCCGGAGGCGGAGCCGGCCGCCGCCCGGGCCGCCGCCGCGCAGGGCGTGCCGTACATCCTGTCCTCGGCGTCGAGCACGCCCATGGAGCAGGTCGCCGAGGCGATGGGCGACGCCGAGCGCTGGTTCCAGCTGTACTGGCCGAAGGACCGCGAGGTGGCCCGCAGTTTCCTGGACCGGGCGAAGGCGGCGGGATACAGCTCGCTGTTCGTCACGCTGGACACGCCGCTGCTGTCCTGGCGCCCGCGCGATCTCGACCAGGCGTACCTGCCGTTCCTGCACGGGGTGGGCACCGCCAACTACTTCTCCGACCCGGCGTTCCGCGCGGGATTGGCGAAGCCGGTGCACGAGGACCCGAACGCGGCCGTGATGCACTTCGTCGGCATGTTCTCCGATCCCGCCAAGTCCTGGCCGGATCTGGCGTTCCTGCGGGAGAACTGGGACGGCCCGATCGTTCTCAAGGGCGTCCTGCACCCGGACGACGCCCGGCTCGCCGCCGACGCCGGGATGGACGGCGTGGTGGTTTCCAACCACGGCGGCCGTCAGGTGGCGGGCTCCGTCGCGGCGGCCGATGCCCTGCCGCGCGTGGTGGAGGCGGCCGGCGACCGGCTCACCGTGCTGTTCGACAGCGGTGTCCGCACAGGTGACGACGTCTTCAAGGCGCTGGCGCTCGGCGCCCGAGCGGTACTTCTCGGCCGCCCCTACGTCTACGGTCTCGGCCTCGACGGACAGGCGGGCGTCGAGCACGTGATCCGCTGCCTGCTCGCCGAACTCGACCTCACCCTGGCCCTTTCCGGGCACGCCTCTCCCACCACGCCCGGCCCCGCCGACCTCGTCGAGGATCCCGCCTGACCCGCCGGGGAGACGTCCTGACCCGCCGGCGCCGGGGAGACGCCCCCGCGACCGCCTCGCCCCGCCCCGCCCGGCGGCCGTGGTGGCGGCGCGGGGCTCGCCGCCACCAGCGCGGAAACGGCCCCGCACCCCTCAGGAGCGCCGTCCGGCGCACCCGACGCCGTCCGGCCCGCCTCAGCCGCCCGGCAGCTCCACGCGACGGGCGTCCGGGGCGCCGGTACCGGCGATCGACAGGGAACCCTCCGCCGTCGGTACCGGGTCGGTCCGCCAGCGCTGTCCGTCGGAGCCGTCGTGGATCTCGACGACGATGTCGGCGTCCGGGGCACCCGTGGTGGCGGCGAGGGCCAGCTGCTTCTGCCGGCGCGGCACCAGCTCCCCCCGCCCGGTCAGGTCGTAGCGCACGTCGTCGCCCCGCTCGGTGCCCTCGTCGGCGCAGGTACCGAGAATGACGACTCCGGCGTCCGCCTGCGAGTCCAGACACAGCCCCGGGTCGGCGACGCTGCGCAGCAGCCCGTCGTCCTCGTAGGCCCACTGCTGGGTCCACGCCTCGGAGCATGTCGCCAGCCGGGCACCCGCGCCGGCCTTCGGCTCGCCCCGGACGTCGAGGCACAGGTCCGCGGCGACGCTGCGCAGCCGCGTCCGGTCCGCCGCCGTGGGCAGCCCGGCCGCGCCGGGCGGTTTCGGGCGACTGGTCCCGGACGTGTTTCCGTCCTCGCCGACGGCGCTGGTGGAGGCGGCCGGATCGGCGCCACCGCCGTCGTACGACCACACACTGACCACGAGCACGATCGCCAGCACTCCGGCCGAGGCGGCGCCGAGCTGCCTGAGCATCGACCGGCCGGAACGCGACCGGCCCGGCACTCCGCGCACGGGCACGGGGATCCGGGCCAGCAGCCCGGGGCGTCCGCCGCGGTGCCGTGCGGCGCCCTTGGCGAGCGCGCCCAGCGTCGCGCGTCCCGGACGGGAGTCGAGATAGCGCCGGGCACCCCAGCCGAGCACGGCTTCGGCGATCAGCGTGCCCAACTCGCGCTCGAAGTGGCTGAGTTGTTCGGCCGCGTGCCGGCAGTGGCGGCAGTCCGCCAGGTGCTTCCGGACGTCCGGCAGCAGGGCGCCGCCCCGGCGGATCGGGACATCGAGGAGACGGCTGTGGAAGCGGCAGTCCTGGGTCGGCGCGAGTTGCCGATGCGCGTGCAGACAACCCTCGCGGAATTTCTCACGCGCTTGTTCGAGTGTGGCCGACGCGGTGTCGGTATCCATGCCGAGCAGACCGGCCGGGACGCTTATGGGCTCACCCTCGACCTCCGTGTGCCACAGCAAACAACGGGCCGGTCCCGGAAGGGAAGCGAATGCGCGTGCGGCAAGCGTTCGGTTTTCCGGAGTCAGGGACTTCGCGGCCCGCATACCACGTCCGCCCGCGGGTTTGAGCAACTGCGGGAGAACGACGGATATCCCGTCGTCGGCGGACCACTGCCGGACCGTGTCCCGGACGGCCACCAGCAGTCGCGGCCGCAGGGCCGTGGCGGGCTCGCCCCCGGCGAGCCGGTCCAGGACCCGGTGCCAGGCGGCGGCGGTGACCATGGCGGTCACCTGGGCGGAGGTGGCGAGGCAGATGGTCGCGTAGTCGTGGGCGGGCTGCCAGTGGCGGGCCATCAGTAGCGCGGCGGTCCGGGACGCCTCGCTCTCCGGGCCGTCCCTGAGCCGCGCGGCCAGCGACTCGTCGGACTCCCCGGGGTCCCCGCCGGAGGGCGGGTACGCGGGTCGAGGGGGGTGGGGGGTGGGCACTGAGATGTTTCCTTCCCACGCGCAGGTGACTCAGAAGTTCTGATCGCCGAAAAGCAACCCCAGATTGGTGTATACCTTTTGGGCGCGGTGTGGGGAGCGTGAATTCGCCACGGCGAAAACGGACCTGGTTCATCAAGACGCGTGCGAGACCCGGCCTTTACCCCCCCGCACGAGTGCTTCACTCTCGCACAAACCACTCATGGTCAACAAGGCGACCGGGCAACATGCGTCCGCCTTTGAAAGAAGGTCAGATTCCGCGGCAACTCACGTGGCCGGCACCTGCTTTCGGCTTTCTTCACGCGCCCCGTGTGAAACACGTGCACGCGCCGGTGCGCCGCGCACGCTCCCGGCGCGCGCCCCGGCGTAGTGGACTGGCCGCGGCCCTTCTCGGAAGGCCCCGCGCGGGTCGGCGGCTCTCCTGCGCGAGCGGGCCGCCGACCCCGTTCCTCCCGCCCTCGGTCGGTGGCCGCGAGAAGGGGCCGCGCCGGCCGGCCGGGATTCAGATCTGCCAGGAACGCAGCCGGTCGGCCGCGCCGTAGACGTCGGCCCCGCCGGACATCAGGTCACGCGTGAGGTCGACCAGGGCGCCGTAGGGCGGGTCGATGCCGACGCCGCTGGCGAACATGTAGGCGACGGCGGTCGCGCAGGCGAAGCGGGCGTTGGCCGAGGGCAGGGGCTTGAGCACGACGAGCGTGTGCAGCAGGGCGGCTGCCCGCCAGGCCGGGTCGGGGTCCACCCCGAGGCGGGGCGGGTCGACGCGGTGCCGGGCGACGGCGGCGACCAACGCGGAGAAGTCGTTGACGGTGGGCTGCTCCGGCAGCACTTCCTCATGGCGCTGGAGCAGCCAGGGCACGTCGATGTGCAGGACCGGCGCCATGGGTCAGGCGGCCCGCCCCTCGCCCGTGACGGACGGTGGCTCGTCGTCGGGAAAGGCGGCCGCGAACTCGTCGGCGTGGGCAGAGAAGAATTGGCGGAACGCCTCCGCGCCCTCCTGCAGCGCCCGGTGCCGGGCTATGTCGGCGGCGGCGGCCTCCCGCACGAGCGCCTTCATCGACGTACCGCGTTCCTTGGCGATCTGCCGAAGGTCCTCGAGCTCGCGGTCGCTGAACTCCACGTTCAGAGCTGGCATGCCTCCCACGGTACCGCGCGGGTACTGACCCGTAAATACGCGCAGGTCAGAACGGTGTCACGACGGTACCGCGGGAGGCGGGCGGAGCGGTGGTGCGGTCAGCTCTGGTCCGCCACGAAGGAGGCCATGCGGGCCAGTGCGGCGTTCCAGTTGATGGTGTGCTCGTTGGTCGACCAGGACTGGATGTCGTCGATGAAGCAGAACTGGGCGACACAGCCCTGGAGTTTGCTCTGTGCGTAGGGGTCCTGGATGTTCGAGTTCGGCCCGCCGGACAGGGTGCCGTCGGGCGGGGCCGGCAGCGCCGGGTCGAGCTGCTTGGCGTACCAGCGGCTGTGCTGGTTGTGGGCGTTGACCTCGCCGTAGCCGGTGACGTACGACATGTTCAGCGCGTTGCGGCCCAGGATGTAATCCATGCTCTGGAGGGCGCCGTCACGGTACTTCGAGCCGCCGGTGATGTCGTAGGCGGTGGCGAGGACGACCGCGTTGTTGAGGATCTGGTGGCTGGAGCCCCAGTCGTAGACGTTGCCCTCGGGGGCGTAGGGCATGCCGTACGGATGCGCCTTGAGCGTGGCCAGGTACTGGTCGGCGCCCTGGACGACGGAGCGGCGTACCTTGTCCCGGCCGGGGAGCCGGTTGGGCACGGTCGCCAGGTCCAGCCGGGCCGCCGCCGCGGTGCGGGCCCAGTCGAAGCCGAGCGGGCCGAAGATGTCGGCGGTGTGGACCGGGGAGTTGAGCACGTACTCCTTGAAGTCCCGCTCCCCCGTCGTCAGGTACAGCTCGGCGGCGGCCCAGTAGAACTCGTCCTCGACCTGGCCGTCCGGGTAGGCCCCACCGCCGATGCCGTCGCTCTCGTCGGCGAGCACGTCCGGGTGGGCCAGCGCCGCCGCCCATGCCGTGCGGGCCGCGTCGAGCGCCTTCGCGGCGAACTCCCGGTCGTAGGGGCGGTAGAGGCGGGCCGCCTGGGCCGCCGTCGCCGCCAGGTTGAGGGTGGCCGCGGTGGTCGGCGGGTGCAGCTCGCGCTTCTGCGGGTCGTCGCTGGGCAGTAGCGGCAGTCCGGTCCACGCCTCGTCGTGGATCTTGTGGTGGGCCATGCCGGCCAGCGGCTGCCCGTCCGGCACCTGCATCTTCAGCAGGAAGTCCATTTCCCAGCGGACCTCGTCGAGGATGTCCGGCACCTTGTTCCCGCTCTCCGGGATGTCGAGCGTGCCGTCGCCGAGCTTCGACGGCTCCCCGGTGCGGGCGTGCAGCGAGCGCTCGTAGGTGCTGAGCAGCTCCCAGGTGGAGATGCCGCCATTGACGACGTACTTGCCGTGGTCGCCGGCGTCGTACCAGCCGCCGGAGACGTCGAGGGTGTAGTCGCAGACGCCGGGCTGGCAGGGGACCTCGGTGTCGCCCTGGTTGGGTGCCACGCCCACGTGTCCGGCCGGGCGGGCGTAGCCGGGGCGCAGGTCGCCGCTGATCGGGGTGCCGCTGCGCTGGGTGTAGTAGTACTTCGCGGAGTCGGTGCGCAGTCGCTCGTAGGCGGCGGTGCCGATGTCGAAGGGGCGGCTCGTCTCCCCGTCGGCGACCAGCGTGTAGCCCTCGCCGCGCTTCTTGTGGCGGCCGAAGTCGATCGAGTGGACGTTCTGCCCGGAGGAGGCGTCGACGCCGCGCGGCTTGCTCCAGCCGTGGGCGACGACCCGGCCGCCGTCGTCCCTCAGCCGCCAGGGCAGGCGCGAGGTCGCGTCGGTGACCAGCGTGGCGTTCTTCGGGCCGGACGGCAGGTAGCCGACCTGGTTGACCCGGACCCGCGGCCCCGTGTCGGGCACGTGCGGCTCGGGCGCCACACCGCCCAGCAGTGACACGTCGTCGACGCAGAATCGCCAGGGGTCGGGGGTGCCGCCGAGCTGGAAGCCGACCTGGCCCTGGGTGGTGTCGACGGGTGAGGTGAAGGTGTACGAGTAGGTGTTGCCGGAGACGCTCAGCTGCGGGCTGACCTCGTGGTAGGTGTCGTACGGGGACACCGACAGGCCCACGATCGCCCGGACCACGTGGTCGGCGGGCGTGCCGGTCGCGGTGAAGGAGAACCTGTACGACTCCCCCGCGGCCAGGGTGATGTCGTTCTGGCCGACGGCCGCGTCCCAGCGGTTGGCGGTGCCGCCGGGGGCGTCGGCGCACAGCCGGCCGTCGGACACGCCCGCGGTGACGTTGCTGCTCGTCCACCAGGATTCGGTGCCGTTGTCGAAGGTGCCGTTCCTGACCTGCTCGGTCTCCTCGGCTCCGGCCGGGGCGGCGGGCAGCGCGGTGACGGCCGCCGCCAGCAGCGCGGTCAGGGAGACGAGCGCGGTTCTGCGTTTTCTCACGTCTGGGCTCCTCGGGGGAGGTGCGGATGGCGCTCACGTCGAGGGAGGCGCCGGAATGGGAGCGCTCCCAAAAGCGGTCGGGGCCATGCTTGTGGCAGACATGACACCCCGTCAACGGTCCGGACGGGACTGGTTCCCGTCCGGACCCGAGCGACGGCTCAGGCGACGGGCGCCTCCAGGCGGCTGATGCGGATCGCGCCCTTCGGCTCACCGGGGTGGCGGCTGGTCAGTGTGAGGCGGACCCGGGAGCCGCGCACCGGCTCGAAGGTGATGAGCGTGGGCGCGTCGGACGCGGCGGCCCAGTCGGTCCGTGCCCCCTCGGCCGCGCGCCAGGCACGGCCGTCCCAGACGGCGGCCTCGACCGTGGCGGGCAGGCTGTGGGTGGCGTCCACGGTGAAGGAGACCTCGATCCGGTCGTAGGTGCGCCCGCGGCCGTGGTCGACCGAGACCCAGTCCTCGGCGCGGGCTCCTTCGAATGCGGGCAGCAGCGCGGTGGCCGCCTTGTGGAAGCCGTTGGACCAGCCGGTCGCCGGGTCGCCGTCGAGCATGGCGGCGGGGAGCGTGTCGGGGCGGCCGGAGTAACTCGCGTCCGCGTGCGGGAGGTCCGGGGGCGCCGGGTGCTCGGGCCGGAACTCCGCGGCCGGTGTGGTGGCGCGGGACTCGGCGCGGCGGGCGCGCACGGTCGCCGTGTCCGTACGCAGCCCGTCCGCGCGGGCCGTCACCCGTACCGTGCCCGGCCGGGTACCGGACCGCACGATGGCGAGGGCCTTGCCGTGGAAGGCGGTGCGGGTACTGGCCTGGTAGCGCTCGGCGCTCTCCTGGCGGCCGTTGTCGAGTCCGGCGAGGGAGCCGCCCGCGACGTCGAAGGAGAGCAGGTGTTCGGCGCCGGGCACCACCACACCGCGCCGGTCGACCACCTCGGCCGTCACGAAGACCAGGGAGCGGCCGTCCGCGGCGACACTGTCGCGGTCGGGGGTGAGGCGTACGGCGTGCGGCGCCCCCGCGGTGCGCAGGACGTCGGTGGCGACCGCCCTGCCGGCCCGCCGGGCGACGGCCTTCAGTTCGCCCGCTTCGAAGGGCACCTTCCAGGTCAGGTGGAGCTTGCCCGCGCTGCCGTTCGGGCTGGTGTAACTGCCGGGGTAGGGGCCCTCGGTGAAGGTCTTGTCGTCGCCGGTGGCCTCGGTGGTCTCCAGGTACGTCCGGCCGTCGACGGTCTTCTTCGTGTCGAACGTGCGGGTGCCGAGAGACCTGCCGTTCAGGAACAGTTCGACGGTGTCGACGTTGGCGTACGCCCAGACCTCGACCGTGTCGCCCTCGCGGTGGTTCCAGGTCGTCGGCAGCAGGTGGACCATCGGCTCGTCCGTCCACTGGCTCCGGAACAGGTGGTACATGTCCTTCGGGAAGCCGGCGGTGTCGACCGCGCCGAAGAAGGAGGCCTTCACCGGGAAGACGTCGTACGGCGTCGGCTCCCCGATGTAGTCGATGCCGGACCACAGGAACTGGCCGGCGAACCACTTCCGGTCCCGGTCCTTCTTGTGGCCGTACTCGCCGCTCATGGTCCAGGAGGCGAGGTTGTTGTCGTAGGACGAGGTGGCCCGCTTCCCGGGCGTCTGGTTCTCGCCGGTGTTGAGGTGCTCCGGCTCCTGGTAGGTGCCGCGCGTGGAGGTCTCGGACGACGACTCGGACTCGAAGAGGAAGAGGTGCGGGTAGGCCGCGTGCAGGTCGTCCACCGACTTGGCGGTGTTGTAGTTGAGGCCGAGCCCGTCCAGCTTGGTCAGCATCAGGTCGGCCGCGGAGCCCTTGACGGGCATCCGGCGGTACTTGTCGGAGCCGATGACCAGCGGGCGGGTGTCGTCGGCGGCCCGGATGGCGTCGATGACCCGGTCGGCCATGGCGAGTCCGGCGGTGGAGGTGGAGTCGGGGACCTCGTTGCCGATGGACCACATCACCACGGCGGGCGAGTTGCGGGCCGCCAGCACCATCTCGGTGGCGTCCTTCTCGCACCACTCGTCGAAGAACCGGCCGTAGTCGTAGCGGTTCTTTCCGGTGCGCCAGCAGTCGAAGGCCTCCACCAGCATCACGATGCCCATCTCCTCGCAGACCGCGATCGTCTCGGGCGCGGGCGGGTTGTGCGAGGTGCGGAAGGCGTTGACGCCCATCGACTTCATGATGGTCATCTGGCGGCGGATCGCGTCGATGCTCACGGCGGCGCCGAGAGCGCCGAGGTCGTGGTGCAGGTCGACGCCCTTGATCTTGGCGTACCGGCCGTTGAGGTGGAAGCCCTCCTCGGGGTCGACATGGAAGGTGCGGACGCCGAACGGGGTGCGGCAGGTGTCGACGGTCCGGCCGCCGACGCGCAGTTCGGTGTGCAGGGTGTAGCGGTGCGGGGTCGCGAAGTCCCACATCCGGGGGCGGGTGACGGTGAGTTCGTGGGTTTCGTCCGCCTCTTCGGCGACGCGGGCCGTGGAGGTGGCGCGGGCGACGGTGCGTCCGTCCGCGTCCTTGACCGCCGACCGGATCTCGACCTCGCGTGCGGTGCCCGACGCGTTCACGACGGACGTCTCCACTCGGACGACGGCGCGCTCCTCGCTGACCTGCGGTGTGGTGACGTACGTGCCCCAGCGCCGTACGTGCACCGGTTCGGTGACGACGAGGCGGACCTCGCGGTAGATGCCGCTGCCGGAGTACCAGCGACTGCTCGGCAACTGGTTGCGCACCTGGACCGCGAGGACGTTCTCGGTACGGCCGTCGGTGTGCACCAGGTCGGTGAGATCGAGAGCGAAGCCGGTGTAGCCGTAGGGGTGGCGGCCGGCCTCCCGGCCGTTGCAGTGGACGCGCGAGTCCATGTAGACGCCGTCGAACTCGACCGATATCCGTTTCCCGGCGAGGGCGGGCGGCAGGGTGAACGCGAGGCGGTACCAGCCGAGGCCGCCCGGCAGGAAGCCGGTGCCGCTGGTGGTGCCGTGCTCGGTGGTGGGCGTCTGCTCGATGCTCCAGTCGTGCGGGACGGCGACCTCGCGCCACGCCGAGTCGTCGTACGCCGGGTCCGCGGCGCCGGTGGAGTCGTCGGCGGAACCGTCGGGGTCGACCAGCAGGAAGCGCCAGCCGTCGAGCAGGGGGATGGTGCCGCGGCCCGCGCCGCTCTCCGTGGCGTCCGCGGCGTGCGCCGACGGGGCGCCCAGCACCGCACCGGCCGCCGGGGCGGCGGCGGAGGCGATCAGAACCGATCTGCGCGTGACCGTCATGGCGGATCTCCCTCATCAAGCTCATCAGGACCCAGAAGTACTCACAACTGATCGCCAACAAACAGATTCTGACGTCGTGCCACACGCGGCCGTCAAGACCACGGAAAGCTCTTTCTGCCCCGGGCGGCCCGGCCGCTCGGCGGCCTCCGCGTCCCCGGGGCGATCGCGGGCCCGGTGGTTCGGGTCCGCGCGGGGCCCGGACGCACTAAGCTGGGACTCAGGTGACGCGCTGTTCACTGAGGTGTGCGCAATGGAGTGGCGACGATGAGTCCGGTCAACCCGTTCGACGATGCCGCCACGGCCCGAGCAGTCGTCGACGACTCCGGCACCCTGCTGGAGTGGAACGAGGGCGCCAGCCTGCTGCTGGGCCATCCCGCCGCCGAGGTCGTGGGGCGCCCCGCCGCCGGCCTGCTGGCCGACGGCGGCGACGACGCGCCCCCCGGGCCCGGTGACGAGCACTGGAACGGCACCCTGGCGCTGCGGCACCGCGACGGGCACACCGTGTCCGTGTGGGTGCTCGCCCACCGCAGACCGTCGCAGGACGGCGCACCTCGCACGTGGCTCGCCGTCGCCCCCTTGGAGCGCGGCCCCGACCCGGCGGACGACCCGCTGGTCAGAGCAGCTCTCACCCAGGCCCCCTGCGCCATGATGATCTTCGACGACCGGCTCCTGCTGCGCGGCGTCAACGACGCCATGGCGCAGCTCGTCGGACTCCCGCCCGACCGCCTCCGGGGTCTGCGGGCCACCGACATGAGCGGCCGGCCGCAGAACGCGGAACTCGAACGTCACATGCGGCGGGTACTGGCCTCCGGCCACCGGTACGACATGCAGGCCCATCTCAGGGCCGTCGGCGAGAGCCGCGCCCACGCGTGGAACGCCCGTATCGGGCCGCTCACCGACGCCGGCGGCCAGGTCCTCGGCGTGTGCGTGAGCGTCCACGACCTCACGGAGCAGCACCTCGCCCGGGAGCGGCTGCAGCTGGTCAACGAGGCCAGCGTGCGCATCGGCAGCACGCTCGACGTGACCCGTACGGCGCAGGAGCTGGCGGACGTGTGCGTGCCCGCGCTCGCCGACTTCGTGAGCGTCGACCTGCTGGACCCGCTCGAGCACGGCGGTGAGCCCGCCGCCGTGCTCGAGCCGCCGGTCGGCCTGCGCAGGACGGCCCACCGGTCGATCGCCCCGGGCGGCCCGGAGGCGGTGGCCGAACCGGGTCAGCTGGACGCCTACCCGGCCGGCTCGCCCCAGGCCGAATCTCTGCTCTCGGGGCAGGCGATCGTCGCCGCGGATGCCTTCGGCGACCTCGAACGGTGGCTGGCATGGGACCCCGTCCGCCTGCGGCGGGTCAGGGAGTACGGCATCCACTCCACGATGTCCGTGCCGCTCCAGGCCCGCGGCACCACCCTCGGCGTCGCGGTCTTCACCCGGTTCCGGCAGCCCCACCCGTTCACCCACGACGACGTGCTGCTGGCCGAGGAGGTTTCCGCCCGCGCCGCCGTCTGCATCGACAACGCCCGCCGCTACTCACGCGAGCGCGAGGCCACACTGACCCTGCAGCGCAGTCTGCTCCCGCGGTGGCTGCCGCCCACCGCCGCGGTGGATGCGGCCTCCCGCTACCTCCCGGCGGCCCGTTCGGGGGTCGGCGGCGACTGGTTCGACGTCATCCCGCTGTCCGGGATGCGGGTCGCCATGGTCGTCGGGGACGTCGTCGGCCACGGCATCCAGGCCTCGGCCACCATGGGCCGGCTGCGCACCGCCGTCCGCACCCTCGCCGACATCGACCTGACGCCCGACGAGTTGCTCACCCACCTCGACGACCTGGTCGTCCGGCTGTCCGAGGAGTCCGGCGACGACAGCGCGGGCGAGGTCGGCGCCACCTGCCTGTACGCGGTGTACGACCCGGTGTCACGGCACTGCTCCCTGGCCCGGGCCGGGCATCCGCCGCCCGTCCTCGTCCCGCCGGACGGCCCGCCCCAACAGGTCGAGCTGCCCTCGGGCCCCCCGCTGGGCGTGGGCGGGCTGCCGTTCGAGTCCGCCGAGCTGGAGCTGCGCGAGGGCAGCGTGCTGTCGTTCTACACCGACGGGCTGGTCGAGAGCCGGGAACGGGACGCCGACGCCGGTCAGGCGCTGCTGCGCGAGGCACTGGCGGCCCCCGCCGAATCGCTGGACGCGACCTGCGACCGGGTGCTGAACGCCCTGCTCCCCTCGGGCAGCGCCGCCGACGACGTGGCGCTGCTGCTGGCCCGCACCCGGGGGCTGCCGGCCGGTCAGGTCGCGACGTGGGACATCCCGGCCGACCCGTCGCTGGTCGCCCCCGTCCGCAAGCAGGTCGTCGAGCAGTTGTCCGCCTGGGCCCTGCTGGAGGCGTCCTTCACCGCCGAACTGGTCGTGAGCGAGTTGGTCACCAACGCCATCCGGTACGGCTCCCCGCCCATCCGGCTACGGCTGATCCACGACACGGCCACGCTGATCTGCGAGGTCTCCGACACCAGCCACACGGCGCCGCATCTGCGCCGGGCCAAGACCTGGGACGAGGGCGGCCGGGGGCTGCTGCTGGTGGCCCAGCTGACCCAGCGCTGGGGCAGCCGGCACACGACCGAGGGCAAGACGATCTGGGCGGAGCTGGGGCTGCTCGACGAGGCGTGAGCCGGAGGCGTGAGCCGACCCCCGCGGGCGGGCCCTTGGGCAGGACCGCCGGGCCCCCCGCCCGCACCGCCGGAGACGTGAGCCGGAGACGTGAGCCGGAGACGTGAGCCGGAGGACCGCGCCGTAGGAGTACGCCGGAGGACCGCGCCGTAGGACTGCGCCGTAGGACTGCGCCGGAGGACTGCGCCGGAGGACTGCGCCGGATGAGCGCACCACGTCTCCGAGTGCGCCCGTCGTTTCCCGGCCCGCGCGGCGGGACACTCGAAGGCACAGGGCGTACGGTGCCGCCGCGCAGACGGCGGTCCGTGCGCGAGACCGACGGGAGTGTGGAGAAGCGATGGCGAACATGTCCCAGCCCGTACAGCGCACCGCCCTGCTGGCGAGCGCGGTCGCGCTCCTCGCCCTGGTGAGCGCCTGCGGCAGCGAGAGCAGCACGTCGAGCGCCCCACAACCCACCGAGGCCCCGCGCACCACCGGTCCGGACACCGGTGCGTCCACCACACCCGCGGTCACCACCGCGCCCAGCGACACCGCCGGATCGGCCTCCGCCTCCGCCCGCACCGACGGCCGCTGCCACACCTCCGAGCTGCGCGCCGCCGTCGGCCGCGTCGACCCCGGCGCCGGACAGCGGAACTTCCCGATCGTGCTGACCAACACCTCCGACCGCACCTGCGCCCTGTACGGGTATCCCGGCGCCGCCTTCGTCGACGCGTCCGGCAAGCAGCTGGGCCCGGACCCCGAGCGCGCGCCCTCTTCCCCCCGGACGGTCACGCTGACCGCGGGGAAGAGCGCGTGGGCCGGGCTGTCGTTCTCCAGCCCGCAGATCAGCGGCGCCCGCACCGCCACCCCGGCGGCGCTGCTCGTCACCCCGCCGGACGAGCGGGACCCGATCAAGGTCGAGTGGAAGGCCGGCGAGGTCCCGGTGGGCGGGGACGAGTCGTCGGTGTCCGTCACCGCCCTGGAGCCCGGGGCGGGCCCCTGACACGTCGGGCCGGGTATCAGTGACCGGCGATCGGGTGCGGCGCGTAGGGCCGCTCCAGCTCCTCGATCTCCTTCTCACTGAGCGTCAGTTCGACCGCCGCCACGGCGTCCTCAAGGTGCCCCGGCTTCGACGCGCCGATGATCGGCGCGGTCACCGTGTCCTGGTGCAGCAGCCACGCGAGAGCCACCTGGGCGCGCGGCACGCCGCGGTCACCGGCGATGCGTGTGACCGCCTCGACCACGGCACGGTCGCCCTCCTGGTAGAGCGTGCTGCCGAAGTCGTCGGTGGTGCTGCGCCCGGTGGCGGTGTCCCAGTCCCGGGTGAGCCGGCCGCGGGCGAGCGGGCTCCAGGGCAGCACGCCGACGCCCTGGTCCGCGCAGAGGGGCAGCATCTCGCGCTCCTCCTCGCGGTAGACGAGGTTGTAGTGGTTCTGCATGGACACGAACTTCGTCCAGCCGTGGCGCTCGGCGGTGTACTGGGCCTTGGAGAACTGCCAGGCGTACATCGAACTGGCGCCGATGTAGCGGACCTTGCCCGCCTTCACCAGGTCGTGCAGGGCCTCCATCGTCTCCTCGACCGGCGTGTGCGGGTCGAAGCGGTGGATCTGGTAGAGGTCGACGTAGTCGGTGCCCAGGCGCTTCAGGCTGTGGTCGA
This sequence comes from Streptomyces sp. NPDC097107, assembly GCF_044762405.1. Taxonomy (NCBI): domain Bacteria; kingdom Bacillati; phylum Actinomycetota; class Actinomycetes; order Kitasatosporales; family Streptomycetaceae; genus Streptomyces; species Streptomyces sp. NPDC097107. The sequence continues at coordinate 300,243 of NZ_JBIWEF010000003.1, read as the reverse complement.
TCTCGGTCATGACCGCCTTGCGGGACAGTCCGGCGCCGTTGGGCCCGGGCCGCATCCGGCCGTTCACCTTTGTCGCGAGCACGATGTCGTCGCGGCGGGCGAAGTCGCGCAGCGCCTTGCCGACGATCTCCTCGCTGGTGCCGTCGGAGTAGACGTTGGCCGTGTCGAAGAAGGTGATGCCGGCTTCCAGAGCCTGCCGGATCAGCGGACGCGAGGCCTCCTCGTCGAGGGTCCACTCGTGCGTGCCGCGGCCGGGATCGCCGTAGGTCATGCAGCCCAGGCAGATCCGCGACACGTCCAGGCCCGTCGAACCGAGCTTCACGTACTGCATCGTTGCTGCTCCTGTCTTCGGGATCATCAGTACCAGGGGCGAGCGTACGTCTTCGCGCGGGCTCGAAGCCGGGGCGGGTCAGCGCTGTTCGAGCAGGTCGAGCGCCCGCTCCCAGGCGAACTCCGGTCGACCGCCGTCCTGACCCGTCGCACCGGCGTACGGGTCGCCGAAGCGTACGCCCATCCCGCGCAGCCGGGTCAGGCTCTCCCGGTACGCGGGGTGGGAGGCCAGCGCGTCGGCCACGCACGGCAGGACGGCGACGGGGACGCCCAGGCCGCAGGCCTCGCACAGGGTGGCGACGGCGAGGGTGTCGGCCAGGCCGGCGGCCCATTTGTTGACCGTGTTGAAGGTGGCCGGCGCTACCACGACGGCGTCCGGCGCCGGGAAGGGCCGCGGATCGCCGGGGCGGCGCCAGGCCGAGCGGATGGGGCGGCCGGTCTGCGCCTCGACGGCGGCGGTGTCGAAGAAGCCGTCCATGGCGACCGGGGTCGCGAAGACGCCGACCTCCCAGTCGCGCTCCTGCGCGGCGGTGATCAGCTTGCTGACGCCAAAGGCCACGCCCGCGGCGCAGACGACGACATAGAGAAAGGGCTTCGCCTGCTTCTCGGATTCCTCGGCGTTCCGGGCCTGTTCGCTCACCCGGAAACCCTACTGAACGGGCCGCGGGCCGTGGATGCGGCGGTCCGACTCCGTGATGGCCACGTCATTGATGCTCGCCTCCCGCCGGGTCATCAGGCCGTGCTCGTCGAACTCCCAGAGTTCGTTGCCGTGGGAGCGCCACCACTGGCCGTCGGCGTCGCGGGACTCGTACCGGAAGCGGACGGCGATGCGGTTGCCGTCGAAGGCCCAGAGGTCCTTGCGCAGCGCGTACCCGAGTTCGCGCGCCCACTTGGCGGTCAGGAAATCGACGATGGCGGCACGTCCGGTGAGAAAAGTGTCGCGGTTGCGCCAGACCGAGTCATCGGAGTAGGCGAGCGCGACCCTGTGCGGGCCGCGGGTGTTCCATGCGTCCTCGGCGGCCCGTACCTTGCGGGCGGCGGTTTCCCGGGTGAAGGGCGGCAGGGGCGGGCGGTCGGTGGTCATGGCCGAACCTCCGTGCGGAGAAGGGAGAACGATCGTTCTCTGTGCGCTGGCTGCTACCGTATGAGAACGCTCGTTCTCTGGTCAAGGGACGATCGAGGCACACGTCGGGGAAGAGGTCTCCATGGACAGCGAGGTCGCCCGGGAACGGGCCCTGGACGCGGCGGAGCGGCTCTTCTACGGGCGGGGCGTCCAGGCCGTCGGCATGGACGACGTCCGCGGCGACTCCGGTGTCTCGCTCAAACGCCTGTACCAGCTGTTCCCGGCCAAGGAGCAGCTCGTGGTGGCCTACCTGGAGCGGCGCGACGTGCGCTGGCGGGAACGGCTTGCGGAACACGTCGACCGGTACGAGCAACCCGGCGCCCGGATCCTGGCCGTCTTCGACTGGCTCGGACAGTGGTTCGCCGAACCGGACTTCCGCGGCTGCGCGTGGATCAACGCGTACGGCGAGCTGGGTGCCACCTCTGCCCCGGTGGCGGACCGGGTGCGGGCGCACAAGGGAGCTTTCCGGGAGTTCCTCGACGGCCTGGCGGCCGGCGCGGGACTGCCCGCCGCGATGGGCGGGCAGCTGTTCCTGCTGGCCGAGGGCGCCATGGTGACGGCGGGCGTCACGGGCGGCACGGAACCGGCCCGGGCGGCACGTGAGGCGGCGCGGGTACTGCTGGGAGCCGCGAGGGCGGACACCCCGGCGGCGGACGCCGGCGGTGTCAGTCCACCGTCTGCGACACGGTGACGGCTCCGACGGGGCAGGCCCGGGCCGCCTCGCGTACCAGTGCGCTGCCGCCGCCGTCCTCCCGGCCCGGCAGGACCGTGCTGTGGCCGTCGTCGTCCTGGGTGAACACGTCGGGTGCGGTCAGCGCGCACTGGCCCGCGCCGATGCAGGTGTCCTTGTCGATGCCGATGTGCATACCGGGAGCCTCCTACCAGGCCACGGGGAGTTCCAGCATCCCCTGGATCGTGTCCCCGGGTTTGAAGGGGATCTCCTCCGCGGGGGCGGCCAGGCGCAGCGAGGGAAGCCTCTCGAAGAGCGTGTGCAGGGCGATCTCCAGCTCCGCGCGGGCCAGGTTCTGGCCGAGGCACTGGTGGATGCCGAACCCGAAGGCGACGTGGTGGCGGGCCGGGCGGTGCCAGTCGAGGGCGTCCGGGTCGGGGTAGACGGTCTCGTCGCGGTTGATGACGGAGGTCGAGAAGACGACTCCGTCGCCGGCCCGGATGGTCTGCCCGTCCACCTCGATGTCCTCGGTGGCCAGCCGCAGGAGCCCGTCCGCGATGGACAGGACGCGCATCAGTTCCTCGACCGCGCCGGGCAGCAGGGCAGGGTCCTCGCGCAGCTCGGCCAGGCGGCGGGGGTTGCCCAGCAGGGTGTAGGTGCCGAGCGAGATCATGTTGGCGGTCGTCTCGTGGCCCGCGACCAACAGGATGACCGCCAGCGCGACCAACTGCTCGCGGTCGACGGCGCCCTCGCTCAGCTGATGCCGCACCAGGTCGTCCAGCAGCCCCTCGCCGGGCGTCCTGCTCTTGCGGTCGATCAACTCGCCCAGATACACCCCCAGTCGGTCTCGGGCGTCCTGGGTGTCTGCGGGCCGGGGCCCGCGCAGCAGCCGACGGGACTGCTCCTCGAAGAAGTCGTGGTCGGCGTAGGGGACGCCGAGCAGCGCGCAGATCACCATCGAGGGGACGGGCAGCGCGAAGTCCGTCACCAGTTCGGCGGGCGGGCCCTGCGCGGTCATCGCGTCGAGCCGTTCGTCCACGATCCGCTGGATCCGCGGGCGCAGGGCGGTGGCGCGCTTGAGGGTGAACTCGGGGAGGACCATCCTGCGCTGGGTGCGGTGTTCCGGGTCGTCGACACCGAGCAGAGCGGTCCTGCGGTCGCGTACGGCGGCGAGGCGCGCCGAGGTGGCGGGGAAGCCGTCGCGGGTGCGGTCGGTGGACAGCCGCTGGTCGGCCAGCAGCCTGCGGGCGGCGGCGTGTCCGGTCACCAGCCAGGCCGGACGGCCGTCGAAGAGGGTGACCCGGGCCAGCGGGCGGGTGGCGCGCAGCGGGTCGTAGGCGGCGGGAGGGCGGGAGGGACAGGTCCGGTCCCGCGGGAAGGCGACGGGTTCCCTCGCGCCCCCGCCCGGCGTGGCCGTGTCCGGCGCTGTGTGCGTGTCCGGCGCTGTGTGCGTGTCCGGCGGTGTGTGCGTGTCCGTCATGAAAGACCTCGCAGACGAAGAGTGCGTCGTGCCGATCTTCATTAGATGCCCCAGGCACCTATACGGCGACGTCAAGTTCGGCCAGATCGGTGGCGGGAGCAGACTGGCGGGATCCGCCCGATCCGGGCGCGTATTCGCGCGGCTGTTGGAGATCGGCGGGCAGGACGGGGTACGGATGGATCCTGCACGGGTCGGTGGTGCACCACGGTGCCGGCCGGCCGTACGACACGATGATGGGACGGAAGCCATGCCTCTTGAGGGCGAGTACGAACCCAGCCCGACGCAGTGGGTGCGCGAACAGGTGGAGCTCTACGAGAGCTCGGGCGGCACGAAGGGCACGACCCTGATGGATACGGGAATGCCCGTCATCGTGCTGACCACGCAGGGCGCGCGGAGCGGCAAACTCCGCAAGACCCCGCTGATGCGCGTCGAGCACGAGGGCCGTTACGCCGTGGTCGCCTCCCTGGGCGGAGCGCCCAAGCACCCGGTCTGGTACCACAACGTGAAGGCCGATCCCCATGTGGAACTCCAGGACGGCCCGGTGAAGCGGGACATGACGGCCCGTGAGGTCTCCGGCGCGGAGAAGGCCGAGTGGTGGGAGCGTGCCGTCGCGGCGTATCCGCCGTACGCCGACTACCAGAAGAAGACGGACCGGGAGATTCCGGTCTTCGTCCTGGAAGCGGCCGACGGGAGCTGAACCCGGCGCAAGGAAGTTTCCCGGATCCGGGTGCATGGACCGACGCCGGCCGGGAACACGTCGTTCAGGCCCCGCCGCGTTCCCCCGTCGCGGCGGGGCTTTCGGCTGCCTCCTGCGCGGGCCGGTCGGTGACGTCGAGGAAGATCTGCCTCGCCTCGGGGACGGTGCGCGCGATCGACCTCTTGATGCGTACGGCGACCTCCTCCACCCGCTCGCTGTCGAGGCCCGGGACCAGGTCGATGCGAGCGGCCACCAGGGTGGAGTCGAGGCCCGTCTTCATGGTGAACAGCGCCTCGACACTGTCGATCTCCGGCTGCGCCCGCAGCAGCGACCGGATCCGGCCGCTGGCCTCCGGGTCGGCGGCCTCACCGATCAGCTGGTCGCGGGCCTCGCGACCCAGCCGGTAGGCCACGAACACGAGCAGCGCGCCGATCGCGAGCGAGGCGCAGGCCTCCCACACCACTTGCCCGGTCGCCATGTGCAGGACCATGCCGGTCATGGCCAGGGTCACGCCGAGCACCGCGGTGCCGTCCTCGGCGACGACCGTGCGCAGGGCCGGGTCACGCAGCCCGGTGGCGATTCCGCCCTGACCCCGCACCTGGTGCAGGGCACGCAGCAGGGAGCCGCCCTCGGCGAGCAGGGCGACACCGAGCACGATCAGTCCGGCCACGTAGCCGCTCAGCTCCTCCTGGCCGCCCGTGCGCAGGGCCTCGATGCCCTGGAAGAAGGAGAAGCAGCCGCCCATGACGAAGATGCCGACGGCCGCCAGGAGCGACCAGAAGAATCGTTCCTTGCCGTAGCCGAAGGGGTGGCGCCGGTCGGCGGGGCGGCGGCTGCGGCGCAGGGCGGCGAGGAGGAAGACCTCGTTCATGCTGTCCGCCACCGAGTGCGCCGCCTCCGACAGCAGCGCGGGCGATCCCGCGATGAAGCCGCCCACCGCCTTGGCGACGGCGATCACCAGGTTGGCCGCCAGGGCCACCAGCACGGTGACGCGCGTCCTGCGGTCGGCCTTCTCGTCGGCCGCACGGTCGGGGCCGCGGTCGGCGTCGTTGTCGGTCTTCCGGTCCTGCTTCTCTTCCGAGGCTGTCCCATACACGAGGGGCCGAATGCCCCCGTCCGACACGGCTCACACCCCCTTGCGGGTGGCCCATCAGTGCCGACGGCCGAAAACGGGGAACGCGTCCACCAGGGCACACGAACGACTGGAAGGCAGACCCATGAGCGGTGACGACGGGACGCCCGGCAACAGCGGCTACGGCAGGAAGGCGTTCAAGCGGTCCAAGAGCCACTTCGCGGACCGGATCACCGCGGACGGCCGGGACGGGTGGCCGGTGGCGTCCGGCCGGTACCGGCTGGTGGTGAGCCGTGCCTGTCCGTGGGCGAGCCGCGCCCTTGTCTCGCGGCGGCTGCTCGGTCTGGAGGATGCCCTGTCCCTCGCGATCACCGACCCCATCCAGGACGACCGCAGCTGGCGGTTCACCCTGGACCCGGACGACCGCGACCCGGTCCTCGGCATCCGCTACCTCAGCGAGGCCTACGACCGGCGCGAGACGGGCTACCCGGGCGGGGTGAGCGTGCCGGCGGTCGTGGACGTACCCAGCGGGAAGCTGGTAACCAACGACTACCAGCAGATCACCCTGGACCTCGCGACCGAGTGGACGTCCCTGCACCGGCCGGGCGCGCCCGACCTGTACCCCGTCGCCCTGCGCGACGAGATCGACGAGGTGATGGCGGGCGTCTACGAGGACGTCAACAACGGTGTGTACCGGGCGGGCTTCGCGACGGGCCAGGAGGAGTACGAGGCCGCGTGCGCGGGCGTGTTCCGGCGCCTGGAGCAGCTGACGCCCCGGCTGGAGCGGCAACGCTATCTGGTCGGCGACACGATCACCGAGGCGGACATCCGGCTCTTCACGACCCTGGTCCGCTTCGACGCCGTCTACCACGGCCACTTCAAGTGCAACCGCTGGAAGCTGACGGAGAACCCGGTGCTGTGGGGGTACGTCCGTGATCTGTTCCAGACGCCCGGCTTCGGCGACACCGTCGACTTCGACCACATCAAACGCCACTACTACCAGGTGCACACCGGCATCAACCCGACCGCTGTCGTGCCCCTGGGCCCGGACCTGTCCGGCTGGCTCACGCCCCATCACCGGCAGCAACTGGGCGGCCGGCCGTTCGGCGACGGCACACCGCCGGGGCCGGTCCCGGCCGACGAGACGGTTCCGGTGCGGGGCAGGCCCTGACCGTACGACCGATCCCGCCACCATCAACTCACCGAGCACAAGGAGATCCACGTGGCCAAGAAGAAGAAGCAGAAGCTCCCCCTCGCCTACAAGCCCGTCGGCTTCGCGCTGGGCTGGGTGGGCGGCACGCTGGCCGGGCTGGCGTTCCAGAAGACGTGGAAGGTGATCCGGCACGAGGACGACGCGCCCGACGCGCTGGACCCGGACCGCGCCTGGGGGGAGATCCTGCTCGCCGCCGCGATCCAGGGCGCCATCTTCGCCGCGGTGCGCAGCGCCGTGGACCGGACGGGGGCCAAGGCCATCGAACGCTCGACCGGTGTCTGGCCGGCCGGCGGGAAGGGCGGACGCGACTGACCGTACGGGGCCCCGCCCCCCTCCCCCGTCACCGACGGCACCCGGCAGGCGGTCGCTAGCCCTGCTTGGGTGCCGTCTGCGCGGTGCGGCGCAGGGTGAAGGAGTGACCCGCCGGGTCCGAGTAGCCGCGCTCCTCGTGCACCCCGAGTGCGTCCTTCGCCTCCACCGGACGCCCACCGAGTGCGACGACACCGCGTTCCGCCTCGTCCAGGTCGTCCACCCAGAAGTCCAGATGGGCCTGGAGGGAGTTCTCGGGGCGGGGCCAGCTCGGCGGGGTGGCGTTGACGTCCCGCCGGAACGCCATACGGAAGCCGTCGGCCGACCTGATCTCGATCCGGTTGGCGGTCGCGTCGGTCTCCTCGGCTCCCAGCAGCCCCTTGTAGAACTCGGCGAGCTTCTCGGGCTCGGCGCAGTCGAGCACCACGACGCCCGCGTTGACCAGTGCCATGTCTCCTCCGAAGGATTACGGGCGTGGGGCGTTCGTGCCCCGCGCCCCGTACCTTGCGGATATCCCGGCCCGGCCGATTCAGTCGGCCGGCAGCCATTGGCCGTCGCGCATCAGTTCGCGCCCCTCGATCTCGTTGGCCTCGCGCCATGCCTGGATCCGCTGCGGGTGGATACGGAAGTACAGGTACGGCGTGGCGAGCGCGCGCGGGTCGAAGCCGGTCTTGACGGCGAACAACTCGGCGTCTTGTTCGGGCAGTTCGACGGCTCCACGGTCTCGACGACGCCCTCGACCAGCACCACGTCACGGGTCGGCCCGATGCCGACGCGCGCCCGCCCGCTCGCCGCCGGGTTCCGGCCGGTGGGACTGGCGGCGGGGGTGGAGAACAGCAGGTGGGAGCCGTTCCAGAGGAAGGACGGCGGCACCGGGTACGGCACGCCGGACGCGCCGTCGGCCGTGGCCACCCAGGCGTCCCCGTCGTGTTCCAGGCAGTGCAGGGTGTCGTGCTTGCGCTGTTCGGCGCTGCGGGCGGGTGACCGTGAGTCGACCCGTCGCGATCGCGTCAACTCGCAGAGCCGTCAGGGAGCTTGCCGGTCGGGAAGCGCAAAGATCCATCCCACGGTCCTGCGGAAGTGAGGATTCCGTCACGCTCCGCGGATGAACGCACTGTTTCCCCGACGTGGCGGAGCGAGGCAAGCTGGGCGACCATGAGCGACGTGAACACCATGCGAGCCATCAGCCAGGACGTCCTCGGCGGTCCCGAGGTCCTGAGGGAAGTACGGTCCGAGCGCCCCGAGCCACGCCCGAACGAGGTACTGGTACGGGTGCGTGCCGCCGGAGTGAACCCCACCGACTGGAAGCACCGGGCGAACGGCGGCTTCCTCGGTGAACCGCCCTTCGTGCTGGGCTGGGACGTCTCGGGCGTCGTGGAGGCGGTGGGAATCGGCGTCGCCGCCTTCCGGCCCGGCGACGAGGTCTTCGGGATGCTGTCCTACCCGTTCGGCCACGGCTCCCACGCGGAGTACGTCACCGCGCCCGCGCGCGCCTTCACGCACAAGCCGGCCGGGATCGACCACGTCCAGGCGGGCGCGCTCCCCCTGGTCTCGCTGACGGCGTGGCAGGCGCTGGTGGAACGGGCGGACGTACAGCCGGGACAGCGGGTGCTGATCCACGCGGCGGCCGGCGGCGTCGGCCACGTGGCGGTGCAGATCGCCAAGGCCCTCGGCGCCCACGTGATCGGCACCGCCAGCGCGGGCAAGCACGATTTCCTGCGCTCCCTCGGGACGGACGAGACGGTGGACTACCGGGAGACCGACTTCGCCGAGGCCGTGAAGGACGTCGACGTCGTCCTGGACACGATCGGCGGAGACACGTCCCTGCGGTCGCTGCGCGTACTGCGCCCGGGCGGGGTGGTGGTCTCCATCCTGCCGGTCGGGTCGGACGAGTTCTACGAGGAGGCGGAGCGGCTGGGCGTGCGTGCGGTGCGGATGCTCGTGGACGCCGACCGGGCCGACATGCGGGAGATCGCCCGCCTGGTCGAGTCGGGGGAGCTGCGGGCCACGATCGCGCGGACGTTCCCGCTGGCGGAGGCGGCGGAGGCACACGCGCTCGGCGAGACCGGCCGCACCACGGGCAAGCTGGTCCTCGTGGTCGACTGACCGACCGGGTGTGAGATTTCGATGACATATGTCAATCGAACATGCTCAAACTCGCTCGATCGGGGTAACTTCTTGAGCGGAGCAGGCAGTAGAACGTGGGTAGTTCGAGCCCCCGGAACAGGCTGGAGGCAAGGTCGTCGTGCGGCAGCAGTCCCCGTCGCCCACCCGGCATCTGCGTGTGCGCCGCGACCGGGGGCACACGGTGCTGGAGTTCCGGGGCGAGATCGACATCGCGTCGGCCGAGGAGATCGCCCCGCGTCTGGACCGCGAGACGGAACGCCCCGACGCCCTCGTCGTGCTCGACCTCAGCGGGATCGAGTTTTTCGACTGCTCCGGACTGCGGCTGCTGTACCGGGCCCGTAGCCAGGTGCTCGACCGGGGCGGGCAGGTGCACCTGGTGTGCGCCCACCCGCTGACCCTGCGCATGCTGCGGATCACCGGCCTGGCGCGACTGATGCCGCCGCGGGCGACCCTGGAGGAGGTGCTCGGCGTCAGCCGGCCGGCGGGGCGTCGAACAGGGCGCTGACCGACTCGCCGTTGTGGATGCGGCGCACGGCCTCGGCGAGCGCGGGCGCGATGGAGAGGATCCGCAGTTTCTCCGTGTGGTCGTCGGCCGGCACCGGCACGGTGTTGGTGCACACGATCTCCAGCACGTCCGGCTGCTCGCTGAGCCGCCCCAGCGCACCGGCCGCGAACAGCCCGTGCGTGCAGGCGATCCGGATCGTGCGCGGCCCCGCCTCCCGCAGCCGGTCGAGAAGCTCCAGCACGGTGCTGCCCTTGGCGATCTCGTCGTCGAGCACGATGACGTCCCGGCCGGCGACGTCCCCGATCACGGCGCTGATACTGACCCGGTCGTCGGCGTACCGCTGCTTGGCACCGGCCGCGACCCGGGCGTCGAGCATCCGGGCGAACGCCGCCGCCTCCTTGGCGTTGCCCAGGTCAGGTGAGACGACCGTGGTGCGGGAAAGGTCGTACTGCCGGAAGTGCGCGGCCAGTTCGCGCAGCGCGTGCAGGTGGTCGACCGGCACCGAGAAGAACCCGTGCACCTGCGGCGAGTGCAGGGTCATGGCCAGGACCCGGCTCGCGCCCGCCGCCACCAGCAGGTCCGCCGCCAGACGCCCGCCCAGCGAGATGCGGGGCGCGTCCTTCTTGTCGGAGCGGGCGTAGGAGTAGTGGGGCATGACCACGGTGATGCGGCCGGCCGACGCCCCGCGGGCCGCGTCACACATCAGCAGCAGTTCGACAAGATGTTCCTGGACCGGCTTGACCAGCGGCTGGACCAGGAAGACGTCCCGCTCGCGGCAGTTGGCCTGGAGTTGCACCTCCAGACAGTCGTTGGCGAACCGGCTGACCCGGGTGGGGCTCAGGGGGACGCCCAGGTGTGCGCAGACCTCCTCGGCCAGCTCGGGATGGGCACTACCGCTGAACACGGCGATGTCTCGCACGGACCGCTCCTAGCATGATCCTGACCGGCCGGGGGACCTCAGCTTACGGATATCCGGTTGCGCCGGGCCCGGGGGGGGCGGCGCCATGATGACGCCGTCCGTGTTCGCCCCTCATCAGGTCAGGGTCCCCCGCATGCGCCGACTCCTCGACATCACCCAGTGAGCGCCCGGCGGGCACCGGCGAGGCCGCGGAAGAGATGCCGTGGCTCGACCGCACCCGGTACTGGGCGACGATCGGGCTGCGCGTCGAGCCGGGGCCGCGCGGCTCGGGCGCGGTGTTCGGCTACGAGACGGATCTCGGCGCGCTCCCGCGCGCATTCCACCAGGCCGTCGAGGAGACGGTCCACGCCACGCTGCTGACCGGTCTGACCGGCGCCGCGTCACGGACTACCGGGTCACACTGACCCGCTCCGGATTCAACTCGCCGGTCAGCACCGCGGCGGATTTCCGCGGGCTGACACCGATCGTGCTGCGCCGTGCCCTGCGGCAGGCGGGGACGCTGCTGTACGAGCCGTACCACGCCTTCGAGGCGGAGGTTCCGCCGGACGCGCTGGCGCCGGTGACGGCCCGGCTCGCCTCGCTGGGCGCGGACTTCACCGGTACGACGGGCGGCGACCCCGCCTGGCTGATCACCGGCGAGCTGCCGGCCCGGCGGGTGCGGGAGGCCGAGCTGCGGCTGCCGGGTCTCACGCACGGGGAGGCGGTGTGGTCGTCCCGGCCCTCGGAGGACCGTCCGCTCAGGCCCGCGCACTGAACCGTCCGCCAACTGCTCTGCCTGGCAGGGGAGATGGAGGGCATCAGGACAGTAGGAAGGAGGGCCGTCGCCATGACGTCTCCCATCAGGAAGCCCCCCCGGCGCATGCCCGGCTGGGCGAAGGTGCTGTGCGCGGTCGTGCTGGTCCTCGTCGTGCTGTTCGCGGGGCTCCGGCTGAGCGTCGTACCGGGGCTGAAGGATCTCTTCGGCACCGAGACCCAGGACCGCTCGGGCCCCGCGCTCCTGGAGTCCGTCCAGGACATCAGCCGTTACGAGGCCGCCTCCGGCAACTTCCAGGTCGTCGTGGACCTGGAGAAGGACGCCAAGCTCCTGCCCGACGCGATCCGCGGCACCCGCACCCTGTACGTCGGGGCGGGCACCGTCGACGCCTTCGTCGACCTCGGCAAGGTGGACGAGGACGACGTCGAGGTCAACGGCGACCGCACGTCGGCCACTCTCCGGCTGCCGCAGGCGGCGCTCGGCGAGCCGGCCCTCGACCCCGAGCGCTCCTACGCCGTGTCCAAGCAGCGGGGGCTCCTCGACCGCCTCGGCGACCTGTTCTCGGACAACCCGAACGGCGAGCAGGCAGTGCAGAAGCTCGCGGCCCGGCACATCGGCGACGCGGCGAAGGACAGTGAGCTGAAGGCGCGCGCCGAGAGCAACACCACGGCGATGCTCCGGGGACTGCTGCACTCCCTCGGCTTCGAGGAGGTGCGGGTGTCCTACGGGCCCTGAGCGGCCCGCCAAGGGGGGCGGGACCGGCCGGTTCCGGTTTCGCCCGGCATCCTCGACGGTTCGGCGGGTGACCGCCGCACCACGCGGGGACGTTGACGACTGGAGGACCGAATGACTCGTGCCGCCTCATCAGGGCCGCGCTCCCTACTTCACTCCCGCGCCACCAAGGACGAGGACGCCGACCGGCGCGAACGGCGCCCGCTGGCCCTTCCGTTGCGCGTTCTGGCGATGGTCTGCGCGTTCGCCTTCATGGTGGCGTTCGCGGTGGTGCTGGCGCGGCTGACCCTGCACCCCTCCCCCGCGTCGGAGGCGCTGACGCACACCAACATGCATCCCGGCCGCTCGCTGAAGGCCTATCTGGACCAGCCCGCGCTGCGGGACGCCGTCAAGCAGGTCGGCGGCAACATCCTGCTGGGCGTCCCGTTCGGCGTACTGGTCCCGGTCGTCGCCCCGCGCACGCGCGGGCCGCTGCGGGTGCTGCTGCTGACGGCCGTCGTGATGCTGCTGGTGGAATTCGCGCAGGGTGCCCTGGTCACGGGGCGCGCCTTCGACATCGACGACGTCATCCTCAACACCTCGGGAGCGCTGATCGGTTACCTGCTCCTCGGCCGCCGGATGAGCCGTGCGGTGCACGCGCGCCGGCGCCGTACCTGAGAGAACGGCAGGTGGTCCGTACCAAGGTATTGACCACCTCTTAATTCACTACTTGAATCAAGAGGCGACACCCTTACCCCCCACCTCGGTCGGCGCCCCGTCCCGGGACGCCGTACGGAAGGGAGAGCCGTGGTCCGTCCACGCCTGCTCCGCAGATGTCTCCTCGCCGCCGCCGTGTCCGCCGGACTGGCCGCTTCCCTGGTGACCGGCCCCGCCCAGGCGGAATCCGGAACCGTCGGGGCCGCCGACGCCTCGGCCGCCGCCGTGACGTTCTCCGACACCTTCGACGGACCGGCCGGTGCGGCCGTCGACTCCTCGAAGTGGCAGATCGAGACCGGCGACAACGTCAACAACCACGAACGGCAGTACTACACCTCCGGCAACAAGAACGCGGCCCTGGACGGCCAGGGCAACCTGGTCATCACGGCCCGCAAGGAGAACCCGGCCAACCACCAGTGCTGGTACGGCACCTGCCAGTACACCTCCGCCCGGCTCAACACCTCCGGGAAGTTCACCGCGCAGTACGGGCACGTCGAGGCGCGGATGAAGGTGCCGCGCGGGCAGGGCATGTGGCCCGCGTTCTGGATGCTCGGCACCCCGGTCGACTGGCCGGACTCCGGGGAGATCGACATCATGGAGAACGTCGGCTTCGAGCCCTCCACCGTGCACGGCACCATCCACGGCCCCGGCTACTCCGGCGCGGGCGGCATCGGCGCCGGATACACCCTGCCGGGCGGCCAGGCCTTCGCGGACGGCTTCCACACCTTCGCCGTCGACTGGGCGCCCGACTCGATCACCTGGTCGGTGGACGGCAACGTCTACCAGCGGCGCACCCCGGCCGACCTGGGCGGGAAGCAGTGGGTGTTCAACAGGCCGTACTTCCTGATCCTCAACCTGGCGGTCGGCGGCTACTGGCCCGGCGACCCGGACGGCTCCACCGTCTTCCCGCAGTCGCTGGTGGTGGACCACGTCTCGGTGACGACGAGCGACTCGTCCACCGGCGGCGCGATCAGCGGCCTCGGCGGCAAGTGCGTGGACGTCGCCGCGGCGAACTCGGCCAACGGCACCCCGGTACAGCTCTACGACTGCAACGGCACCGCGGCCCAGCGGTGGACGGTGGGCTCCGACGGCACGATCCGGGCGCTCGGCAAGTGCCTGGACGTCGACGGGGGCGGCACGGGGGACGGCACGGTCGTCCAGCTGTGGGACTGCAACGGCAGCGCCGCCCAGCGGTGGGTCGTCACCGCGGCGCGCGACATCGTCAACCCGCAGGCCGACAAGTGCCTCGACGCCACCGGCAACAGCTCGGCCAACGGCACCCGCCTGCAGATCTGGACCTGCACGGGCGGCGCCAACCAGAAGTGGACGGTCGGCTGAGGCGCCCGGCAGGCCCTAACGAGGCGTCCAGGTGAACTTGTCCCCGCCCACCCAGCGGACCACGTCCGGGTCGTCCAGGTCGTGGACCGTGATGCCGAAGGCCGCGGCGGCCAGCAGTACATCGGTGACCGCCTTGGCCTCACCGACCACCTGGCCGTCGATCTCCACGATCCGGAACGGCGGCGTGCCCGGCTGCACCTGGAGCACGAGGATCCGCGGACTGCCGATGTGCGGGCTCTCGATTTCGGTCATGCCTCGAGGGTAGGCCGGAACCCGCGGTGGCGGCCGGGCGGAGGAGCCTGCGGCGGGGCCGGGCGGCGGGCCCGCCCGGTCGCCCCGTGGTGCGGGCACGGGGGCGCTGGGGAACCCTGGACGTGCCGGAGCAGGCCGCAGGAGGAGGTGGCGATGGAGCCCGTCGAGGCGCTGGAGCGGATCGCGTTCCTTCTGGAGCGGTCCCAGGCGCCGACGTACCGTGTCCGCGCCTTCCGCACCGCGGCCCGGGTACTCGGTGAGCTGCCCGCCGGCGAGCTGCGCGAGCGCGCCGGGTCGCTGGAGTCCCTGAAGGGCGTCGGTCCCAAGACGGCCCAGGTCGCGCGCGAGGCACTGTCCGGTCAGGTGCCCGGCTACCTGGAGAAGCTGGAGGACGAGGCCCGGGCCCCGCTCGCCCGGGGCGGTGAACGGCTGCGGGAGCGGCTGCGCGGCGACTGCCATCTGCACTCCGACTGGTCCGACGGCGGCAGCCCGATCGAGGAGATGGGCCGGGCCGCCGCGGCACTCGGACACGACTGGGCGGCGCTGACCGACCACTCGCCGCGGCTGACGGTGGCGCGCGGCCTGTCCCCCGAGCGGCTGCGCGAGCAGCTGGACGTGGTGGCCGGGCTCAACGAGACCTGGGCGCCGTTCCGGCTGCTGACCGGCATCGAGTGCGACATTCTCGACGACGGTTCGCTGGACCAGGCACCGGAACTGCTGGAGCGGCTCGACGTCGTCGTGGTGTCCGTGCACTCCAAGTTGCGGATGGACTCCCGCGCGATGACCCGCCGCATGGTCACCGCGGTACGTGATCCGCACGCGGACATCCTGGGCCACTGCACCGGGCGGCTGCTGACCGGGCGGGGACGGCCGGAGTCGGAGTTCGACGCGGACGAGGTGTTCGCCGCCTGCGCGGAGTCCGGCACGGCCGTGGAGATCAACAGCCGGCCGGAGCGGCTCGATCCGCCGCGTCGGCTGCTGCGCCGGGCGGTGGAGGCGGGAGTGCTGTTCTCCGTCGACACCGACGCGCACGCGCCCGGCCAGCTGGACTGGCAGATCCACGGGTGCGCGCGGGCGGAGGAGTGCGGGGTGCCCGCGGAGCGGGTCGTCACCACGTGGTCCCTGGACGAACTGCTGGCCTGGACGCGGGAGGGCCGGACACCGCCCGGAGTGGCGGGCCGCTGACGTGGTACCCGCCGGGCCACACCACGACGGATCACGAAGGGAACAGTGCATGGAACGGGCCGCCGTGTTCGACGTCGACGGAACCCTCGTCGACACCAATCACCTGCATGTGGCGACCTGGTGGGAGGCGTTCCGGCAGGCGGGCCACCGAGTGCCGATGCACGCCATCCACCGTGCGGTGGGCCTCGCCTCCACCGACCTCATCGGGCACCTGCTGGGCGAGGACCGGGACACGGACCAGGACGCCCGGCTGAGCGCCGCCCACAAGGCGCTGTACGGACAGTACTTCGACCGCCTGCCGGCGCTGCCGGACGCCGGCGAGCTGCTGCGCCGCCTGGCCGGCGACGGCTGGAAGGTCGTCCTCGCCACCTCGGCGGGCGGCCCGGAGCTGGGCGCGCTGCGGCGGGCGATCGACGCGGACGACGCGATCGCCGCCACCGCGAGCGCCGACGACGTCGACGCGGGCAAGCCGTCGGCCGAGCCGGTGGAGCACGCCCTGGAGCTGGCCGGGATGCCGGCCGAGCGGGCGGTCTTCGTCGGCGACACCGTCTGGGACATGCGCGCGGGCAGCCGGGCCGGGGTGCGCTGCGTGGCGGTGCTGTGCGGCGGTCTGCCCCGCGCCGACCTGGTGGAGGCGGGCGCGGACGCGGTCTACGCCGACCCGGCCGACCTGCTGGCCTCCCTGCAGCGGAGCCCGTTCGCGTGAGCCGCCGTCTCGTGGCTCACCTCACGGCGTGTCGGCCCGCCGCACGGATACCCGGCACCGTATGACCGCTTTGACGAGTGCCCTCCGGGAGACGCTCCGGGGACGACGGCCCGTGACCGCGATGTGGCAGGGCACGTGTGCCGTCGGACGGTCCGTCCGGGCCGCCTGGCAGGGGCCCGGACGGGAACGCGATCTGGTGGTGCAGTCGCTGAAGGCCGCGGGCGCGGCGCTGATCGCCTGGGCCGTGGCGGGCGTCTGGCTGGACGATCCGATGGCGCTGATGGCGCCGTGGGTCGCCCTCGTCCTCGTACAGGCCACCGTGTACAGCTCGATCCGGCAGGCGGCGCAGCTGTTCGCGGCGATCTGTGTGGGCGCCCTGGTGGCCTCGGCGGCGCAGGCGCTCACGGACGACAACACCGGGGCGCTGATGGTGTCCCTGCCGGTGCTGATGCTGATCGGGAACTGGTACCGCTTCGGCGGGCAGGGCATCTACACGGCGACCACCGCGGTGTTCGTGCTGGCCTCCGGCACCGCGGTCTCGGCCTCCGCGGTCGGGCACCGGGTGGGACAGGCCGCGCTCGGCGCGGCCATCGGCGTCGCGGTCAACGCCTTCGTACTTCCGCCGATCCACCTGCGGGACGTGCGCGAGAACCTCGCGGCGCTGGCCCGGGAGGCGGGGGACGTCCTGCACTCCGTGGCCGACGATCTGCGGCAGGCCGAATGGGACGCGCAGACGACGACCGGCTGGTCGAGCGGCGCAGCGCGGCTGCAGCGCAGGCTGAAAGCCCTGGAGTCGGCCCGGTCGTGGAGCCAGGAGAGCCTGCGCCTCACCTACGGCCCGCTGCGTGCCCTGCGTCGAGCACCCGCCCCCGTCCCGCCCGAGGAGGAAGACCAGCGGTGGAGCCGCGTCACGGGGAACATCACGGCACTGACCCGGACGCTGGCGGTGGCGGCCGACGAGCACCGGACGCCCGCCCCGCCCCAGGGCGCGGTGCTGGACCTGTACGCGCGGTTGCTGAAGCTGATCGGCGACTCCTGTCACGCCGAGGCCGGCCTTCGTCTGGGCGAGAGCGCCGAGTCCGGCCCGGAGGAGGCGACCGAGGCGACGATGGAGGAACTGCACCGGCGGCTGCAGGAAGGACTGCGGGAGCACGCCGGACAGGAGGCCGCCCGGACCGCGGTCCTGGGCACGCTGCTGCTGCAGGCCGAGAACCTGTGGGCCGACATCGTGCCCAAGCCCCGACAGCAGTGACACACATCACCGCAAAACGAGACAGACGGTGGAACACCGGCAGCCGCTCCCCCGTTGAAGAGGGCGTGGGTACGGACGGGACAGTGTCCCCGGGCCCCACCTATTGCCCACAGGGACGATCGTTCGGCTGAAGCCCTGTGGAGCCTTTCGCCGAGAGGCGACCGCCGTCCGTATCCACCTCGTACCGCCCCGATCGTGATTCCCCCGTCGCGATCGGGGCTTCTTCCTGCGTGCCTCGGCGACCGGGCGGGTACCCGGTGAGCTTCCTACGGGCGAGCGGCCGAGAGGAGCGCAAGGTGAGCAGCGCAACGGGCAGCAGGATCGTGGTCACGGGTGCCACCGGCAACGTGGGCACCAGCGTGGTGCGGCTCCTGTCGGAGGATCCGGAGGTGGCGTCCGTGCTGGGGCTGGCCCGGCGGATTCCCGACTGGTCGCCCCCGAAGACGGAGTGGGCCGCGGTCGACCTGGCCTCGGAGCGGGCCGACCTGACCGGACACTTCGCCGGCGCCGACGCGGTGGTGCATCTGGCCTGGGCGTTCCAGCCGACGCACGACCCGGCGACGACCTGGCGCACGAACGTGCTCGGCTCCATCCGGGTCTTCGAGGCGGTGGCCGCGGCCGGGGTGCCGGCACTGGTGCACGCCTCGTCGGTCGGTGCCTACTCGCCGGGGCCGAAGGACCACGCGGTCGACGAGTCCTGGCCGACGCACGGCTGGCCGGACGCCGCCTACTGCCGGGAGAAGGCCTATCTGGAGCGCGCCCTGGACACCTTCGAGCGCGACCACCCGGGGATCCGGACGGTACGCATGCGGCCGGCCTTCCTCTTCAAGCGGGAGTCGGCGAGCGAGCAGCGCCGTATCTTCGGCGGCAAGTTCCTGCCGGGGCCGCTGGCGCGTCCGGAGCTCCTGCCCTTCCTGCCGGACATCCCCGGCCTGCGGGTGCAGGCGTTGCACACGGACGACGCGGCCGACGCGTACCGGCTGGCGGTACGTTCCGACGACGCCAGGGGCCCCTTCAACCTCGCGGCCGAGCCGACGGTCGACGCCGGGCTGCTCGGCGAGATGTTCGGTGCGCGTCCGGTGCGGCTGCCCCGCACCGCGGCCCGCTCGGCCATCGCCGCCGCGTGGGGGCTGCACCTGCTGCCCGCCTCTCCGCACCTGTTCGACGCGGTGCTGCGGCTGCCGCTCATGGACTGCACGCGGGCGCGGGCGGAGCTGGGCTGGCGCCCGGAGCACACGGCCACGGAGGTGCTGGAGGAGTTCCTCCTGGGCTTCCGGCAGGGCGCGGGGGCGGCCACGGAGCCCATGCGGGGGCGCAAGGTCGGCTGAGTCGGCCGAGCGCGAGGACGGGGGGCGGGCGCAGGCCCGCCCCCCGTCCTCGTTTCGCGTCGCCTCCGGTGCCGTACTACCCGGTCAGCCCGAGGACTCGTCGGGCGCCGGGTGTTCGGGGTGTACGGCACCCGATTGCGGTTCGCCCTGCCGGCCGGTCCCCGCCTCGTCCGTGTCCGGAACATCGGTGGCGGGCCGGGCAGCCGGTTCCGCCGTGCCGTCGCGGGCGTCGTCGGTGTCCTCGGTGTCGCCGTTCCGGGCGTCCTCGTCGTCCTCGGAACGCTGGCCCTGCTCGCGCTGCTCGCGCGTGGGCGCGGCGGCCTCCCACGGGTCGTCGCCGGTGCCGGCCTGCTGGTCGGGCATGTCCCGCGGGACGGGGGCGGCACCGTTCTCGCCCGGTCCCTCGAGGCGGTGGTCGGTCACGGCGCACTCCTTCTCACTGCGGTCCTGCGGTTCGTCCGAGCAGCATCGGGTACCTCCGCGACGACCGGCGAAACCTCAGTGCGCCCGCTCCTCCAGCGCCGTGCGCCAGGCGGGCTCCGGGGGCGCGGCGGCCGGCTCGGGGCGCCGGCCGCCGCGCGAGAAGAAGTCGGCCAGCGGCAGGATCGCGGCACCGACGGTGACCGCGTCCGGGCCGAGCCGCCCCAGGTCGACCGTCACCTTCTCGGCGGGATGGCGCAGCGCGTACGACATCGCGTGGCGGCGTACGGCGGGCAGGAAGCGGGTGCCGAGCTGGAGCCCGGCCCAGCCGCCGATGAGGATGCGCTCGGGCTGGAAGAGGTTGATCAGGTCGGACAGGCCGGCGCCCAGGTACTCGGCGGTCTCCTCCAGGACGGCGAGCGCGACCGGGTCCGCCGCCTCGTCGTCGGCCGGGTAGGCGGCGGCGAGCATCGCGGTCAGGGCGCTCTCCTCGTCGGTGCCCTCGGGCACCCGGCCGCCCTCTTCCCGCCAGCGGGCCAGCAGGGACTCGGCGCCCGCGTACGCCTCCAGGCAGCCGAGCGCGCCGCAGCGGCAGCGGCGGCCTCTGACCCGGACCGTCAGATGCCCCCATTCGACCGCCCGGCCGTGCTCGGCCTCGGGGGTGACGAGGCTGGCACCGACGCCGGAGCCGAACAGGACCACGACCGCGTTGCGGGCGCCGCGTCCGGCGCCGAACCACATCTCGGCCTGGCCGAGGGTTCTGGCACCGTTGTCGATGAGGTAGGGGACGGTGTCGGGCAGCGGGGAACCGGCGCGGAGCAGAGCCTCCAGCGGGACCGCGTCCCAGCCGATGGTCTGGCCGTGCACGACGGCTCCCCGGTCCGGGGTCTGCTCGACGATGCCGGGGACGCCGATTCCGGCGCCGAGCAGCCGCTCGGGTGCGAGGCCGGCCGCGCCCAGCACCTCGGCGATCCCGTCGCGGATGTGGCCGACGATCACCTCGACGTCGTACCGCTGCTGGGCCAGCGGGCGTTCGGCGCGGGCCAGTTCGGTGAGTGTCAGGTCGAACAGCTCGACGCGGACCCTGGTCTCACCGACGTCCACACCGATCATGTGGCCGCTGCCGGGGGCCACGCGCAGCAGGGTGCGGGGCCTGCCGCCGTCGGAGTCGACACTGCCGGCCTCCTCCACCAGGCCGTCGGCGAGCAGATCGGCGACGACGTTGCTGACCGAGCCGGAGCTGAGCCCGGTCGCCGGGCCCAGTTCGAAGCGGCTGAGCGGTCCGTCGAAGTAGAGCCGTTGCAGCACGGCCGTACGGTTGGCCCTTCTGAGGTCGCGCACCGTGCGCCCGTTCCGCCCCGTCATGTGGCTCCTCCCGTACCTTGCCCGGACTGCAACATACCTCTTCAGGACCACGGTACGCGACTTCCCTCTCCACTTAATTCATGCTATGAACTCGCGCCCGCGAAATTCACCGACATCACCTCCTCATGCCCTCACGGCTATCCACGCTGGGCGGAAACCCAGAGGGCCCAGATTTCGTCAGGCCGGGCCGTCGATACGCGATCGACGTTCCTCCATGGAGGAGCAGGCCGTCCGGACCCTCTGGAGGAGCAGGTCGCCCGGAGCCGGGGCAACCTGTCGGCCTTCCTCACCAAGCCGTCCGCCCGACGTTCACGGATGCCCGTCGGCGTACGGCGCGTGAGAGGCATCCCGCCCCCTTTGTCCGGTTACCGTCCTGTCCGGATACGTTCGAGGCGCCTGGGGAAGGGAACAGCCCGAGGATGCGGGATGTACGTAAGAGTGCGGCGGCGGCTCTGCGGCGGGTGAAGTGGCTCAGGGACCCCATGGTCGTGCAGGCGCTCCGATCGGCCGCCGCGGCCTCGATCGCCTATGTCATCGCGGTGCGGCTGACCCCCGACAAGTCGGCGGCGCCGCTCACCGCGCCCCTGACCGCGCTGCTGGTCGTCCAGGTCACCCTGTACGCCACGCTCAAGATGAGCTTCCGCCGTGTGAACGCCGTGGTGGCCGGGGTCCTGGTCGCCATCGCCTTCAGCCAGCTCGTCGGACTGAGCTGGTGGAGTCTCGGGCTGCTGATCGTGGCGGCACTGGGCGTGGGGCACCTGGTGCGGGCCCACGAGTTCGTGGCCGAGGTGGCGATCAGCGCGATGCTGGTGCTCGGCGTGACCTCGCACGGGAGCCTGGCGTGGGCGCGGGTGGTGGAGACACTGATCGGGGCGATCGTCGGGCTGTCGTTCAACCTGCTCCTCGCCCCTCCGGTGTGGGTGGAGCAGGCCGGCGAGTCCATCGAGGGACTGGCCCGGCGGGTGCGGCAGCTGATGCTGCGCATGGGTGAGGAGGCCGCCGACAGCACGCCGTTCCACGAGGCCGCGGCCCGGCTGCACGAGGCCCGCCGGCTCGACCACGACATCGGCGAGGTGGACGAGGACCTCCGTCAGGCCGAGGACAGCCTGCGGCTCAACCCGCGGGTACGCGAGGGCCTGCTCCACCGGGTGGTCCTGCGGACCGGTCTGGACACCCTGGAGATCTGCACGGTGGTGATGCGGGTCCTCGCGCGCACCTTCACCGACCTCGCGAAGGAACGTGAACCGGATCCCCTGTTCCCGCCCGAGACGGGCGCCACCATCCAGCAGCTGCTGTCCGAGATCGCCGACGCCGTGGTCAGTTTCGCGGTGCTGGTGACCACCAGCGCGAGCGAGGACGCCGAGTCCGCGGAGGAGCGCCTGACCGCCGAGCTGCGGCAGGCCGCGCTCACCCGGGACAAGCTGGCCCAGCTGCTCCTGACGGAGGTGCAGCGCAGTCCACTGCACTGGCAGTTGCAGGGCGCGGTACTGACCGAGGTCAACCGCATCATCGACGAGATGGACACCGAGCACCGCTCCCGCCGGCTCCTGGAGGAGCTGGACCACCACACGCGCGAGCTGCGCGAACGCTTGCCGCGGCTGACCCGCCTGCGGGACGGGGTGCGGGCCCGGCTCCGGAAGCGGAACCGCAGCGCCGCCGCGCGGCGTTCTCCTTGAGGAAGCGTCGTTCTCCTCCTTGTTCTCCTTAGTCGTTCTCCTCGGAGAGGGGCTTGAGGAGGAGGGAGAAGACGAGGAACAGTGGGACTCGGAAGAGGGGGCGTACGGATGACCGACACCAGCGTGCGGATCGACGGGAACAGACTGCTGCTGCCGGGCGGTGCGGCGGTCCGCTTCGTCCGCACCCTGCGACTGCCCGAGACGGGCACGCACGCGCTGCCGCCGGGGCTCGGCGAGTTCCCGGTCCGCCGGGTCGCCGACTACGCCGACACCGTGCCCGAGGCGTGGCGGGCGCGCGGGGGCGTGATGCTGCCGGTGTACCTGCGCGAGGCCATGTGGCTGAGTTTCGCCGGCACGACGGAGCCCGCCGCGCTCCAGGTCGGAGTGGGCAAGGTGTGCGCGGTCTCGGGCAAGCCCTGGAGCGACCGGCTCGCCCGCGACCCGCAGAACTACGTGGTGCTCCCCCGCCAGCCCTGGCTGGACGGCATCAACTCCGGAACGGGCACGGTCCGCCAGTTCGTGGCGGTACCTCTCGGCATGGGGGCGACCGTCGAGGGCCAGGTCACCGGCGAGGAGGTCTGGGGCGGCGTCCAGTTGCAGGCCTTCGCGCTGGGCGACGCCGAGCTGGCCCGCTGGCGCGAGGAGGAGCGGCGCCGGAGAGAACTGGCGCGCGGCGCGGCCCGGTCGGGCGGAGCCTACGGGGCCGCGATGCCGATGGCCGCCCCGGGCGCATCGGCCGCCCCGGGCGCGGCCCCGGCCCACGCGGGCGCGGCCCGGACCCGGTCCGCACCGGCCATGGGGCTAGGTGTCGGAGGGTCCATGCGCCAGGAGGTCTACCGCGACGAACGTCCGCTGACGGACTGGGCCGAGCGGCCCGCGGGCCGGGTCTTCGTGCATCTGGTGACGCCGCCGGAGTGGCGGCGCATCACCGGCGAGGCGCCGCCGCCGTCCCCCGTGGACCGTGCCGCGTACACGCGGGCCGGGCTGCCCTGGTACGACTACTACGACCAGGACGCCCACGACCTCGCGCCAACCGACCCGCTCCAGGACGTCAAGCCGGTCGGCGACTGGATCGGGGACGACCACGAGCCGTGGCAGTCGCCCGCACAGCAGCAGGTCCGGCCGCTCAAGGACGCACCGGGCGCACCGGTGGAGGACGGGGACTGGTAGTCACGGGGCCGCCGGCGACGCGGGGGCCGGGGGACGGGGCCGGCGGCGACGCGGGGCCGCGGGACGGGGCCGCGGCGACGCGGCGACGCGGGGGCCGGGGGACGGGGCCGGCGGGGCCGTTCACCTCACCCGTCGCCGTCGGTGCGCTGCCGTTGCAGGGCCCGGGGGCAGGAGGCGGCGCTCGCCTGCGCCAGCAGCACGTGCATCCGCTCGGTGAGCTGCGCGACGTCGCCGGCGGGCGCATGGAAGGGCAGGCGTACGTCGCCGTGTGAGCGGGCGCGCTCGACGCGCAGCGTCAGTCCGTGCCGGTCGACGGCGAGCGGCCGCACCCGCACCGCGCCGTGCAGGCTGTCGGCATCGACGAGCCGGGTCAGCCGCTCCACGGCGTCACCGTGGCAGTCGGCGAGGTGGGTCAGCAGCCGGGCCTCGGCCAGAGCCAGCGGGTCGGGCCCGGCGGCGGTGAACTCGTCGAGGCCGACGACCACGGCACCGGACGGCTGCCGCAGCACCACGCGGGTGGGCGTGAACGCCAAGTGGCCGTCCTCCAGGACGCACCAGCCCGCGAGCCAGAGCCTGGCCCTGATCCGGCCCCGTACCGGGACGGGCGCCACGTCGGCGAACTCCAGCACGGCGGACGGCTCGCCCCGTGGCGCGCAGATCGCGGCCGCGAGCAGTGCGCTGTCCTCGGGCACGTGCAGCAGCACCCGGCCGTCGTCGGCCACGGAGTGCGCGCCGACGAACTCCTCGCGGCCGCCCTCCGCGGTCACCGCGCAGGACCAGGCGGCGGCGAGTACGGAACGGGCCTGCTCCGCCGCGGCAGGAGCGGCCGTCCAGGTGTGGCTGTCACCCATCCCCGACCTCCTTCGTCAGTTCATTGAGCACAGATCATCAGGTTCATTAGGCAAGGCTCACCTAACCTATAGGAGATCGAGGTGTGCGCCAACCTGGACGGGTGATCTTTGCGGAACTTCTCAGTGCACCAGAGGGCGCATTTCAGCGACTTGAGCGCGCGTTCCTCAGTGCAACGGGGGCGCTCACGGCGCGATGACACCCAGCAGAGCCCGCGCGCACAGGTCGCGCACCTGCTCACGGGCCGGCTCCGGGTCCCGCAGCCACTCCAGGCAGACCGCGGTGGTGAACGCCAGCCAGCCGCGCACCGCCAGCCGTACGTCGGCCCGTGCCTCGAAGGCCGGGCCGAACTCGGGGTCCGCGGACAGGGCGTTGAGGATCTGCCGCTCCTGCGCCGCGAGGGCCTGCCGATAGACCCGGCGCACCGCCTGGTCCCCGGCCGCGTCGGCACGGTGGAAGGCGCGGTATCCGTGCGCGTGGGCCCGGACGTACTCCAGATACGCGTCGAGTCCGGCGGTGAGCTGCTCCCTGACCGGAACGCCGGGCACGGCCGCCGTCATCCGCAGCATGCGCTCACTCTCGCGCTCGACGACCGCCGCGAAGAAGTCCCGTTTGGTAGGGAAATAGTGGTACAGCAGCCCCCTGGAGACGCCGGCGATCTCGGCGACCTGCTCGATCCACACGTCGTCGTAGGGACTGTCCGAGAACAGCCGCGCGCCCACCGACAGCAACTGCTCCCGCCGCTCGCCGGTGCTGAGCCGGCGGCGCGTGCGCTCGCCCTGGTTCGCGGCCATGTGCGCACCTTACTTGACGTCGGTTCAACAACGGGCGGAGACTGAACCGCGTTATTGAATCCATGTACAACAGGCTTGCCTCGGCACACGCAACACGCCGCTGCGTCAAGGGAGATCGCGTCATGGCGGAGACGACGAACGGAACGAAACCGGACGGACTGCCGAAGGGCTTCCGCAGCGCCGAGCTGGGCTGGCCCGAACTGCGTCGCCTCCCGCGTCCGCCGTACCGGCTCCCCCTGCTGGGGGACGTGGTGGGCGCGAGCAGGCACACCCCGATGCAGGACTCGCTGCGCTACGCCCGGCAGCTGGGGCCGATATTCCGGCGGCGGGCCTTCGGCAAGGAGTTCGTGTTCGTGTGGGGCGCCTCGCTCACCGCCGATCTCGCCGACGAGGGGCGGTTCGCCAAGCATGTGGGACTCGGCGTGGCCAACCTGCGGTCGATCGCCGGGGACGGGCTGTTCACGGCGTACAACCACGAGTCCAACTGGCAGCTCGCGCACGACGTCCTGGCGCCCGGGTTCAGCCGCGAGGCCATGGCGGGCTACCACGTGATGATGCTGGACGTGGCCGGACGGCTCACGGACCAGTGGGACCGGGCGCAGGCGGCGGGGCGGGCGGTGGACGTGCCCGGCGACATGACCAAGCTGACGCTGGAGACGATCGCGCGCACCGGCTTCGGGCACGACTTCGGGTCCTTCGAGCGCGCCCGGCTCCATCCCTTCGTGACCGCGATGGTGGGCACACTCACCTACGCACAGCGCCTCAACACCGTGCCCGCCCCGCTGGCCCCGTGGCTGCTGCGCGGCGCGAGCCGCCGCAACGCCGCCGACATCGCCTACCTGAACCGCACCGTCGACGGCCTGGTCCGCGCCCGCACAGCCGCCGGCGGCGACGGCGAGGGCGACCTGCTCGACCGGATGCTGGAGACCGCACATCCCGAAACCGGTGAGCGGCTGTCGCCGGAGAACGTCCGCCGCCAGGTCATCACCTTTCTGGTGGCCGGGCACGAAACCACCTCGGGCGCGCTCTCCTTCGCCCTGCACTACCTCGCGCAGCACCCCGACGTCGCGTCCCGGGCCCGGGACGAGGTGGACCGGGTGTGGGGCGACACGCAGGCGCCCGGCTACGAGCAGGTGGCCAAACTGCGCTACCTGCGCCGGGTGCTGGACGAGTCGCTGCGGCTGTGGCCGACCGCGCCCGCCTTCGCTCGGGAGGCCCGCCGGGACACGGTGCTGGGCGGTGAGCATCCGATGCGGCGCGGTGCCTGGGCGCTGGTGCTCGCGGGGATGCTGCACCGCGACCCGGAGGTCTGGGGACCGGACGCCGAGCGGTTCGATCCGGACCGCTTCGACGCCAAGGCCGTACGGTCGCGTGCCCCGCACACCTTCAAGCCGTTCGGAACGGGGGCGCGGGCGTGCATCGGGCGGCAGTTCGCGCTGCACGAGGCGACGCTGGTCCTGGGGCTGCTGCTGCGCCGCTACGAGCTGCGGCCCGACCCGGACTACCGGCTCCGGGTGACCGAGCGGCTGACGCTGATGCCGGAAGGACTGCGGCTGCGGCTGGACCGGCGGACCGCGGCCGGCCGGCCCGGGGGCACTCCTGACCGCGCCGCCGTCGCCGAGGACGCCGCCTCAGCGCCCCGCTGTCCAGTGCAGGGGATGGGTGACTGACCCGGGCAGTGTCGTACCGGCGCTGCCCCGGGCCGCGGTGAGCTGCGGCTGGGTCAGGAAGAAGGCGCCGGTCAGGTCGGCGTCCGTGAGGTCGGCGTCGCGCAGGTCGGCGCCGATCAGGTCCGCGCCCCGCAGATCCGCGCCGGTGAGGTCGGCGGCGATGAGGTAGGCCCCGCGCAGATCGGCCCCGCTGAGATCGGCGCCCTTGAGGCGGGCGCCCATGAGGTCGGCGTTGCGGCGGTTCTTCTTCTTGCCGCGTGTCCCGGCCCGCACGAGTTCGCTGGTGCGCAGCAGCAGCGTGTTGACCCGCTGCCGGTGCTCGGCGACGTCGAGGGCGGCCAGCTCGTCGGGGGACCCGTCGGTGAGGCGCTCGGTGTCGGTCAGGGCGCGGCGAAGGTCGGCGTGGACCGGGCGGGCCGCGGGCAGGGTCAGCGCCTCGGTCAGGTACCAGAGCAGTTCGTGCAACTGGCGGACGACCGGGAACACGTCGAGGACGCGGCGGGTTCGCTCCGGCGGGCCGGTGCGCCAGTCCTGTCCGCCGAAGGTGACCTGCGAGACCTTCTGTCCGGCGCCGAAGCAGTCGTAGACCGTGCAGCCGGTGAAGCCGCTCTGCCGCAGCCGCGCGTGGATACCGCAGCGGTGGTCGCCCTGAAGGTTCGGGCAGGGCTTTCCGGCGTCCTTGTCGACGGCGAAGTCCGCCGAGCGGGAGAAGGGCAGGGCCACGCAGCACAGGCCGAAGCAGCGCTCGCAGTCGCCGCGCAGTTCCGCCTGGTCAGTCGTGTTTCCTCGCATGACGTCGAGGATACGGGCCGCCGTCGCACCACCGCGCCGCCGGCCCCGGTCCCGGTGGGCGGCGCCGGTCAGGCCTCCAGGGCGGTCAGGTCCAGTCGGGCCAGCCGCTCGGGGTCGGACAGGATGTAGAGGCCGGTGATGAGCCCGTCGACGACGGTGACGTAGGTGACCGACCGCGGACGTCCCTCCGACACGGCGACGGTGCCGACCGCGTCGTTGACCAGGGCGAGACGTGCGAGACCGGCGAGATGGCGGAAGTGGAACGCTCCGGTGGCGACCGTCCGCGCCCCCCGCACCACCTTCGACGCCGCCACGCCCGCGGCCGACGCGCCGGCGTCGGCCCGCAGCACCACATCCGGGTGGAGGACGGACACCAGGGCCTCGAAGTCGCCGGCGCGGCTGGCTGCCAGGAACGCCTCGACGGCCTGACGCTGCCGGCCGAGATCGGGATCGGCCGCGGGTGTGGCCTCCCGGGCCCGGCGCCGGGCCCGGGAGGCCAGCTGCCGGGTGGCGGCCGGGCTGCGCTCGACGATCGTCGCGATGTCGTCGAAGGGCACGGAGAACATGTCGTGCAGCACGAACGCCAGCCGCTCGGCGGGCTCCAGGGTCTCCAGTACGACCAGCAGCGCCAGGCCCACCGAGTCGGTGTGCAGGGCCTCCTGCTCCGGATCGCCCTGCGGCAGTGCCCTCAGCACGGGGTCCGGGACGAAGGTGTCGAAGCCTTCGGCCATCGGCTCCTCGCGGCGCGCGGTGCGTGAGCGCAGCAGGTCCAGGCAGACCCGGCCGGTCACGGTGGTCAGCCAGGCACCGAGGTTGTCGATGCCGTCCGCGCGGGTGCGGTCCAGGCGCAGCCACGCCTCCTGCACGGCGTCCTCCGCCTCGGTCAGCGAACCGAGCATGCGGTAGGCCACGGCCTTCAGCTGCCCCCGGTGCTCCTCGAACCGCTCCGCCAGACGCTGCTGCCCCCGCGCGTCCGGTTCCTCCCGCACGCTCCGTTCCCCCCGCACGTAATGCTCCCCCCGCTCCCCCACCACGCCGCTACCGTCCGAAGACTTCGAAGGTCACCGCCGGCTTACCGCCGAACCGCTCACCCGCCGCCTCGGCGAACCCGACGAGGAATCCGCGCACGTACGTCTCCGGGTCCTCGTCGGTCAGCGCCTCGATGTACGTGCGGTGTTCCAGCAGGGAGCGCACCGCGCGCTCCAGCCCCGGCGTGGCGTCCACGGCGTGCGTGGGCGAGGAGGAGCCCGCGACGGCGACCCAGCGCACGCCGTCCCAGGGTTCGAGGCCCTGCTCGGTCAGCTCCGGGAAGATCCACCGGTTGCCGGCGTCGCCCGCCGCGTCGAGCGTGGCACGGCCGACGGCGACGTGGTCCGGGGTGTTCCAGGCGACGCCGCCCCAGGTGTCCCGGTGGTTCATGGTGATGACCAGCTCGGGGCGGTACTTGCGGATCGCGGCGGCGATGTCGCGGCGCAGGGCGGTGCCGTACTCGACGACACCGTCCCGGTGGTCGAGGAACTCCACCTCGCTCACCCCGACGACGGCCGCGCTCGCCCGCTGCTCCCGCTCCCGCACGGGGCCGCACTCGGCGGGCGCCAGCGTGTCGATGCCCGCCTCGCCGCGGGTCGCGAGGACGTAAGCGACCTCGCGGCCCTCGTCGGTCCAGGCCGCGATCGCCGCCGAGCAGCCGTACTCCAGGTCGTCCGGGTGGGCGACGACGGCCAGGGCGCGCCGCCAGTCGCCGGGCATGGGCTCCAGTTGCGTGATCGTCGGCTCCGTCATGCCCGCACATTAACCCGTGCCGCTGACATCCCACCCGGAATTCGAACGCGGCGCCGTTCAGGCCTCGTCGCGGGCGAGTGCGAGCAGCCGGTCCAGGACGCGGGGGCCGCCGGCCCGTACGCCGTCGTGCTCGAACTCGTCGGTGACCCAGGTGCGCAGGCCGCGGATCGCGCGTGCCGTGGTCAGCGCGTGGCCGGTGTCGACGTACATGTCGTCGTGGTACACGGCGGCGGCGGCCGGCACCTCGTTGGCGGCGAGGCGGGCCGGGTCGTACAGGGGCGTCCAGTCGGTGCGGGCGGCGAGCAGTTCGGCGGTCTCGCGCAGCGGGCGCAGCGCCGGGTCGCAGTCGAACATCCAGGGGTGGACGGACTCGCCGGTGAACAGCAGCGGTTCGTCGCCGGAGAGGGCCTTGGCGGCGTCGAAGCGCGGGAACTCGGCGCGGACCCGCTCGGCCGACCAGTCGGTGGGGCGCGCGTCCTGGCCGTAGATCGCCTCGTGGACCAGGGCGTAGAGCGGGTGGCCGGCGTACGACAGCAGGCCCTGGACCTGCTCCTGGAAGGCGTCGGACAGTTCGTGTCCGCGCGGGGTGCGGACGAAGGCGTCCTCCAGGAGGAAGTGCAGGCGGTGGCTTCCCTCACCGCCGCCGAGGAGGATACCGAGGGACTGGAAGGCCTCCACGGTGAGCCGGTAGCCGTTCGGGAGGACCACGTCGTGGGTGAGCAGGTGGTCGGCGATGCGGCGCGCGCGCTCGACGTCCTCGGGGTAGCGGGCGTAGTGCGCGACGACCTTGCGCTCGATGCGCGGGTAGGCGGCCCGGTAGACGTCGTCCGCGTGGGCGTCCAGGGAGGGCAGGCCACCGGTGATCAGGGCGGTGCTCAGCCCCTCGGGGGCCAGCGACAGGTAAGCGACGGTGCAGAAGCCGCCGAAGCTCTGGCCGAGGACGGTCCAGGGGGCGCCGCCGGTGACCTGGGGGCGGATGGCCTCGCAGTCGCGGACGATGCCGTCGGCACGGAAGTGCGCGAGGTAGTCGGCCTGCTCGGCGGGGCCGCCGCGCAGCGGCAGCGTCTGGCGGTTGGCGGGCGTGGAGGCGCCGGTGCCGCGCTGGTCCAGGAGCAGCACCCGGTAGTCCTTCAGGGCGCGGCCGAGCCAGGCGGGACGCCCGATGAAACGGTTCGCCCCGAAGCCGGGGCCGCCCTGGAGATAGACCAGCCACGGCAGGTTCTGGCCCGTCCTGTCGCTCGCCACGGCCTCGCGGGCGTACAGCTCGATCGTCTCCCCGGAGGGGTTCGCGTGGTCGAGGGGCACGGTGAAACGGCGGTCGGTGAGGACGACGCCGGGCTGACGGTAGCTGACGCTCAACGGGGCTCCCGGAACGGATGGACCATACGGACGGGTCTTTCGGCCGTGTCCAGTTCAGCACACGGTTCTGCGGCGTCCGACCCCCGGGAGGGAAGATTCGCGCTGAACGACGGGTCAGCGGGCGGCGAGGCTGGAACGCCGCACGACCAGTTCGGGCCGGAGCACGACCCGCCGGTGTGTGTGGGCCCGGTCCGCGCCCTGCGACTCCGTCTCCTCCAGCAGCAGCCCGGCGGCCATGGCGCCCATGGTGACGGCCGGCTGGCGCACGGAGGTGAGCGGGACGGCCGCGGCGGCGGCGAACTCGATGTCGTCGTAGCCGACGATCGCGAGGTCGTCGGGGACGCCGACCCCGGCGGCGTACACGGCCTGGAGGACGCCGAGGGCGAGGAGGTCGTTGGCGCAGAAGACGGCGGTCGGCCGGTCGGAGAGGCCGAGGAGGCGGGCGCCGGCGTCCCGGCCCGCGGCGACGTCGAGCCGCTCGGTGGGCAGTTCGCGCAGCGCGTCGGGA
Organism: Streptomyces sp. NPDC097107; assembly: GCF_044762405.1. Classification (NCBI taxonomy): domain Bacteria; kingdom Bacillati; phylum Actinomycetota; class Actinomycetes; order Kitasatosporales; family Streptomycetaceae; genus Streptomyces; species Streptomyces sp. NPDC097107. The sequence goes on along the minus strand of NZ_JBIWEF010000003.1, from coordinate 269,170 downwards.
CCCAGTCCGGCCTCGGCGAGCGCGTGCAGGGCGCCGGTGCGGCGGTCGCGCACCTGGTTGAGGCCGGGCGGGCCGCTGACGTAGGCGATGGAGCGGTGTCCGGCGTCCACGAGGTGACGTACCGCCAGGGCACCGCCCGCGACGTCGTCGACGGAGACGGAGCACTCGGTGGTGCCCTCGGCGACACGGTCGACCAGCACGAAGGGGATGTTGTGCCGCCGGAAGCCCTCGATGTTGCGGCCGGTGGCGTCGGCCGGGGTCAGCAGTACGCCGCGGACCCGCTGCTCGGCGAAGAGCGAGAGGTACTCGGCCTCCTCCCCCGGGTTCTGGGCGCTGTTGCAGACCATCACGCCGAGCCCGGCGTCGCGCGCGGCCCGCTCGGCGCCGCGCGCGACGTCGACGAAGAAGGGGTTGCCCATGTCCAGGACGAGCAGCCCCATGATGCGGCTGCGGCCCGCGCGCAGCTGGCGCGCGGACTCGCTGCGGACGTAGCCGAGCCGGTCGATCTCGGCCAGTACGCGCGCGCGGGTCTCGGTCGCCACGGTGTCGGGGCGGTTGATGACGTTGGAGACCGTGCCCACGGATACTCCGGCGGCTCGGGCGACGTCCTTGATACCCACCGAATGGGCCATCGGGCAGGGACCTCCAGGGTCGGGCTGGGCAACGCACCGGGACGTGGGCGGCCGGAAGACCTTCACACATTACCCGCGCCGCCCTGCGGAGGCTCCCGTCAGGCGCGGCAGCCGGAAGCGGGCGGCCTGGAGGGACGCGCCGACGGGGGTCTCCCCCTGCCCGGGTATGCCGACTACCCTGCGGTCCATCCGATGATCACGATGTTCGAGCCGGCCGATCACAAGGAGCCGCGATGCGTGTCGCCCTGTTCCTGACCTGCGTCAACGACACGTTGTATCCGGACACCGGCCGTGCCGTGGTGAAGCTGCTGACCAGACTGGGCGTCGAGGTCGACTTCCCGATGGCCCAGACGTGCTGCGGGCAGGCGCACTACAACACCGGGTACCGGCACGAGGCGGAGCCGCTGGCCCGGCGCTTCTCGGAGGTGTTCGCGGAGTACGAGGCGATCGTGACGCCGTCGGCTTCCTGCGGGGCGATGGTGCGGGAGCTGTATCCGCGGATGGGTGAGCGGGCGCGGGCGGAGGGGCGCGGGGACAAGCTCGCGGCCGCTGTGGCGCCGGTGGGACCGAAGACGTACGAGCTGACGGAGTTCCTGGTGGACGTGCTGGGGCTCACGGACGTGGGGGCGTACTACCCGCACACGGTGACGTACCACCCGACCTGCCACGGGCTGCGGAGTCTGGGCCTCGGCGACCGGCCCCGGCGGCTGCTGGAGGCGGTGAAGGGGCTGGAGCTGGTCGAGCTGCCGGGCGCCGAGGAGTGCTGCGGCTTCGGCGGCACTTTCGCCGTGAAGAACTCCGACGTGTCGGCCGCGATGGGCGCGGACAAGGTGCGCAACGCCGAGTCCACCGGCGCCGAGGTGCTGTGCGCGGCCGACAACTCCTGCCTGATGCACATCGGCGGGACCATGACGCGGCTGCGGACGGGCATGCGGCCGGTGCACATCGCGGAGATCCTGGCGGGCGCGGAGGAGGCGGTGACCGTATGAGCGGGACCTACCTGGGGATGCCGGCCTTTCCCGAGGCCGCGCGTGCGGCCGTACACGATCCGGGGCTGCGCGGGAATCTGCGGCACGCGACGCACACCATCCGGGACAAGCGGGCCCGGGCGGTCGCGGAGCTGGACGACTGGGCGCAGCTGCGGGAGGCCGGGAAGCGGATCAAGGATCACACGCTGCGGTATCTGGACCGGTATCTGGTGCGGGTGGAGGAGGCGGTGACGGCGGCCGGGGGGACGGTGCACTGGGCCGCCGACGCCGAGGAGGCCAACCGGATCGTCGCGGACCTGGTGAAGGCGACCGGGGAGTCGGAGGTCGTCAAGGTCAAGTCGATGGCGACGCAGGAGATCGGTCTCAACGAGGCGCTGGAGGCGGAGGGCATCCGCGCCTACGAGACCGATCTCGCCGAGCTGATCGTGCAGTTGGGCGGGGACCGGCCCTCGCACATCCTGGTGCCGGCGATCCACCGCAACCGCGGTGAGATCCGGGACATCTTCCGCTCCGAGATGGGCGAGTGGGGCCGCCCGGCCCCCGAGGGCCTGACCGACACGCCCGCCGAACTCGCCGAGGCGGCCCGGCTCCACCTGCGGGAGAAGTTCCTGCGCGCCAAGGTCGGCATCTCCGGCGCCAACTTCATGGTCGCCGAGACCGGCACGCTCGTGGTCGTGGAGTCCGAGGGCAACGGCCGGATGTGCCTGACCCTGCCCGAGACCCTGATCTCGGTCGTCGGCATCGAGAAGGTGGTTCCCACCTGGCGTGATCTCGAGGTCTTCCTCCAGCTCCTGCCCCGCTCGTCCACCGCCGAGCGGATGAACCCGTACACGTCCATGTGGACGGGCACGACCGACGGCGACGGCCCCCGTGCCTTCCACCTGGTCCTGCTGGACAACGGCCGCACCGACACCCTCGCCGACGAGGTCGGCCGCCAGGCACTGCGCTGCATCCGCTGCTCGGCGTGCCTCAACGTCTGCCCGGTCTACGAGCGGGCCGGGGGCCACGCCTACGGCTCGGTGTACCCGGGCCCGATCGGGGCCATCCTCAGCCCGCAACTGCGGGGCACGGGCAGCGAGATCGACGCCTCCCTGCCGTACGCGTCCTCGCTGTGCGGTGCCTGCTACGAGGTGTGCCCGGTCGCCATCGACATCCCCGAAGTCCTGGTCCACCTGCGGGAGCGGGTGGTGCAGGGCGGCACGGCCGTCCGGCAGGGCAACCGGGTCGTCCTGAAGCCGGCCAGGGGGCATGCCGCCGAGCGGGCGGCGATGCGGGCGGCGCAGTGGGCGTTCACGCACCCGGGCGCGCTGCGTGCCGGGCAGCGGCTGACGTCGCGGACCCGGCGGCTCCATCCCCGCACGCTCCCCGGACCGGGCCGGGCGTGGAGCGGCAGCCGGGATCTTCCCGAGGTTCCCGCGGAGCCGTTCCGCGACTGGTGGCAGCGTACGCGCGGTGGGAAGGACGGGGCGAAGTGAGCAGCAGGGAACGCGTTCTGGGCCGGGTACGGCGTGCTCTCGCGGACGTGCCGGCCGACGAGGCTCCGGTCGTGCGGGACTATCTGCGCGAGCACGGGCGGCGCGGCGCCGCCGAGACGGTGGACCTGCTCGCCGGGAACCTGGCGGACTACCGGGCGATCGTGCACCGGTGCACGGACGCGCACTTGCCCGAGCTGCTGATGCGGCTTCTGGCGGCACGCGGCTCGCAGAGCGTGGTGGTTCCGCCAAAGCTGCCTCCGCACTGGCTCAAGGCGGTCGACGCGACCCGCGTCCACGACCGCGCGGCGAGCACCCCGCAGGACCTCGACCGGGCCGACAGCGTGGTCACGGGCTGCGCGGTCGCCGTCGCCGAGACCGGCACCATCGTCCTGGACGGCTCCCCCGACCAGGGCCGCCGCCGCATCACCCTCGTCCCCGACCACCACGTCTGCGTCGTACGGGTGCCGGACCAGGTGGTGTCATCGGTTCCCCAGGCCCTCGAACGCCTGGACCCCGCCCGTCCGTCGACCTGGATCTCCGGTCCGTCGGCGACCAGTGACATCGAGCTGGACCGGGTCGAGGGGGTGCACGGTCCGCGCACGCTGGAGGTGGTGCTGGTGGAGGGGTGAGCGGGCAGGCGGTGAGCGGGCAGGCGGTGAGCGGGCAGGCGGTGAGCGGTCCGGACGGATGCCTGGCCCTGGTGTCGCTGAGTACACCCTCCGATAGGGGCTCTGCGCCCAGTGTGCCCCGGCGTCCCGCTCCGTAGCGTCCTCGGTGAGGCAGCGCACAGGGCGTGCCGCACGGAGGGTGATGACGATGTTCCGCACCGGCGCACGAGCCGACCACGACCCGGGCCCCGCCCCGGAGGCGCTGCGGCTGGTCAAGGTGACCCGGACCTACGGCACCGCCGAGAACGCCGTGACCGCGCTGGACGGGGTGACGCTCAGCCTGGGGCGCGGCACGTTCACCGCGGTGATGGGACCGTCGGGCTCGGGCAAGTCCACGCTGCTGCAGTGCGCGGCGGGTCTCGACCGGCCGGACAGCGGCATCGTGTGCGTGGACGGCACCGAGCTGACGGGCGGCGGCGAGGCGGAGCTGACGAAGTTCCGGCGCGGCCGGGTCGGGTTCGTTTTCCAGCAGTACAACCTGCTGGAGACGCTGACGGTCGCACAGAACACGGTGCTGCCGCTGAAGCTCGCCGGGCGCCGGGTCGACCGGAGGCGGGCCCGCGAGATCCTGACCACCGTCGGCCTCGGGGACCGGCTCGGGCACCGTCCCGACCAGCTCTCCGGCGGTCAGCGGCAGCGGGTGGCGATCGCCCGTGCCCTGGTCACCGAGCCCCGGGTGATCTTCGCGGACGAGCCGACGGGCGCGCTGGACACACGCAGCGCACGGCAGGTGATGCTGCTGTTGCAGGGAGCGGTGCGGGTGCACGGCCGGACCGTGGTGATGGTGACGCACGACCCGGTGGCCGCCTCGTACGCCGACTCGGTCGTCTTCCTCGCCGACGGCCGGCTCGCGGGGCGGATGGACTCTCCGACGCCGGACGCGGTCGCGGAGCGGCTGGCGCACCTCGGCGACGACGTGCCGACGGGGGTGTGAACGATGTTCGTACTGGCCCTGCGGTCGATCCGGCAACGCCCCGGACGGTTTCTCGCGACTCTGCTGTCCGCCTTCCTGGGCGCGGCGATCATCATGGTGTTCAACTCGATGCACGACACGGCGGGACAGGACGGCGTGGATCCGGTCAGCTCGGAGACGCTGGGCACGGCGGCGGGGGTCGTGGGCGGCTACGGGTCCCTGCTGGTGTTCTTCGCCGTGGCCTCGACGCTGACGGTCAACGTGCGTCAGCGGGCCGCCGAGCTGGAGCTGTTGCGCTGCTCGGGGGCGACCCCCGCCCAGATCAAGCGGATGGTCGTGGGTGAGGCGGTGGCCGTGGCGCTGGTGGGCACGGCGCTGGCGATCGGTCCGGCGATGCTCGGTGGACGGGCGCTGCTGGAGATGTTCCAGGACGGCGGCCAGGTGGCGCGGTCCGTCGGGTACTCCTTCGGCCCGATCGCGCTGATGAGCGGCGTGCACATCACGCTGCTCGCGTCGGCGGGCGCCGCCTTCCTGGCGGTGCGGCGGGTGACGCGGGGCAGCAGGGAGCGGGCGGGAGCCCGGCGGTTCCTGACGTACGCCGCGCTGGTCACCGGTGCCGCGGGTGCCTGCTCCACCTTCCTGTTGTCCGCATCGGACGAGGGGCTGATGGCGCCGCCGGCCTACGGGGCGATCCTGTTGTCGGTCGGCTTCGCGCTGCTGTCGCCGCGGCTGCTGAGGGGCGTGCTGCACCGGCTGCCGCTGAGCGGGGCGAGCGGCTGGCTGGCCGTACGCAATCTGCGGGAGCGGGCCGGTCACCTCGCCGGGATCCTCATGTCGCTGATCCTGTTCACGGCGGTGTCGACCGCCACGGTGACCATGCAGGCGGTGGAGAGCGACGCCGTGCGGGCCTCCGGTCTGGTCAAGTCGGTCGACGCCAAGAACCTGGAGACGCTCAATCTCACGGTGGTCGGCATCATCGCGGTGTTCGTCGGCGTGATGCTGGTCAACTCGCTGTACGCGGCGACGACGTACCGCTCCCGTGAGTTCGGGCAGCAGCGGCTTGCGGGTGCGACTCCGGGGCAGGTGCTGGGTGTGGTCGGCGCCGAGAGCGCGATTCTGACGGTCACCGGGGTGTTCTTCGGCACGGTGGCCGCGCTGGCCGGGGTGGTGCCGTTCACGGTCGTGCGTACCGACGCGGTGCTTCCGGACCAGTTCCTCGGGGTCTGGCTCGCGATGGTGTCGGTGTCGGCGGCGGTGACGCTGGGGACGAGCCTGGTGACGGCCCGGCGGGTGCTGCGTACGCCGGCGGTCGGGGCGGTGGCGCAGGCCGCGTGAGCCGGGAGCCGGAGGGGGTGGCCGTCGCGACGGCCACCCCCTCCTCTCGTTGCCCGCGGTTCCTCGTGTGACGTGCCGGTCTCCGCCTATTCGGCCTTGGCGTACTCCTTGGCCATGCCTCCGGCGAAGTCGTAGACGACGCACTGTCCGTCGCCCACGACCCAGGCGTCGTGGCCGGGCGAGCAGACGAAGACGTCGCCGGGGCCCACCTCGCTCTCGGCGCCGTCGTCCATGCGGACGTGCATGCGTCCCTCGACCACATAGCAGTTGTGGTGGATCATGCAGCTGTCGGTGCCCGCGATGGGAGCTACGGACTCCGACCAGCGCCAGCCCGGCTCGAAGGTGGCGACGGCGAAGTCGAGCCCTCCCATGTGCACGGCCTCGATGTGCCCGCGGGGGAAATCGCGCCGCTCGTCCGGCTTGTCGAGCGTCTTTGCCTCGAACATGACGCTTCTCCTTTCCCTGGCCCCACCACTCCATCGTCCGCCTGTCAACTCGGGGCCGCCATCCGGGGGACGCTCACGGTCAGCGCGGTGTGCCGCACAGACGGGCGAAGCGTTCGGCGTCCACGTTCCCGCCGGAGAGGATCACGCCCACGCGGCCGGTCAGCGGGCCGGCGCGGCCGGTGAGGAGGGCGGCCAGCGGAGTGGCGCCGCTCGGTTCGAGGACGGTCTTCAGCCGTTCGAAGGCGAAGCGCATCGCATCCCGGATCTCGTCGTCGCTGACCAGCACGATCCCGTCGAGCAGTCGCCGGTTGAGGGAGAAGGTCAGCTCGCCGGGGGTGTGCAGGGCCTGGCCGTCGGCGATGGTGCGCGGGACCGGGACGGTGACGCGCCGACCCGCCTCCAGGGACCGCTTGGTGTCGTCGCCGGCCTCCGGTTCGACGCCGATGACCCGGGTGCCGGCGTGCAGACCCTTGACGGCGGTGGCGCTCCCGGCGATCAGTCCGCCGCCGCCGACCGGTGCGATCAGGGTGTCCAGTGGTCCCGTCTCCTCGACGAGTTCGAGGGCGGCGGTGCCTTGTCCGGCGATGACGTGCGGGTGCTCGTAGGGCGGGATCAGGCTCAGCCCGCGTTCGGCGGCCAGGGCCTCGGCGACGGCGACACGGTCGCCGGTGTAGCGGTCGTAGGTGACGATCTCGGCGCCGTATCCGGCGGTGGCCGCCCGCTTGGAGGGCGGCGCGTCCTCGGGCATGACGATCACGGCGGTGGTGCCCAGCTCGCGCGCGGCGAGGGCGACCGCCTGGGCGTGGTTACCGGAGGAGTAGGCGGCGATGCCGCGGGAGAGTTGTTCCGGCGTGAGGCGGGAGGCCGCGTGGTAGGCGCCGCGGAACTTGAAGGCGCCCACCCGCTGCTGGTTCTCGCACTTGAGGAAGGTGTCGGCGCCCGCCAGGGCGTCCAGGGTGCGCGAGCGCAGCACCGGGGTGCGGTGCGCGACGCCCCGCAGGCGGGCGGCGGCGGAGCGGACGTCGTCGAGGGTGACCGGCGGGGTGGTGGTCGTCACGCGTGTCCTCCAGCGGGGTCGGCGGCCGGGTCGGCCGCGGCGCGGGCCTGGGAGAGGTAGTTGTAGGCGGAGGCCCGGGAGATGCCGAGCCGGGCGGCGACCTGCTCGACCGAGCGGCGTACGGCGAACACGCCGCGCCCGTCCAGGTCGCGGAACAGCTCCAGTCGCTGTGCGCGCTCCAGCGCCGCCCAGCTGCTGTCCCGGCGCAGCGGGTGGGCGTCCACGATGGCGTCGACCACCGCGTCGATGTCGTCGGCGAAGGTGGTCGCCGGTGGGTCGGCGGAGCCGGCCGCGGTGCCGGCCAGGGCGCCGAGCAGGGACTGGGTCCGGTCCACGGCGGTGACGTCCAGGTTGACGCACAGGGCGCCGAACACGGCCCCGGTGGAGTCGCGCAGCACCATGGTGGAGGACTTCAGCAGGGTGCCGTCGGCCGTCCGCGTGACGTAGTTCAGCTCGTCCCGGGCCTCGTCGCCGCGGGCCAGCACGCGCATGCCGATCTCGCTCATCGCCCCGCCCACCGTCCGTCCGGTCACCGAGCCGGCGACGGCCACGACCGACCGCTCGGGGCGTCGGTAGTCGTGCAGGACCACCTCGCAGACCGGTCCGAACGTCGCCGCGATGCCGTCCACGACGGGGCGCAGGGCGGCGAGGACGGCGTCCCGTTCGGCGTCCAGGTCCGGTTCGCTCATCAGAGGCCTCACTACTCGGTTCCGGAGATCTTAGACTACACGTCCACAGCCTGGACTGACAGTCCAGACCGGCGCCCGATCGGCGACTACTGGATATTCCGGGCGGATCGACACGGCCTTCCTCGGCGGCCTCGCACCCGGACTCGCCGTCACCACGGTCCTGTCGCCGCGCCGCCGGGTCTGACACCCTCTGCGGCACCGTCCGTCCCCACGCTCACACGGAGGATCGATCCCATGCCCGAGGACGCCAGGTCCCCGAAGAAGCTGCGCAGCAACCGTGCCGCGCTCAGGCACAAGGTCACGTACGCGCTGCGCCATCCCGAGCGCGTCGGCCCCTACGTGCGCCGGGCCGGCCGGGACGCGTGGCTGCGGATCAAGCACCCGGACCACGTCGGCTACTACCGGGCCGTGATGGCCTCAGACGCCCGCCGCAGCCCGGAGGCCGCGGTCGGCAGCCAGACCCACGACCGGTGGCTGGCGCTCGGGCAGATGCAGTTCGAGTACTTGATCGAGCACGGGCTGCGTCCCGAGCACCACATGCTCGACATCGGCTGCGGCAACCTGCGCGGGGGCCGGCACTTCATCGACCACCTGGACGCGGGGCACTACTACGGCATCGACATCTCGCCGGACATACTGATCGCCGCCAAGAAGACCCTGACCGAGCACGGGCTCCAGGCCAAGCTGCCCCACCTGACCATCACCGGGGACCTCACCCTCGACTTCCTGCCGGGCGACCACTTCGACGTCGTGCACGCGCACAGCGTCTTCTCGCACTCGCCGCTGAACGTGATCGAGGAGTGCCTCTCCCACGTCGGCCGCGTCCTGACCGACACCGGGTTCTTCGACTTCACCTTCGACCGCACCGAGGGCGCCGAACACCAGGTGCTCCGCGAGGACTTCTACTACCGCACCGACACCCTGCTCACGCTGGCCCGCAGGCACGGCCTGCACGCGCGGTTCATGGCGGACTGGGAGAAGCGGCCGCACGGCCAGTCCAAGATCCGTGTCAGCCGCTCGCCGCTGCCGTCGTAGGCGGCGGACAGCGGCGTCCCGGTGGCCGGACCGTCCGCCCGGTCCCCGCGGGCGCAGGTCAGGGCCGCGGGTTGGTGCGCCGCCAGCCGGACCGGGCGTCCGCGCCCCGGCGGCCGGCCGCGGCGGCGCAGCGGGGGCAGACCCGGCGGACCGCGTCGGCCGCGCCGCCGGACTCGGGCAGCACGTCGGTCCAGGGGATCGCCGAAAACCTGGACAGCTGCGAACGGTTGAGGGACAGACCGCACACCGTCTGGTTCATGCCCTGCTCCCACGCGTGCACCTCGCCGGACGGCAGCCAGCGGCCGTCCTCCGGGTCCCACCGGCGACCGGAGGCCGCCACCTCGTAGCGCCGTTTCCTCGCCATCGGCTCGGCCCGCCGCCCTTCTCACCCGTGTACCCGCTCACCGTCCGTTCCGGGTGCCCCGGACGGCCGACGCCCACACGCGCGTACCCCCTCCTGTGTGATCACTCCGCAAGTCATGCCGATTTCGGGTGTTTTGTCTGCTTAGCATGCGGGGTCCACGCATCGCGGGCCGGCGCCACCGCGCGACGAGGCCCGAGCGCGGACGGCGCACACCGGCTCGCCCCGGCGCGAGTACCCCGTGCCGGCGTGCGTGGGGCGACCGCCCGGGGCCCCACCCGGATCCCCGTGCCGCTCGCCCATGGACCGCCCGCCCCGTACGAGAGGACACCAGATGGCGCCCACGGGCCGTCACAGCCGACTGGCCGAGCACGCCTTCTCCCCGCACGACGCCGTGATGGGCGCCGCCGCCCGGCACCTGGGCCGCCGGCGTTTCCTCACCGTCACCGCGGCGGCCGCCGCGCTCGCCTTCTCCACCAACCTGCCGGCCCGCGGCGCGGCCGCCGCCCCGCTGCGCAGCGCCCGGATCAGCAGCGACCCGTTCACCCTCGGCGTCGCCTCCGGCGACCCCCAGCCGGACTCGGTGCTGCTGTGGACCCGGCTGGCCCCGGAACCGTTCCTGGAGGACGGCGGGATGGGCACGGAGCGGGTCACGGTCGAATGGGAGGTGGCGCTCGACGAGTACTTCGCGGCCGTCCTGTTCCGGGGCACCGCCGACGCCCACGCCGAGTACAACCACAGCGTGCACGTCGACGTGAAGGGCCTGACGCCGGGCACGGTGTACTACTACCGCTTCCGGACCGGCACCTGGCTGAGCCCGGCCGGCCGCACCCGCACCGCGCCGCCGGCGGGCAGCGCCACGTCGGGGCTGAAACTGGCGGCCGTCGCCTGCCAGGCCTACCAGGACGGCTACTACACGGTGCTCCGGCACCTCGCCCAGGACGACGTCGACGTGGTCTTCCACCTCGGCGACTACCTGTACGAGTACGCGGTCAACTCGGAGGGCGGGGAGCGCCGCTACACCGACGTCGTACTGCCCGACGTGTTCAACCGCGAGACGATGACCCTCGCCGACTACCGGCTGCGCTACTCGCTCTACAAGAACGACGAGGACCTCCGTGCGGCCCACGCCGCGCACCCCTTCGTGGTCACCTGGGACGACCACGAGACCGAGAACAACTACGCCGGCAGCATCCCGGAGAACGCCATCCCGCCGGAGGAGTTCCTGCTGCGGCGGGCGGCCGCCTACCGCGCGTTCTGGGAGAACCAGCCGCTGCGCGCCGCACAGCTGCCGCAGGGCCCGGACGCGCAGCTGTACCGCCGGCTGCACTGGGGCACGCTCGCCCAGTTCGACATCCTCGACACCCGGCAGTACCGCTCCGACCAGGCCTACGACGACCGCCCGCACGCCCCCGGGCCCGAGTCGGACGACCCGGCGCGCACCATCACCGGCACCGCGCAGGAGCAGTGGCTGCTCGGCGGCTGGCAGAGCTCGACCGCGCTGTGGAACGTGATGCCCCAGCAGGTCTGCTTCTCGCAGCGCAAGTTCGACGTGACCGCCGACGCGCCGCTCTCGATGGACGCCTGGGACGGCTACCGCGCCTCACGCGCCCGGGTCGTCGCCGGGGCGCAGGCCGCCGGCATCGAGAACTGGCTGATCCTCACCGGCGACGTGCACGTGGGCTACGCCCTCGACGTCAAGGAGAACTTCGACGACCCGGCGTCCGCCACGGTCGGCACGGAGGTCACCTGCACCTCGGTGGCCAGCGGCCGGGACGGAGTGGAACGGCCCGCCGACTGGGACCTGTACATGGAGGCCAACCCGCACATGAAGTACTACGACGGCAGGCGCGGCTACGTCCGGGTCGAACTCGGCCACCAGGCCGCCCGCCTCGACTTCAGGACGGTCTCCGCCATCAGCACGCCCGGCGCGCCCATCAGCACGGCCGCGTCCTTCGTCACCGAGGCCGGCGCCCCGGGACTGAATCCCGCCTGAACCCGGCCCGGCGTGCGCGTGCGCGTACTGCACTTGCCGCCCACCGCGTCCCCCATAGCGCGAAAGACGCCCGGACCCGGCATTCCCGCGGGTCTTCCCGGCAAGGACTGTGACTTCGCCGCAGTCGCACCGTAACCCACGGTCACTCACCGATCCCCGCTGTCTCGCACAGCCCCCGAAGGAGGCACATCGCATGGTCGGCAGACATGCCGCGCGCAGCCGCCGCGCAGCCCTGACCGCGCTCGGCGCCCTGGTCCTGACCACACTCCCCGCAGCCGCCGCGGCCGCGCCCCCGCCCGTCCCGGGGGCGCAGCCCGGCGCCGCCCGGACGGTCGGCGCCGGCCAAGCCCCGGCACAGATGCTGCGCGCGATGCAGCGCGACCTGAACCTGACGCCGGGGCAGGCGACCGCCCGGCTGGTCAACGAGGCGGAGGCCGGCACCCGGGCGGGCATGCTGCGCAACGCCCTGGGCGACCGCTTCGCCGGGGCCTGGGTGAGCGGCGCGACCTCGGCCGAGCTGACCGTCGCCACGACCGACGCCGCGGACACCGCCGCCATCCGGGCGCAGGGTGCCGAGGCCGCGGTCGTCGAGCGGGGGCTGGGCGAGCTCCGCGCGGTGAAGGAGAAGCTGGACGCCGCCGCCGTGCGTACCCGGACCCCCGAGACGCCGGTCTGGTACGTCGACGTGAAGGCCAACCGGGTCATGGTGCAGGCCACCAGCGAGCGGGCCGCGTCGGCCTTCGTCAAGGCCGCCGGGATCGCGGGCCGGGGTGTGGGCGTCCGCGTCTCGCCGGACCGGCCGCGGGTGCTGGAGGACCTCGTCGGCGGCGACGCCTACTACATCGACGGTCAGGCCCGCTGCTCGATCGGGTTCTCCGTCACCAAGGACGACCAGCAGGGATTCGCCACGGCCGGTCACTGCGGCACCCCGGGCGCCACCACCACCGGGTTCAACGAGGCCGACCAGGGCACCTTCGAGGCCTCGACCTTCCCCGTCAAGGACATGGCCTGGGTGGGTGTCAACGCCGACTGGGCCGCCACACCGGACGTGCAGGCGGAGGGCGGCGAGAAGGTGCAGGTCGCCGGCTCGGTGGAGGCGCTCGTGGGCGCTTCGGTGTGCCGTTCCGGCTCCACCACCGGATGGCACTGCGGCACGGTCCAGCAGCACGACACGAGCGTCAGCTACCCGCAGGGCACCGTCGGCGGACTGACCGGGACCACGGTGTGCGCCGAACCCGGTGACTCCGGCGGCCCGTTCGTCGCGGGCGCCCAGGCGCAGGGCACCACGTCCGGCGGCTCCGGTGACTGCACGAACGGCGGGACCACGTTCTACCAGCCGATCAACCCGCTGCTCAGCGACTTCGGCCTCACCCTGAAGACCACCTCCGCCTCGGCCGGAACGCCCGCGCCGCAGGACAACGCGGCGGCGGACGCCTGGGCGGCGGGCCGGGTCTACGAGGCGGGGGCCACGGTGTCCCACGCCGGCCTGCGGTACCGGTGCCTGCAGAACCACCAGGCGCAGGGTGTCTGGTCGCCGGAGAGCACGCCGGCCCTGTGGCAGCGTGTCTGACGGACGGTGAGCCGCCGTGCGGCGGCGGGCGCGGGGTCGCTGCTGGAGGCGGCCCCGCGCCTTCGTCATTCCCCGGCGAGGAACGCGTAGGCGGTGGCGATGAACGGGTCGCGGGCGCGGAACCGCCGGGTGCACACCGCGGCCAGGGCCGTGCCGGTGTCGGGCCGGAAGCCCAGGAACGCCTGCTGGCCGAGGGTGGCGCCGCTGTGGAAGTACATCGGTCCGCCGTCGGTGGGGTGCCGGAACCACGCCACCGTGTGCACGTGCCGGTGCCCCAGCCCGCGCCTCAGTACCGGCACCCGCACCGCACGCAGCGCGTCGGCTGCCGGTGAGCCGGCCGGGTCCAGGTGGGCCTCGAGGAAGGCGAGCAGGTCGTGCGGGGTGGACCGGACGGCCCCGGCCGCCTGGAAGCCGCCCGCGTCGAAGGCCGGGACGGGGGTGCGGCCGTCCTTGCGGTGCCCCGTGGCGTCGGTCTTGGGGTCCTCCGCGCGCAGGGCCGTACCGCTCAGGCCGAGCGGGCGCAGGACGTGGGCGGTGAGCAGGTCCTCCCATGCCGTGCCGGTGGCCGCGGCGACGGCGTGTCCGAGCACGGAGACGCCGTAGTTCGAGTAGTGCCAGCGGGTTCCGGGGCGGTGCCTGGGGCGGTGCCGCAGGAAGGCGCCGGTCAGCCGTTCGGCCGGGTAGCGGGCGTAGGGGTTGGTGCGCCAGGCGGGCAGGGCGCGGGGGACGAAGTCGGCCGGCAGGGCGGGCAGTCCCGACGTGTGGGTGATGAGGTGGGCGAGCGTCACGGGGTCGGGGCCGGCCGGGCGGGCGGGGTCCAGACAGGCGGCGGCCGGTTCGCCGCCGGTGAGCACACCGCTCCGGATCAGCCGGGTCAGGAGCAGTCCGGTGAAGGTCTTGGAGGCCGACCCGATCTCGTAGCGCAGGTCCTCGCGGGGGACGGTGGGGGGCGGGGCGGTGCCGCCGGTGTGCAGGGTGCGCCGGCCGTGCCGGGAGACGGTGAAGACGACGTCGGGTGCGTCGGAGGCGTCGACGGCGTCCGCGAGCCGTTCACGCAGGGCCGCCTCGTCGGCGGGTCCGGGGTGTGCGCGCTGCGGTGGGGTGTCCTCGTGCTCGGCGGGGTCGCCCGGCCAGGGCGTGCGGCGGTCCGTCATGAGCCGGTGGGCGCCAGCTCGGTGAGGGCGCGGGACGTGGCCAGCAGGGAGGCGAAGGCGGCGACCAGCGTCGGGTGGTAGACGATGTCGAACACCGCCCCGGGGTCGCCCTCGGGCATCGTCCGTACGGCCGGCATGGCGCCGTCGGGCTGCTGAGCGGCGGCGAAGCCCTGCCAGGCGGGCTCGTCGAGGGTGGGCCGGGGCAGGCAGGCGTCGACGACGAGGAGTTCGCCGAGCAGGTCCCAGCGTTCGAGGTCCAGCCAGTCGTCGATCCAGACCGGGAGCCAGGCGGCGAGGTAGTCGGCGATGGCCGGCGGCAGGCCGTCCGGGTTCTCGCCCCAGTCGGTGAGGTGGAAGACGGTGTGGGTGATGTCGTAGGCCGTGTGGCCCTCGACCGTCCAGGGTTCGGGGGTGCCGGCCAGCCAGGTGGTGGCCGCCAGGTCGGCCTCGGGCGGCCGCGCCGTGAGGCCGAAGCGGCGTTGGAAGGCGGACAGGCCCAGGCGCCGGGTCGGTGTCACCGGGAACCGCGTCCAGCTGTCCAGCCGGTGGTTGAGGACCGTGGCCCGCTCCACCTCGGGCTGGCTGTAGCCCAGCTCCTTGAACGGCAGGTACACCTCGAAGGGGACCGGCGAGAACGGCTCGATGCGCTGCCCGCGCACCAGCATGCGGCCGCCGTCCAGGGTCTCGCGCCAGGTGTGGTCGAGCAGTCGGCGGGCGAGTTGCGCCTGCCGGGAGCCGGCGACGCCCTCGCGGAAGAGCACCTTGCAGATCAGGGCGAGTTCCCCGATCGGCTTGAAGCGTTCCAGGAAGCCGACCTCGGGGTCCACGTCCGGCTCCAGCCGGAAGCCGTCGCGGTGGGCCCACAGCCACTCCAGGGCGCCGACTCCGACGCGGTGGATCAGGCGGGTGTCCGTCATCCGGGCACTCCTTGTCCGGCGTGGTCCACGTCCCTCAGCCGTGCCGTGGTGAGGGCCGCCGCGAACGCCGCCATCAGGGTGGAGTGGTAGCAGTCGGTGAAGGCGTAGGGGTCCGCTCCGTCGGCGGACCCTGTGGCGTCCTGGACGGCGCCCTCCTCGGGGATCGCGCCGGAGGCGTGCTGTGCCGCCGCGACGCGCTGCCAGGCGTCGTCCAGGGCGGCGGGGTCAGGCGGGTGCGGCACGCTCGCCGCCACCGCCAGCAACTCGCAGCTCAGGTCCCACATCCGGGCCTCTAGGCAGGTGTCGAGCCAGGGCGGCAGCCAGTGCCGCAGATAGTCCGCGAGGTCCGGTGGCACCCCCTGGGCGGTGCGTCCCCATTCGGTGAGGTGGAAGACGACGTGGGTGAGCGCGTAACCGGCCGCGCGTTCGAAGGTCCAGGGTTCCGGCAGGCCGCCCAGCCAGGTGCGGCCCAGCGCTTGCGGTACCCGGCCGTGCGGGCTCAGGCCGCTGCGCCGCTCGGCCTCGATGACGCCGAGCCGCCGGGTGGGGTACTGCTCGGTGAGCCGCCAGCCGCGGGTACGGGCCACCACGGCGGCGGACGCCTCGTAGCCGGGGTGCCGGTGGCCGGCCGAGGCGAAGGCCGCGTACACCTCCAGCGGGTAGGTGGCGAAGGGTTCCAGCGACTGCATCAGCAGGAACAGCTCGCCCTGGCGGGTCTGCTGCCAGGCGAAGTCCAGCAGGTCGGACACGCGCGTGTGGACCGGGTCCGACGGCGGGGTGCAGGCGGACACGGACGCGCAGACCTGGGCCAGTTCGCCCAGTGGTTTCCAGGTGCGGTTCACCTGGCCGTCGGCGGCCAGTGCGTCGTCGCCGAGGGCGAAGCGGTCGCGGTGGGCCCACACCCACTCCAGTGCGGTCTCCTCGACCTCCCGGACGCTCACAGGAGGACTCCGGCCGGCATCAGCCGTGCCGCCTCCAGTTGCAGGGCCACCCGCGGGTCGCTGCCGCCCATGAGCCGTACGAAGTCGAGGCCCGCCTCGAGGCCGAGGGTGTCGGGCACCCCGTCCAGGAGGGTGAGCCAGCGCCCGGCTCCGGCGGCCTGCTGCCAGTCACGGCGGCGCACCGCCCGTACGAAGCCGCGGGCGACGTCCACCGGACGGCGCCGGGCCGCACGGGTCACCGCGCACTCCTCGCCGGGCAGCGCGAGCGGGGCGAGTACGGCGAGCTGGTGGGTCAGGAACTGCCAGCCCGCGTCGTCGAGCCAGCCGGCGCCGGGTTCCGCGCCCGGGTCGCCGGCGAGCGGGTCGTTCAAGGGTGGTTCGAGCCGGCGCAGGGCACGGGCCATGGCCCAGTGGCTCCATACGACGGCGGGGGCCGCGTCGTCCCGCGGCGGATGGGCCGCCACCGCGTCCTTGAACACGGCGAGTTGCCCAGGGTCGGGCGGAACGCGCAGGAGGACGGTGGGCAACAGCGTGTCGGCGCCCAGAACGCGGACCGCCGCACGTGCGACGCCTTCGCCCGCTCCACCTCCGGTGAGGGTGCCCCCCGCTCGCACGTGGTCTCCGCTCCGAAGAGCGGAGACCACGTCGGAAGCGAGGTCCAGCACCGTTCCCTGGAGAAGGGCTGACGTGCTCGACTGCTCCATCTCACTGCTCCCGTCGGTCCGTCAACCCTTCTTCGGGCGCGGGGTCGGCGGCGAAAGCAGCAGAGAGGTACCTCCGGACTGGAGGGCGAGTGCGGCGCACTCGCGGCTGTCGCGGAAGACTCCGTCGGGCTCGGCGGGGTCGAGTACCGCTTCGATGTCGATGTTCTCGGTGCGGACTTCCTCGAGCACCTTGTCCTTGGAAGGCATTTCACCATCTCCCTCTGGTAGCCAATGGCCTTCACACCACAGGTGTCCGGGAAGCCGCAAAGCATGCCTCTCTTCTCAAAATTCTCAGAAGGTAACTTCTTCAACAAATAGGACATACATCTCGTCTACTCCACTCGCCGCAGGCGCCACACGTGGTCCTCGCGGAAGCCCTCGACCCCCTCGGGCGAGGCGCTCGGCCGCCGGACCGTCTCCTTGGTCTCGACGGTCCACTCGCCGTCGGGCAGGGCGAGTTCGCCGATAACCCCTTCCAGGGTGGGGAAGACGGCGTCGAACGGCGGTTCGGTCTGCCAGGAGGGCCAGCCGGCGTGCAGGACGATCAGCAGGGTGCCGCGGTGCGCCACGGCCCGCGCGGCGTCGCGCAGGACTGCCTGCTGGTCGAGCGCGACCGGGGACTGCAGGTAGTGGGCGCTCACCAGGTCGAACGTGCCCTCGGGGAACGACTGGCCGAGCTCGTGGCGTTCCCAGGCGACGCGGTCGCCGACCCCGGCGTCGGCGGCGTGCCCGGCGGCACGGTCGAGCGCGGTGCCGGCGATGTCCACGCCGGTGACCCGCCAGCCGCGCGAGGCCAGCCACACGGCGTCCGCCCCCTCTCCGCAGCCCAGGTCCAGGGCGGTGCCGGGGGCGAGGTCGCTCGCCTCGCGGACCAGCAGGGCGTTGGGGCGGCCGCTCCAGACACGGCCGGTGTCGCGGTAGCGGGCCTCCCAGAACTCCGCGGCGGGGGCCGGGGCGGGCGTGTCGGACATGGTGCCTCCTGGGGGCGGGATGGTCTGCTCGGCGGGACGCGCTACGGCCGCGCGCCCCGCCATACGCAGGCTGCACCGGCGGGCGCCGGGCCGGCAAAGAAATTTGCCGATCCGGCAAGACACACCGCCGGTCCCACCCGCCCCACGCGAGTCAGCGCATCAGGGCGCCGGGCTCGGAGTCCTGCGCGTCGGTGCGCACCCAGACCGTCCGCTGCGGGAACGGGATGTCGATACCGGCCGCGTCCAGGGCGTCCTTGACCCGGCGCCGCAGCTCACGGGGGACGCCCCACTGCTGGAGCGGCACGGTCTTGACCGCGAGGCGCACGAGCACGCCGTCGGCGTCCAGGGACTGCGCGCCCCACACCGCGGGGTCCTCGAGCAGGAGGTCCTCGAAGTCCGGGTCCTGGCGCAGGGAGCGGCCGTGGTCGCCGATCCAGCCCTACCACGAGGCCGCCAACCGCGGGTCGCCGGCCGGGCCGGTGGATGGGGAGGCGTGCGGCATCGGCTCGAGCGCTCCGTTCCTGGGGACTACGTCTCTGCCGTCGGGGCCGCCTACCCAAGGACGGCTCGAACATGACGCCCGGCGCGCTTCGGCCCGGGCACAGCCATTTCGCCCGCTTGCCCCGTATGTCCGGGGGTTGCGTCATCTTCACTCGACACCGGCCCATCGCCGGCGCCGGCCCGGGCACCCGGAAGGAAGTCATCCACAGCGGAGGGGGCCTGCGGCGTGGTCATCGTTGCCGTCCTGCTGCTGCCCGGAATGGGGCTGCTGTTGTTCACCATGACGTACCTGGAGGACCGGCTGTTCGGCGATGCGGGCCAGGCCCGGCACTCCCGGCGCCGGCACTTGCGTCTCGTTCCGGGCGGCAGAGCCGAGGAGGCCCGGCCGGCCCGGAATCCGGAGCCGGCCGGGCACCGCTCACCCGGCCGGGGCGCCGCCTGACGACGCCGGTCCCGCCGGCACGGCTCCCCGGCCGGTCCGCGGGCGCCGGCTCCGGCGCTCGGGGCGCCAGGTGGCCACCAGTGCCGCGGCGAGCAGGAGTTCGGCGATGTCCCCTGCGTAGTACATGATCTCCGCGCCCTGCTGGACCTGGTCGACGGGCGCGTGGATGTGGACGAGGAAACCGCCGTACATCGCCTGGGCGATCAGGGCGTGGGCGGCGATCGCGACGCCCAGGTACACCAGCCGGACCGGGACGCCGGGCCGCGCGGGGGCGGGGTCGGGGCCGGCGACGGCGTGCGCGAAGAGGCATCCGGCGGCCAGGAAGTGGGCGTTCATCAGCCAGTGCCCCGCGGGATGGCTCATCGCCGTGTCGTACAGCGGGGTGAAGTACAGCGCTCCCAGGACGCCGGTGCTCAGCGCGAGCGCCACCGCGGGGTGGGTGAGCAGCCGCGCGGGGCGGCCGTGCAGCAGGGTGGTCACCCGGCGGGCGCCGGCCGGTGGCAGGGTGCGCAGTGCCAGGGTGACCGGCGCGGCCAGCACCAGTGCCAGCGGGGCGTACATGCCGATCAGCATGTGCTGGGCCATGTGCCCCCGGAAGTCGTGGTGCGCGGCCGGTCCCAGCGGTGGCAGCAGGGCGACGGCCAGCAGCGCCAGCCCGCCGAGGAACGCCGCCGACCGCCAACCGCTCCAGCCCTGCGCCGGGTTGCGGCGACGAGCGCGGCGTACGGCGAGCAGGTAGCCCCCGGCCGCGGCGAGGACGGTCGCGAGGACCAGCACGGTGGGCAGCGCGTCGAGTACCCCTTCGCCGCTGCCGGAGCCGTCGTGGGGCACGGGGTGGGTGCCGTCGTGCGCGCCGCCGCCGTCCATCAGGCCTGGCCCCGGGGCCGTGCGGTGCCGCGGGGGGCGTCGGGGCCGAAGGGCCGTCCACCGCGCTGGAGCAGAAGACCGCCGACCAGGAACAGGGCTCCGAGGGCGAGGAAGCCGGCGTCCCACCATGCCTGGTGCGGGCCGGCGTAGACATGATGGATGCCCAGGACGTGGTGGTCGAGGACGCCTTCGACCAGGTTGAACAGGCCCCAGCCGACGAGGATCCAGCCCCACAGCACCCGCGAGGCCCACACCGCCCGCCGGTTGTGTGTGACCCGGGAGTACAGAAGGGCCAGGCCGAGCAGGACGGCGATCCAGCACACGGTGTGGAAGACGCCGTCCCACACCGTGTTCATCTCCAGCCCGGAGACGGTGTTCGGGTTGTAGTACTTCACACCGATGCGGTCGTCGTTGGTGCTGGTGAGCATGTGGTGCCACTGGAGGAGCTGGTGGAGCAGGATGCCGTCGACGAAGCCGCCGAGCCCGACCCCGAGGACGATGCCGGGCAGCCGGATGCTGTTCGGCGCCGTCGTGGCCGCTCGGGTCTCACCTGTCGTGCCGGCCATCTCCTGTACTCCGTCCCGTCGGCGGTGCGCGGACCTACGGGACACGGCTTCCCGTTCGGCGGGCCGGTGTCACCCACTGGCGGGATCGTTCCGCCGTTTCGCGTCAGCCTCCTCGATGGCTCGCATCACTCTTGCGGCGGAGCTACGAGGGGTCCGCGGCACGTCCGCCTCCCGCAGCCGATGGCCGAGCCGGCGCAGGCCGCGGCGGGCGTGGCTCGTGACCGTACCGAGGGGCCATCCGGCCAGCCGGGCGATCTGCGTGTGCGTCAGGTCGTCGTACAACGTGTGCGTCAGGCCGCCGTAGCAGGCGAGGCCGAGGACACGGCGCTGCGGTGCGGGCAGCTTGGCCGGCTCCTGGCCGACGACCACCCGGTCGAGTACGGCTTCCGGCCGGTTGGCCGTGTCGGACGCGGTCTGCGCGAGCCGGGTGCCGGCCGCCGCGACGAGCTCGGCGCGCCGGGTGCGGGCGGACAGCGCGTCGGCGATCTTGCGCCGGGCGATGCCGGCCAGCCGGCGGCCGGTACGCCGCGCACGGGCACGAAGGTGTGACGGCCCGGCCACGCGGCCAGGAACACGACCTGGGTGGCGTCCTCCGCCCCCCGGGCGTCGCCCAGCGCCCGCCGCGCCGGCGTGAACACGAGGCCGCTCCATCGGTGACAGGCGGCCGCCAGGCACGCCCCCCTCGCCGCGCACGAACCCTTCGGCCAGGTCCTCCTCGGCCGGCGGTTCCGCGGCCGCCGCCGGCGAGAGGGACGGAGCGGGGGCGGGCCCCCGGGGGGGCCACTGTGCGGTAAAGATGGCTGCTGCTCCTTCACGAGTCGTCCGGCCCTGCCGGTCCGGCTGCTTCGTTGGACGCGGACACCTCCGACCGTCCCAGCCTGAAACGACGGCCACGGGCGGCAACTCGCAGCGAATGTGCGTCGTATGGTGTGGGGGTGTCCGGGGTGGAAGGTGTGAGCGACGACGGCGCGGGACCGGGCCCGGCGGATACTGATCTCGCCACGCTCCGCCGTACCCGGTGAGGGACCGCGTGCCGTCGTGCCGTGGTCCCGGACGCGGTCCACGGCCGACTCCGCCCTCACCCGCCACCTCGCCGACACGCGGTGGGGCGCCAGAGGCGCCCGGCGCGGCCCCGTCGTCCTGGTCGCCGGCCCGGGGCGGGGACACCGGGCCCTGCCGGGCTGCCGCGGCCGCGCGAACCGGCCGAGGCACTGACGATGCCGTCCCGGACGGGAACAAGCACAGCTCACGCAAGGAGATCCGGTGAACACTGAGGAACCGCACGCCACGGACGCGGATACGGAGTTCGTGCGTTTCTGGCAGGAGCGCCGGGTGTGCTTCCTGTCGACCCGGCGTGCCGACGGGACCCCGCACCTGGTGCCGATCGGGGTGACGTACGACCCCGGCACCCGTACGGCACGCGTCATCACGAGCCGGGGCACCGCGAAGGTGCGCAACGTCGAGCGGGCGGAGAGTCCCGTCGTCGCCGTGGGTCAGGTGGACGGCCGGCGCTGGTCCACCCTGGAGGGCGTCGCGACCGTGCGGGACGACGCCGAGGCGGTCCGCGACGCGGAGGCACGGTACGCGGCCCGCTACCGGCAGCCGCGGGCGAACCCGGAGCGGGTCGTCATCGAAATCGCCGTCCGGCGCTTCATGGGCACGGTGCGTCCCCTCGCGCCCTCCGGGAGCGACGCCCCCGGAGGGTGAGCCCCCGAGGGGTCAGTCGCCGCCCCCGGGGCGGGAAGCGGACGCCTCGGCCGCCCCGGCCGGTGAGCGGCGGCCGAGTCGCCCGGGCCACCACGCGGCGGCGCCGATGTCGCGGGCGAGCGCCGGTACGAGCAGCGAGCGCACGACGAGCGTGTCCAACAGGACACCGAAGGCCACGATGAAGGCGATCTGCACGAGGAAGGCCAGCGGAATCACCCCGAGGGCGGCGAACGTGGCGGCGAGGACGACGCCGGCCGAGGTGATCACGCCGCCGGTGGCGGTCAGACCCCGCAGGATGCCCTCCCGCACCCCGTGGTCCAGCGATTCCTGCCGTACCCGGGACATGAGGAAGATGTTGTAGTCCACGCCGAGGGCGACCAGGAACACGAACCCGTACAGCGGCACGGACGCGTCGGTGCCGCTGAAGCCGAACACGTGGGTGAAGACGAGGGCCGAGACGCCCAGCGTGGCCAGGAAGTTCAGCGCCACCGTCGCCACGAGCAGCACGGGCGTCAGCAGGGAACGCAGCAGGACGATCAGGATGACCAGGATGATGGCGAGGACCACGGGGACGATGAGCGTGCGGTCGTGTTCGGCGGTGCGCTGGGTGTCGTACTGCTGGGCGGTGTAGCCGCCGACGAGGGCGTCCGCGCCGGGCACGCCGTGGACGGCCGACCTCAGCCGGGCCACGGTGCTCTTGGCGGCGTCGCTGTCCGCGGGCGCCTGGAGCGTCGCGTCGATCCGTACGCGCCCGTCGACCACGTTCGGCTCACCGCCGCCGGGCCGGCCGGAGGCGGTCACCGCGGCGGCGGTGGCGACGCCGCGGGTGTCGCGGGCCGCGGCGAGGACGGGGTCGAGACGGTCGGCGTCCGCGATGATCACGGCGGGGTTGCCGGAGCCGCCCGGGAAGTGCCGCGCCAGGGTCTGCTGGGCAGCGACGGAGGGCGCGTCGTTCACGAAGATCTCGTCCAGCGGTACGCCCTTGGAGGTCAGGGTCGGCGAGAACGCGGCGCAGGCGAGGAGCGCGGCGAGGGAGATCGCCCAGATGCGGCGCGGGGCCCGGTCCACGAGTTCGGCGATGCGGTGCCACAGGCGGTGCCCGGCGTCCGGATCGCCGGTCCGGACGGGCTTGGCCGGCCAGTAGGCTGCCCGGCCGAGCAGGACCAGGACTGCGGGCAGGAAGGTGAGCGTGCTCAGTACGGCGCAGACGATGCCGATGGCCCCGACGGGTCCGAGCGCGCGGTTGTTGGTCAGGTCGCTGAGCAGCAGCGCCAGCAGGCCCAGGGCGACGGTCGCCGCGCTGGCGACGACCGCTCCCCAGGAAGCGCGCAGGGCCGCGCGGACGGCGCTGAAACGGTCCGGGTGCCTGGCCAGTTCCTCGCGGTAGCGGGCGGTGAGCAGCAGCGCGTAGTCGGTGGCGGCGCCGATGACCAGGATGGAGAGGATGCCCTGGACCTGTCCGTCGACGCGTACGACGTCACGGTCGGCGAGCGCGTAGACGATCGCGCAGGCCAGGCCCAGTGCGAAGACGGCGCCGAGAATGATGACGAGGGGCAGCAGGACACTGCGGTAGACGAGCAGCAGGATCACCAGCACGGTGACCAGTGCGACGCCGAGCAGCAGCCCGTCGATGCCCGCGAAGGCGTCGGAGAGATCGGCCTGGGAGGCCGCCGGCCCGGCGAGTTGCGCCTGGGTGCCGGCCACCTGCCCGGCGGCGTCCCCGATGCCCTCCAGGACTGCGGGCAGGCGGTCGCCGAGGTCGGGCTCGACCTGTACGACGGCTTGGAGGGCCGCGCCGTCGTCGGAGGGCAGGGCGGGCGTCGCGGGACCGACGATGCCGGGCCGTCCTTCGAGGCCCGCGACCGACCGGGTGGCGGCCGCCCGGTGTTCGGTGACGGCGCCGCCGCCGTCCGCGGTCCACACGACGATCACCGGGAGGGTCTCGTCCTGCTGGAAGGCCTTCCGCGCGTCGACGACCCGGGTGGACTCGGCGCTGCGGGGCAGGAAGGCGGCCTGGTCGTTGGTGGCGACCTCGCCGAGCTTTCCGGCGTAAGGGCCGAGCGTTCCGCCGATGCCGAGCCAGATCAGGAGGAGGACGACGGGGACGAGCCAGCGGGCTCGTCGGGAGGGCATGGACATCGGGCTTCGGGTCTCCAGGTCTCCAGCGGCACGGAAGTGACTCGATCATAAACAATCTCAATGATTGAGTTACCGGGGTGGACGTGACACACCGGCTTCTGCCCGGTCCCGTCCGCCGGATGCGCTCCGCCGGGGAATCAGCGGTCGTCCGACCGCATGAGCCGCAACTCCTCGTTCATCGCCGCCAGAAAGCGGAGCACGGCCGTCAGTTCGCTCTCGTCGAAGCGGGCGCAGGTGGTGGCGGCGGCCTCGGCCAGCGGGCGGAAGTACGTCCGGGCCGCCGCCCGGGCGTCGGGCACGTAGTGCAGATGGACGACCCGGCGGTCGGCGCTCTCCCGGACCCGGCGCACGTGCCCAGCGCGCTCCAGCCGGTCCACGCACGCCGTCACCGCGCCCGAGGTCAGCCCCAGGTGCTCGCGCAGCCGCCCCGGCGTCATGGGCTCCTGTGCGTCCAGGATCGCCGCGAGTGCCTGGACGTCGGTGGCGTGCAGCCCGTGCTCGCCGGCGAAGCTCTGCACGAGGCGGTTGATCTCGCCGTTCATCCGCCGGAGCTGCGCGGCGAGGACGTACAGGTCGCTCGCCTCGGACCCGGCTCCGGTCCCCCGTTCGTGCGCGTGCTGTCCGCGCTGGTTCGCTGTCGCCACGCGATCAGCGTATAGAAGGGTCAACCTGGGTCACCGCGCATCCATCGCGGTCCCCGAGCGGGAAGTGATCAGCGCGACGACTTCCCGTGCGAGACGGAGCCTGCCCCATGAGCGAAGGACACGGCCGCGTGAACGGCGACGGCGACGGCGAAAGGGACGACGGCGGAGCGGGGCTGCACTGCCTGGTCACCGGTGCCACGGGGTACATCGGCGGCCGACTCGTGCCGGAGCTCCTCGCCGCCGGGCACCGGGTGCGGTGCCTGGCCCGTTCCCCGCACAAGCTGCGCGACCACTCCTGGGCCGGACAGGCCGAGGTGGTACGGGGGGACGTCACGGACGCGGACTCGGTGACCGGGGCGATGGAGGGCATCGACGTCGCCTACTACCTGGTGCACGCGCTGGGCGGCGGCGGGGACTTCGAGGAGACCGACCGGCGGGCGGCGCACACCTTCGCGGAGCGGGCCGAGGCGGCCGGTGTACGGCGCATCGTCTATCTCGGCGGCCTGACGCCACCGGGCGTACCGGAGCACGACCTGTCGCCGCACCTGCGCTCCCGCGCGGAGGTCGGCCGCGTCCTGCTGGCCTCCGGCGTGCCCACGACCGTCCTGCGGGCCGCGGTCGTCATCGGCTCCGGGTCGGCCTCCTTCGAGATGCTGCGCTACCTCACCGAGCGACTGCCCGTGATGGTCACGCCGAGCTGGGTCCACACCCGTATCCAGCCGGTCGCGGTCCGGGACGTGCTGCGCGCCCTCGTCGGCAGCGCGCGCATGCCGGACGACGTCTCCCGCGCCTTCGACATCGGCGGACCGGACGTCCTCACCTACCGGGACATGATGGTCCGGTACGCCAGGATCGCCGAGCTGCCGCGGCGGCTCATCCTGCCCGTGCCGATCCTCACTCCCGGCCTGTCCAGCCACTGGGTCGGCCTGGTCACCCCGGTGCCCGCGTCCATCGCGCGCCCGCTCACCGAGTCGCTGCGGCACGAGGTGGTGTGCCGCGAGAACGACATCCTCCGGTACGTGCCCGCCCCGCCGGGGTATCCGCTCGGCTTCGACGACGCCGTCCGGCTGGCGCTGCAACGCGTGCGGGACGCCCGGGTCACCACCCGCTGGTCCTCCGCGTCGGTGCCCGGGGCGCCGAGCGACCCGCTGCCCACCGACCCCGACTGGGCGGGAGGCAGCCTCTACACCGACCACCGTGCGCTGACCGTCGACGCGCCGCCCGACGCGCTGTGGCGGGTCATCGAGGGGATCGGCGGCGACAACGGCTGGTACTCCTTCCCGCTCGCCTGGGCGGTACGGGGCTGGCTGGACCGGCTGGTGGGCGGGGTCGGCCTGCGCCGCGGGCGCCGGGACGCCGCCCGGCTGCGGGCCGGTGACTCGCTCGACTTCTGGCGGGTGGAGGAGATCGTCCCCGGCCGTCTGCTGCGCCTGCGCGCGGAGATGCGGCTGCCGGGGCTGGCCTGGCTGGAGATGTACGCCGAGACGGACGACGCGGGCCGCACGCGGTACCGCCAGCGTGCCCTGTTCCATCCGCACGGGCTGGCGGGCCACGCCTACTGGTGGAGCGTGTGGGCCTTCCACTCCGTGGTGTTCGGCGGCATGGCACGCAACATCGCCCGCGCCGCCGCGCGGGACCCCCGGCCGTCCGGCCCGGTGCGGGACACCCCCGCCTCCTGAGCCGGGACGGCCGCGCCACCTGGGCGCACCTCCCGAGTCTGTACCGCGTGCGGGGCGCGCGTAGGCCGGCCTTCCGCCTCCCACCGTCCAGAGCGTGCGGCAGCACCCTTCCGCGTCCCGTACCACCGAGGAGCGCCATGACCACGTCGGTCGTCCTGTTCACCCGCGACCTGCGACTGCACGACCATCCGCCGCTGCGCGCCGCTCTCGACTCTTCCCGGGCCGTCGTACCGCTGTTCGTCCGCGACCGTGCCGTCGACGCCGCCGGTTACGCCGCGCCCAACCGGCTCGCCTTCCTCGCCGACTGCCTGCGGAGCCTGGACGCGGGGCTCCGGGAGCGGGACGGGCGGCTGATCGTCCGCTCCGGTGACCTGGTCGAGGAGGTGTGCGGGGTGGTCGGCGAGGCGGACGCCGACGAGGTGCACATGGCGGCCGACGTCAGCGCGCACGCGCACCGGCGTGAGGAACTCCTGCGGGCCGCGCTGGAGGCCCGGGGCTGCCGGCTGCACGTCCACGACACCGTGACCACCGTGCTGGCCCCGGGGTCCGTCACCCCCGCCTCCTCCGACCACTTCGCCGTCTTCACTCCGTACTTCCGGCGCTGGGGCGAGCGCCCGGTCCGGAACGTCCTGGCCGCACCCCGGAGGATCCCCGTCCCGGACGGCATCGGCTCACAGCCGCTGCCCTTCCGCGGTGATCTGCCGGGACTGTCCCCGGGGCTGCCCGCCGGCGGTGAGGAGGAGGCCAGGAAACGGCTGGCGGCCTGGCTGCGCGGCGGTATCACCGGTTACGAGGAGCACCACGACGACCTGGCCGGCGACGCCACCTCCCGTCTCTCCCCCTACCTTCACTTCGGTGCCCTCTCCCCCGTCGAGCTGGTCCACCGTGCCCGCCGCAAGGGCGGCCCCGGCGCCGGGGCGTTCGTACGGCAGCTGGCCTGGCGGGACTTCCACCACCAGGTCCTCTCCGCACGTCCGCACGCCGCCTGGCTCGACTACCGCACCCGGCACGACCGCTGGCGTACCGGGCCCGGGGCCGAGGAGGACGTCGCCGCGTGGAAGGACGGGCGCACGGGCTACCCCCTCGTCGACGCCGCGATGCGCCAACTGCGGCACGAGGGCTGGATGCACAACCGGGGCCGCCTGCTGACCGCCGGTTTCCTCACCAAGACGCTCTACGTGGACTGGCGCGTCGGCGCGCGGCACTTCCTGGACCTGCTCGTGGACGGCGACATCGCCAACAACCAGCTCAACTGGCAGTGGGCGGCGGGCACCGGGACGGACACCCGCCCCCACCGTGTCCTCAACCCCACGACCCAGGCACGGCGCTTCGACCCCGACGGAACGTACGTCCGGCGCTGGGTGCCCGAACTGGCGGGTCTGGAGGGACGGGCCGTGCACGAGCCGTGGCGACTGCCCGGCCCGGAGCGGGCCGCGTACGACGCCTATCCCGACCCGATCGTGGATCTCGCCGAGGGCCTGGACCGCTTCCGCCGGGCCCGTGGACGCGACTGACCGGGCGGGGCCCGCTCTCCCTCGGAAGCCGGGCGGCCGTCAGGTGAAGGGGCTGTTCGGCGTACGGGTGCCGGGGCTGTCGGGGCGGGCCGTGTGGTCCGGGTGGTTCCGGGTCCGGCGGGCTTCCTTCATCTCCGCCTCGTACAGGTGCTCCCGGCCCTCCGCGAGCCGCTCCACCGCCGCGCGCTCCAGGTCCTTGAACGCCTGGTAGTACGTCCGGTCGTAGGCCTCGACGATCTGGAACGTCCAGTGGCCGGGGATGACGTTCCGCCCGAGGACCTCCCTCTCGATCCGCTCGGCCCACTCCACGTGGCCCGCCTTGCGCAGCAGTGCCACCGCGCGGTCCAGTTCCAGGTCAGCCGTGCCGGTGAGCTGATGGAAGGAGAACAGGTGCCCACGGGCACGCTCGGTCGTCTCCAGCGACTTCGACAGGGACCCGAGTGCTTCCACGGTCTCGTCGCTGACGTTCTCGGGGCGCCGGTGCGGGTCTCCCATACCGTGGTGGTTCCTTTCCGTACGAAGGGCCGGTGCGCGGGTCGATGCACGTGCCGGTCCTCGTGGGGACGGCGTCATGCCAGCGGATCGTGGCCCCAGTTCATGAGCGAGTACCGCCAGCGGGTGTCCTGGACGTCGCCCGAGGGACGCTGGGCCAGGTGCCGGCGGATGTAGCCGACGACCTTGCGCATGTGCTGGTAGTCGTCGTCCGAGAGATCGCCCTTGTCCGTCCGCAGGATGTCGACGATCCTGCGTCCGGACGCGTGCCCGGTGGACTCTCCCCCGTCCTTGTGCTGTCCGGCGTCCTGTGACCGGTCGGAGGCCAGCCACTTCTCCAGTTCGGCCGGCGTCATGTTCACCAGCTCGCGGAAGCCGTCCCAGGTCTCCTTCTGCTCCTCTCCGTCCATGCCGCCTCACTTCCTCTTCTTCTTCAGCGCGGACGGCTTGTGCACCGCGGACTTGCCCGACTTCTCACTGCGGACCTGGTACTGCGGGTCGTCGGGGGAGGCGTCCACCGTGCGGCCCGCGGCCTCGGTCCGCTCGGTGATCTTCTTCTCCACCTCGCCCCCGGTCCGGGTGCCGTGGGTGCTCCACTCGACCTCGTCGCCCTTCTTGAGGTTCTCGTCCTCGTCGCGGTCCTTCGCCATCTCGGTACTCCTTCGCTTGCCGGTCGCTCGGGCGACCGGAGAACGGGTCACGGTCGAAAGCCGTCTCCCCGGTGGTTGCCGGGGAGCGCGTCCCGCGGACGCGGTCCGGTCCGCAGGTCCGCCAGGACGTCGCGGGCGGCCCGGCTGCCGGAGGCCAGGGCCCCCTGGACCGATCCGGTGGCACGGTGGTCCCCGCACACGTAACGGCCCTCGGCCCAGCGTGTGTCGCGGTTCAGCGGCCACGGGGGCCGCATCGCCGGGAGCGCGTCCTCGACGGTGTACGCGGCGACCGGCTGCCAGTCGGCCGTGTCGGTGCCGTACAGCAGCGCCGCCCGCCGGCGGACGGCGCTCTCGCCGTCCGGTGCGCCCGCTCCCAGGACCGACGTGGAGACCAGCGCGGTGCCCGGTGGCGCGTAGGTGGGGCTGACCTCGGTGAGCACGCAGGTGTTGAGGACGGCGAGCGTGCTGTCGACCACGAGGGTCGGCTCGGGCAGCGGTGAGCGGCCGGTCGCGTGGTAGTACGTGGTGACGGTCCGGCCGGGCGGCACGTCGAGCCCCGGCAGCAGACGTGCCGCGGTGGCCGCGTCGGTGGCCACGACCACGGTGCCGGCCGGTCGTTCGGTGCCGTCGTGGAGCAGCACGCCCCGGTCGGCGATGCACGGATTCTCCGCGAGCACGACCTCGCCGCCGAGCACGTCGGAGTAGAAGGCACGCGAGCGGGGCACGTCGGCCACGGTGAGGAAGTGGGTGAGCAGCAGTCCCGACTCCGGTGCGGGCAGGTCTTCGCGGCGCATGCTTGGGTCCCCCACGCTTCTTGTGACGGGTTCCCTCCATCATGGACCGCGGTCGCCCGGCCGGAAAGACGATCAAGAGGGTGCGAGGACCAGCCGCCCGCGCACCTCGCCCGCTTCCAGCCTGCGGTGCGCCTCCGCCGTCATCGGCAACGGCAGCCGGTCGGCGATGCGCGGACGCCACGGCGTGTCTCTCAGGACGCGTACGACGCCCTCCGCCGCCTCGGCGAGGTCGGCGGTCGTGGCGTTGCTGATGGCGAAGCCCACGATGCTCGCGTCCCTGGTGTAGAGCCGGCTCACCGGCAGTCCGGCGGGCCCTGAACCCAGTCCGACCATCGCCACCAGGCGCCCGCCCCGCGCCAGCAGGTCCACGGCGTCGGCGAGCGTTCCGTGTCCGGACGTGTCCAGATGCACGTCGTAGCCGTGGGGGGCGGCCCGGCGCGAACGCTCGACGAGATCCGGCGCCCGGTGGTCGAGGACCTCGGCGGCGCCCAGTTCCCGAACGGCCGCGGCGTCCTCGGCACGCGCCGTGGCGACCACCCGCGCCCCGGCCCTGGAGGCCAGGGCCACGGCGGCACCGCCCACGTTTCCGGCGCCGCCCCGGATGTACACGGTCTCCTGCGGCCTCAGTCGCCCGTGCCGGAACAGCGCCAGCCAGGCCGACGCCGCCGGGTGGGCGGCCGCCACGAGGTGCTCTCCGCCGATGTCGCTCGGTGCCGCGTAGAGGCGTTCGGCGGCGACCGTCGCGTACTGGGCGCAGGAGCCCTGCCGGCCCGCGTGGCCCAGGCTGTTGCACCACACCCGCCGGCCGGGCCTGAAGCCCGCCGCGCCGGGGCCGGCCAGGGCGACCTCGCCCACCAGGTCACGTCCGACGACGAAGGGGAACGGCACCGGTGTGGCGTACGCCCCCGACCGTACGAAGGTGTCGACGGGGTTGACGGCCACGGCGTCGACCCGCACGAGCACGTCCGTGGGGCCGATCGACGGCACGGGGAGCCACCCGTACCGGATGTGGTCGGCCGGGCCGACGGAGTCGATGTACGCCGCCCGCATCAGGTCGGGGACTGTGCCGGTCATGACCTCATGCTACGAACCGGCCGGTCCCGGCGCAGCGCCCGACCGACGGCGGAGGGCTGCAGCGTCATGTCCCCGCCCAGGGAGACCGGCCGGGGCCGGCCCGTTCACACTTGGGCGGCGCGGGTGCGGTGGCCGCGCCCGACGGACCCGGCCGCCGCTCGCGGCCGCCGGCCGCGCCGCGTCGGTCCCCAGGGCTTGAGGATCGAGATCACCGTCATGAAGACATAGGCGGACAGGGAGACGACCGGCCCGAACAGCACATCGCCCGCGTCGGGCAGCGACTCGCCCGCGGCGACCGCCGCAACGGCCGAGTTCACCCCGGGGCGCAGCGCGAAGACCGTGGCGGTCGCCGCGGCCGGCGTCAGCCAGACCTTCGTGTACACCCACCGGTGCCGGGCCAGTCCCCGGGGGTGCCCAGGGCCAGCACCACGCCGCTCGACAGGGTCAGGAACGCGAGGGGGAGCAGGAGCCAGTCGGCGAAGAGCTTCATGCCGCGGACACTGGCCTCCACGGTCACCGCGGAAGCGGTGGTGGCGGCGGTGGCCCCGAGCGCCAGCAGCCCGAGCGAGAGCCCGAGCCAGCCGGCGGAGGCGACGACACGGACGACGAGGGTGACCCGGCGGACGGGACGGCTGAGTTTCACCCCACCCACGCTGCCGGGCGGCGGCCGTGAAGACGTCCGGCGACGGGAGTAACCCCGTGTACTGGCCCGGGCGTACGCGACGAGACGCCGCCGTGCGCCGAACGGCGCAGCCGGTGGCCTCCCGGCATGCCGGGCACCGTCGTGCGCCCTAGGCTGACTCGCGTCTGCAGGAAACGCCGCTAGGAGTCGTCATGCGTCTGCCCATCGAACTCAGGCATGTCGCCCCACGACTGGCGACGGGGGCCTTCATGCTCAACTCCGGGCTGGCGAAGCGCGGGGCCGATGAGCAGACCGCCGCCATGCTGCACGGAATGGCGAAGAACGCCTATCCGTTCCTCGGCAGGCTGCAGCCCGCGACCTTCGCCCGGCTGCTCTCCGCCGGTGAGACGGC
Organism: Streptomyces sp. NPDC097107; assembly: GCF_044762405.1. Lineage (NCBI taxonomy): Bacteria > Bacillati > Actinomycetota > Actinomycetes > Kitasatosporales > Streptomycetaceae > Streptomyces > Streptomyces sp. NPDC097107. The sequence goes on along the minus strand of NZ_JBIWEF010000003.1, from coordinate 237,214 downwards.
GCTCGGCGCCGCGCTGCTCCTGCCGGTCGTACCGACGGCGGTGGCGGGTGTCGGCCTGACCGCGTTCTCCGCCGGGCTGGTGGGTCTGTACCTGCGCACGCCCGGCATGCGCGAGGAGGGCAGTCTGCGCCCTACCCAGGAGGGCACGGCGTTGGCGAAGGACACCTGGATGCTCGGCATCGGGGTCGGATTCGTCGTCGACGGACTCACCCGCAGGGGCCGGTGACGGCACACCGCCCGCCGAGTGGCCGCGACGGTAACGAAGAGCATCGCCGCCCTTAACGGAGAACCACGGAATCCATAATGCCGTGCGATTCCGTTCAACTTTCGCCGATGCAACGCCGGATCACTGCTGAAGCGCACGTCAGATCACTATGCTGAAGCCGCTTCGCCGAGTTGGCGCAGCGGCTGCGACGTGCCCGGGGAGGGGCACCGATCGCAGTTGTCGGGGGTGCGGAGAAACGCGGGGGAACGGCGGGTGCTGTTCCTTCCTCGACATCTCGAATATCGCTCATATGGCGAATATCTCGAGAAGTCGACCGGACCCGTGGCGGGCCCATTGTCGCGTCACCCCCGGAATTCGTTCGACGAGAGCTGAGGAATTCCCGTGAGACGCATGACCTCCGTACTTCTTTCCCTGAGCGCCCTGCTGGCGACCTCCGCCCTGGCCGCTCCCGCGGCCGTGGCCGACCCCGGGGCCGACCGACCGGCCGCCGTGCCCGCCGGTTGGGAGGCGGTGGACGCGAGCGATCTGGCGCGGATCACCGCGGAGACGGGCGCCCGGAAGGCGCCGCTCGCCGCCGGCGACGGCGCCCTCGCCGCGGAGGCGGAGCCGGAGCTGCTGGCCATGCAGTCGGCCCGCAACGGCAGGTTCGTGGCCACCGAGGTGGACTACGCCGCTCCGAACACCGGTGCCCTGCGGGCTCGTTCGGCCGAGTTCGGCGGCTCCTGGGAGAGCTTCGCCTTCGAGTGGGACGAGGCCACCCAGACGTACGCCCTGAAGTCCCTGGCGAACAACCGCTACGTGGCGGTGGAGAAGAACTACACCGGCAGCGCGCAGAACGTGCTGCGTGCCCGCTCCACGAGCGTGGGCGGCTGGGAGCGGTTCGTCGTGTACTACAGCGAGGGCCTGGACCGCTGGGCGCTCCGGTCCACGCTGAACGGACTCTTCGTCACGATGGAGAACGGCTACACCGGATCGCTCCAGTACGCGCTGCGCGCCCGCTCCACCGACATCACCGGCTCCTGGGAGGAGTTCGTCCTGTACGACCTCGGCGCCTGACGCCCGTGCTGCCGAACCACCGGTGCCCGCGGGGAACTTGGTCACCGGTGGTTCGCCGCGCCACGTCGCACCGGTATTCCTGGCGCCGCGACAGCACCTTGTGGATCGGCGAGACCGGCGTGACACTGGACGTTCTCCCGATCGCCCTGTCCACCGCTTCGAACCGTCCGTGAACCGCCCAGAGCGGAGGAGCCCGTGCCGGTGTGCGACGACGACAAGGCCCCTGCCGGATGAGCCCGACCCGAGCGCCGTATGCGGCCCGGGGTGCCGCTTCCTACTGGGAGCCGGTGTGGCGGCGGGGCAGCCGCTACCGTGCCATCGACAGGGCCGAGACCGAGGCGCTGGGCCGGCACCTGGGTACCGGCCGCGGCCGTCTCGCGCTGGACATCGGCTGCGGCGAGGGCGCGCTCACCGCGCACCTCGCCGAACTGGGCTACCGCGCAGCAGGCGTCGATTGCTCCCCCACCGCCGTGGCCGCCGCCCGCGTTCGGCATCCCGGCGCCGACATCCGGGTCTTCGACTTCGGCGCCGACGACGCCGCCCGGCTCCCCCACCCCGCTTTCGCCGTCATCACCTGCCGTCTCGTCTACCGGTGGGCCGCCGACAAACCCGGCTTCCTGTCCCGCGTACGCGCCCTCCTCGCGCCCGGCGGTGTCTTCTGGGTGGTCACCTCCGTACACGACCCCTCCCGGGAAACCCCCAGGCCCTGGGACCGCGATGCCTGCGACGTGGAGCTTCTCACCACCGGCTGGTCGAAGGTCCATGTCCACGAACTCGACCCGTACCTCCACTGCTACGGCCTGCGTCCCTGACTCCGTCCGTACGATCGGCGGCTGAGAGACGCCACTGGTCGAGCACTGCACGTTTTGTCTCCTTTCTCCTGGTGACCCGTTCGGAGTACACCCACGTGCGACGAGGTGAGAACCATGCTGGTGCTGGGTCTCCTGCTCATGGCGGGTGCCGCCGCCTTCGCGGGGCTTCTGATCGCGGACAATCTGTCCGGCGGTCCGGACTACACGGTGTCTCTGCTGGGGAGCGATCCCTTCACGATCAGCACGCTCGGGGCGTTCCTCGGCGGTATAGCGCTGACCCTGATCTTCGGCCTGGGGCTGTGGATGCTGCTGGCCGGAACAGTGCTGGCGCGCCACCGCAGCAAGAAGCGCCGCAGGGACCGTGACGCCGCCACGCGGGCCGCCGCGGAGCGCGACGAACTGGCCGGCCGGATGGCAGGCGAAGGCGGCAGCGGCACGGTCGGCGAGCCGGCCGGACATCGTCGTCCGACCACCCACCGGCCGCAGTGGCTCCGGCCCCACGGCCACTGACCGGGGCGGATGCGACCGACGCCTCCTTCGGCGGGCGACGCTGGGCTGGACCTCGCTGCGGGCTGGGCTCAAGGCCGGGCTGCACGTCTCCGTACGCCGCCGCCCGGGTCATCGAGATCGTGCGCCGGCGGCACGCCGGGAGAGGGCGGGTCAGCGCGTTGCGCGCGCGCCGGGCCGGTCACCCCTCTGCGTCGCGGACCAGGAGTGCGATCTGTACGCGGTTCTCGACCGCCAGCTTGGCGAACAGGTTGCCTGTGTGTGCCTTGACGGTCGCGATGCTGATGCGCAGCTTCCGGGCGATCTCCGGGTTGCCCAGTCCGTCCGCGATGGCCCGAGCGGTTTCGAGTTCTCGTTCGGTCAGTGTGGACAGCTGCTTCCGAGCGGCTTCGCGGGACGACGTGCGAGCGTGAGAGGACTGCGGGCCGGTGGCCGCGGCGATCACCCGTGCCGTGGCCGCCGGGGACAGCACGGGGTAGCCCTCCGCGACGGCGCGCACCGCGTCGAGGATCTGCGACGGCTGGGTGTCTTTGAGGACGAACCCGAGTGCTCCGGCGCGCAGTGCGCCGAGTACCAGGTCGTCGGAGTCGAACGTGGTCAGCATGAGCACCCGGGGCGGCGCCGGTCGGGCGACGAGTTCCCGGGTCGCGCTGAGACCGTCCCGCCCGGGCATCCGGACGTCCATCAGCACGACGTCCGGCCGCTGCTCGTCCACCACGGTGATCGCGGCGCTTCCGTCGGCCGCCTCCGCGACGACGGTCAGGTCCGGTTCACCGTCGATGACGAGCCTCAGAGCCATGCGCACCAGCTGTTCGTCGTCGACGATGACGACACGCACCGGTTCCCGCTCGCTGTCCACTCATGTTCTCTTTCCGTGGGTGGCGTTCGGCCAGGGTAGTCGTGCGGTGAGGATGTAGCCGTTGTCGGGTGTGGGGTGGTGGTCGAGTTCTCCGCCGACGAGGTCGACGCGTTCGGTGAGACCGAGCAGGCCGAATCCCGATGCCGGTGGCTGTGCGGACCCGGTGCCGGCTGGGGAGTTTCGGACGCCGACGTCGAGTCGGCCGCCCGCTGATCCTTCGAGCGTGATGTGTATGTGTGCGCCCGGGGCGTGTTTGGCGGCGTTGGTCAGCCCCTCCTGGACGACCCGGTAGCAGGTGCGTCCGACGGCGTCGGACGGCGATCCCGTCACCGTGGTGGTGAGCGTCACGTCCAGTCCGGACGTGCGGGCGTCGGCCACCAGGCCGGGAATTGCCTCGAAGGAGGGCTGTGGCGCTTCCGGGTGGCCCGGGCCGGCCCGGAGCACGCCCAGGACGTCCCGTAGTTCTTCCAGGGCCTGGTGCGAGCCCTCGGCGATGCCGCGGACCAGCACGCGGCTTTCCTCGGCTCCGAGGTCGCCGCGGTGATCCAGCACTCCGGCCTGCATGGCGACCAGCGAGATCCGGTGCGCGAGCACGTCGTGCATCTCGCGGGCGATCCGGTTGCGTTCCAGGGCCCGCGCCTGCGCCGCTCGCGCGGTCTGTTCCCGTTCCGCGCTCTCCGCCCGGTCCCGCAAGGAGCGTACTTCGACACGCCGCGCCCCGATGGCCATGCCCACGGCCACCGCGATGCCCGCGGTCAGTGCCGGGAAGGCGAGTTGGAGCCACCACGAGACGGGCGGACTCTGGACCGGGTAGAACCCGGCAGCGAACTGTGAGGCGGTCACGTAGGCGAGCACGACGATCCCGATCTCCACCGGGCGACGACGGGCGGAGACGGATCCCAGCGCCACGAGCGCGGCGCCGGTGGCGAGTGCCGACGCGGCCGAGGCGATCGCGACCGTCAGAGCGACGGCGAGCGGGAACCGCCGCCGCCACCAGAGCGCCGTCAGGCAGCCGAGGGCCACCAGCGGGTCACCGGCGAGGAACCAGGTGCCCGTTCCGGCCGCCTGCCCCCGCGCCAGCAGCACACCGGTGGAGAGCCAGGCCGGTACGCCCATTGCCGCGGCCGCCGCCAGCCGCCAGGTCTGCTGCCACCACCCGAGCCGTGGCGCGACGTCCATGTTCACCTGGTCATTATCGCGAAACGGTCCCGCCGCTGAGTCAGCCCCGGGGCTGCCAGGGCGTGCATCAGCCCCGGCAGCCCCGGGGCTGCCGGGGCTGCCGGGGCTGCCGGGGCTGATGCACGCCCTGGACCTAAGTCGCCGCAGGAGATACAGAAGCGGATCCTGGTCTTGCCCTCGTGCCTCTCCGTCATGATCTCTTCCGGTCGTCGTGAACGCCTGTGGATACCCCTGTGCGCGCACCCGGCAGGTCCTGTTGGATGCCGGGGCCCCGCTGAACGCCTTGGGAAGGTCAGACGAAGGCGCTCTCCCCGGTGATCGCCTTGCCGACGATCAGGGTGTTCATCTCCCGGGTGCCCTCGAAGGAGTAGATCGCCTCCGCGTCGGCGAAGAAGCGGGCGACATCGTGGTCCAGGACGATGCCGTTGCCGCCGAAGATCTCCCGGGCCCAGGCCACGACCTCCCGCATACGAGCGGTGACGTGTGCCTTGGCCAGCGACGAGTGCTCGTCCCGGAAGACACCGGCGTCCTGCATCCGGGCCAGCTGGAGCAGCATCCCCCTCGTACGGCAGGCCGACCAGCCCGCTCTCCCCGAAGCGGGCGATCAGCTCCATGGGGAAGGTGCCGTCGGCCCAGTGTTCGGTCACCAGGGGCCGGACCTCGTCGCGGATGAACTCCCGGGTCCTCGCGAGGATCTTGCGGTCCTCCTCGGAGAGAGCGCTCTCGAAGTCGTAGAGGTCGGCGGCATTCTGCTGTTCCTCGTGTGACGTCATGCGGCCCTTCTTCCACGGTTGGGCCGTGCGATGCGTGCGTCACGCGGAGGGTGCGGACCCGTTCAGGCCGGGCAGGCCGGCTCCGGTCCGGGCGCCTCCGGGTCCGGGCTGGGAGAGGCGCCGGTGTCCGGGGCAGGGCGCGCCGCGTCCGTGGGGCACTCCTGCGGTGTGGACGGGTCGGGGGTCGGGGTGGGTGAGCCGGTGGGGGTCGGGGTGGGCGAGGGGTCCGGTGTCGGGGAGTTGGTCGGGGACGGGTCGGGGGACGGGGAGGGGACGGGCTTCGTCGCGGACGGGGACGGCCGCGGGGAGGACGAGGGCGGATCCGTGCGGGAGGGGGACGGCTCGGGAGTGCCGGGGTCGGGGCCGATGATGATGTCGTCCCCGTCGCCGCCTCCGCCCCCGCGTCCGTCCTTGCCGTCGGCGCCCCCGCGCTCGTCCTTGTCGACCGGCTCCGTCGCCGGAGTGGCGCCGCCGGCGCCGGGAGACTGCGGGACGACGCCCTTGCCGTCGGGGACGGTGTGCACGCCCCCGCGGTAGAAGTCCAGCCAGTGACGGACCAGTGCGAGGTAGGAACGGGAGTGGTTGTAGCTGAGGACCGCCCGGTCGAGGTCGGCGGCCCGGCGCAGGTCGCGGTCTCCGGCGCACAGGTAGTGCCCGGCGGCCAGGGCCGCGTCGAAGATGTTGTTGGGGTCGTCGCGGCCGTCGCCGTTCCCGTCCGCGCCCCAGCGCGCCCACGTCGACGGCAGGAACTGCATCGGCCCCACCGCCCGGTCGTACACCGTGTCACCGTCGTGGACCCCGCCGTCGCTGTCCAGGATCAGGGCGAAGTCGCCGCCGTCGAGGGCCGGGCCGGTGATCCGGCCGCGCGTGGTGCCGTGCCGGTCCACCGCGCCGCCGCGTGCCTGCCCGGACTCCACCTTGCCGATGGCCGCGAGCAGTTCCCAGGGCAGCGCGCAGCCCGGGTCCGTGCGGCCGACGGACTTCTCCGCGGCGCGGTAGGCGCGCAGCACGGTTCCCGGGATGCCGGACTCGGCACGCGTGCGGGCGGCCTGGCCGGCGCGCGGCGGGACGTTCGGGGTGACCAGCGGCGGCAGTTCGGTGTGGTAGGAACCGTCGTCTGGCGGGGCCAGCTCGGCGTAGGGGAGGTCCGTGGCCGGGGCGGCGGAGCGGGCCTCGGAGGCCGGACGGGCGTTCTCCTCCCGGGGGAGTCCGGGGGCTTGGGAGGCGGTCAGTGCCGCCACCGCGGTCACGGCGGCGGCGGTGGCCCGAAGACCCTGCCGGGTCCGGGCGGGTACGCGGCGGTCGCGCGTTTCGGGCATGGTCTGTCACTCCCTGCTGGTGAGGCGCGTACGGGGTTCAGCGGCCGAAGGTGTCGATGCCCGAGACGAGCCACCGACCGTCGCGTCGCTGGACGTCGACGGCGAACATCGCCCCGGCGTAGGTGCCGTCGTCCTCGGCCTTCTTGCCGCCCGCGGTGCTGACGCTGCTCTGGTCGGCGTAGACCAGGACACGGGCCCGGTCGCCGTCGATGCGCTCGACCGCGCTGTCGGTGACCGTCGTGGTGATCACCACCTTCTGTTGGTCGGCCTGGGTGCGGACGTCGCCGAACAGGTCCCGGTGCTGGGTGACGGCGCGGCCCGTCAGCCATTCCTTCGCGGCCTTGTCGAGGCCGTCGGGGTCGGCGTGGTCGTACGAGAAGAGCGCGGCGACGGCCTTGGCCGACTGCCCCTTGATCTCGCTGGTGCGGGCGGTGTCGGACAGGGCGGTGTTGCGGGCGGCCGGGGTGTCGCGCAGGGCCTCCGCCCGGGAGTGCGCCCAGCCGGCGAAGCCGCCGAGGACCAGTGTCAGCAGGCAGAGGACGAGGAGCGCGGTGCGGTGGCGGTGCGGGGCGGACGGGCGCAGGGGCGGCGCGTCCTTCGCGTCGGGTGCGTCCTGCGCTTCCGACGTGTGCGGGGCGTCCGGTGGGTCCGCGGCCCTGCCCCGAGCGTCCGGGGGCTTGCGGGTGGTGGTGACGGAGGCACCGGCACGCGCCGGGCGTGGCCGGTCGAGCAGGGAGCCGCGCTCATCGACGGATTCGGCGCCGGCCGGGGGGCGGGGGGTCCCGCGCTCCTGGGGCTCGTGCGTGCCCCCCGGGGTGCGCAGTGCCTCGCGGGCCTGGCGACGGCGGAGGTTGTTCAGGTGGTGCCGGGTCGTCGGCATGGTGGGTCGTCCTCTCCTCCGGCCGGTCAGCCGGCCGGTGTACCGCCGACGGGGGCCTGACCCAGGGCGCTGAGCTTCCAGCCGCCACCGGTGCGGGTCAGTTCACCGAGCATGCGGCTGTCCTTGTCGGTGCTCGCGTCGCCCGGCGCCTTCACCGTCACCCGCAGGGCGACCAGGACCCGGGCGCGGCCGGCGCGGTCGTCGAGCTCGGTCAGGGCACCGGACAGCACCCGTGCCGTGGTGACCGTCTTGGCGCCCTTCACCTGCGTGGTGAACTCCTCGCGCCCGCCGACCAGTTGTTCGTGCAGGTCTCCGGTGGTCGAGGACTCCCAGAGGTCCAGTCCCTGGTCCAGCTTGCGGTGGTCCAGGGTGTTCAGGTTCTGCACGGCCTGCTCCCCGGCCGCGAGCGCCTCGTCACGCTGCACGGCGTAGGCCGTCGTGTCGTCGTGGGCCGTCTCGTACCAGTCCCAGCCCGTCCACGCCGCGAAGCCCCCCGCCACCAGGGTGAGGACGAGGGCGAGGACCGTGACCGACCTCCCCCCGAGCCGGTCCTGTGATGCGGCCGCGCGCTGCACGAGTGCCCCCCTCCGCCGCTCCGGCTTCAGTGGGTCCTGATGTCGACGATCCGCCACTGGTCCTCCTCCCATCGCGCGGTGACCGTGAGTTGAGCCGCCGCGGAGGTGGTGCCGTCCTTGCCGCGGTGGGATATCTGGTCGAGGAAGACCAGGAGCCGCGCCCGGTCGCCGTCGAGTTCGATCACTCCGGTGCGTACGGGCTGGGTGCTCAGGGTGACGCGCTGCTCGGCGAGGTCGGCGCGGATCCGCTCCATCAGCTCGGCGTACTGCCGGGCCGCCCGTCCGCCGAGGACGCTGCGTGCGGAACGCTCGGTGGCCTCGACCCCCTCCGGCGTGTACGAGAAGACGCGGGCGAGGGCGTTGCCCACGTCTCCGGCCACCCGCGTGCTCGCCGCGGTGTCGGTCAGCGCCGCGTTCCCGGCCGACGGGGTGGACCGGAGCTGGTGCGCCCCGTGGAAGAATCCGCAGCCGGCGAGGACGAGGGCGACGGCGCCCACCGCGGGTGCGGCCCTGCGGAGCCGGCCCCACCGAGGGCTACGGCGTCCCGTGGGCGGCGCCTCGATGTCCTCGTCCCGTACGGCGACCGTGCCGTCCCCGGTGTCTTCGGCGTCTTCGGCGTCCCGGTCCTGCTCGGCCACCGTGCCGGCCCCGGCCTTCGCCACGTCCCGGTCCTGCTCGGCCACCGTGCCGCCGTTGGACCGCTCGCCCGCGTTCCCGGGGGCCGCGTCCGTCCCCCTGCGGGGTGATGAGGGCTCGCCGGCCGCGGAGTCCCGCGCCCGCCTGATGTGCAGCAGCCGTGTCATCGGCCGTCGTCCTCCTCAGCCGTCCGCGCGAGCGGTACCGCGCTCAGTGCCTTGACCTTCCACTCACCCGGGCCCGTGCGGGCCAGCACCGCTTCCAGGCGTTTGCGGTCCGTGGTCGCCCGCGCGGTTCCGGCGGGCGTGACCTCGACGCGCACCGTCGCGATGAGCTTGGCGGTGCCCGCCCGTGTGTCGAGGGCCGTGAGGGCCGCCTCCGTGACCGCGCCCCGGGCCGAGGCACCCTTCTCCGGGTTCGTGCGCCCGAGTTCGGCACGCAGTGGGCCGGTCGCGGCGGCGCGCCAGGCCCGGACGCCCTCCTGGGCGTGCTCCCGCGAGGAGGCGTCCAGCGTGTGGAGGACGGCGAGGCGCTCGCGTCCGTCGGCGAGCGCCTCGTCGCGTTCGCGACCGTAGGCGAGCGAGTCGTCACCGCGTGCCTGCGCGTAACTCCACGCGCCGGCGCCGCAGAAGGCCAGCGACAGTGCCAGGGCCGCGCCGCCGGCGATCCGGGCCCGGCTCACCGGCCGTCCTCCTCGCCCGCTCCGAGCAGCCCGGCCAGGTCGGGGGCCCCGGCTCCGCCCACGTCCGGCAGCGCGAGGGCGCCCGGCAGCGGCCCGGCGGCGGACGTGCCCGTGGACGCCGACGGTTGCGCGCTGCCGGAGGGCAGGGAGCCGGGCCTGGCGGGTTCGGGCACCGGGCCGCCGCGGGGGGCGTTGGCCGAACCGCGGACGTTGACGCCGCTGCCGGGCGGGGCGGTGCAGGATGCGCCGGTGTTGAGGGCGGGGGCCGTCCCCAGGTCCAGGCCGTTGCGGTAGCGGGTGCCGCCGTATCCGGCCGTGCACGGCAGGGGCTTGAAGAAGGTGACGGCCAGGCCCAGCTTCATCGTTCCTCCGTCGACGGCGGTGGCGCCGGCGGAGACGGCCGCCGGGTACTTGACGAGCAGTTCCTCGATGCCGCGCTGCCGGGTGACGGCCACCTCCGAGGTGGTCAGGAGGTTGGCGAGCACGACGCCGAGGCTGGGGTCGAGGTCCCTGAGGAGACCGCTGACCTGGGTCGCCGCTTCCGGGGTGACGGTGAGCAGGCGCCGCAGGTCCGCGTCGGAGCCCTTCAGCGCGCGGGCCAGCTCCGTCGCGCCGTCGGCGAAGCCGCGGATCGCCTCCGCCTCCTCGGCCTGGGTGCGCAGCACGGTCTCCCCGTCGGTGAGCAGGCGCGTGGTGGAGGGCAGTGCCCGGTCGGCGGCCTCGACGAAGGCGCTGCCGTTGTCCAGCAGCGCCTGGAGGTCGTCGCCGTGGCCCTCGAACGTCTTGCCGAACTCGTCGACGACCGTGCGCAGGTCCTCCAGCGGCACCGAGCGGGTGAGCGCGTCGACGCTGGTGAGGACGTCGGTGACGGGTGCGGGCACCTCCGTGTCGGGCAGCTCGATGCGGGTGCCGTCCGCCAGGTAGGGGCCCGAGTCGCTCTCGGGCCGCAGGTCGATGTACTGCTCGCCGACCGCGGAGAGCCCGGCCACGACGGCGCGGGTGTCGGCGGGGATGGAGGGGGCGGACTTCTTGATGCGCAGGTGGGCGACCACGCCGTCGGCGGTGAGGTCGATCGGCCCGACCCGGCCCACCGAGACACCCCGGTAGGTCACGTCGGAGTGGGTGAACAGGCCTCCGGTACGGGGCAGTTCGACGTCCACGGTGTAGTAGTCGGCGGCTCCGACGTACCGTCCGAGGTCCGCGTACCGGATGCCCACGAAGCCGAGGACGAGGACCGCGATGACCAGGAAGGCGAGGTTCTTCAGCCGGACGGCGAGGGTGATCATCCCTGGGCACCTCCGCCCGCCGGCGGGGTCGGCACGGAGGGCAGGGGCAGCGGGGCCGAGGGGGTGGGCCTCTCCCCGTCCCCGGACCCCGATCCGGTTCGGGTGCGGGCGTCCGCACCGGATCCGCTCCGGGTGCCCTGGCCGGCCGCGCCGTCCCGTCCGCTCTGCGCGGTGGCGGAGGGCGTCGGCGAGGGGGTGCTCCCGGGTACGAGCGGCGGGATGATCTCGGTGCCGGGGGCGGCCGTCATGTTCAGGTACACGTTGAGGTAGTCGCCCTTCACCCCGTTCAGCACCTCGTCGGTGAAGGGGTACGTCAGCAGCACCTCCAGGGAGTCGGGGAGGTCGGTGCCCGCGTCGGCGAGGGCCTTGAGGGTGGGCGCGATGGCTTTGAGGTCGGCGACCATGTCGTCCTTGCTCGCTTCTACGGTGGAGACGGCGACCCCGGAGAGCGTGTCCAGGGAGCGCAGCATGGTGAGCAGGGAGCCGCGCTGCTCGTGCAGGGTCTTCAGCCCGGGTGAGAGGTCGGTCAGGACGGTCCGCACGTCGTCCTTGCGGCCGGCGAGGGTGGAGGACAGGCGGTTGACGGCGTCCAGGGCGTCGGTGATGTCTCCCCGGTGGTCGTCGAGGTTGCCGACCAGCTTCTCGACGCGTTCGAGCATCGAGCGGACCTCGCCCTCGCGGCCGCCCAGGGCCTTGTTCAGCTCCTGGGTGATGGTCTTGAGCTGGTTGACGCCACCGCCGTTGAGGAGCAGGGACAGCGCGCCGAACACCTCCTCGACCTCGGTGTTGCGGCCGGTGCGCGCCAGCGGGATGACGGCGCCGTCGGTGAGCCGTCCCGCGGCGGCCGACGTGCCGGGCGCGCTGAGCTGGACGTACTTCTCGCCGAGCAGACTGGACTGTTCGAGGCGGGCCGTGGCGTCGGCCGGCAGCCGCACGTCTCCGTTGACCTCCATGGTGACGCGGGCCGACCAGGCGTCACCGTCGAGGCGGATGGCGGTGACCCGGCCGACCGCTACGTCGTTGACCTTGACCGCGGCCTGCGGCACGAGGCTGAGGACGTCGTCGAGTTCGGCGTTGACGGTGTACGGGTGGGAGCCGAGGTCGGCACCGCCCGGCAGGGGCAGGTCCTCGATGCCGCCGAAGCTCGGGGCCGTGGCGGAGAACGCGCCGAGGGTCAGGGCGAAGCCGAGTCCGAGGGCGAGGAGTCCGCCCAGTCCGGCGCCGACGGCCGTGGTGGTCGTGAGCGCTCCCCGTTTCACCGTGCCGTGGACCTCTACGCGGTCGGCCCGCTCGGTCTCCACCTGGTCCTCGTCCGGCGCCTGGACCGGGGCGGTCCCCCGGCCTCGGCGTCCCACGACGCGCTTCATCGCGCCCCCTCCCCCGAGGTCGCCGCGCCTCCGGTGACCGGCAGGGGCAGCAGGGGGCCGCCCATGCTGATCTCGTTGAGGTTGGCGCGGCCGTCGAGCATGCCGGTGCGGGTGTCGTAGGCGTTCACCACGTTGCCGGCGGCGAGCGGGGCGACGTCCAGGGCCTCGGCCAGGGACGCGCGCCGCCGGACGAGGGTCTCGGTGATCGGCACGAGCCTGTCGACGTTCTTCTTCAGCTCGCCCCGGTTGTCCTGGATGAAGGTCTTCACCTGGGCGAGGGCGGTGCCGAGTTCCTCCAGGGCGCCGGCCAGGTCGTCCTTGTTGTCGGCGAAGAAGCCCACGACCGTGTCCAGTCGCTCCTGGGCGGTGCGCACGTCGGTGTCCTTGTCCTTCAGCATGGTGGTGAAGGTCTGCAGGCTGCCCAGGGTGGCGAACAGGTCGTCGCTGGAGCCGTCGAGGGTCTTGGCGGCCTTGCCGAACTCCTCGATGCCGTCGCCGATGGCCTCGCCGTTGCCGTCGAGGTTGGCGGCGCCGGTCTTCAGCAGTTCGGACAGGGCGCCGGAGGAGTTGGCGCCCTCGGGCCCGAGGGCCTCGCTGAGGTCGGTGATGGACGCGTAGAGCTGGTCGATCTCGACGGGGGTGCGGTTGCGCGAGGCGGGCAGCACGGCGCCGTCGGTGAGGGCCCGTCCGGAGCGGTAGGCCGGGGTGAGCTGCACGTAGCGGTCGGCCACGACGCTGGGTGCGACGACCACGGCGCGGGCCGAGGCGGGGACCTGTACGCCGTCGTCGAGGGCGAGCCCGACCCGCACCCGGGTGCCCTGCGGCTCCACGGACTCCACCTCGCCGACGCGGACGCCGAGGATCCGCAGGTCGGAGCCGGCGTAGATGCCGACGGCGCGGTCGAAGTAGGCGGTGACGCGGGTGCCGTCGTCGTCGAGGGCGCGGACCGTGGCCAGGCCGGCGGCGACCACGGCGAGGGCGATCGCCGCCGACAGGAGTCTTCTGCGTCTGCTCATCACTCACCGCTCCCCGGGGCCGCCGCCTGCTGCTTCGGCGGCACGCACCCGTTCGTGGGCTGGGACTGTGCGGGCAGGTAGTCGCGGGGCACGACCCCGCAGAGGTAGCTGTCGAACCAGTGGCCGTTGCCCAGGGTGTTGCCGACCAGGCGGTAGTAGGGGCCGACCAGTGCGAGCGTCCGGTCCAGCTGCGTGCCGTTCTTCTCCAGGACGGTCGTGACGCGGCCGAGCGCCTTGAGGGTGGGCTCCAGTTGCTTGTCGTTGTCCTCGACCAGGCCGCCGAGTTCGGTGCCCAGGTCGCGGCTGCCGACGAGGAGGGCGTCGATGGCGTCCCGTCGGTCGCGCAGCTCGCCGAGGAGCGGTCCCGCGTCCTCGATGAGGGTCTCGAAGCTCGACTCCTTGTTCTCCAGTGTCTTGGTGAACCGGGCGCTGCCCTTGAGCAGTTCCGACAGTTCGCGGTCGCGCTTGGACACGGACTTCGACAGGTCGGACAGGCCGGTGGCCGCCTTGCGGACGTGCGGCGGCGACTTCTCGAAGGTCCTGGAGATGGTCTCGAAGCTCTCGGCGAGCCGCTGGGTGTCGATGGCGTCGACGGTGCCGCTCAGGTCCTGGAACGCCTGGGTGACGTCGTACGGGGAGGTGGTACGGGTCCGCGGGATGCGGTCGCCGGGGTCCTGGCGTCCCGAGCCGAGGGGGTCGAGGGCCAGGTACTTGTCGCCGAGCAGCGTCTTGATGGCGATGGCGGCGGTGGTGCGGTCGCCGATCCAGGCGTTCTCGACCTCGAAGGCCACCTTCACCCGGTCGCCGTCGAGGGCGACGGAGGTGACCTCGCCGACCTTGACTCCGGCGACGCGTACCTCGTCGCCGTCGTCGAGGCCGGCCGCCTCGGTGAAGTCGGCGGTGTAGGTGGTGCCGCCGGTCAGGGACAGCCGGTCGGCGTTGTAGGCGAAGACGGTGAGCAGCGCCAGCAGCAGCAGACCGACGACCGCCACGGTGACGGGGTTGCGGTCCTTGACCGGCTTCAGGCGGGGCGCGCGGGGGCGGCGGGGCGTGGCCCGGCTCCCGGCACCGCGGTCGGGGCGCGTCAGTGTGCTCATGCGCCGCACCTCGCTTCGGTGACCGCGATGCCGGTCGGCGCGTCCTCGCCGGTGGAGGTGGTCACGGGGCCCACACGCGCCTCGCACAGGTAGAGGTTGAACCAGGAGCCGTACGAGGACAGGCGGCCGAGCGCGGTCATCTTGGCGGGGGTCCGGGCGAGGAAGTCCTCGATCTGCGGGGTGGCGTCGCCGAGGTTGCCGGAGAGCCGGCCCAGTTCGCGGATGTCCTGCTTGAGCGGCGCCCGCCCTTCTTCGAGGAGGTCGGCGGTCACGGTGGTCAGGTCGCCCATGGCCGCGACGGCTTTGCCCAGGGGCTTGCGGTCGGCGCTGAAGCCGGAGACGAGCTTCTGGAGGGTGTCCACGAGGTCGTCGAAGTCGGCCTCGCGGTCGTTGAGGGTGGTCAGGACCGTGTTGAGGTTCTTCACCACCTCGCCGATGACCTTGTCCTTGGCGGCGACCGTCGTGCTGACGGAGCCGATGTGCCGGATGAGGCTGTCGACGGTGCCGCCCTCGCCCTGGAGGACCTGGACGATGGAGCCGGCCAGCTCGTTGACGTCCTTCGGGGACAGGCCCTCGAAGAGCGGCTTGAACCCGTTGAACAGCAGGGTCAGGTCGAGCGCGGGGGCGGTGCGGTCCAGCGGGATCGTGTCGCCGGCATCGAGCGTCCCGGTGAGGTCGCCGCTGTCCCGGTCGAGGGCGATGTAGCGCTGCCCGACCATGTTGAGGTACTTCACGGCGGCGGTCGTCGAGCGGGGCAGCGTGCGGTCGTCGCGGAGGCTGAAGGTGACCTGGGCGGTCCGCCGGCCGACGACGCGGACGTCGGTGACCTCGCCGACCTCGACGCCCGAGATGCGCACGCTGTCGCCGTCGGTGACGCCGGTGGCGTCGGTGAACAGCGCCCTGTAGGAGAGGCTGTCGTCGCCGACGCCGGTGCCGGAGACGCTCAGTCCGAGGACGGTCGTGGCCAGTGCCGTGACGACGAGGAAGGCGAGGGATTTCAGCAGCGGTCCGGTCAGTGGACGGCGCCGGGTGGGGGCGGAGGGGGCGGACGTCATCGCAGGGTCACCTCCGTGCCGCGCAGCGCCGGGCCCGCCAGGAGGCTGCTCCACTCGGGGAGGTCGGCGGGGGCCTTGCCGGTGGCGGGCGCGAGGAGTTCGTTGACGAGGTCGTTCTCCTGCGGGGAGTTGGCCGGACCGAGGCCCTGGCCGGCCGACGCGGGCACCTGTACGGCGGGTTTCGCGGCGACCCCGAGGTAGGGCACGGGATGGCAGCGGGGCCCGCCGCCGGAGTCGTAGGAAGGGGTGTCGCTGCCGGGCCGGTAGGCGCCGCGGGAGGTCACGGTGGTGACGTCGACCCGCAGGCCGGGCCGGTCGGTGCCCTTCCCGAGAGCCTTGTCCATGGCCGGGACGAAGTCGGCGAGGGTGCGCAGGGTGCAGGGGAAGGCGGAGGAGTACTCGGCGAGGAGTTCCAGGGTCGGCCGGGAGGAGGCGGAGAGCCGGATGATGTTGTCCCGGTTCTGCCGCAGGAAGGCGGTGACGTCCTCGGCCGTCGTGGTGGTGGCCCCGAGGGTGCCGGCCAGCTCGCTCTCCTTCTCGGCCAGGGTGCCGCTGGTGGTGGTGAAGTCGGTGAGGGCCGTGATGATGTCGGGCGCGGAGTCGGCGTACACGTGACTGACCTTCACCAGCTCTCTCAGGTCACGGTTGAGGGTGGGCAGTTGGGGGTTGAACTCCCGCAGGTGGGAGTCGAGGAGGCTGAGGGTCTCCCCGAGCCGGTCGCCGCGTCCCGCAAGGGCCTGGGAGACGGCGGAGAGGGTGGCGGAGAGCTTCTGCGGCTGCACCGCGGTGAGCATGGGCAGGACGCCGTCCAGCACCTGCTGGAGTTCCACGGCGCTCTCCGAGCGGTCCTGCGGGATGACGGCACCGGCGGTCAGCGGCTGCGGGGAGGGCGCGGCGGGGGGCACCAGGGCGACGAAGCGCTCGCCGAACAGGGTGGTCGGCAGCATCTGGGCGCGCACGTCGGCCGGGATGTCGTCGAGGGCCCCGGGCCGCAGGGCGAGGGTGAGCCGGGCGCCGTCGTCGGTGGCGTCGATCTCGCGGACCTCGCCGACGACGACGCCGCGCAGCTTCACCTCGGCGCCCAGGTGCATCTCGTTGCCGACACTCGCCGCCTCCACGACCACCGGGTCGGAGTCCGTGAACTTCTTCTCGTAGACGGCGATGGCGAGCCACACCAGGAGGGCGGGGACCACCAGGAACACCACGCCCGCGAGGCGGCGGCGCGCGGTCGCGCCCCGTGCCGTGTTCACTGCGGTCATCTCAGCCCGCCACCTTCACGGTCGTGGTGGCGCCCCACAGCGCCAGCGACAGGAAGAAGTCGGTGACGCTGATCAGCACGATGGCGTTGCGCACCGACCGGCCGACGGCCGTGCCGACGCCGGCCGGGCCGCCGGTGGCGCGGTAGCCGTAGTAGCAGTGGGCGACGATCACCATCACGCTGAAGATGAACACCTTCAGGACGGACAGCAGCACGTCCGTGGGTGAGAGGAACAGGTTGAAATAGTGGTCGTAGGTGCCCCGGGACTGGCCGTTGAAGAGGACCGTGACGTACCGGGAGGCCAGGTAGGAGGAGACCAGCCCGATAGCGTAGAGGGGGATGATGGCGACGACGCCGGCGATGATGCGGGTGGTGACCAGGTAGGGCAGGGAGCGGATCCCCATGCCTTCGAGGGCGTCGACCTCCTCGTTGATGCGCATGGCGCCGAGTTGGGCGGTGAAGCCGGCGCCGACGGTCGCGGACAGGGCGAGTCCGGCGACCAGCGGCGCGATCTCGCGGGTGTTGAAGTAGGCGGAGACGAAGCCGGTGAAGGCCGCGGTGCCGATCTGGTCGAGGGCCGCGTAGCCCTGGAGACCGACGACGGTGCCCGTGAACAGGGTCATCGCGATCATCACGCCGATGGTGCCGCCGACGACCCCGAGGCCACCGGTGCCGAAGGCGACCTCGGCGAGCAGCCGCTGCACCTCCCTGAGGTAGCGGTGCAGGGTGCGCGGGATCCACAGCAGGGAGCGGACGTAGAAGAGGAGTTGGTCGCCGGAGCGGTCGAGCCAGACGAGCGGGGAGGCCACGGACCTCAACCTCCCTTCGGCGGGACGAGTTGCAGGTAGACGCCCGTCATCACCATGTTGACGAAGAACAGCAGCAGGAAGGTGATGACGACGGACTGGTTGACCGCGTCGCCGACGCCCTTGGGGCCGCCGCGGGGATTCAGGCCCCGGTAGGCGGCGACGACGCCCGCGATGAACCCGAAGACCAGGGCCTTGAGTTCACTGACATACAGGTCGGGAAGCTGGGCGAGGGCGGAGAAGCTGGCGAGGTAGGCGCCGGGGGTGCCGTCCTGGAGAAAGACGTTGAAGACGTAGCCGCCGAGGATGCCGACCACGGAGACCAGGCCGTTGAGCAGGACCGCGACACCCATGGTGGCCAGGACCCGGGGGACCACGAGGCGCTGCACCGGTGAGACGCCCATGACCTCCATCGCGTCCAGCTCCTCGCGGATGGTGCGCGAGCCGAGGTCGGCGCAGATCGCGGAGCCGGCCGCGCCCGCGATCAGCAGGGCGACGATCAGGGGGCTGGCCTGCTGCACGACGGCCAGCACGCTGGCGCCGCCGGTGAAGGACTGGGCGCCGAGCTGCTGGGTGAGCGAGCCGACCTGGAGGGCGATCACGGCGCCGAACGGGATCGAGACCAGGGCCGCGGGCAGGATCGTGACACTGGCGATGAACCAGAACTGCTCCACGAACTCCCGGAACTGGAACGGCCGCCGGAAGATCGCCCGGGCCACCTCGGCGGCGAGCGCGAAGAGCCGACCGGTCTGCCGCAGAGCACCGGTGATCATGTGCCGCTCCCGGTGGCCGGCATCCGGAGCGTCGGGGCGGTGACTCCCTGGGCCCCGGGTGTGCCGGGCGCGGTGGGCCCGGCGGCCGCGGGGGTCGCGGGGGTCGCGTAGGTGCGTTCGATGGCGGCGCGGGCGGCGGGCGGCAGCCGGTCGAGCATGCCCAGCACCCGCTCCCGGCGCCGGGTGACGGCGCGGCGCGGCGGGAGCCCGGGAGACGGCTCCAGCTGGGGAGTGATCTCCCGGGGGCCGTCGGCGCCCCGCGGCCCGGCGGCCTCGGCGGCGAGGGTGGCGGCGTCCTTCTCCTCCGACATCCCGATCGGTCCCTCGCGGCGGCCGGCCAGGAACTGGGCCACGACCGGCTCCTCGCTGGTGAGGAGCACCTCGCGCGGGCCGAAGGTGACCAGTTCGCGCCGGAAGAGCATGCCCATGTTGTCGGGGACCGTGGCGGCGATGTCGAGGTTGTGGGTGACGATCAGCATCGTCGCGTCGATCTGCGCGTTCAGGTCGATCAGCAGCTGGGAGAGGTAGGCGGTGCGGACGGGGTCGAGTCCGGAGTCGGGTTCGTCGCACAGGATGATCTGCGGGTCGAGCACGAGCGCGCGGGCGAGTCCGGCCCGCTTGCGCATGCCGCCGCTGATCTCTCCGGGCAACTTGCCCTCGGCGCCCAGCAGACCGACGACCTCGATCCGCTCCATGACGATGCGGCGGATCTCCGCCTCCTTCTTCCGGGTGTGCTCGCGCAGCGGAAAGGCGATGTTGTCGAAGAGGGACATGGAACCGAAAAGGGCGCCGTCCTGGAACATGAGCCCGAATTTCTTGCGGGTCTCGTAGATATCGCGCTCCGGGCTGTTCACCATGTCGACGCCGTCGATGAGGACATGGCCGCGCTCCGGTTTCAGCAGTCCGATGAGCGACTTGAGGAACACCGTCTTTCCGGTGCCGGACGGACCGAGCATGACGCTCACTTCTCCGGCCGGCAGGGTGAGGCTCACGTCCTGCCAGATCTTCTGCCTGCCGAAGGACTTGGTGAGGCCCTCGACCACTACTTCGATTCCCATATCACCTCCAAAACAGGTGAGATCGGTGCGTGCCGCGGAGCGCACGCCGAGCCGGTGCGCGGTGTGCTGACAACCGGTGGGACGCCGGCCTCCTCGCCTTTTGTCACTGCGTGGACAAGACGCGTCCGGCGCTTTGTCCGCCGGGTGCGGGGCAGGGTCGCGCGGCTCCGGGAGGGAGGAGCTCCACGCGGCCCTGCCGACGGATGTCCGCCCCTGAAGGAGGGCAAGGCCGGAAGACAGCCATCGCGCCTCCTCGGCATGGGGGGGCACCCACCAGGAGATCAGCGCCGTGCCCGGCACGCTACGGCTGAGTAACCTGAGCGGGCAAGAGGAGGTTCCGACTTTCCCGAAGGATTCGGTTGAGCCATAGCGCGTTTGTCAGCACGGCGACAAATACGCGCCTTCTTCTTGTCACTCGGTGAGTACGGCGGGGCCGGCCGGAGCCCGTGGACCGTCCCCACCTCCCCAGGAGCGACACGGCTGCGAACCGTGCGCGGGCGCCTTACTTAGCAGCGGATGACTATGCCGGGCTCCGGACCGCTCACTTGGGGAACAGATATTTCCAGTTCTCCAAAGAATCATGACCGACGCCATTGTTCGCCTAAGTTTCCCGCAAGTAACGTCGTGGCTCGCGGTCGATTTCCGGGCCGCACTGCGCCCGTCCCCACTCCACAGGTACGGGCGAGATCCCTCTCTGCCGGTCAATCCACAAGGGAGTCCCCACGTCATGAAGAAGTCCCTGTCAAGAATTGCCGTCGTAGCGGGCGCGGGTGCCGCCGCCTTCGCCATGACCGTCGCCCCCGCCTCGGCCGTTCCGTCGACGGTCTGGACCGTCACCCCGTCGCCGGCCAACTTCTCGGCGACCAACAGCGGGAACATCGTGCTGACCGCCAACATCCCGATGACGTGTACGACGTCCAGCGCCTCGGGCACCATGGCGAGCACCACCGGCAACCCCGCCACCGTGGCCGGCATCAACGCCATCAACTTCGGCACCAGCGGCTCGCCTTGCACCAGCGTCCTGGGCAACGTCACGACCATCGCGACCACGCCCTGGACCGTCGTCGCCCAGGACTACACCGCGGCCACCGGTGTGACCAAGGGCCACGTCGGCAACGTCAAGGCCAAGGTCACCGCCGGCGCCTGCGTGTTCAACGTGCAGGGCAAGGCCACCGCCACCTACACCAACTCGACCGGCATCCTCTCGGTCGCGAGTGTCAGCGGCGACCTGGTCGTCACCTCGGCCTCCGGCTGCGGCTCCGTGGTCACCACCGCCACCAAGCCCACCTTCAAGGGCAAGTACGCGGTCAAGGTCACGGGCAGCAACACCATCCCGAAGATCGTCGGGTCCAACCCGTAAGCAGGAGGGCGGCTCGCCGCCCGGCCGGTGATCCCGGCCGGACGTGCGGGCCGCCGGCACGCCGCGGCCGCCACCGGCCGTCCGGACCGTGGAACGACCCGAGCGGAGTGAGAGATGACAGGCCCCCGTACCGCCGTCCGACGGACGGTCCGCGGCCGCGCCCGCAACGCGGCGATCGCCGCGTTCGTCGTGCTGGCGGCCACCGTGCCCGCCGCGGCGGGGGCGGCCGGTACGCAGGAGGTCGACGCCGCGTTGCCGTACACGTGCCTGTTCCCCTCTGGGCAGCAGCCCGCGACGGTCAAGGTTTCGGCGGCTTTCCCCGAGCGGGTGGCGCCCGGTGAGGCGATCGAGCCGTCGGACGTGACCACGACCGTCGAACTGCCGGAGCCTGCGGTGGCGGACCTGACGGCGCTGGGCGCTTCCGGTGTGCGGGCCGCGACCCGGCTCTCGGTCGGCGTGGCGCAGGGCGAGGCCACCGCCGAGGCGACGTGGCGCGGCGGCACGGAGCCCACGCAACTGACCGCGACCGGACCGCTGACGCTGACCGCGACGGGGGACGTGCCCTCGGTGACCGGCCAGAGTGCGGGCGAACTGACCCTGACCGGCGGTGGCTTCGCCCTGGACCTCGCCCTGACCACGACGGACGGCGGCTCCACCGATCCCGCCTCGGTGACCGTCGACTGCACCCTCACCGACGAGGCCCCGGGCGGCGGCCGACTGGCCACCGTCCAGGTCGGCACGGACGAGGAAGGCCCCGCGGGCACCCCCAGCGGCTCGTCTTCCGGGTCCCCTTCCGCCTCCGGAACGCCGGGAGATCCGACGGACGAACCGGCGGAGCGCCAGGGCGAACGCGCCCCGAAGGTTGTCGAGCCCGCGCCGGACGGCCCCGCCGCCGAGCGGAAGGCACCGCCCTGCAAGTACGACGAGAAGTACCCGGCCGGCCCGATGTCCCTGAACGCCTACATCACCGGCTACTCGAACGTGACCAAGCTCGACGGCGCCGCGCTGGTCCCGCCGTTCTGCACGCTCATCACCCAGGGCGAGCCCGAGTTCGAGTTCTTCCCGGACTTCAGCGGCGCCTACATCAGGCAGCACTCCACCGCGGACCTGTACTACCAGCAGCGCAAGGAGACGCTTCCCTTCCAGGCGACCTTCCTCACCTTCGACTTCACTCCGACCACGGCCACGATGGTGCTGGAGCAGACGGG
This sequence comes from Streptomyces sp. NPDC097107, assembly GCF_044762405.1. Taxonomy (NCBI): domain Bacteria; kingdom Bacillati; phylum Actinomycetota; class Actinomycetes; order Kitasatosporales; family Streptomycetaceae; genus Streptomyces; species Streptomyces sp. NPDC097107. The sequence goes on along the minus strand of NZ_JBIWEF010000003.1, from coordinate 215,426 downwards.
TCCGATGACCATCGACTCGAACGGCGCCACCGACTTTCTCTTCACCAGCACGGACACCTACGTCCGCGCACCGGTCGTGCTGCGTGTGACGTCCCTGAAGGTGAACGGCACCCCGCTGGACGTGGGGGCCAAGTGCCGGACGAGGACATCCCTCGTCTCACCGGAACCGGACCCGGAGAAGTTCCCCGGCGACCACCTGGTCCTGCACGGCCGGGGTGAACAGGTCACCGGCGAACCCGCCACCGGCTACCTGCTGCTCTCCGGCGGTCCGCTGACCGGCGAGGTCGCCATCCCGGACTTCACGGGCTGCGGCACCGCGGGGGGCGAGAACCTCGACCGCCTGCTCACGGCCTCCGTCTCCGGTCCCGGCAACTACGTCAAGATGGTCCAGGGGCAGGCCTGTTACGTCTGGGCCGAGGAGCCCAACCCGGACGAGTGCACCCCCGACCGGCAGCCCCTGGAGATCCCGGTGGCCGAGCGCTGACCGCCCTCCCGCCGTACCACCCCGTCCCGGCTCCCGCGCACTCCCATCCCCGGCTCCGCCCGCGCACTCCCATCCCCGGCTCCGCCCGGGCCCACCCATCCCCGGCTCCGCCCGGACCCACCCATCCCCGGCTCCGCCCGGACCCACCCATCCCCGGCTCCGCCCGGACCCACCCATCCCCGGCTCCGCCCCGCACCCTCCATCCCCTGATACGGAAGGCCTCATCATGCGGTTCTCCCTCGGCGCCAGAGTCGCCACCACCGCCACCGCCCTCGGCACCGCCCTCGGCGCCTTCGCCTCGATGGGCACCGCGACCGCGGCGGCGGCCGCCGTGCCCAACGGCGAGTGGGCGCCCTTCACCCGCTGTCCCGTGGACGCTCCGGCGATGCTGGCCGCCGACGGTCTGGCCCGCACCCCGCAGTGTGTGGTCTCGACCTCGCCGAGCGGTTCCATCAAGCTGGGCAAGACCACCGTGACCACGGGCAGGACCAACCTCCAGATCGGCGTCGTCCAGAACTCCGACGGGACCAGCACCGTGGTGGCCCCCGCGGGCGGCGCCCTCATCGCCGACTCCGCGACCGTCCCCGGCGGGCTGCTGGGACTGATGTGCCCGAGCAACATCCCCGCGATCACGGCCATCTGCGAGAAGCTCAGCAACAGCACGCTCAACAAGATCACGGCGACGGTGGAGTCCGTGGGCGCCCCCTACGACTTCGACCAGACCGCCGGCATCCTGACCGACCAGCCGATCGTCGCCCTCCCGGTCCGCATCCACCTGGAGAACCCGTTCCTCGGCAGCAAGTGCTACATCGGTTCCGCGGCCAAGCCGATCGTACTGCGCCCGGAGAACCGGCAGTTCCCCGACTTCGGCATGTCGTTCTTCCGGGGTGACGGCACGGTCGCCGAGGACGGTGAGATGAGCCGCATCAACCTCACCGGGGCCACGCAGAACGACAGCTCCTTCGCCGTGCCCGGTGCCGGCGGCTGCGGGCTGGGGCTGTTCGGTCTGATCGACGCGGCGGTCAACGCCAAGACCGGGTTGCCCTCCGCCGCCGGGAACAACAGCCTGACGCTCAACAACGCCCAGACCCATCTCGCCGGCCTGAACGCCCCCGGCACGGTGGCACCCGACGCGGGCAAGCACCTCTCACGGAACTGGCACTCCGCCGTCGAGTAATGGCCGCGGGACGGCGATTCCCAGCCGTACCGGCAGCCCCGCCGCGTCCCACCGCATCTAAATGTGCACAGGCTGTGTACGTCCCAACGAACTTGATTTAGCTTCAGCAGCCCAGACACACATCACGTCAAGTCCGGCGTGTGCCTCCTTCGTGAAGGACCGGGGCACACGACCGGTGCACCGTGGGCACCGGAGAGCGAGGGACGGCACTGATGCCTTCAACCACGCGGCCACCGGAAGTCGGTGAACCGCTAGAACCGCTCCCCAAGGAGTTCGCCGCCTTCATGCGGCCCGAGTTACCCGGCCTCATGAAGGAGATCGGCGCCGAGGTCACCCGTGCCTACCCCGTGTACGGGCGGCTGCTCAACGGCCCCAACGCCGACGCCATCCGCCAAGGCGTCGAACAGGCCCTGTACGCGTTCGTGGACCGCGTCGCCGATCCCGGCAAGAACGCCGCGCTCCGCGACGAACTGCTGCGCAGGTTCGGCCGCGTGGAAGCGTACGAGGGCCGCGAACTGGACACCCTCCAGGGAGCGTACCGGCTCGGCGCGCGCATCGCGCTGCGCCGGGCGAGGGCCGTGGGCCAGCAGTACCGGCTCTCCCCCACCCTGATACTCGCCTTCGCCGACGCCCTGTTCGCCTACGTCGAGGAGCTGGAGCAGATCTCCCGCGAGGGCTACGTCGAGGTGCAGTCGCGGGCTTCCTCCGAGGTGCCGGCACAGCGCAGACGGCTCCTCCACCTCATCCTCACCGGACCGCCGCTCCCGCAGGCCCTGTCCGGGCTCTGCGAGGCAGCCGCATGGCCGTTGCCCGCCGACGTCACCCTGGTCGCCCTGCGCACACCGCTCCCCGAGCACCTTCAAGCGGGGCTGGCCGACGACGTCCTCTTCGACCTGGACATCCCCCATCCGCACCTGCTGATACCCGGAACCCTCACCCCCGAGCGGCTGGCCATGCTCGACGCCGCCCTGGCGGGCTCACCCGCCGTGCTGGGGCTGACCGTGCCGCTGGCCCAGGCGGCCGACTCCGTCCGCTGGGCGCGCCATGTGCTCAAGCTGATCGACGAGGGTGTGGTGGCCGACGCCCCCGTGGTCCGCTGCGAGGACCACCTGGTGACGCTGTGGCTGCTGTCGGACCCGGTGCTCGTCAGCCATCTCGCGGCCGCGGAACTGGCCCCCATCGAGCAGTTGCCGGCCAGCCGCCGCGACCGGCTCGTGGAGACCCTGCGCGTGCACGTCTCGACGCGTGCGCCGGCGGAGCAGGTGGGCGAGATGCTGGGCGTGCACGCCCAGACCGTGCGCTACCGCCTGCGGAACCTGGACGCCCTCCTGGGCGACCGCCTCGCCGATCCCGATCACCGCTTCGCCCTGGAGGCCACGCTGCGCGCCCTGCACCTGCTCTCCCGCGAGACCGGGACGTAGGGGAGGGCCGGCGGGACCGGGAAGCAGGGGGGAGCCCGCGAGACCAGGAAGCTGTCCCACACGGTGATCGTCAGTTCCGCCTGGCCCGGCAACGGACCAACGCGCTGCTCGCGATGGTCCGCGACGGCACCTTCCACGAACCCCGAACACCACGCCTCGCTCGACCAAAAGCACAGAGGCACCCCCGACGGCCGCGGGGCGGGCCGAGTGGGCTTCAGTGTTCCCGGCGCTCACCGGCTTGCGGATCGGCGTACGCGAAGTCGTACGGGGCCCAGTCGGTTACCCGCCGGTACCCGAGGCGCTGGTAGAGGGCGTTACTGGTGGAGTTGGCCGCGTTCGTGTACAGCACGACCTCCGTGGCGCCCGAGGTGAGCGCGGCCCGGCTCACCTCGGCCGTCACGGCGGCCGCGTAGCCGCGCCCGCGGAGGCGGGCTGGGGTGTAGACGGGGTCCACCCGGACCATGCCGGCGACCAGCGGGTTCACGCCCGCGATGGAGACGGGGGTGCCGTCCGGGGTCTCCCAGAAGGTGTAGCGCTTCTCGGCGAATCGCGTGCCGGCCCAGGAGCCGGCGTCGATGGTGGCGGTCTCCCCGAGGTCTGCGGCGAGTTCACGGCACCAGCGCATGAGGTCGTCGTGGTCCTGCTCGCCCAGGATCCGGCTGCGGCCCTCCGGGTGCGGCTCCGGCGGGGTGAGCGTGCCGAGGCGGTACAGGTGCATTGCGACGCGGAGCGTCGGCGTCGCGCCGGTGTGCCGCTGCCAGGCCTCGGCGAACGCGGTGGCGGTGTCGTGGTCCGCGGTGACGCCGGAAAGAGTGTGCCCGAGGCCGTGCAGACGGGCGGCGAGGGCGCCGGCCCGTTCGGGAGAAAGCGGGGTGAGGGTCAGCCGGCGGGTCGGCGGAAGGAAGAAGATCGCCCGGGTCTCGCCTTCCCACTCCAGCCGGCCGAAGAGGACCGTACCGGGCTCGAACGCCCCCGGTCGGGTCCGCCACTTCTCCATCACGGTGAGCGGTGTGTTGTGCAGGACGGGGCGAGAACGGAGGAAGTCCCCGGCCCGGCCGAGGAAATCGCCGATGTCTTCGGTGAGGTGCCAAACGTCCGAACGCATGCTTCATGGTCCCGCAGGGACTCGTTTCCGGGGGGTGGTGTGGCCAATCGGCCCCGTGCGCTGCGGGAAGCGGCAGGATGGTGTGATGGACCACCACTTCGCCGGCATACCGGAGTTGACCGGCGTTCCCCGTGTCGCTGTCGTCATCGACGTCATGCGCGCCTTCACCGTGGCTGCCTGGGCCTTCTCACGCGGCGTCGAGAGGATCGTCCTGGCCTCGGCGGCCAGTGAGGCACTTGCCCTGAAGGAGAGCCACCCGGGTTGGCTGGCCCTGAAGGACGGAGCTCCAGCGGCGGGCTTCGACACGGTGAACTCACCCGGCTTGCTCAGGTCGTGCGATTTCGCCGGCCGCACGCTGGTGCAGAAGACGACGGCAGGAACCGTGGGCGCGCTGGCGGTCGCGAACGCACCACTGGTCCTGTGCGCGAGTTTCGTGGTGGCCGGCCCGACCGCGCGGTTCCTGCGAGCCAAGGAGCCCGGGCCGGTGACGTTCGTGGTCACCGGTGAGGGAGGCCAGGCAAACGAGGACCTGGCCTGCGCCGAATACATCGGCCGGTCCATCGCCGGGGACGACGTCGAGGCGGCCCCGTATCTCCACCGCGCGGGGGCTTCTCGTGCCGCGGGCGATCTCGCGGGTGGGCGGCGGAGCGGCTACCACCCGGACGATGTCGATCTCTGCTTGGAAATCGCCTGGTTCCCCTTCGCGATGGTGGCTCGCCAGGAAGCATCCCTGACGGTGCTCCGTCCCGTCGTGGAGGTGTGCCCACCGTCGGCCGACACTCCGATCTCACGCTGAAACGGTCAGTTGAGCGCGCGCAGCACCAGCCGCACGGCTCCCGCGACTCCACGCCAGATCCAACCGAGCAGTCCTGCCTCCACAGCGATCTCAGCGGCGGTTTCAGCAGCGTCCGTCCGGTCCGACTCGGACCGGCACCGGGCACAGGACCGGGGCCAACTACGCTTTTGCGCCCGGCACTTCTTGCATATCGTCATGACCTCATTCTCTACTGCCCTGCGCCGCCTGCCTCGTCCTTCCCCACCGCCGTCACCGTCGACCGTGGTCTCCGCTCGACAGCCACCGAAACTAGCGCGTTACCGCAGGTCAGCGCACCCTGCCTCGCGGCTTCAACGGCACGGGCGGCAGTTCCGGAGCGGGCAGCGGGGCGCCGTCGTAGCCCTTGACCTCACCGAACCCGGCCCCTTCCATCCAGTCCCGGCGGGCCTGCTCGATCTCCTCCTGGGACCGTCCGATCCAGTTCCAGAACATGATCAGCTCCTCCTCGAACGGCTCGCCGCCCAGGAGCATCAGGCTCGCGTCCGAGTCGGCGCGCAGGGGCAGTTCGTCGCGGCCGCAGCCGAGGTAGAGCATCGAGCCCGGTACCAGCGGCACGCCGTCGACGTGGGCCTCGCCGGCCATGGACAGGACGGCGTACTCGAAGTCCCGTTCCAGTGGGAGACGTACGTCCGTACCGCCGGTGAGGGTCAGGTCTGCGCCGACGATGGGGGTGTACGCCGTTCCCGGCGAGGAGGTGCCGTCGAGGGTGCCGAGGAGCAGGGTGGCCGTCAGGCCGGGGGCGGTGACGACGGGCAGGTCGGCGTGGAACTCGAAGCGCGGGTCGGTGTGGCGGTGGGCGTCCGGGAGGGCGACCCACAGCTGCGCGCCGTGCAGGAAGCGGGCGTGCGACCGCGGGCTCTCCTCGGAGTGGCTGATCGCGCGGCCCGAGGTCATCAGGCCCAGCTGGCGTGGGCGGATGGTCTGGAGGCTGCCGGTGGAGTCGCGGTGCAGTACCTCGCCCTCGTGCAGCCAGCTCACCGTCTGCAGGCCCATGTGCGGATGCGGCGGCACCTGCATGCCGGGCTCGTCGGCGATGTCGTCGGGGCCGTAGTGATCGACGAAACACCAGGCGCCGACCATGCGCCGGCCCAGGTTGGGCAGGAGTCGGCGGACCTCGGTGGACTCGCCGAGCTTGACGTGGCGAGGGCTGAGGAGTTCCCGCACCGGCTCCGCCACCACGAAGCCGCGGCCGCCGCACAGGCTGGGAACCGCCTCGCGATCAAGATTGCTCATGCCGCCCAAACTAGCGCCGGACGGGCCTCCGCGTCAGGCCGTACTCCGGCCGTCACCGTGACGGGCGGATACACGTCTCCCCCGCTCCCACCGATGGTGGAATGTTCAATCAGCTGGCGTGGTTGCAGCACACCGAAGGAGGTCACGAGTGGACACCACGTACTACGACCACGGAACGCAGGCGGAGCGCTGGGAGCGCGCGCGGATGTTCTTCGACGCCAGGGGCTACGCCGCCGCGGCACGCGTCCTGAGCGGTCTGGTCGAGGAGGTGCCCGAGCGGACCGGACCGCGGCTGCTGCTGGCGCGCGCCTACTACCACTCGGCCCAACTGCGGCGGGCGGAGGACGAACTGCGGATCGTCGTCGAGCGCGATCCCGTCGAGCAGTACGCCCGGCTGATGCTGGGACGCACCCTCGAACGGCAGGGGCGCCAGGACGAGGCCGACGCGCAACTGCGGATCGCCTCCGCGCTGGCGGGCGACTCCACCGACCGCTGAGCGGCGGCGTCACGGTGAGGCGGTGAGCGGTGAGCGGTGAGGCGACGTAGCGGTGAGGCGACGAGGCGGTGAGGGGGCGGCGCCGGCCAACCGCCTCGTCGCCGTGATCCACCGCCCCGCCGCCGTGAGCCACCCCCCGCCGCCGTGATCCACCGCCCCGCCGCCGTGAGTCAGCGCTTCGGCGTCGCGGCGCCCGGGTGCGTCCGCCGCCCCCGCCGGTGGGCGATCTCGCCGAGTACGACGTCGGCCGCGACGAACGCGGCCAGCGGGATGCCGAGCAGCGGCACGAAGTAGCCGAGGACCGCGACCGCCGCGAGCAGCGGGACGAGGAGCGATGGCGGCACCTGCTGCCACGCCCCGCGCGGGATCGGGCGGCCGAACGCGGAGCCCCGGCCGCGCTGCCACCACATGCGGTACCCCCAGATGACGAGCAGGACCAGGGAAGCGGCCAGCAGCATCAGGGCGATCTGGTTGGGCAGGCCGAACAGGCTGCCGGTGTGCAGGTCGATGCCCCAGCGGCTGAGCTTGGCGAGCACCGGGTAGTCGGCGAAGCGCAGTACGTCGGTGACCTGGCCGGTCGCCGGGTCCACTGCGACCGAGTCCTGCTTCTCGGGCCAACTGCGCTGCACCTGCTTGACGACGTAGGCGGAGGACGCGTCGGCGGGCGGGACGATCTCCACGGGGTCGCCCAGGCCCTCGGCGCGCGCGGCGGACAGGACCTTGTCGAGGCCGACCCCGTGCGCGGCGTCCCCGCCCGCGCCCGATGCCGCGCCGTGGCCCGCGTGCTCCCCGCCCCCGGTTGCCGACGCCGACACGGACGGGGTGGTCTGGCCGAGCGAGACGCGCAGGTCCTCGATGTTCGCCCCGGCGTAGGTCGACCAGGTCAGACCGGTCGCCGAGAGGAGGACGAATCCGGCCGCCGCCCACGCGCCGACCGTGCCGTGCAGGCCCAGGGTGCGGCGCCGGCCGCTGGTGCCGCGCAGCTTGCGCCGGGCCCGGCGGCGGGAGAACCACAGCACCAGGCCGCCGCCCGCGATCACCCACAGCCAGCTGGCGGCGAACTCGCTGTACAGACGCCCCGTTTCACCCAGGTGCAGGTCCCGGTGGAACTCGTCGATCCAGGTGCGCAGCGGCAGCGCGCCGCTCGAGCCGTACTGTTCGAGGGCGCCGCGCACCTTCGCGGTGTACGGGTCGACGAAGACCGCGAGCGTGTGGCCCGGGTCGACACCCTCGACGCCGGTCAGCAGCACCCTGGTGGTGGCGTCGGCCTCGGGTGAGGGGCGTACGGCCGACACCGTGCCCTCGGGACGGGCCTGCCGGGCGGCGGCGACCTGCTCGGAGACGGGCAGCTTGCGGTCACCCACGTCGGGGACGGTCAGCTCATGTGCGTAGACCATCTTCTCGGCCTGGAACGAGGCGGCGTAGAGGAAACCGGTGGCCGCCGCCACCAGGAGGAAGGGCGCCACGAACAGTCCGGCGTAGAAGTGCAGTCGCAGGACGAGCGGGCGGAGTGTGGACCATCTGCCGGGCGGAGGCGGCGGGGTCGGCGGTTTGGCGGCCTCGTCCGTGGGAGTCGGGGACGTGGTGGTCATCTGTGGGCGCTCCGGGGACGTCGTGGGGACGGGGTGGTCCCAGTGGTCGGGGCGGGAGTGCGCCGGGTTCCCGGCCCCGCACGTGGCCTGCGTCACACCGTCGTGGCCGGCGGGCGGATGCCGTACGCCGTGGCATCCTGGCGCGATGGGAACTCCGAGTGATCGCGCGCTCCTTGCCGATCGGGTCGAGGAACTGCTCGCCGCCGATGGGCCGTTGCCGATCGTCGAGGCCGGCGATCCGGTGCTGCGGCGCGCCGCCGAGCCCTTCGACGGGCAGTTGGAGCCGGCGCTGCTGGCGCGGTTCGTCGAGGCGCTGCGCCGCACCATGCGCGCGGCGCCGGGTGTCGGTCTGGCCGCGCCGCAGGTGGGGGTGGGACTCAGGATCGCGGTGATCGAGGACCCGGCGCCGGTGCCGGACGAGGTGCGGGTGGCGCGCGGGCGGGTGCCGCAGCCGTTCCGGGTGCTGGTGAATCCGTCGTACGAGGCCGTGGGCGGCGGGCGCGCCGCGTTCTTCGAGGGCTGTCTGAGTGTGCCGGGGTGGCAGGCGGTGGTGGCTCGGCATGCCGAGGTGCGGTTGGTGGCGCGGGACGGGCACGGGCGGGCCGTGGACGAGGTGTTCGCAGGGTGGCCCTCGCGGATCGTGCAGCACGAGACGGATCATCTGGACGGTGTGTTGTACCTGGACCGGGCCGAGTTGCGGTCGCTGGCGTCGAATCGGGCGATGGCGGAGTGGTGGGGGCAGGTGACTCCGGAGCGGGCTGCGGCGGGGTTGGGGTTTGGGCTGCCTCCCGGGTCTGCGGGATCTTCGGGGGCTTCGGGGGCTTCGGGGGCAGCCGGGCCGGTGGGACCGGCGGTCTGATGGGTCGCTGGGGAGGTGGGCGCCGGGGCGGGTGCGGGGCCCGGCGTTGCGGGGTGCCTCCCCACTCTCGTGTAGGTTGCGCATTTCGGTGGGCACTCGCGAGCCTCTGACCTGGGGTGTTGGTATGGGTGAGCACTCCCGGCTGTGGACGTCGTCGACTGATCATGGGCAAAAGCCCCCTGTGGGCGCGTTTGTGCGGTAACGCTGGGTAGTGCTTGCTGTCCTGCCTACCCGGGCGCGCGGGTGAGTGGGGCTGGGAAATGGCTCCTCCGACGTGGCGGCCAGCAGATCGCGCGCATGGCGGACTGCTGGAGTTCTGGGGGAAGGGGAGCTTCAAGTGTCACGAGGATCGCCGGTTTGGGTAACCGGCGATCGTGATCTATGTTGCGGCGACCGGCTTCGGGCCGAGAAGGCGACCGGCTTCGGGCCGAGAAGTCGTCAGAGCCGGGGTCCTTGGGCGATCTACATTGGGCGTCGGTGGTCGACCAACGCCTCCGCACACCGGTGATCTTTCCGGCGAGCATGCCCATGACCGGGGGTGCGATCCAATCGAAGTTCACCTCGCTGGCGGCAGGCCCCGTGCCGCGGTCGACGTCGCGGCCCGACAAGGCGCAGCGCTGACGGTGGAGAACCGCATGCTGCGCGAACAGAGCGCTGCACTTTGCCAGGATCTCAACGCGGCTCGTGCCGAGCTGCGTGCCCTGCGCGTGCAGGATCCTGTTGCGAGCCCACGGGGTGAGCTCGCTCACGGCATCGCTGGATGGGAGCCCTGGGGCCGAGGCGCTGTGCCAGAAGAGGGATCAGGCCCTGGCCGCCGCTCGACGAGGAGAATACGGGGAGCCCGGCTGGGGGACGCTGGGCCGCTCGGGGCTTCTGCCGCAAGTGATGTCGTCGGGTGGCCTCGTGGGGCATTCGGCCGGGCCCGGAGGCGGCCGGGGCGGCAGCGTCCAGCCAGGTGGTGGCCGTCGAAGTCCAGCCATCTATTACCCCATCAAGTCATATATTCTTGACAATTTCCCAACCGCCTCTTCACCAAAGCCCTACATGTCAGACTGACCGGCGCATCCCGAGGGTGCGCCGCAAGTCCATCGCCGCTCCGGACCGCAGGGGGAACCGGAGGTCCTGGCGTTCATGCTCGTGGGAGGGGAACAGTGGCATCTCAGGATTCCTTGCTCAAGGTCTACGGGGACCGGTCGTACCGGCACGTGACCATGGCTCGACATCAGGGCACGACCATCGCTTTCGCGATGGACGCATCCCGCCGGGTCGTTTACTCCGTGCTGGACCTGTCCGGGCCGCCGACCAAGGGCGAAGCAGACACAGCGTACTGGAGCGAGAATCCGGCAGAGCTGCCCTTCCCCCGAGAACTGGCGGAGGTGGGGTACGCCGTCGCCGGTGCGACGGCGATGCCGACCGTCAAGCGGGGCGGGGCCGAGGCGTCCGCCGCCGAACGGCCGACGGCTGAGGAAACGGACCCCTTCCTGACCACCACCGCGCGGCTGACTGCGGACGCCCCGTTCCACGTCATATCGGACGGCACGTACGTGGTGGTGCTGCGGCAGTCGGTCAACGAGACCCACTCCGGGGCGGTGTTCAAGCTGGCCGGTGGCGGCTCCTCTGGGGATGCGTCCCGCAACGACTACCTGCTCAGCGGCACGAAGAAGGTGCCGCTGGTGCGCGACACCCTGCTGTGCGACCGGTTCCTGCTCGTGGACGGCAAGCTCAAGCCGGTCCTGGAGGTGCGCTACAAGCGCAGTCGGCACGCCACGCTTCCGGAGTCCGCCAAGGACAGCCTGGGCACGGAGGACATGGAGGGCCGCCCTTTCTACGAGCCGACCCAGGAGCTTTCCTTCGTCCGGAACCTGACGCAGGGCCGGTTCGCCGCGGTGCTCGTGCCGACCGCGATCAGCGGAGTGCAGCGCTGGCAGCTGTTCGCCCACAACGACGCCACCGGGCGAATCGACTCCTTCAGTATCGAGCAGGGCGCGCAGGGCCTGTTCAACACCCAGGGCACCCGCTTCTACACCAGCCCGGACCCGCTCTACCGGGACTCGGTGTTCGAGCGTAGCCCCGGGGCCTGTCCGTTCACCGGGAGCGGGCTGGTGCCGGTGACGGGGAGCGACGGGCAGGCCGAGACCGCGCTGCGGCTGGCCGGCGCCGACGCCCACGTCGACCTGGGCGATCCGGCGGTGCTGCGGTTCGGTGGCAGGCCCTACTCCATCGAGGCGTGGGTCAAGCCGGCGTCCCACGACGGCCCGGTGCTGGCGAGGAGCGGTGAGTACCTGCTGGCCGTGGACGCCGCCGGCCTGGTGAGCCTCACCCACGAGGGTGCGACGTCGCCGCTGCTGTCCACCGAGCCGGTCCCGGCGGACCTGTACACCCACATCGCCGCCACCTTCGACGGCACCACCGCGAAGCTGTACGTCAATGGCAAGCCCGCCGGCAGTGGGGCGCTGCCGTTCGCTCCGGCCACCGGTGTGAAGACGCTGGTCGGCAAGCACTCCTCCGGTGGTGCGGACGAGTGCTTCGAGGGCGACCTCGACGAGTTGCGGATCTGGGACCGGGTGCGTTCCGCCACCGAGCTCGCCGAGGACATGAACCACAGGCTGATCGGCAACGAGCCGGGCTTGGTGGCCTACTACCGCTTCGACGAGGGCACGGGAACCACCGCCTACGACCAGACCGACCGGGCGCTGCACGGCACTCTGGGCGGCGACGCGCAGTGGACCGGCTCGGAGGCCCCGGTCGGCGACCACCCCGGGGTGCGGCGCGACAGCTTCGTGCTCAAGGGCCGCTCGGTGGTGTCCGGCATGTCTGCGGTGCTCTACCACCAGCAGGAGAGTGCCGTCGCCGGGTATCGCCCCGACCCCAAGCCCGCCAAGCGGCAGGCCCGGGTGATGCTGGCGTTCTCCGCCAAGTACGGCCAGAGCCCGTGTCTGGCGAGCCTGGACTTCGCGGTGGGCCGCGACGGCCGGCTGGCCCAGGTGCCGGACGTGCTGGACCCGGCGGTGCTCAAGCGGCCGACGAAGGGTCAGGACTCGGAGCAGATCAGCGCCCTCCAGCAGTTGACCAGGCGGCTGGAGTCCGAGGTCGCGGATATGCCGTCGGATATCGCCCGGCTGGATGCCACCTCGGGCAAGGTGGCTGAGCGGCAGGCGGAACACGACCGGCTGAAACCGGCGTTCGACGACCTGGAGCGCCACTACTTCGCCGCGAGGGACCTGGAGACCTCCTGGATATACACACTGGAGCTCACAACACCGCGTCTGGTAAAAGGCACAGCAGTGCAGCGGCTCTACGCCGCCGGTGGCTCGTCGATGGAGGAGACCAAGGTGCTCCTCACCCCCAACCTCCCGTCGACCTGGCGGGTGGAGTCCACCGGCGCGTACCAGGACGGCCTGCGCTACTACTTTCTGGTCTCCCAGGAGCGCAACGCGGACCTGCGCGTCACAGGTAACTCGACGGCGGAGAACGCCAACCTGAGCACGGCTGTATCCCGCGAACTGAGCAACGAAAGCACGCACTTCCAGCTGGTTCCCGAGGGTGAGAACGTCCGCATCGTCAACCGCAAGAGCCGCCTCGCGATCGGCCTGCCCTCCACGGCCGAGTATCCCTTCGTAGTTCAATCGAGCGAATGCCTGAAGGCGGAGTCGGGCCTGTTCCGCATGACGCGTCTGTCCATGAAATCGGGTCTGGACGTGCAGTACGCCGCGGCCAAGGAGAAGATGGACGCCGCACGCGCCCTGCTCCAAGAGGCGAGGACCGCCCAGCAGCGGGTCGCTGAATTGCAGCTCACGCTGACCGCCAAGCAGGCGGAACTGCAGGACGCCCGGGACCGGTTGGCCCGTATGTCGCACGCTTTGCAGGGCGACGACGACCTGACGGTGGCGATGCCGCTGCTCGCGGTCGACTGCACCGGCCTGAGCCTGTCCGGGGGCCTGCTCGAATTCGCCCGCGGCACCGACCGGCCCGCCCTGCTGGACAGCGGCACCGGAAACGTCGTGCTGTACTTCCGCGGATCCGACGACCAGTTCTTCGCCGTGTACTACGACACCGCCGTCGTCCGCGGAGCCCGGACGCTGGCCGGGGACAGCGGCACACTCTCCTTCGTCGCCCGCGACCCGGGCATCGCCCTGGACTCCGCCACCATCAAGGTCGCCGACGGCGACGCCCCGGGCCGCTGCGACCTGACCCTCACCGTCGGCGCCGACACCGAGACCTGGAAGTCCCTGCCTCGCAAGGCCGACCAGATGGCGGCCGCCCTGACAGGGAGCCCCGGCCGGCCGGTGACGGTCGGCGCGGTCGCCCGCGTGTCCGGCAGCACCGTAGTGCTCACCGGGGCCACCACCACCCTGGTCCCGGCCAAGGCCCACCTCATGATCGGCAGCACCGGGTACGCGGTGGACGCGGATGTCCCCTCCGGCTCCAAGACACTCACCCTCACCACGGCCGGCACGGCGATCAAGCCCGGCGACAAGGTCAGCCTGGTGGGCTACGACTGGGCCCGGGCCGAGTCCACCCGGCCCGGGGTCCTGCTGTCCACCGGATCCCGGCTGATCTCCTTGATCACGGGCGGGGTCGACACCGTGCCCAACGGCACCGCCAAGGCGAGCATCACCGGCCGCGGCTGCCGCTGGCGAGCCGAGATGCCGGGCCGGGCCTTTCTGTTCGACGGCAAGGACCAGTACCTGACACTGCCCGCCGCCCATCTGCCGAGCGTCACCCCGACCGGCGACCTGAGCCTGGAGGCATGGGTTAACCCCGAGGCCGGAGGGGGCCGGATCGTCCACGCCAGGACGGACAAATCGGGCTACTCCCTGGCACTCACCCCGGCCGCCCTGCCGGCCTGGCAGTTCGTTAACGGCACCAAGGCCCAGCTGACTCCCTCGCTCGACCTGGCGAACCGGGACTTCACCATCGAGCTGTGGGCCAAGCGCAACCAGGCCCGGGGCCGCGTCGAGCCGCTGCTGTTCCACGGCGCGATGGACGGCCGGGTCGACCAGTCCCTGCACCTGTGGTTCCACCCCGACGAGACCTTCTGCTTCTCGCTGTACCGTGACGACCTGAAGACCACCCAGGCCTACCCTGACCTGGAGTGGCACCACTGGGCCGCGGTGTACAGGAACGCCACCCGCGAGCAGGTCCTCTACCGGGACGGCGTCGAGGTCGCCCGCCGCACCGCCACCGGGGCCTACACCGGCAACGGCCCGCTGATCCTGGGCCACTTCCCGTTCAACGGCGACTACCTCGACGGCCAGATCGACGAGGTCCGGGTCTTCGGCCGGGCCCGCACCAAGCAGGAGATCTCCGCCGAGCGCCACCAGCGCCTCTCCGGCCGGGAACCCGGCCTGCTGGGGTACTGGGCCTTCCCCGGCACGAGCGGCCCGGCCTCGCCGATCAAGGGCTACCAGGTGACCGCCCGGGTGGGCGACCGGGTGCTGAAGTCGGGTGAGCGCTTCCCCTGCAACGAGTGGGCGCACCTCGCCGCCACCTTCACCCAGTCCTGGGCACTGAGCCTGGACGGCGGAGAGGGCCTGTCGGTGGCCGCGCAACCCGCACTGGACGTGCTGGATGACCTCACCGTCGAGGCGTTCGTCCGCATCGACAAGCCGGGCACGCCCATCGGCCTGCTCACCAAGGGCACAGCCGTCGAAGGCGGCCGGGACGGCGTCCCGTACCACCTGGGCATCCGGGCCGACGGCCTGGTGGAGTTCGCCTTCGCCGAGGCGAACGGCAAGCCCGTCCGCTACACCTCCGACCGGGCCGTCACGCCCGGCGCGTTCCAGCGCATCACCGTGGTGCGCGAGGGCCGCAAGCCCGCAGTGTCCACCACCTCCCAGACGACCACGAACGCGGTACAGCCGGAGCAGGAGATCCGCTTCTACCTCGACGGCGGTGCCGTCGGCAGCTTCGTGTACAGCGGCCCCGGCGCACAGGCCAACAACAGCGAGGTGGTGATGGGCCGCGGGCTGACCGGCGTGCTGTGCGAGCTGCGGCTGTGGAACTCCGCCCGGCCGCAGGCCCGGCTCGGGCTGCCGGTCACCTCGCGCGAGAAGGGCCTGCTGGCGCGCTGGGCGTTCAACGAGAACGCCGGCAACGTCACCCTCGACGTGTCCGGTACCTTCCCGGCGAAGCTGCGCGGCGCCCGCTGGACCCGTGACGTCGACCCCCTGGCCAGCCCGCTGCGGCTGTACCGTAACGGCGAGCCGCTCTCCGAGGCACCACTGACCGCGCAGGACACCGCCGCGGCCTGGGGCGACCCCCAACTCACCCTGGGCGCCCGGCTGGAGGGCGGCAAGCCGGTCGACCTGCTCACCGGCACGCTGGAGGAGGTCCGCATCTGGCGGACCGTCCGTACCCAGGAGCAGATCCAGGACAACCTGTTCACCCGCCTGCGCGGGGAGAAGCAGGACCTGCTCGGCTACTGGCCGTTCGACCGGGACTCCACCGAGCCCGGCAGCACGTCCGTCCGGGACGAGGGTCTGCGCGGCAACAACCTGGGCTTCTCCGCCACGCGGCCGCGCATCCTGCTCTCCACCGCGCCGGTGTCCACCGACACCGCCCAGGTGCGCTCGGCCCTCGCTGACGTCCGCACCCCCTTCCACGACACCATCGCCGGCGCACCCGGCGCCACCGAGTACGCAGACCTCCAGTTCGACGCCAAGGGCGAAGCCCTCGGCGTCCTCAAACGCTGCTACGGATTCGTCCGGGGCGGCCGCTGGCACCTGGTCACCGGCTACAAGGTGGGCGACCTGACCACCGAGTGGGTCGGCCAGGCCCAGTTCGACCCGCAGCTCATGGGCTACGTCGAGGGCGCCCCACCGGTGCCCTCGGAGAACCTCACCGACACGGGGGAAGGCTACGCCGGAGCCTCCACGGTGGAGTTCGCCGAGGCCGACCAGATTGTGCAGAGCCTGTCCTCCAGCAAGACCCGCAGCGTGAACGCAGCCTTCAACTTCGCCCTGGGCATCGAGACCGACGCGAGCGTCATGACGATCACGGCGCCGCTGGGCTTCGGCACCGCCACCCCGCTGGCCGAGGGCCAGTTGAAGCTCGGCATGTCGGGCAGCCTGGAATACGCCAACACGTGGAGCCAGGACACCAGGGTCAGCCAGGGCAGGAACACCGCCCGCAAGACCAGCCTGGCGCTGACCGGCCACACCGAGGATCCCGCCAAGGTGCTGAACGCCGCGATCGGCCGGCGGTACGTGCCCGCCAACACCGGCCTGGCACTGGTGCAGTCCCAGACCGCCGACGTCTTCGCGCTGCGCCTGGCGCACACCGGCGCCCTGGTCGCCTATCGGATGCTGCCCAACCCCGACATCCCGCGGGACTGGAACGTCATTCACTTCCCGATCAACCCCCGCTACACCAAGCAGGGCACTCTGGACGGTGCGGTCGGCTTCGACGACCGGGGTAAAGTCCTTGATCCCGACTATCCCACCGCCGCCAACTACGGCGAGTACAGCTACTTCAAACCCCGGGACGCCTACGCGCTCAAGCGTCGGATCACCCGCGACCAGCAGCGGCTGCACGCCTTCTACGAGTCGATCTCCACCGAAACGCACCACCAGGACCCGACCGGGGCCCAGGCCACCGCACTGCTGGATTCGATGGGCATGTCCGCCGGGCACAAGGAGAGCGGTCGCAACATCGCCGGCAGTGCCGCCGCCAGTGGCTTCTCGCACCGGGACCTGGTCAACAACTACGTCTGGACCGCCAAGGGCGGCTTCTTCGCCGAGACCACCGAGGCCACCGACGCCGTCAGCGAGACCACCTCTGGCTCCTACGCCTTCAGCGGCAAGTTCGGCGCCAGCTTCGAGGGCAGCTTCGGCGCCCTAGGACTCGGCTGGTGGGGCCAGATGGATGCCTCGGTGGGCGGCGGCCTCAGCACCACCAGGGCCAAAGGCAAAGACGCCTCCCGCTCCTTCGGCCTGAACGTCCAGTGCGCGCCCTCGGGCGACCTTCAACGCCGCGACAAGGACGGCAAACCGGTCTACGACGTCGCCGGCAAACCGGTCCTGGTGCCGGGCAAGGTCGACGCCTACCGCTTCCTCACCTTCTACCTCGGCGAGAACAGCGCCAACTTCGACGACTTCTACCACAAGGTCGTCGACCCGACCTGGCTCTCAGGCAGTGACGCCCCCGACGCCGCCGCACTGCGTCAGACCCGGCAGAACTCCGTGAAGCCCCCGTGCTGGCGGATCCTGCACCGCGTCACCTACCTCAGCCGGGTCCTGGCACCCGTCCCACCGCCCGGAGCGCCGCCCCTGGAGAAGGCGATGCGCGCCGAGAACATCGACAGCAACTACGAACTGATCAAGCGCCTCGAACCCTACGTCCGCCCCGCCGCCACGAGCGCCGCCGCCCTCGCCACCGCCACCCGCGACACCCTGGCCACCCACCTGCCCGAACTGCTCCCCCACAGCGCCGAGATCAGCAACTACCTCGGCCGCTATTTCGGCATGGAGAACTGACAGCCACCCGGCCCTCCGCCACACCGGAGGGCCGGGCCCGTCCACCGCCGCAACCACCACCGGCTGGCGCACAGCTCCAGGCCGTTCAGGCACTGGGGGAGTCACGACTGCCCGCAGCTGCGGCGGCGACGGCAGCGGCAACAGCGGGCTGCGGGCTTGGGCGGTAGTGCCGCTGGTGCGGCGGGGGGAGCCGGTCAGTTGTCGCGGTATGTCTCCAGCAGCCGCAGCCACACCTCGCTGATCGTCGGGTACGACGGGACCGCGTGCCACAGGCGGCTGATCGGCACTCTTCCGGCGACGGTGACGGTCGCGGAGTGGATCATCTCGCCGACGCCGGGACCGACGAAGGTGACGCCGCGTACGATCTCGTCCTCCAGGTCGACGACCATGCGGGCGCGGCCCTTGTAGCCGTCGCCGTACAGGCTCGCGCCGGCCACCGTGGCGAGGTCGACGTCGACGGCGCGGACCCGGTGGCCGGCCTGCTCGGCCTCGGCCAGGGTCAGGCCGACGGAGGCCGCCTCGGGGTCGGTGAACACCACCTGGGGGACGGCGTCGTGGTCGGCGGTCGCGGCGTGCGCGCCCCACGGGCCGGAGTCCAGGCCCGGTACGCCGGAGGCACGGGCGGCGATGGCGGCGCCCGCGATACGGGCCTGGTACTTGCCCTGGTGGGTGAGCAGGGCACGGTGGTTGACGTCGCCGACGGCGTAGAGCCAGTCGTGGCCCTCGACTCGGAGGCTGTCGTCGACGGGGAGCCAGGAGCCCGGCTCCAGTCCTACGGTGTCCAGGCCGATGTCGTCGGTGCGGGGGACGCGGCCGGTGGCGAAGAGGATCTCGTCGGCCTCGACGCGGTCGCCGGTGTCGGTGACGGCGACGACGGTGTCGCCCTCGCGCTTGACGGACTCGACGGAGGTACCGGTGCGGATGTCGACGCCGGCCTCGGTGAGCGCCTCGGCGACCAGTTCGCCGGCGAACGGCTCCATGCGGGCGAGCAGGCCGTCGTTGCCGCGTACCAGGAGGGTCACCCGGGAGCCAAGGGCCTGCCAGGCGGTTGCCATCTCGACGGCGACGACCCCGCCGCCGACCACGATGAGCCGGCCTGGCGCGCTCTTGGCGCTGGTGGCCTCGCGGCTGGTCCAGGGGCGTACCTCGGCGAGTCCGGGCAGGCCGGGCAGGGCGGCGCCGCTGCCGGTGCAGACGGCGACGGCGTGCCGGGCGGTCAGTACCCGGTGGGTGCCGTCGGGCCCGGCCACCTCGACCGTGCGCGGCCCGGCGAGCCGTCCCTGGCCGCGGTACAGGTCGGCCCCGATGCCCTCCACCCACTGGACCTGGCCGTCGTCCTTCCAGTGGGAGGTGTACTCGTCGCGGCGGGCGAGGACCGCGGCCGTGTCGAGGGGGTCTCGCGCCGACCGGCTCAGACCGGGCAGGCGGAGGGCGTCCGCGCGGGCGAGGACGGGTCGCAGCAGGGCCTTGCTGGGCATGCACGCCCAGTAGGAGCATTCGCCGCCGACCAGTTCGCTCTCCACGATCGCGGTGGACAGTCCGGCGGCACGGGTACGGTCGGCGACGTTCTCCCCCACGGGGCCCGCGCCGATCACGACGACGTCGTACGCGATGGAATCCGATTGCGTCATGGGGTCAGTCTGGTGGGTGGTGTGCGACGTGGCCACATGGGTACGTGCGCGGAATACCCACCAGGTCGGCAGTGTTGTGCCGACGGTTTACGCACCCGAACCCAGGAAGAGGGTCACACCATGAGCAGCACCGTGGAGCTCACCAAGGACAACTTCGACCAGACGGTCACGGACAACGAGTTCGTCCTGATCGACTTCTGGGCGTCGTGGTGCGGTCCGTGCAAGCAGTTCGCCCCGGTCTACGAGAAGGCGGCCGAGGCCAACCCCGACCTCGTGTTCGGCAAGGTGGACACCGAGGCGCAGCCCGAGCTGGCGCAGGCCTTCGGCATCCAGTCGATTCCGACTCTGATGATCGTCCGGGACCAGGTGGCCGTGTTCGCGCAGCCGGGCGCGCTGCCCGAGGAGGCGCTGACGGACGTCATCGGCCAGGCCCGCAAGCTGGACATGGACGAGGTCCGCAAGGCGGTCGCCGACCAGCAGGCGCAGGCCGAGGGCCAGGCCGGGCAGGACGGCCAGTAGCAGGTCACTGGAAGGTCAACAGCAGGCCAGTAGCAGCGGAGCGGAGCCGGCCGCCGGTCAGCTCGACTCGCGGTGCACCACCGCCGCGCCCAGCACCTCGTGGCGCCCGGGCGCGGTGGTGGGGTCGTGGACCGCGCGGTCGACCAGGGCGGCCAGGTCGCGGCCGGAGGGCAGCTCCAGGTGGACGGTGCTCAGCCGGGGCCGCAGCAGGCGGCCGAGCATCAGGTCGTCGGCGCCGATCACGGCCGCGTCGGCAGGGATGCCGAGGCCCTCGTCCTGCAGGGCCCGCATCAGCAGCATCGCGTACTCGTCGTTGTACGCGAACACGGCGTCCAGGCCGAGGGAGCGCCAGCGGGCGGCCAGCCGGGCGGCGTCCCGTTCGTCGTGGGCGAGGGGCAGTTCGGTGACGGTGGCGTCGGTGTCGCGCACGGCGCGGCGGGCGCCGGCCAGGCGCGGCGCCGAGAAGACCTCCAGCCCGTCCTCCGCGGGCACGACGACGCCGATCCCGCGGTGTCCGCGGTCGTAGAGGTGGCGGGCCGCGGTGTGGCCGACGGTCTCGTGGTCCATGAGCAGGGCGTGTGCTCCCTCGACGGCCTCGGGGCCGAGGGTGACGACCGCCCGGGCGCCGGAGCGTTTGAGGACCTCCACGCCCCGCGGGCCGAGACCCGAGCCGGGTACCAGGACGGCGACCGGGCGCAGTTCCGCCCACGCCCGGGCGGCCTCGTCGTCGTACAGGCCGACGGTGCCGTACTGCACGACGGTGTAGTCGAGGCGGCCGAGGGCCCCCTGGAGTTCGCTGAGGAACCGGCTGTAGAGCGGTCCGGCGGGGAAGGACGGCGCGGGCATCAGCACCGTACGGCTGTGTCCGGCACGCAGGGAGCGGGCCGCGGCGTGCGGGACGTATCCGAGTTCCCGGGCGGCCTGGTGGACGCGGCGGCGGGTGGGTTCACTGATCCGGACGGCGCTGGTGTTGTTGAGAACGTAGGAGACGGTCGCGCGCGAGACGCCGGCCAGGCGGGCCACATCGGCACTCGTGGGGACGGAGCGCGGTGCGAGGGGCTCGGGGGCGGGCTGTTTCGGTATCTGCACCATGACGTACGGCATCTTGGCAGAAGCCGGGTACGGGGCGACGGGCGGGGCGACGCCGTCCGGATCGGACGAAATCCCACCTCGCGGGCGCGGCGGTCGCGGGGTCAGGCCGAGTGCTCGGTGCGGGTCACCCGCGCGACCAGATCGAGCCAGCCCGCCTGCAGTCGCGCCGGGGGCACCCCGCACTGTTCGGTGAGGTGGTGGACGAGGGCGGCGTCGAGGTACGCCAGGAGCGTGTGGGAGAGGAGTTCGCTGTCCCCGTCCGGGACCGCCTGCCGCAGCAGCAGGGCGACGTGGCCGCGCAGGAAGCGGCGCGGCGCGGAGGTGTAGCGGCGTTCCGCGCTCGGCTCCGCGGCCAGCTGCAGGTCCATTTCGTCGAGGGAGCGGCGCAGCATCGCGCAGCCGAAGGCGCGCAGCCGCTCGACGGGCGGCGCCCCGGGCCCCAGCGGCGGCGGGCCGCCGAGGAGCGCGGCCTGGAACTTCTTCTCGGAGTGGTCGAGGAGCGCCATGAGCAGGCCGGTGCGGTCGCCGAAGCGGCGGAAGACCGTGCCCTTGCCCACCGAGGCCGCCGCGGCCACCGCCTCCATCGTGACGCCGGCCGCGCCGTGCTCGGCGACCAGCCGGGCGGCGGCCTCCAGCAGCCGGGCCCGGTTGCGCGCGGCGTCGGCGCGCAGGCAGGGCTCGTCCTCCTCGGTCCCCGTGCCGACTTGCAGCAGCTCAGGGGGACCGGCGGTCTCCTGGGGCTTCGGGAAGGGCGGCAGGGCGGCGGACATGAAGCCAGCGTAAAGCATCGGGAAGAAAACTGGACCGCGGTCCGTTTGAGATGCTACAAATTAAACGGACCCCGGTCCGGATCTTTACGGCAGTGTCTCAGCAGCGTCTGTTCCCGCAGCCTCTGCTCCGTCAGTGGGAGTACTCATGTCTGTCCGCATCCTTGCGCTCGTCGGCAGCCTTCGCGCCGGTTCGCACAACCGCCAGCTCGCCGAGACGGCCGCCAAGTTCGCGCCGGAGGGCGCCGAGGTGCAGTTGTTCGAAGGGCTGGCCGAGATCCCCTTCTACAACGAGGACATCGACGTCGAGGGCAGCGTCCCGGCCGCCGCCGCGAAGCTGCGCGAGGCCGCCCAGGCGTCCGACGCCTTCCTGTTCTTCTCGCCGGAGTACAACGGCACCATCCCGGCCGTCCTCAAGAACGCCATCGACTGGCTGTCCCGCCCGTTCGGCGCGGGCGCCTTCGCCGGCAAGCCCGTCGCCGTCGTCGGCACCGCCTTCGGCCAGTACGGCGGGGTGTGGGCGCAGGACGACACCCGCAAGGCCGTGGGCATCGCCGGCGGCAAGGTGATCGAGGACCTCAAGCTGTCCATCCCCGGTTCGATGACCCGTTTCGCCGAGACCCACCCGGCCGACGACGCCGAGGTCGCCGCCCAGCTGACCGAGGTCGTCGCCCGGCTGCACGGCCACGCGGACGAGGCCATCGCCGCCTGACGGCACGCGGGACGCCTACGGGACCGGAGCTCCGCCGAGCTCCGGTTCCGGCGTGTGTACCGGCGTATGTACTGCTGTGCGTCAGGCCACCGCGGTCGCGGCCAGGGTGCGCAGTTCCTCCAGCGCGGCCGCGACCGCCGGACGCCGGTGACCGCCACTCCGTGTGCAGGTCAGCAGCTTGCGGTGCGGCCGGTTGGCGCAGGGCACCCGGACGATCGGCAACTGCGGGGTCAGCTGGGCGAGCCGGGGTATCAGCGCGACGCCGAGCCCGTGGGCGACCAGGTGGGCGACGACGTTCCAGTCGAGCGCGTGATGGACCACGTCGGGGGTGAAACCGGCGGCACCGCACGCCGACATCACGTGCGGACGGCAAGGGCTCTGCGGCACGGGGGCGATCCACGGCTCGTCGGCCGCGAGGGCCAGATCGACCCCTTCCCGTCCGGCCAGCGGGTGTCCCTCGGGGACGACCAGGTCGAACGGGTCGTCGAGGAGCGGCCGCTGGTCGAAGCGCGCGTCGGCCGACGGCGGGTTGGACGGGGTCGCCTCCACCACCGCCAGATCGGCCTCGCCCTCGAAGAGCAGGTCGAAGCTCTCCCCCACCTCGACCTCCCGGATCCGGACCGACAGCCGTGGATGCCGTTCGCGCAGCCGCGCGGCCATCGGTGCCAGCAGCACGGAGACGGCCACCGGGAACCCCGTCACCCGCAGCGGCCCGGCGGGCGCCCCCTCCTCGGCCCGCAGGTCGAGTTCGGCCTCGTCCCAGCGGGCCTCGATGGCGTCGGCGTGCGCGAGCAGACTCTCCGCGGCCGGGGTCAGCCGGACCCCTCGGCCCTGCGGCTCCAGCAGGTCGACGCCCAGGTCGCGGGCGAGCTGGCGGATCTGCTGGGAGGCGGCGGACGGGGTGAAGTGCAGGGCGCGGGCCGCCGCGGTGACTGTGCCGTAGTGGGAGACGGCCCGGAGGACGTGCAACCTGCGCAGGTCAATCATGAAGTGCACGCTTCACGATGGAGTCCGTAAAGTCAACCTGGACGTGAACGGATCCGTGACCGCACCCTGTCTGTGGAGCGAGGCTCGAACACCCGCCGACCGACGAACGAGGAGTCGCCATGCCCAGCACGACCGGTGTCGTCTGCCCGCACTGCGGGTGGCCCGACGGTGCCGAGCCCTTCCAGGTGCTGTCCGCGCACCCGACCGCCGCGGGCGGCACCCTGTGGACCCGGTGCGCCTGCGGTTCGCTCCAGGCCCGCGTCGTCGACGGGCACGGCACCCGCGTCGTCTCGCGCGGCAGGCCCTCCCGCGCGGGCTGCTGAGGCACCGGCCCACCGGGGCGGGAAGCGAGCAGGAGCGACCCTCACATGTCCGAGGTTCACGCGGGAGCCGTCATCTCCTTGACTGGTCGCGCAACCGAAGGAAGCGCGATCTCATGGGGGTACCTATGCACCGCAGGAAGAACGTCGTCACGGCCGGGCTGGCGGCCACGGTCTCGGCCCTGGCCCTGACCGCCGCCGGCTTCGCGGTTCCGGCGCAGGCCGCCCCGTCGGCACCGGCGGCGGCCGGCGTCGACTGCGACGGCTGGGTCCACAACAACAACCCGGACCACGGCATCGCCGGCTGCAGCAACAACACCGGCCGCACCGTCACCTTCCGCGCCGAGGTCGTCTGCGGCTGGGCGCCGGACGTCTCGGGACAGTGGGTGACGCTGGCGCCGGGGCAGTACGGCGAGTCCTCGGGCGTCTGCGCGATCTACAGCTCGGGGGTCGGCAGCGTGGGCTGGACCATCCAGTAGGCCTTCGGGCCCCCCGTCACACGTCCCGCCCCTGGTCCTGTCCCCTCGCGGCCCACAGGCTCGTCGCCGTGGTGACCGCGAGGACGATCACGATGAAGCCGAGCGAGAAGGGGATGCCGATCTCGGGGACGTGGACCCCGGACTCGTGCAGGGCGTGCAGGATCAGTTTGACGCCGATGAAGCCCAGGATGACCGACAGACCGTACGAGAGGTGCACCAGCTTCTTCAGCAGACCGCCGATGAGGAAGTACAGCTGGCGCAGGCCCATCAGAGCGAACGCGTTGGCCGTGAACACGATGTACGGATCCTGGGTCAGACCGTAGATGGCTGGGATGGAGTCCAGGGCGAACAGGACGTCGGTGGAGCCGATCGCGAGCATCACGACCAGCATCGGGGTCATCACCCGCTTGCCGTTCTCCTCGATCCACAGCTTGGTGCCGTGATAGCGGTCGGCGACACCGAAACGGCGTTCGATCGACTTCAGCAGCTTGTTCTCCTCGTACTCCTCGTCGTGCCCTCCCTTGCGGGCGTCCTGGATGAGCTTCCAGGCGGTCCAGATCAGGAACGCGCCGAAGATGTAGAAGACCCAGGAGAAGGCGGAGATGATCGCCGCGCCGGCCGCGATGAAGGCTGCGCGCAGCACCAGGGCGACGATGACGCCGACCATCAGTACGCGCTGCTGGTACTGCGTGGGCACCGCGAACTTGGCCATGATCAGGACGAAGACGAAGAGGTTGTCGACGCTGAGCGACTTCTCGGTGATGTAACCGGCGAAGAACTCGCCCCCGGGGCCTGCGCCCGCGAACACCAGCAGCCCCACGCCGAACAGACAGGCCAGGACCACCCAGACGGCCGTCCAGATCCCGGCCTCCCTGATCGACACGTCGTGCGGCTTGCGGCCGATGAAGAAGTCGGCGGCGACGAGGACACACAGGCCCGCGACGGTCAGCAGCCAGACGCTGGGGGAGACGTTCACTGATGCTCCTGTGACAGGCGGCGGAAGGGGACCACGTTCACGTTCCTCGTCAGGGTGTTTCCACGCAGCGGCCCAGGCAACCCGGCACCGTGCGCGGCCTGCGCACCGAGGCCGGCGGGCCGGCCGACTCCGACGTGACGGGAGCCCCCGGATGACCACTGCCCCCTCGCATCCGCACCCCGCCCGGCCGGGCCCGCGCATCGGTGTGCTCGGCTCCTACGGCGGCTTCAACACCGGCGACGAGGCGATCCTGGCCTGCGTCCTGAGCTGTCTGCGCGCGCAGCGACCCGACGCGCACCTGGTCGTCCTTAGCCGGGACGCGGAGCACACCCGCACCCACCACCCCGCCGCCGACGAGGTGGTCCCCTGGGAGGGCGTCAGCCGTAACCACGTCCTGGACGTGCTGCCCGGCCTGGACCTGCTGGTCCTCGGCGGCGGCGGCATCCTCTACGACGGTGAGGCGCGCCGCTACCTGCGGCTGGTGCGCGCCGCGCAGACCCGGAACGTGCCGACCTTCGCGTACGCCGTCGGGGCCGGACCGCTGACGGACGCCGAGGACCGGGACGCGGTGCGCACCGTGCTGGCCGACATGGACGACGTCGTGGTGCGCGACGAGGAGTCCCGGCTGGTGCTGGAGGAGGTCGGCCTGGAACGCGAGGTCGCGGTCACCGCCGACCCGGCCCTGCTGCTGGGGCCCGAGCCGTTCACCGAGGCCATGATGCGGGACGAGGGCATCCCCTCCGGCGCCCGGCTGGTGGGAATGTCGGTGCGCGAACCGGGGCGGGCCGCGGAGAAGCTCGACGAGGGCGACTACCACGCACTGCTCGCCGACGTCGCGGACTTCCTCGTGCGGCGGCTGGACGCGCACGTGGTGTTCCTGCCGATGGAGCGGCACGACGTACGGCACGCGCACGCCGTGCTGTCCCACATGACCGCGCCGGACAAGGGCCGGATCCTGCACGGCGACTACAGCCCGGGGCAGGTCCTCGGCTTCATGCGCCATCTGGACGTGGCCGTCGGCATGCGGCTGCACTTCGTGATCTTCGCGGCGCTCACCGGCGTCCCGGTGCTGCCGCTGCCCTACTCCGGCAAGGTCTTCGACTTCGCGCGCCGGCTGGGCGCCCCGGCGCTGGTGGGCGTGGCGCGGGAGCAGGCCGGGCTGCTGCTGGCGGAGGTGGACCGGCTGTGGGACGAGTACCCGCAGCGCCGGGAGGACTTCCGGTCCCGGATCGGGGAGCTGTCCGCGGCGGCCCGCGAGACCTGCGTGCGCTGCGGCTCGCTGCTGGACGAGATCGACGCGATCGGCGGCGGACGGCGCGCACGGACGGCGGCCCCCGTGCCGTACGCCGACGAGCCGCGACCGTTGCACGCCTGATCCCCGAGGAGAGCGATGCCGATCCTGGAAGAGCCCCGCGAGCCCCGCACGGTCACCCTGCCCCCGCGGCCCGCCCGGCACGGGGGCCGGTGCGACGTCCTGGTGGTGGGCGGCGGTCCCGCCGGCTTCGCCGCCGCGGTCGGCGCGTCCGACACCGGGGCCGACGTCGTGCTGGTGGAGCGGTACGGGTTCCTCGGCGGCAACGCGACCGCGGCGCTGGTGATGCCGCTGATGTCGTTCCACAACGAGCACAAGCAGGCCGCGTTCACCGAGTCCGGGGACACCTCACGGCTGCTGCCCACCGACCACGGCGAGGGCGAGCCGGTGGTCGCGGGTGTGCTGTGGCAGCTGCTCGACCGCCTCATGGGGCGCGGCGGCTGTCTGCCGCCCTCACCGAAGACCGGTTACACGGTCCCCTTCGACCCGGAGCTGTTCAAGCTCTCCCTGCTCGAGATGATGGACGAGTCGGGGGTCCGGATGCTGTTCCACTCCTTCGCCTCCGGCGCGCTGCCCCTCGACGACGGCTCCGGCTGGCGCGTGGTGTTCGAGACGAAGTCGGGGCCCGTGGTGATCGACGCCGGGGTGGTCGTGGACGGCACCGGCGACGGTGACGTGGCGACCGCCTGCGGGGCGCCGTACGAGATCGGCCGGCCCGAGGACGGGCTGGTGCAGCCCATGACGCTGATGTTCCGCGTCGCGGACTTCGCGCGGCCGGACTTCGCCGACTACGTGCGCGAGCACCCAGACCAGTGGCGCGGCGTGCACGGCCTGTGGGACCTGATCGAGGAGGCCAGGGCCAACGGCGAGCTGCGGCTGCCGCGCGAGGACATCCTCTTCTTCGCCACCCCGCATCCGCGCGAGGTCGCGGTCAACAGCACCCGGGTCAACCGCGTGCTCGGCACCAGCGTGTGGGACCTGACCCGCGCCGAGTACACGGCCCGGCGCCAGCTCTCCCAGATCGACCGCTTCCTGCGCACCCGCGTGCCCGGTTTCGAGGAGGCGTACGTGGTGCAGAGCGGCACGCACATCGGCGTACGGGAGACCCGGCGCGTGCTCGGCGACTACCAGTTGACCGGCCACGACATCCTGGCCGCCCGCACCTTCCCGGACGTGGTCGCGCACGGCGCCTACCCGGTCGACATCCACAACCCGCGCGGCTCCGGCACCATCCTCAAGCGGGTTCCGCAGGGCAGCTTCTACGACATCCCGCTGCGCTGCCTGGTGCCCCGGGACACCGAGCGGCTGCTGGTGGCCGGGCGCTGCATCTCCGGGACGCACGTGGCGCACTCCTCGTACCGGGTCATGCCCATCGCCATGGCGACCGGGCAGGCGGCCGGGGTGTGCGCGGCCCTGACCGTCCGGCACGGGCGCGGACCGCGCGGCCTGCCCTACCGGATGGTCCAGCACGAGCTGCTGCGGCAGGGGGCCCGGCTGCGCGTATAGGTGCGCCTGCCAGGTGTGATGCCTGCCGGCCCGGTCAGCCCGCCCAGTCCAGCAGGCGCCCCCGGGTCTGTGGGGCTCGGAGGTGGTCGAGGGACGCCTTCTCCAGTTGGCGGACGCGCTCGCGGGTCAGGCCCACGTGCTGCGCCACCTGGTGCAGGGTGCGGGGGCGGCCGTCGTGCAGGCCGTAGCGCAGGCTGAGGATCAGGGCCTCACGGGGCGCGAGGGTGCCGACGGCCTCCCGCAGTTCCTCCGCGAGCGCCTGGAACTCGGCGACCTCGGGTGCCTGGAGCACCTCGGTGTCGGGGATGAGGTCGCCGACGACGGTCTCGCCGGTCTCGTCGACCGGGGTGTCCAGGCTGACGGCGTCCCGTCCGACGCGGCGCAGCCAGACGACCTTGTCGCCGTCGATGCCGCTTTCGGCGGCCACCTCCTCGGCGGTCGGCTCTCGGTCGAGGCTCCCCCGGAGCTTGCGCTCGACCTTGGCCAGCTTCTGCAGCTGCTCCACGACGTGCACCGGCAGCCGCACCGTGCGCGCGTGGGTCGCCAGGCCCCGCTCGATGGCCTGGCGGATCCACCAGGTGGCGTACGTGGAGAACTTGAAGCCCTTGGTGTGGTCGAATTTCTCGACGGCCCGGATCAGGCCGAGGTTGCCCTCCTGGATGACGTCCAGGAGGGGCAGCCCGCGATGGGCGTGGCGCTTGGCCATCGACACCACGAGCCGCAGGTTGGCCCGCACCATGTGGTCCTTGGCGGCCTGGCCGTCGTGGACGGTCTCCTCCAGTGCGCGGCGGCGTCCGGGGGCCGGCGCGGGCTCGCCGGTGTCGGCCGACTCCAGTTCCTCCATGGCCCGGACACCGGACTCGATGCGCCGGGCCAGGCTCACCTCGTCCTCCGCGGTCAGCAGCGGGGTGGCGCCGATCTGGGTCAGGTACTGGCCGAGCAGGTCCGGTTCCTCGTCGGGTTCGGGAATCCGGCTGCGCAGCCGCGCGGTGCGGGCGGGGGCCCGGCGGTCCTGCCGGGGGTCCGCCGCGGGGGTCGGGGTTCGTGCCGGGGAGGCCATGTCGTTTCCTCCGTCCCCTTTCTGGTGTGCCGGGTTCAGTGCCGGGCGGGGGCGCCCCGTTCCCGCCTCAGCCGGCCGGTCACGACCATCAGGTCCGCCGCCGCCAGCAGGACGAACGCCGCGCACACGGCGGCGAGGGCCACCAGGGTGCCGCGTCCGGGGCTGTCGCCGGGGCCGGTGTCCGCGGCCCACACGCCGAAGAACGCGGCCCCGGCGACGAACAGCGGCAGGAAGACGGCCGACAGCAGCAGTCGCAGCCGCAGCGGGCTCTGTGCGGTGACCGGTTCGGTGCCGGTACGCGGGAGGCGGCGGCCGATCGCGCCGGACGTCGCGCGTGGGTCGGGTTCCGTGGCCCCGTCGGGGCGGCGTCGGTCACTCATGCCTTCCCTCCGTACAAGGAGTCGGGAACGTCGGCGCCCGGGCGCCTCAGTGGCCGGGCGCGGCCCTGCTGATGTCCGCCGGGGCGGAGCGCGGGTCGTCGGCGGCCGCGAGGTCGCCCGGGGTGACCACGCCGGCCGGGACGCCGCCGTGTTCGGCGGCGGGGAGCCGCCGGACCGCGTGACGCCGCATCAGCTCGGCCGTGCGGTCGGCGGTGTCGTCGGGTTCGAGGGTCACGACGGGCGGGGGTGTGCACACCGAGCCGACCGTGGTGTGCTCGGGGTCGCGGCCGCCGGCGACGCTCCGGAGCACGATGTCGCGGTCGGTGAGCAGGCCGAACAGGTCGCTGTCGTAGGTCACGAGGACGTCGCCGACGTCCTCCTCGCGCATCGGCCGCGCCGCCCGCGCCACCGTGGTCATGGGCTCGACGGCCACCGCGGCGGGTGACATCACGTCTCGGATGCGCCGTGTCATGGTCGCGCCTCCCGGGGTGTGGGGGCTCGGTTCCGTGCGGGCCGCGTAGCCCGCACCCGGGCCGGTGAAACGTTCTCCGGCGGCCGGCTCAGCCGAGGTCGATCAGGGCCAGGCCGATGTCGGGTCGGTGGGTCTTGGCCAGTTCGGCGGGGCTGTCCCGGACGACGACCTCCAGCGTCGGCCAGACCCGCCCGGACAGCAGGTGGCCGCCGCGGGTGGAGCCGTCGGACAGGCCCACCACGGCGTGCAGGTGCGGGGTCGGCCCGTCGTCGGCGACGGCGACGTCACCGATCAGCGACAGCACCTCGCACTGCTCCTCCACAGGAATGGGGCGGTAGTCCCTGGCCTGCCGGTCGAACCAGCCGACGACCGCCTCCGAGAAGGCGCCCACGGCGGTCACCTGGGAGGCGCCGAGGGAGCGGTCACGGGCGAAGGCGGTGAGTTCGGCGACCGCGTCCTCGCCGGGGTCGAGCACCACCACGTACACCGCGGACGGACCGTCCTGCACCTGTCGCCACTTCATGCCCGCCGGGTACCCGGCGGGCACCGGGGCAACCCGCCCGGTCGGTGTCCCGCCGCCGGGTCCGCCTGCCGGCCCCCCGACCGGCGTACCGTTCCGGGCTTCCGAGTCCCGCCCTGGTGAGGCCCCGCCGAGGCGGGGCCGAGTGCCCGGCGGATCGCGGTGAGCCAGTCGTCGACCGGTCCGAAGGTGAGCAGCCCGCTGCCCGCGCCCGCCAGTTCGCCGGACGCGGGCAGCAGTCGCCCGTACGTCCGCTCCAGGGCCGGGCCGTCGCCGAGTTCGAGGGCGAGTGCGGCCTCGGCGCAGCACAGGGCCTCGTACAGGAGGTCGGGCGGCGGCTCCGGGAGCGCCCGCAGTGCGGTCCGGGCCTCGGCGTCACGGCCGTCGGCGAGGAGGGCGAACGGTTCGGCCCAGGGGCGGTACGGTCCCCAGTCCGCGCGCGGGTCCACTTCCGCCGGACGCCCGCGGGCCAGGCGCAGGCCCAGCAGGGCGAGGGGCAGCAGTCCGCGTTCCAGGCCCGGCATTCCCGCGCCGTCGAGCCGCGCGGCGGCGGACCGGTAGGCGGCCTCGGCACTGTCGTACGGGCTGCCGGTGGCGGCCCGGCGCAGGGCTCGGTACCAGTCGGTGAAGACGGCCACGAGCGGCCGTTCGTGCCGTTCGGCCAGGCGGTCGACGGCGGTGGCGTGCTCGTCGGCGGCGGTGAAGCCGGCGAGTGCCGAGCGTGCCTGGAGCCGGATCAGATGGCCGAGGACCGCGTAGTTGACCAGGCCGTGCCGGGTGGCGAGGGCGACGAGTTCGGCGCCGGTCGCGTCGCGGCACGGGGCCAGCCCGGCGGTGGTGCAGGACTGCATGAAGACGCCGTTGAGGGCGAAGGCGAGCAGCGCGGGGTCGTCCAGGCGGCGGGCGATCCGCTCGGCCGCGTCCGCCGCCCGCGGTCCGCGCGGTGACCGGACGCCCCGGGACTCCAGGGCGACGGTGGCCAGCAGGCGGCAGCGGTCCGCTTCGGCGGTGGTGTCGTCCGGCAGGGCGGCGAGGGTGCGCTCGGCCGCCTCGACGATCCGCCGGGCCCGTTCGGGGTCGTCGCTGCGGGTCCAGTTGGCGGGCACGTCGTAGGCGCCGATCACCCGGGCCGTCAGTTCCGCGTCTCCCGTCTCCTCCGCCGCCGCGACGGCCGTCGTACGGTGCTCCCGGGCGGCCTCCAGACCGCCGGCGCCGGTGACCGCGAGGGAGCGCAGCAGGCCGACGGTCGACTCCAGGCGGGCGTGGGCCCCGGGGGCGACCGTGCGGTCGTACGCCTCGGTGGCGCGGGCCCACAGCCGGGCCGCCGCCTCGGCCGGCTCGCCGGGCGGGTCCAGGCCGGGGTCCTGGGCGAGGATGCCGGCCTCCAGGCGGCGCAGCCGGGGCCCGGGGTCGACGCCCAGCTGCCCGGCGAGCAGGGCGCGGGCGCGGCGCAGCACGGCGAGAGCGTCCGCCTGGCGTCCGGTCCGGTACAGGGCCAGGGCGAGCAGGCGCCAGGCCTCCTCGCGCCAGGGGTGCTCGGTCAGGTGCGCGTCCAGGTCGGGGACCGCCTCGGCGGCGCGGCCCAGTTCCACGAGCAGTTCCGCCCGCCGTTCGACGGCACGCAGCCGCAGTTCGGTGAGCCGGGAGCGCTCGCCGCGGGCCCACTCCGCTCCGCCGACGTCGGCGTAGGCGGGCCCCCGCCACTCCCCCAGCGCCGCTCGCAGCCGGTCCGGCGCCTGTACGGCCGGCAGCCGGTCGGCCCGGCCGACGGCCGCCTCGAAGCGCCAGGCGTCCACGGCCTCCGGCACCGCGCGCAAGGCGTATCCGGGCCCCTCGGTGACCAGCAGCCGGGCCGGGGCCCGGGGCGGGCGGTCGGGTTCCAGGGCGCGGCGCAGGTCCCCGACGAAGGTGCGCACCGCGCCCACGGCCCGCGGCGGTGGTTCGTCCCACAGGTCCTCGACCAGGCGGGCGAGCGGAACGACCCGCCGCCGGGCCAGGAGGAGGCGGGCCAGCACGGCACGGTGCCGGGGGCCCTTGAGGGCGAGCGCGGCGCCCGCGCGCTCGGCCGTGACCGGTCCGAGCACACCGAACGTGACCGCTTCCATGTTCCGTCCGCTCCGATCCGCCACCGCTGGTGCGATCACCACGGTACGCGTGCTGATCGGTTGCTGATCGAGGCCCGGCAGGCTCGAAGGCGTCAACAGCGAGACGCGAACAGACCCGATGTGCGCGGCCCTGATGCGCGCCTGATGTGACCAGACCCCGATGTGACCTGAAAGGTACAGACCAGCCATGGAACCGACCATCCCGGGCTTCACCCACGACCGTGTGACGGTCGCCGACGGCGTCGCCCTGCACGTGGCCGTCGGCGGCTCCGGCAGCCCGATCGTGCTGCTGCACGGCTTCCCGCAGACCCATCTGATGTGGCGGCACGTCGCCGCCGACCTCGCGGCCGACCACACCGTCATCTGCCCCGACCTGCGCGGTTACGGCGACAGCGACAAGCCGGCCGACCCGGACGGCACCACTTACGCCAAGCGGGCCATGGCCGCCGACGTCGTCGCCCTCGCCCGGGCGCTCGGGCACGAGCGGTTCGCGCTGGCCGGTCACGACCGGGGCGCCCTCGTCGCGGTGCGGGCGGGGCTCGACCATCCGGACGCGGTGACGCACCTGGCCGCACTGGACGTACTGCCGACCCTCGACATGTGGGACGTACTGCACGGCACCACCGCCGTGGTGGGCTTCCACCTGTACCTGATGGCGCAGCCGCCCGGACTGCCGGAGCAGTTGATCGGTGCCGCGCCGGACGCGTTCTTCGGTCACTTCCTCGACATCTGGACGCGGGACCCGGACGCCCTGCCCGCCGGCGTACGCGCCGCCTATCTGAGGGCGTCCCGCGAGGCGGTGCCGTCCATCGTGGCCGACTACCGGGCCTCGGCCGGCATCGACGTCGCCCACGACCGGGCCGACCGCGACAGCGGCAACCGGCTGCGGATGCCGGTGACCGTCCTCCAGCAGGACTGGGGCGCCGCCCTCGGCTACGACGCCGCCGCGTTGTGGCGGGCGTGGGCCCCGAATCTGCGGCACGACACCGTCGACTGCGGCCACTTCATGGCGGAGGAGGCGCCCGGCGAGGTCGCCGGGTCCTTGCGGAAGCTGCTGACGCGGTAGGCCCCGGGCGGCGGGTCCGGGCGCCGGCGAACGGCGCACAACGGCCTGTTGTGCGTGGCCTCCGAGCGGTTGTTTGATCCGCGCGGCCGCCACTCGCTTTGATGTCGCCCGTGACGGAGTCGGGTGTCGTGGGCGGCGGGCCGCTGGGGCGGCGGTTCGGGTGGTTGTGGGCCGCGTACTCCGTCAGCACGTTCGGCACGCGGCTCGCGTTCGACGCCTTTCCGCTGATCGCGGTCGTCGTGCTGGACGCCGGAACGGCGCAGGTGGCGGCGCTCGCGGCGGCCGGTCTCGCGGTGGGAGCGCTGGTGGCGGTGCCGCTGGGGCCGTGGGTGGAGTTCCGGCGCAAGCGGCCGGTCATGGTCGCGATGGACCTGGTCCGGTGCGTGGTGCTGCTGAGTGTGCCGCTCGCGTTCGCGTTCGGCCGGCTCGGCTTCGCCCAGTTGCTGATCGTGTCGGTCGTCGTCGCCGCGGCCGACATCACGTTCAGGGCCGCCGCCGGTTCCTGTCTCAAGGCTCTGGTGCGGCCGCGGGACCTGCTGACCGCGAACGGCCGGTTCGAGGCGACGACCTGGAC
This sequence comes from Streptomyces sp. NPDC097107, assembly GCF_044762405.1. NCBI lineage: Bacteria > Bacillati > Actinomycetota > Actinomycetes > Kitasatosporales > Streptomycetaceae > Streptomyces > Streptomyces sp. NPDC097107. The sequence goes on along the minus strand of NZ_JBIWEF010000003.1, from coordinate 181,269 downwards.
GGCGACGATGCTCGGGCCCCCGGTCGGCGGGGCCGCGGTCGGGCTCTTCGGACCGGTGGTGACGGTGGCCGTCGACGCGGCCAGCTATCTGCTGTCGGCGCTGGGGATCCGGGCGATCGGCGGCGGGGAGCCCCGTCCGCGGCGCGCCGACGTGCCCCGGCTGCGGGCCGGTGACCTGCTGGACGGCTGGCGGTACGTACTCGCCTCGCCGGGCCTGCGTCCGCTGTTCCTCAACACGGTCCTGGCCAACGGCCTGATCATGGCGACAGCACCGCTGCTCGCCGTCCTGATGCTGGGCGATCTGGGCTTCGCGCCCTGGCAGTACGGTCTCGCCTTCGCGGTGCCCTGCGCCGGCGGACTGGTCGGCTCCCGGCTGGCCCGGACACTCGTGGCGCGCTTCGGGGAGCACCGGGTGCTGGTCACCAGTGGGGTGCTGCGCGTGTGCTGGCCCGTCGGGCTGGCCTTCGTCGGCCCCGGCACCTCGGGTCTGGTCCTCGTGATGGTCGTCGAGTTCGGGTTGATCGCGTCCATCGGCGTGTTCAACCCGGTGTACGCCACCCGCCGGCTGGAGCTGACCCCGACGGACCGGGTCGCTCGTACCCTGTCCGCCTGGACGGTCAGCGGGAAGCTGGCGACCGCGGGACTGACCGCGGTGTGGGGCCTGTTGGCCAGCCTGACCGGAACGCGTGCGGCCGTCGCGCTCGCGGGCGTACTGCTCCTCGCGACCCCGCTGCTGCTGCCGCGGCAGGACCGCATGACCGGTCAGGACTTGGTGGAGGCTACCGGTGACCGGTGAAGTCCTCCCGGTCGTCGCGGTACCGACGGAGGCCTCAACTCCCGCGCATGTCCTGTCGCGATCCTGTCGCTCGTCACTGCGGCGGTACGCCTCGGCGGAGGGCGGGGAACTCCCGGCGCGCCTCGGCGAACAGGGCCGGGTAGTCGGTGCCGTGGGTGACCGCGGCGGCGAAGAGGGCGCCGAGCGCTGCGCGCAGCGGGTCCGGTTGGGCCGCGGCACGGAGCGCGGGCATGGCCGTGGCCTGTCGCAGCAGGTTGCCACGGCATCCGTCGGACGCGTGCGACGCGCCGGGGGTGGTGCGGTCGTCGGTGAAGAAGCGTTCCCAGGCCCGTTGGGGGTCGTCGAACGGGGCGGGCAGGGGTTCCCCCCGGTCCAGCGCCGTCAGCGCCGGCGTGATCCAGTCGACGTCGTCCAGCCCCGCCGCGGTGAAGGCCCGGTGGGCTGCCCACCGCGCGAGGCTTCGCTGCGTCGCCGGACACGCCGCGTCGACGGCGTCGAGCAGGTCCCGGTCCAATGGGACGAGCCCGCGTGCGTCGCCGCCGGCCTCCCGCACTCGCCGGCTGGGCAGCCGACCGCCCCAGGACAGGGTCTCCGCGCACTCGCGCGCGGTCCCTACCCCGGAAGGGGACGGCGGCAGACTGCGCGCGTACCGGTGCCGGTCCTCGGCGCTGCGTGAGGTCTGCCGGACGACCCGGTCCGCGGCGGGCGGGGCGGGCCAGAACTGCAGCAGACAGTGACCGACCGGCCCGGCGACCTCGGCCGCGGTGAACCCGGTCTCCTCGCTCCGGTCCATTCCGCGCGCGCAGTAGCGCACCCGGTGGTCGGCGGGCGGCAGGTCCACCTCGCACAACACCCCACGGCCGCAGGGCAGAACGGCCGTCGGGAAGGAGACGGGCCGGAAGGACGCCTCCACCACGTCCTCCCAGCCGTCGTCGAGCGGCGGGGCGGCCCCGTGCACCTCGACGGTCAGCCCGACCCTGCCGGTACGCAGGCCGGTGTCCAGGAGGAGACAGCCGGGGACGGCCGCACCGCACAGCCCGTTGATCTGTCCGGCGCAGGCCTCTGACGGTCCGGGACCGTGCGGGTCCCGGCGGCTGTCCACGTGGAACCGCCCGTGGACGACCGCCAGTTCACCGCTGTACACCCTCCGCATGACCGCCCCCTGATCGCGTCCGGCTCCCTGTGAGGCCACCAGTATGCGGAGGAGGTCTGACAACAGGCCGGACGAGAGAAGGCCAACGGTGTGCGGACGCCGGTCAGCGCGCCCCGGGGACGTCCTCCGTGACGCCGTTCAGCGGCGAGGACGGGTCGCTGCCGTAAGGGCGGGTGAAGGCCTCCACCGCGTGCCCGGAAGGGTCGATGAAGTACACGCCCCGCCCGCCGTCGTTGCGGTTGATCCGGCGCGGGTGCCGGCCTTGCGGGTCGGCCTGGATGGGTATCCCGCCCTCCACGAGCCGGGCGAGAATCGCGTCGAACTCGCCCTCGGAGACGAGGAACGCGTAGTGCTGCACGGGGATGTCGGTGTCGACGGTGGCGAAATCGAGGGTGACGCCGTTCGCGGTCGTCACGGGCAGGAACTTTCCGGCCGGCTCGCCGACCTCCAGCCCCAGGATTCCGGCCAGGAAGTGAGCGGACTTCTCCCGCTCCCGGGAGAGGACGATGGTGTGGTTGAACTCGACTGACACGGGTCAATGCCTCCACGGGCATCTCCGCGGCGCCTCCATGCCTCACCCGGACGGTGACCGGCACGCGATGCCGCGCCGAAGATCTTAGACAGGGCGCGGCGAGGTGTCGACACCCGGCGAAACCCACCGCGGTTTCGGGTCGCTTCTCAGGAGGACGCCTGGTCGCTGTCCTTCATCGCGCCCCAGCCGTGCCAGCGCTCCACCTCGATCCAGGCACTGACCCGGGGACGGACCCGGTCCGGGTACGGGTTGCCCGTGTAGTGCCGGGAGAGGCGGTCGATGCCGGTGAGGTCCTCGTCGTCGCGGGTCTCGTTGACACGGCCGATGAGAGTGACGTGGGTGTACCAGTCGTCGCCCGCGAGGACGGTGAGGGTCACGCGCGGATCGCGGCGCAGGTGCCCCAGGCGCACCCGGCCCTCGTCGAGGTTGATCAGGACCCGGCCGTCGTCCTCCCACAGGTACCAGGTGGGCGTGGAGACGGGAGCGCCGTCCGAGCGGAGGGTGGCCATGACGCACGGGTTGGGACGGCGCAGCAGGTCGACGGCCTCGGAGGGCAGCGGCGGCTTGGACATGCGGACTCCTCTGTTCTCGGTGTGTGCCGAGACCGTGTCGGCGGTGCCGAGACCGTGTCGGCGGTGTCGGCGGTGTCGGCGGTGTCGGCGGTGTCGGCGTTCGGGTTGCTCGTACACCCGGTACCCAGGGTGCGCTCAGTCGGACGGCTTCTCTTCGAAACTGGCGAAGTACGCCGCCGCCATGTCCTCGTCACCGTGCCCCTGCGCGGCGGCCCGTGCCAGGCGTTGCGCGCCGGCGGCGGCCACGTCCAGGCGGACGCCGTTCGCCTCGCCGGCCTCGACGATCAGCCGGGCGTCCTTCGCGGCGGTGGTGACCGCGAACTGGGGCGGCGTCAGCGCGCCGTCACGGATCATTGCGGTCTTGGCACGCAGGTAGCCCATGTCGAGCGGGCCGCCGGCGATGGCGTCGAAGAAGCCGTCCGGGTCCACGCCCAGTGCCTTGGCGAGTGCCAGGACCTCGCCCGCCGCGTTGGTGGCGGCGAGGACCCAGCTGTTGGCCACCAGCTTCAGCCGGGTGGCGCTGCCGGCGGCGCCGTCCTCGCCGGTCCACACCGTGCGGGAGCCGACGGCATCCAGGACGGGCGCCACCACGTCCCGAGTGTCGGCCGGCCCGGCGGCCAGCACCAGCAGTTGTCCGGCCTCGGCGGGTTGGCGGGTGCCGAGGACGGGCGCGTCGAAGAAGACGAGGCCGTGTTCCCGGGCGAACGCCGCCAGGTCGGCGACCGCGTCGACGCCGGCGGTGGTCGACTGGACCCACGCGGTGCCGGGACGCAGCCCGGGTGCGGCCTGCCGCATGACGTCGAGGGCTGCCGGGCCGTCGTACAGCATGGTGAGGACGACGTCGGCGCCCCGCACCGCCTCCTCGGGACTGCCCGCGACGTGCGCGCCGTCGGCGGCCAGGGGCTCGGCCTTGTCCCGGCTGCGGTTCCAGGCCCGGACGGTGTGCCCGGTCCGGGCGAGGTTGCGGGCCATCGCGGCACCCATGATGCCGGTGCCCAGGACGCTCACGGTGAGCTGGTCGGTCATGAGGTCGGCTTCCTGTGCTCGTTCCGCTCGGTGGCCGGGGTCCCGGGCGCGGAACCCCGGTGACCAGCCTGCCATCCGGTGGCGGACGGCGCCGGTCGGCCTGACGGGCCGGGCCCTGGTGGCCGCCCCCGCGTCGGCGCCTGCGCGACGCCTGCCGGCATGTGGCGGACCGCGCGTGCGCGTCCCGTACGGTACGGCCGTGAGCGCCTTTACCGACGACAGCGACGACGCCGACGACGCCGTCCCCGGCCGCTACGGCCCCGCCGCCACCACCGAGGCCGATCCCCGGGACGTGGGCGGGGTGCGTACCGAGTACTCCCCCGCGCACGACGGGGACCCGGACCCCGGCGAGATCGTCTGGACGTGGGTGCCCTACGAGGAGAACGACGGGCGGGGCAAGGACCGGCCCGTGCTCGTCGTCGCCCGCGAGGCCGCCGGCACGCTGCTGGCCGTGCGGTTGTCCAGCAAGCGCCACGACGGGGACCGGGAGTGGGTACCGATCGGGAGCGGTCCCTGGGACCGTTCCGGGCGCGCGTCCTGGGTCGACGTGGACCGGGTGCTGCGGTTGCACGACGCCGGTATGCGCCGCGAGGCCTGCGCCCTGGACCGGATGCGGTTCGACCTCGTACGGCAGCGGCTGCGGGAGCGCTACGGCTGGAGCTGACCGGGGTCGCCCGCCCCGGGGCTGCCGACCCCCTCCGGGAAGGCACGCGCGAACGCCTCCCGGACCGTGCCGCCCGGCGTGCGGTCCAGGATGCCGAACGCCACCCGCTCGAAGGCCGCCGCGAACCGTCCGCCGGGCCCGAGCAGCCCCCGGAACGCGCCCGCGACCTGGGCGGGGTCGTTGCGGAAGACCCCGCAGCCCCAGGCGCCGAGCACCAGCCGCCGATAGCCGTGGGCCGCGGCCGTCTCCAGCACCCGCTCGGCGCGTGCGGCCAGGGCGTCGGGCAGCCCGGCGGCCCGATCCGGGGCGGTGCGCAGTACCACGCCCGCGTTCGGCGCGGCGGACGTGAGGAAGCCGGCGGTGTACGGCTCGTCCAGCAGGCGGCCGCGGTCGTCGCGGAAGACGGGCACGGCCGGCGAGTGGACGACGCGATCCGTGTAGAACGGGTCGCGGTGGGCGCGGTGGTGATCGTAGAACTCGCGCGCCCGCAGCAGGCAGGTGTACAGCGCGGAGGCCCGGCACAGGGCCTCTTCCTGCGCCTGGGCTCCGTTCAGATATCCGCCGCCCGGATTGCGGGCGGAGGCGAAGTTGAGGACGGCGACCTCGCCGCCGAGGCGGCGTGCGGCCTCCAGGCTGCTCTCGCCGGTGACCTCGAAGGCCGTCCGCACCGCGGCCAGGGGGGCGGGCTCGACCGGCCCGGGCCCGTACATCCGCGTACCGTCGCGTGCCGTCTCGACCGCCGCCGCGATCGGCACCTCGCGCCCGTCGGGCGCGCGGTAGGACCCTGCCGTCACGATCTGTTCCGTCCGCTGTGCGATGCCCCGCAGGCGCGCGCTCACGGCGCCACCCCCGTGGACGCCGTGACCGCGCGCCGCGCGGCCTCCCCCGTCGTGCTCATGCGGGAATCCTGGGTGATGCTTGTGGTGCGGCGCAACGGAGTTTCCCGACCGGCGTACGACGGGGAAAGCCCCCGGAGACGAAGGGGTCGCGGAGATTACCGAGCTGGAACGTCCCGTTATGCACCCTTGTGCGGAGCGACATGAGGGTCTTGGGTGGGACGAGTGTGCCGACCCGGCCCACCGCAAGAGGGTCGGCGGCATGGATGGAATCTCAGGAGGATCCCGACATGTCCGATGCGGTAAGTGGCTGCACCCGGCCACGCACCACAGTCACCGAAGCCGAGGTCGAGGCGCTGGTCCACGGCATCTGCTTCAAGACCGGTCCACCGAGGCGTCTCGGTGTCGAAGTGGAATGGCTCGTCCACGAGCTGCGCGCGCCGCGGCTCCCCGTGTCACCCGAACGGCTCGAAGCGGTCTACTCCGCACTGCGGACCGTGCCCCTGAGATCGGCGCTGACCGTCGAACCCGGCGGCCAGCTGGAGCTGAGCTCGCTCCCCGCCGCCTCCCTCATGGAGTGCATCGGTACCGTCTCCGCCGACCTCGCCGCCGTCCGCGCGGTGCTGCGCGAGGACGGTCTCGCCCTCGTCGGCCTCGGCCACGACCCCTGGCACGCGCCCCGCCGCTTCCTGCGGCAGCCGCGCTACGACGCCATGGAGGCCTGCCTCGACCGCTCCGGTCCCGCCGGCCGCTACATGATGTGCACCTCGGCCTCCGTGCAGGTGTGCGTGGACGCCGGCCACGCGGAGCCGGGCCCTCTCGGTCATGTGCGCCGCTGGTGGCTGGCCCATCAGCTGGGCGCGGTCCTGCTGGCCGCGTTCGCCAACTCCCCGCTGGCGGGTGACCGGCCCACCGGCTGGCGGTCCACCCGGCAGCTGCGCTGGGCGCAGATCGGCACCGGCCGGGCGGGCGGTCCCCGGCTGGACGCCGACCCGCGCGGTGCCTGGACCCGGCACGTCCTGGACGCGCCGGTGATGTGCGTCCGCCGCGACGGCGGGCCCTGGGAGGTGCCCGAGGGCATGACCTTCCGGGAGTGGACCAGGACCGGGACGCCGAGACCGCCGACCCGGGAGGATCTCGACTACCACCTCACCACGCTGTTCCCGCCGGTCAGGCCGCGCGGCCACCTGGAGCTGCGCATGATCGACGCGCAGCCCGGAGACGACGGCTGGATGGTGCCGCTCGCCGTGACGGCGGCGCTGTTCGACGATCCGGAGGCCGCCGAGACCGCCTACCGGGCCGTGAAGCCCCTGGCCGAGCGCACGCTCGGGCTGCCCGCCCCGCACAACCCGCTGTACGAGGACGCGGCCCGCGACGCCCTCGCCGATCCCGAGCTGCGCGAGGCGGCCGTCACGTGCTTCACCGCGGCGCTCGCCGCCCTGCCCCGGCTCGGTGCGACGGCCGAGGTGACGGACGCCGTCGCCGGGTACCTGGAGCGCTACGTCCAGCGGGGCCGCTGCCCCGCCGACGACCTGCTGGACATGCCGGACGGCGCGAGCCGTGGCCCGCACGGGAGGGAGACCCGCCCATGACCGACCCCGCCATGGACACCGCCATGGACACCGCCACCGACACCGCCACCACCGCCGGCGAGTCGGCCGTCGACGCCGAGACACTGCGCGAGCGGGCCCTGGCCACACTCGTCACTGCCCGGGACCGCACCACACTGCTGACCAGCTGCGTGGAGGGCCCCGACCTGACCGCCCAGGTGTCGCCGCTGATGTCCCCGCTGGTGTGGGACCTCGCGCACATCGGCAACCAGGAGGAGCAGTGGCTGCTGCGCGCCGTCGCCGGGCAGGAGGCGATACGGCCCGAGATCGACAGCCTCTACGACGCCTTCGAGCACCCGCGCGCCGAGCGGCCCAAGTTGCCGCTGCTGTCGCCCGCCGAGGCCCGCCGGTACGCGGCCGACGTGCGCGGCCGGGCGCTGGACGTGCTGGAGAGCACCGCGTTCCACGGGACCCGGCTGACGGAGGCGGGCTTCGCCTTCGGGATGATCGCCCAGCACGAGCAGCAGCACGACGAGACCATGCTCATCACGCACCAGCTCCGCAAGGGCCCGCAGGCCCTCACCGCCCCGGATCCGGACCCCGTGCCCCTGTTCACCGGCCCGGCCGAGGTCCTGGTGCCCGGCGGCCCGTTCGTGATGGGCACGTCGACCGAGCCGTGGGCCCTGGACAACGAACGTCCCGCGCACCGGCGCGAGGTGGCGCCGTTCCATCTCGACACCACGCCGGTGACCAACGGCGCCTACCGGGCGTTCATCGACGACGGCGGCTACGACGACCCGCGCTGGTGGGCTCCGGAGGGCTGGGACCACATCCGCCGGCACTCCGTCACCGCCCCGCTGTACTGGCGCCGCGACGGCGGGCAGTGGCTGCGGCGCCGCTTCGGGGTCACCGAAGTGGTGCCACCCGACGAGCCGGTGGTGCACGTGTGCTGGTACGAGGCGGACGCGTACGCCCGCTGGGCCGGGCGGCGGCTGCCGACCGAGGCCGAGTGGGAGAAGGCGGCCAGGTACGACCCGGCCGGCGACCGCTCCGCCCGCTACCCGTGGGGCGACGCCGACCCGGGCCCGGAACACGCCAACCTCGGCCAGCGCCATCTGCGCCCGGCACCCGCCGGCAGCTACCCGGCCGGTGAGTCGCCGCTCGGGATACGGCAGTTGATCGGCGACGTCTGGGAGTGGACGTCGAGCGACTTCGCCCCGTACCCGGGTTTCCGGGCGTTCCCGTACAAGGAGTACTCGGAGGTGTTCTTCGGGCCCGACCACAAGGTGCTGCGCGGCGGTTCGTTCGCCGTGGACGCGGTGGCCTGCCGGGGCACGTTCCGCAACTGGGACTATCCGATCCGGCGGCAGATCTTCTCCGGGTTCCGCACCGCCCGGTCGGCGGAGGGCGCCTGATGTGCCGTCACCTCGCCTACGTGGGCCCCGGGGAACCTCTCGGGGCGCTTCTCGTAGCCCCGCCGCACGGGCTGTACCGGCAGTCCTGGGCGCCCCGGCACCAGCGCTACGGCACGGTCAACGCCGACGGGTTCGGCGTCGGCTGGTACGCCGGGGGTGACCCGGTGCCGGCCCGGTACCGCCGGGCCGGGCCGATCTGGGCCGACCAGTCCTTCGCCGACCTGGCCCGGGTGGTGCGGACCGGCGCGCTGCTCGCCGCCGTGCGGGACGCGACGCTGTCGGGTGCGGACGCGGAGGCCGCGGCGGCGCCGTTCGCCTCGGGGGCCTGGCTGTTCAGCCACAACGGTGCCGTGGCGGGCTGGCCCGGTTCGCTGGCGCGGGTGGCCGGCACGCTGCCGCCCGAGGAGTTGCTGTCGCTGGAGGCCCGCAACGACTCGGCGCTCGTGTGGGCGCTGGTCCTGGCCCGGCTGCGCGCCGGGGACGACGAGGGCCGGGCGCTCGCCGAGACGGTCCTGGAGGTCGCGGCGGCCGCCCCCGCCTCCCGGCTCAACCTGCTGCTCACGGGCGGCGACACCATCACGGCCACCACCTGGGGCGACACCCTGTGGTACCTGACCCGCCCCGGCGGCGGCACGGCGGTCGCCTCGGAGCCGTACGACGACGACCCGCGCTGGCAGGAGGTCCCCGACCGCACCCTGCTCACGGCGAGCCGCACGGACGTGCGGCTCACTCCGCTCAAGGACCCGGGCGACCACGCCCTCGCAGACGCTTTCGTCTCCCCGAAGGAGCCCCGCACGTGAGCCCGTTCCGTCTCACCCGCACGCTGCCCGAGGACGCCACCGGCGCCGCCCTGCGCGCCGACGTCCTGGCGGGCCTGACGAGCACGCCCAAGTGGCTGCCGCCCAAGTGGTTCTACGACGCTCGGGGCAGCGAGCTGTTCGAGGAGATCACCGCGCTGCCCGAGTACTACCCGACCCGGGCCGAGCGGGAGATCCTCGTCGACCGGGCCGGCGAGATCGCCGCGGCGACCGGCGCCCGCACCCTGGTGGAGCTGGGTTCCGGTTCCTCGGAGAAGACGCGGTTCCTGCTCGACGCGCTGACGGGGCTGCGCGGCTACGTGCCGGTGGACGTCAGCGAGAGCGCCCTCACCCAGGCAGGTCAGGCGCTCGTCGCGGAGCGGCCGGAACTCCAGGTGCACGCGCTCGTCGCCGACTTCACCGGCGGGCTGACGCTGCCCGAGACGCCGGGTCCCCGGCTGGTGGCGTTCCTCGGCGGCACGCTCGGCAATCTGCTGCCCGGCGAGCGCGCCGCGTTCCTGGCCGCCGTCCGCGCGCTGCTCTCCCCGGGCGACGCCCTGCTGCTGGGCACGGACCTGGTCAAGGACGAGCGGGTGCTGGTCCGGGCGTACGACGACGCGGCCGGGGTGACGGCCGCGTTCAACAAGAACGTGCTGTCCGTGATCAACCGCGAGCTGGACGCCGACTTCGCGCCCGCCGCCTTCGAGCACGTGGCGCTGTGGAACGCCGAACGGGAGTGGATCGAGATGCGGCTGCGCTCGCGCACCGCGCAGACGGTCAAGGTCCAGGCTCTCGACCTGGCCGTGGACTTCGCGGACGGGGAGGAGCTGCGGACCGAGGTGTCCGCGAAGTTCCGGAAGGACGGTGTACGGACCGAACTCGCCTCGGCGGGGCTGGAGCTGGCCCACTGGTGGACGGACGGCGAGGACCGTTTCGCGCTGTCGCTGAGCGTGGCGCGATGAGGCTCGTGCGGTGAGCATCGTGCGGTGAGTCGGGTGCGCTGACGCGGCGGCGCGCGTCAGCGCGCGTCGAGGTCCAGCAGTTCGGTGATGCGGTCGGAGGCCTTGCGGGCCTCCGACTCCGCGTCTTCCCCGGTGAGCACCTTCGTCATGTATTCCTTGATCGGGTTGTCCGCCTCGACCGCGCCCCACCGGGGCGTACCCGGAGTCGCCCGGCCCTGCGCGGCGCCGGCCGCCATGGCGGCGACCCCCTCCTCGTCCGCGACGGCCTTGGCGAGCGACTTCTTGTTCGGGACGTAGTTCATGGTGCGGGCCAGATCGGTGTTCCACTTGGTGCCCACGAGCGCCTCGACCACGGCGAGGGCGCCTTCCCGTTCGTCGGTGTTCTTCGGGACGACGAGGTCGGAGCCGCCGGTGAAGACGGCGCCCGGCTTGCCGGCCTTCTTGCCGGGCACGGGGAAGAAGCCCAGCTTGCCATCGAGTTCGGGGTTCTCGCGCACGATGGACTGGGCGAGCCCCGGCACCGCGACGATCTGCGCCACCTGCCCCCTCGCGAACACGCCGGCCTGCGGCGGGTGCTCCTCGTCGGCGTCCAGCGGACCCTCACCCAGGGCCTGCAGCTCACGGTAGAAGTCCATGCCGCGCAGGGCGGCCTCCGAGTCCAGGGCGCCCGCCCAGGTGCCGCCCTCCTGCGTGGCCAACTCACCGCCCTCGTCCCAGATGAAGCCGGAGAGCGTGTACCAGTCCTGTCCGGCCAGGTAGATGCCCTGGTCACCGCCCGAGTCGAGCTTCTCGGAGACGGTGAGCCACTCCTCACGGGTGCGGGGCGGCTCGGTGACGCCGGCCTGCTCGAACAGGTCCTTGCGGTAGATGACCACGCGGTTGGCGGCGTACCAGGGGATGCCGAACTGCTGGGACATCCACTGCCCCGGTTCGGCGAGGCCGGGCAGCCAGTCGCGGATGCCCCAGTCGCGCATCGACTCCAGCGTGAGGTCCTGCAGCCGGCCGCCCTCCGCGTACTGCGGGACCTGGGTGTTGCCGACCTCGATGACGTCGGGCCCGTCCGCGCCGTCGGTCTTGAGCGCGGTCTGCACCTTGTCGCCGATCCCGGTCCAGCTCTGGATCCGGACGTCGAGGTCGAGGTCCGGGTTCTCCCGCTGGAACTCCTCGGTGAACCGCCGCAGGAAGTCCTGCGAGGCACTGTCCTTCATCAGCCACACGGTGACGGTGCGCCGCTCTGCCCCGCCGTCCTGCGAGATCAGGCCGCAGCCGCTGAGCAGGGAGGCGGACACACAGACAAGGGCGAGCAGGCGACGTCTCACGAGGGGTCCTTCTGTCTGACGGACAGGGGCGGAGCGGACAGGGAGGTCCTGCGCACGCGAAGGGAGACCCGACGTGGGGGACGAGCTCGAAGCTCGAACGGGTGTCTGGGATTTTGGTATGGACCAATGCGGAGGTCAAGGGGTGACGGGCGGTTACCCTGCCGGACCCCCGACGCCTCGCGCTCCGCCGCGGCCTGGGGCACGGTGGAGTGACGCACGACACACCGCTGCCCCGCGGAAGGGAGCACCCGCATGTCGAACCACACCTACCGGGTCACCGAGATCGTCGGCACCTCGCCCGACGGCGTCGACCAGGCCGTCCGCAACGGCATCACCCGCGCCTCGCAGACCCTGCGCAACCTGGACTGGTTCGAGGTGACCCAGGTGCGCGGCCAGATCGAGGAAGGGGAGGTCGCGCACTGGCAGGTCGGCCTCAAGCTCGGCTTCCGCCTGGAGGAGTCCGACTGACGGCCCCGGGAGCCCACAGGGCCGAGGGGCTCAGGGGCCAGGGCTCAAGGGCCAGGGCTCAGGGCTCAGGGGCCAGGGGTCAGGGGTCAGGGGCCAGGGGTCAGGGGCCAGGGGTCAGGGGCCAGGGCTCAGGGGTCAGGGGTCAGAGGCTCGCCATGACGGTCAGGTACGCCCTTCGCGCTCCTGCGCCTCGCGCAGCTCGGCCGACCGGGCCGCCCAGCGTGCCCGGACGACGGTGAATCCGGCCCCTTCGGCGTCGTCGCACACCAGCTCGTCGTCGTCCACGAGGACCCGGACCTCGTGGGTACGGGCGAGCCGCCGCAGGATCTCCAGCTTGGTGCGCCGGGCGGGCCGGCGGTCGGCGTTGCCGCGCATGTGCACGGGCCCGTCGGGCAGGCCGTGGGCGGTCAGCCAGTCGAGCGTGTCGCGCCGGCAGCGCTCCGGCCGCCCGGTCAGGTAGACGATCGTGCACTCCTCGGCGCTCTCCCGCACCAGTGCGATGCCCTCCGTGAGCGGCGGATCGTGCGGCGCGGCGGCGAAGAAGGCGTCCCAGTCGCGCGGCCGCCGCTCCAGGAACCGCTGCCGGTGCGCGGTGTCGGCGAGGGTGTTGTCCAGGTCGAAGACGGCCACCGCGGGCTTCCTGCTGTCGGTCACCCGCCCACCCTAAGCGCCGTGCCGGGAATCCTGACGCCTCCCGGGCGTTGAAGACGGTGTGAGCCCAGTGATCGCGAAGACCCGCTTCTCCGTCCTCGACCGCTCCCGCATCCGCGAGGGCCACACCGGCGCGCAGGCTCTTCACGACACCGTGGAGCTGGCGCGGGAGGCCGAGCGGCTCGGCTACCACCGGTTCTGGGTGTCGGAGCACCACGGCGTGCCCGGAGTGGCCGGCTCGGCGCCGACCGTGCTGGCCGCCGCCGTCGCCGGTGCCACCCGGCGCATCCGGGTCGGCACCGGCGGCGTGATGCTCCCCAACCACCGGCCCCTGGTCGTCGCCGAGCAGTTCGGCGTCCTGGAGTCGCTCTTCCCCGGCCGGATAGACATGGGACTCGGCCGCTCGGTCGGCTTCACCGACGGCGTACGCAGGGCGCTGGGCCGGGACAAGGACGACGCCGAGGACTTCGACGCCCAACTGGCGGAGCTGCTGGGCTGGTTCCGGGGCACCTCGCCGACCGGAGCGCACGCCCGCCCGGCGGAGGGGCTGGCCGTCCCGCCGTTCGTGCTGGCCATGGGCGAGGGCGCGGCCGTCGCCGCCCGGGCGGGCCTGCCGATGGTCATCGGGGACCTGCGCGACCGCGACCGGATGCGCCGCGGCATCGACCGCTACCGCGCCCGGTTCCGCCCCTCCGAGTGGAGCCGGGAGCCCTACGTCGTGGTCTCCGGCACCGTCGCCGTGGCCGGCACGCCCGAGGCGGCCCGGCGGCTCCTGGTCCCGGAGGCCTGGTCCATGACCCACGCCCGCACCCGGGGCTCCTTCCCTCCCCTGCCCCCGGCCGAGGAGGTCGAGGCCCGGACGATGACGGCCAAGGAACGGGATCTCTACGACTCCGGTCTCACCGGCCACATCGCGGGCACCGAGGAACAGGTCGCCGACGAGCTGGAGTCGCTCCTCGCGGACACGGGCGCACAGGAGGTCCTGGTGACCACGAGCACGTACGACCGCGAGGCGCTGCTGGACTCCTACGGGCGGCTCGCCCGCGTCGTCGGCGCCGGGGCGGCCACCGCTCCGGCGTAGAATCGCGGGGTTTGTCCCACCGGCCCACCGGCCGTCGTCGAAGACCGTACGGAGTTCCCCGCGATGCACAGCCCCCACGACCCGTACGTCCGGGTGCGCGACGCCCGTGAGCACAACCTCAAGAGCGTGGACGTGGACATTCCGCGCGACGTGGTGGCCGTGTTCACCGGTGTGTCGGGGTCGGGGAAGTCGTCACTCGCGTTCGGGACGCTCTACGCGGAGGCGCAGCGGCGCTACTTCGAGTCGGTCGCGCCGTACGCCCGGAGGCTCATCCACCAGGTCGGCGCCCCGAAGGTCGGCGAGATCACCGGGCTGCCGCCCGCCGTGTCGCTCCAGCAGCGCCGCTCGGCACCCACGTCCCGTTCCTCGGTCGGCACGGTCACCAACCTCTCCAACTCCCTGCGAATGCTGTTCTCCCGGGCCGGCGACTACCCGCCGGGCGCGCCGCGGCTCGACTCCGACGCCTTCTCACCGAACACGGCGGCAGGGGCCTGCCCGGAGTGCCACGGGCTCGGCCGGGTGCACCGCACGACCGAGGAGCTGCTGGTTCCGGACCCGTCCCTCTCGATCCGGGACGGCGCGATCTCGGCGTGGCCGGGCGCCTGGCAGGGCAAGAACCTGCGGGACGTCCTCGACGCGCTGGGGTACGACGTGGACCGTCCCTGGCGCGAGCTGCCGGCCGGGCAGCGGGAGTGGATCCTGTTCACGGACGAGCAGCCGGTGGTCACGGTGCACCCCGTGCGGGACGCCGGCCGCATCCAGCGGCCGTACCAGGGCACGTACACGAGCGCCCGGCGGTATGTGATGAAAACGTTCTCGGACTCCAGGAGCGCGACGCTGCGGGCGAAGGCGGAGCGCTTCCTCACCAGTGCGCCCTGCCCGGTCTGCGGCGGTGGCAGGCTGCGGCCCGAGGCCATGGCGGTGACCGTCGGCGGTCGCACCATCGCCGAGCTGGCCGCACTCCCGCTCACGGAACTGGTGGACGCGCTGCCGACCGGCGGCGAGACGGCCCGGGTACTCACCGGGGACCTCACCTCCCGCATCGCGCCCGTCGCCGAGCTGGGGCTCGGCTACCTGAGCCTCGACCGCCCGGCGCCCACCCTGTCGGCGGGCGAGCTGCAGCGGCTGCGGCTGGCGACACAGCTGCGCTCCGGGCTGTTCGGGGTCGTGTACGTCCTGGACGAGCCGTCCGCGGGGCTGCACCCGGCGGACACCGAGGCGCTGCTGACGGTGCTGGAACGGCTGAAGGCGGCCGGCAACTCGGTGTTCGTGGTGGAGCACCACCTCGGCGTGGTGCGCGGCGCCGACTGGATCGTGGACGTGGGCCCGCGGGCGGGCGAGCACGGCGGGCGGGTGCTGTACAGCGGCCCGGTCCCCGGGCTGGCCGACGTCGGGGAGTCCGCCACGGCCCGCCACCTCTTCGACCGCTCCCCCGCTCCGGTCCGTGAGGTCCGGACCCCGCGGGGCGCACTGACGGTCGGTCCGGTCACCCGGCACAACCTGCGCGGGGTGACGGCCGAGTTCCCGCTCGGTGTGCTCACCGCGGTGACGGGCGTGTCCGGTTCGGGGAAGTCGACGCTCGTCGGCGCGATCACCGAGGACCTGCCGGGAGTGGGTCGTCTGGTCTCCGTCGACCAGCGGCCGATCGGACGCACCCCGCGTTCCAACCTGGCCACTTACACGGGCCTCTTCGACGTCGTACGCAAGGTGTTCGCGGCCACCGACGAGGCGCGGAAGAGGGGCTACGGCGTCGGCCGCTTCTCCTTCAACGTCCCCGGTGGACGCTGCGAGACCTGCCAGGGCGAGGGGTTCGTCAGCGTCGAGCTGCTGTTCCTGCCGAGTACGTACGCGCCGTGCCCGGACTGCGGCGGGGCGCGCTACCACCCAGAGACTCTCGAAGTGGCGTACCGGGGACGGAACATCGCCGGTGTGCTGGACCTGACGGTGGAGGAGGCGGCGGGGTTCTTCGCGGACACGCCGGCGGTGGCGCGCAGCCTGGCCGCGCTGCTCGATGTCGGGCTGGGCCATCTGCGGCTCGGCCAGCCGGCGACCGAGCTGTCCGGCGGCGAGGCGCAGCGCGTCAAGCTGGCGAGCGAGTTGCAGCGCGGGCGCCGCCGGCACACCCTGTATCTCCTCGACGAGCCGACGACCGGTCTGCATCCGGCCGATGTCGAGGTGCTGATGCGCCAGTTGCACGGTCTGGTCGACGCCGGGCACACGGTGGTCGTCGTGGAGCACGACATGGCCGTGGTCGCGGGCGCCGACCTGGTGATCGACCTGGGGCCGGGCGGCGGCGAGGCGGGCGGGCGGATCGTCGCCGCGGGGCCGCCGGCCGAGGTGGCGCGGGCGAGCGGGAGCGCCACCGCGCCGTACCTGTCCAGGGCCCTGGACGGCGCCGTGGACGGCGGCCCGCGCCGGTGACGGCGCTTCACCGGCGCGGACCCTCCTGGTGACGACCCAGGGCGGCTACTCGCGGCCCTTGCGCAGGTCGTCGTCGGTGTACTCCTCCGTCTCGGCCTCGATCCGCTCCTTGCGGACCCGGCCCCGCACGGTCTCGTTCTCGGTGTGCTCCTCGGTGGTCATCCGGACGCGCTCGACCGGCACCGTCTCGGTCTCCACGACGGGTCGTTCCTCGTGCAGCGTGACCTCGTGCTCGTCCTCGCTGATCTCCGGACCGGCGAGCGCCTCGCCGCGGTTGGCGTCCGTGATGGGCTCGCGCTCCACCCGCACTTCCTCGTGGGTCACCGGAACGGTCTGCTGGACCTCCTCCGTGACCACGTACTTGCGCAGCCGGGCCCGGCCGCTCTCGCGCCGTTCGACGCCGACGTGCATCTGCTCCTCGGAGCGGGTCATGGCGTCGTCGGCGCGCATGTCCGTCCGGTCCCCCGCGCCCTGCCTGCCGGCCATACCGGCCGCACCGGCAGCACCGCCGGCTCCGGCGGCTCCGGCCGTCCCGGCCGGACCCGGCCCTGCGGCCCAGCGGCCGTCGTCGGTCCGCTCGGCCTCGGAGAGCACGCTGTCCCAGTTGATGCCGTAGTAGTCGTAGAGCCGGTGCTCCTCGGTCTCCGACAGATGTCCGCCCGCGTCGACGTCCACGCTGGGGGCGCCCTTGACCATGTCCTTGCGGTAAGGGACCTCAAGGTGGTCCTGCACCAGCGCGGCGTCGCGGATGGGCACGAAGGACTCGTTGGAACCGAGCATGCCCGTCTTCACGCTCACCCACTCGGGGCGACCGGTCATGTCGTCGAAGAAGACGTGCTTGGCGTCGCCGATCTTGTTGCCGTCACCGTCGTAGACCGGATGGTCCAGGACGTTGGCGATCTCTTCACGGGTGATCATCTGGCATCACCCTCCTTCCGGAGTGCCTGCCTTCCGAATGTCCGCATCAGAGATGCGAAAACGGAGCATACGTCACAAATGCCACATACTTTTCGAAGGCGCTTTCCCCTGAGCAGCGTGGGCGAGCGAGCGGCGGCCGGCGTGGCCGCCCGGCCCGATGACCGGCCGTACCTCCACCTCCGCGGTCAGCCCGCGCGCCGACGCCACCCGCCACAGGGAGGCGAGCAGGGTGTCCTCCCCGACGAACGCGGGCGCCGTGCTCACCGCCCGCTCCCCGGCCCGGTACCGGATGTGGACCGGCTGGACGGGCACCCCGGCGTCCAGGGCGGCCTGGAAGACGGCCCGGCGGAAGGGCCCCTGAGCGCGCCCGCACCAGGTGCTGCCCTCGGGGAAGGCGGCGACCGCGGCGCCCGCACGCAGGGCCCGCGCGATCACGGCGACCGTGTCCGGCAGGGCCCGCAGCCGGTTCCGCTCGATGAACAGAACCCCGCCGCGCGCGGCGAGGGACCCCGCCACCGGCCACCGCCGGATCTCGCTCTTGGCCAGCATCCGCGCGGGGCGCACGGCGGCGAGCAGCGGGATGTCGAGCCAGGAGATGTGGTTGGCGACGAGGAGCAGCCCGCCGGCGGGCGAGGCGGCGCCCGTGACGCGGACCCGGACGCCCGCGGCCCGTACGATCCACCGGCACCAGCGTCGCACCACCGCCGCGGGCACCTGTCTGCCGAGCGGCGTCAGCACGAGCGCGATGCCCGCCAGCAGCAGAACGGCGACCGCGGTCAGCCGCAGCACGGCGCGCGGTACGGCGACCGCGGCCCGGGACGGCTCCACGCACGCCCCGGGGGTGCAGGGCGCGGCGGGCAGCCAGGCGCCCATCAGGCCGGGACGAGCGAGAGGAAGTGCCGCAGATAGCGCGGGTCGACCCGGCTCATCGGCAGCAGCACGTAGAGGTCGGCGACGCCGAAGTCCACGTCGTGCGCGGGTTCCCCGCAGACCCAGGCACCGAGGCGCAGGTAGCCGCGGAGCAGGGCCGGCAGTTCGGTGCGGGCGGCGGGCGCCGCGCTGCGCGGGGTCCACGGGAGCAGCGGCCGTACCCGGAACTCCTCGGGCGCCAGGTGCTTGGCCCGCACCCGGTTCCAGGTGCCCGCGGCCAGGGTGCCGCCGTCGGCGAGCGGGATCGAGCAGCAGCCCGCCAGCCACTCGTGGCCGTGGTCGGTCATGTAGCGGGCTATGCCGGCCCAGATGAGCCCGATGACGGCACCGTCGCGGTGGTCGGGGTGCACACAGGAGCGGCCGACCTCGACGAGCCCGGGACGGATCGCGTCCAGCGCCGCGAGGTCGAACTCGCTCTCCGCGTACAGCCGCCCGGCGACCGCCGCGCGCTCCGGCGGCAGCAGCCGGTAGGTGCCGACGACCTGCCCGGTCGTCTCCTCCCGCACCAGCAGGTGGTCGCAGTAGGCGTCGAAGGGGTCGACGTCGCTCCCGGGCTGTGGGCTCGCCAGCAGGGCGCCCATCTCCCCGGCGAAGACGTCGTGCCGCAGCCGCTGCGCGGCCCGCACGTCCTCCTCGTCGCGGGCGAGGGCGACGGTGTAGCGGTGGGGTGCGGCGGGCTTCGGGGGGCGGTCTGCGGTCAGTACGCCGGTCATGGCACTCTCCTGGTCACGGGCAGGGGCGGCGACGGCGGGCCGTCGGTGTACGGTCCGCCGCACCTGTTCTTCCGCTGCCGGTTGGCCGGTGCGTGACCTGGGCCGGGAGAGTGGATGTTGGGCTGTTGAATGCCAGGGGCGAAAGCGAGACGGGGCCGGGGGGAGCACCTCCCCCGGCCCCGTCCGTCCGCACCTCTCGGCGAACGTTCGGCCGGGCCCGCCTGAACTAAGGCCCTGTCGTCAAACTCCCGTCTGCCTCGCGACGACAGGACTTAGCGCTTCGCCACCTTGCGCGTGGCCCGCAGCCATTCCTTGTTCATGCTGGTGATGGAGAAGAGCGGGATGCCCTTGGGGCACGCCGTCGCGCACTCGCCGGCGAGGGTGCAGCCGCCGAAGCCCTCGTCGTCCATCTGCGCGACCATGTCCAGCACCCGGGTCTCCCGCTCGGGCGCCCCCTGCGGCAGGACGTTCAGGTGATTCACCTTCGCCGACGTGAACAGCATCGCCGCCCCGTTCGGGCAGGCCGCCACACAGGCGCCGCAGCCGATGCACTCGGCGTGCTCGAAGGCGAAGTCGGCGTCCGGCTTGGGCACCGGGGCGGCGTGGGCTTCCGGCGCGGCGCCGGTCGGCGCGCTGATGTAGCCGCCGGCCTGGATGATCCGGTCGAAGGCCGAGCGGTCGACGACCAGGTCCTTCACGACCGGGAAGGCGGACGCCCGCCACGGCTCGATGTCGATGGTGTCGCCGTCCTGGAAGGACCGCATGTGCAGCTGGCAGGTGGTGGTGCGCTCGGGGCCGTGGGCGTCGCCGTTGATGACCAGTGAGCAGGCGCCGCAGATGCCCTCGCGGCAGTCGTGGTCGAAGGCGACCGGGTCCTCGCCCTTGAGGATGAGCTCCTCGTTGAGGGTGTCGAGCATCTCCAAGAAGGACATGTCGCGGGAGATGCCGTCCACCTCGTACGTGGACATGGCGCCGTCGGCGTCCGCGTTCTTCTGCCGCCAGACGCGCAGGGTGAGCTTCATGCGTAGCTCCGCTGAGTGGGGTGGACGTACTCGAAGACCAGGTCTTCCTTGTGCAGGGCCGGGGCCTCGCCCGTGCCCGTGAACTCCCAGGCGGCGGCGTACCCGAACTCGTCGTCCCGGCGGGCCGCCTCGCCGTCGGGAGTCTGGGACTCCTCGCGGAAGTGACCGCCGCAGGACTCGGCCCGGTGCAGCGCGTCGAGGCACATCAGCTCGGCGAGTTCCAGGTAGTCGACGATGCGGTTGGCCTTTTCCAGGGACTGGTTGAACTCCTCGCCGGTGCCGGGGACCTTGATGCGCCGCCAGAACTCCTCGCGGATCTGGGGGATGCGCTCCAGGGCCTTGCGGAGCCCGGTGTCGGTACGGGCCATGCCGCAGAACTCCCACATCAGCTCGCCGAGTTCCCGGTGGAACGAGTCGGGGGTGCGGTCGCCGTCGACGGAGAGGAGCAGGTTGAGCCGGTCCTCGGTCTCGGCCAGCACCTCCTGCACGACCGGGTGGCCGTCGTCCACCGCGTCCTTGTGCGGGTTGCGGGCGAGGTAGTCGTTGATGGTGGCCGGGAGGACGAAGTAGCCGTCGGCCAGGCCCTGCATCAGCGCGGAGGCGCCGAGCCGGTTGGCGCCGTGGTCGGAGAAGTTGGCCTCGCCGACGGCGAACAGGCCGGGGACGGTGGTCTGGAGGTCGTAGTCGACCCACAGCCCGCCCATCGTGTAGTGCACGGCCGGGTAGATCCGCATGGGTACCTGGTACGGGTCCTCGTCGGTGATCCGCTGGTACATGTCGAAGAGGTTGCCGTACTTGGCCTCGACGGCCCCCCGGCCCATGCGCTTGATGGCGTCGGCGAAGTCCAGGTACACGCCCTGGCCGCCGGGGCCGACGCCCCGGCCCTCGTCGCAGACGTTCTTGGCGGCGCGGGAGGCGATGTCACGGGGCACCAGGTTGCCGAAGGACGGGTAGATGCGCTCCAGGTAGTAGTCGCGCTCGTCCTCGGGGATCCTGTTCGGCGACCGGTCGTCGCCCTTGGCCTTCGGCACCCAGATCCGGCCGTCGTTGCGGAGCGACTCGCTCATCAGCGTCAGCTTGGACTGGTGGTCGCCGGTACGCGGGATGCAGGTGGGGTGGATCTGCGTGAAGCAGGGGTTGGCGAAGTAGGCGCCGCGCCGGTGCGCCCGCCACACGGCGGTCGCGTTGGAGTTCATGGCGTTGGTGGAGAGGTAGAAGACGTTGCCGTAACCACCGCTGGCGAGGACGACCGCGTCCGCGAAGTACGTGTCGATCTTCCCGGTGACCAGGTCCCGGGCGACGATGCCGCGCGCCCGGCCGTGCACGACGATCAGGTCGAGCATCTCGGTGCGCGGGTGCATCTCGATGTTGCCGGCCGCGATCTGCCTGCTGAGGGCCTGGTAGGCACCGAGCAGCAACTGCTGCCCCGTCTGGCCCCGGGCGTAGAACGTGCGGGAGACCTGGACGCCGCCGAAGGAGCGGGTGTCGAGCAGGCCGCCGTACTCGCGGGCGAAGGGCACGCCCTGGGCCACGCACTGGTCGATGATCTCGACCGAGATCTGGGCGAGGCGGTGCACGTTGGACTCGCGGGAGCGGAAGTCGCCGCCCTTGACGGTGTCGTAGAACAGGCGGTGGATGGAGTCGCCGTCGTTGCGGTAGTTCTTCGCGGCGTTGATGCCGCCCTGCGCGGCGATGGAGTGGGCCCGGCGCGGGGAGTCCTGGTAGCAGAACTGGACGACACGGTAGCCCTGTTCGGCGAGGGTCGCGCCGGCGGAGCCGCCCGCGAGCCCGGTGCCGACGACGATGACCGTCTGCTTGCGCCGGTTGGCGGGGTTGACCAGCCTGGCCTCGAAACGGCGGGTGTCCCAGCGCTCGTTGACGGGTCCGGCGGGGGCCTTGGTGTCGGCGACCGGCTCACCGGTCGTGTAGTCGGCGTAGGTTGTCATGTCAGCTCACCACTCCGGTCATGACGCCCACGGGTACGGCGACGAAACCGACCGTGAGCAGCAGCGCGAGGACGTTGGCGACGGTCTTCAGCGCGCGGTCGCGGGTGCGGCTGCCGGCGCCGAGGGTCTGGGCGGCACTCCAGAAGCCGTGCCGGATGTGCATGCCGACGGCGAGCACCGCGACGATGTAGATGACGTTGCCGTACCAGGTGGAGAAGGTGTCCACGACGTTCTGGTAGGGCTTGCCCGTCTCGAAGCCGCCGGAGTGCACGGTGCCGGTGGTCAGGTCCAGGATGTGCCAGACGATGAACAGGGCCAGGATGATCCCGCCCCAGCGCATGGTGCGCGTCGCGTAGCTGGAGCGCGGCTTCTTGTGCACGTACCTGCTGGGCCGCGCCTTGATGTCGCGGC
The DNA here is from genome assembly GCF_044762405.1 of Streptomyces sp. NPDC097107. NCBI lineage: Bacteria > Bacillati > Actinomycetota > Actinomycetes > Kitasatosporales > Streptomycetaceae > Streptomyces > Streptomyces sp. NPDC097107. Next base: position 159,086 of record NZ_JBIWEF010000003.1, on the reverse strand, counting down.
GGCTGAGCTGGTACGCGGAGACGGCGTGGGCGACGACGGCGACGACCAGCACGACGCGGATCAGCCACAGCGTCCACTCGTAGTGCATGAACGGTTCGCCGACCGTGCGCAGCCAGTGGGCGTACTCGTTGAACTCGCTCGTCCCGAAGAAGATCTTCAGGTTCCCGATCATGTGGGCGACCAGGTAGAGCAGCATGACGAGACCACTGATCGCCATCACTGTCTTCTTGCCGACGGTCGAGTCCCACACGGTGCGCGCCAGGGACGGCCGTCGGTCCGTCCGCGTTGCCAGAGCCATGGCACAGGACGCTACGGGGCGAAGGGGCAATCGGTCCAAGACATGGTCTGGTTCGTTTCCATAGGCTGTGGCTATCCACGGCGTATGCTCGCGGTATGCAGTTGCAGCAGCTCCAGTACTTCGTGGCGGTCGCCGAGACCCGGCACTTCACCCGGGCCGCGGAGACGGTCCACGTGGCCCAGCCGTCGTTGTCCCAGCAGATCAAGGCGCTGGAGCGGGAGCTGGGCGCCGACCTGTTCCTGCGGGCGCGGGGCAACATCACGCTCACCGACGCCGGGGAGGCCCTGCTGCCGCTGGCCCGGCGCATCCTGGCCGACGCGGACACGGCCCGCCACGAGGTGCTGGAGCTGGTGCAGCTGCGACGCGGGCGGGTGCGGCTGGGCGCCACGCCGAGTCTGTGCACCGGCCTGCTGCCGGACGTGCTGCGCGCGTTCCACGACCGGTATCCCGGCATCCAGCTCATGATCGAGGAGGGCGGCTCGCACGACCTGGTGCGGGAGCTGGCGCGCGGAGCGCTCGACCTGGCGCTGGTGGTGCTGCCGCTGCCCACCGCGTCGCCGGCGCTGACCACGGTGGAGCTGCTGCGGGAGGACCTGGTGGTGGTGTCGTCCCCGGAGTCGCCCCGGCCGGGCGGTGGGCGGCGGGCGGTGCGCATCGCCGACCTGGAGGGCGAGCGGCTGGTGATGTTCCGGCACGGGTACGACCTGCGGGAGCTGACCGTGGCCGCGTGCCGCGCGGAGGGCTTCGAGCCGGACTTCGCGGTCGAGGGCGGGGAGATGGACGCGGTGCTGGGGTTCGTGCGGGCGGGGCTGGGCATGGCGGTCGTGCCCCGGATGGTGGCGGCACGGTCGGGGCGGGGGCTGCGGGTCACTCCGCTGGCTCGGCCGGGGTTGTACCGGACGATCGCGCTGGCCCATCGCAGCGATGTGGCTCCGCCCCGGGCGGCTCGGGAGTTGCAGCGGATGCTGCTCGAACGGTGACGATCACTGCGCGGGGGCCCGGAGGCGCCGTTGCCGTTCAGCGCTGTCCGGGCCTGCGGGCTCGTCGTGGTTGCTCGCGCCCACGCGGCGGAGCCGCACTTCGGAACAGTCCCGCGCCCCTGAAGAGGTGTGCCGCTCCCCCGGCGCCGGTGACAAGGCGCCAGGGGATTCAGGCCGTCGCGTCCACCAGAGCCAGGTCGTGCAGGCGCTCCGGTGGGCCCGGGCGGGCGTAGTACCAGCCCTGGGCCGTGTCGCAGCCGAGTATGCGCAGTTGCTCGGCCTGGGCGCCGGTCTCCACGCCCTCCACGGTGACCGCCAGGTCCAGGCTGTGGGCCAGGGCGACGATGCCCTCGACGATCTTGAGGTCGACGGGGTCGGCCGGGAACTGCTGCATGCTCTGGGTGAAGGAGCGGTCGAGCTTGAGGACGCTCACCGGGAGGCGGCGCAGGTTGGCGAGGTTGGAGTAGCCCGTGCCGAAGTCGTCCAGGGCGATGTCGACGCCCATCTCGGCCAGCCGGCGCAGCGGCTTGAGCAGGTCGTCGTCGGCGCCGATCAGCGCCGACTCCGTGACCTCCAGGCACAGCGCGTCGGGCGCCACCCCGGTCCGCTCCAGGATGTCGACGGTGTCCTGGACCAGGCCGGGGTGGGTGAGCTGGCAGGGCGAGAGGTTGACGTTGATGCGCAGCGGGCCGGCGGCGGTCGCCTCGCCGTACCGCTCCCGCCAGACGCGGGCCTGGCGCACCGACTGCTCCAGCACCCAGCGGCCCAGCGGCACGATCAGTCCGGTGTGTTCGGCGAGCGGGATGAACCGGTCCGGGCCGAGCACCCCGTGCTGCGGGTGCAGCCAGCGCACCAGGGCCTCGGCGCCGCGCACGCTGCCGTCGCCGAGGTGCACCAGCGGCTGGTACTCGATGAAGAACTCGCCCCGCTCCAGGGCCGCCGGCAGCGCGGTCGTCAGGCCGTGCCGGGTGATGACGCGGGCGTCGGCCTCCGGGTCGGCCAGCTCGTAGCGGTTGCCGCCCGCCGACTTGGCCCGGTACATGGTGATGTCGGCGCTGCGCAGTACCTCGGCCGGGCTGCGCTCCCCCGCCGGGCCCTCGACGATGCCGATGCTGCCGCGCATGGTCAGCTCGCGGCCGTCGACGCTGATCGGGGCGAGCAGCGCGTTCATGATCCGCCCGGCGAGTTCGTCGACCTCGTGCCGGGTGCCCGGGCCCGTGGTCAGCGCGACGAATTCGTCGCCGCCGAGCCGGGCGACCATCTCGCCGGGCGCGGTGGCACAGGACTGCAGGCGGTCGGCGACCTCCACGAGCAGCCGGTCGCCGGCCGCGTGGCCGAGGCTGTCGTTGACGGTCTTGAAGCCGTCGAGGTCCAGGTAGCACAGGCCGAAGCGCTGGCCCGGGCCCGCGTTGAGGGCCTTCTCCAGACGTTCGAAGAAGAAGCTGCGGTTGGGCAGGCCGGTGAGCGCGTCGTGCGTGGCCTCGTAGCGCAGCCGCAGATTGAGCAGCCGGCGTTCGGTGGTGTCCTCCATCAGCGCGAGCTGGTACTGCGGGGTGCCGTCGGCGTCGCGCAGGAGGGAGACGGTCAGGTTGGTCCACAGGACCGTTCCGTCGGGCCGGTAGAAGGCCTTCTCCAGGTGGTAGGCCTCGCGCTCGCCGCGCACCAGTTCGTCGTAGAGCCGCCAGGTCTGGGGGGCGTCGTCGGGGTGCGACCACTCCCTGACGTTGCGACCGCGCAGCCTCGGGTCGGCGATGCCGAACATGCGCATCAGGGCCCCGTTCACCTGGAGGACGTTTCCGTCCAGGTCGGCGATGCCGATGCCTATGGCGGCGCCCTCGAAGACCGCGCGGAAGCGGGCCTCGCTGTCGTGCAGGGCCTCGGCCACCACCCCCTGCGCCCGCAGGGCGGCCTGCGCGATGGCCTCCTGTTCGGCGAGGGTCCGGGCGCGCAGCGCCGCGGCGAAACCGGCCGCCATGGCGTGCTGCATCCGTGCCGAACGGGCCCGCATGGCCTCGGGGTCGCCCTCCTCGCCGCAGTAGAGCACGAAGTAGGCGTCGACGCAGTCCAGCGTCCGGGCGAGCGCCTCGGGGTCGGTGCAGTGGGAGTCGACGAGCGCGGCGCCGACCGCCCTGGCCTCGTCCGCGTCGAAGCTCCGCGCCCGCAGCACCTCGCTCAGCCGGCGGGCCAGCGGCAGCAGTTGCTCCTCGAACTCGGGCCGGGTCGACGATGTCGAGGTCACCGGGAACACCGCCCGGCTCCAGATCGTCGCGAACCGGCGCAGTCTGTCCTCCGGCCCGTCCGGCTCCGCGATCACGCCGTACGCCCCACGCCGGCGAACCCGGAGAACGTATACGGGTCCTCGTCCTCCGGCGCCTCCTCGGGCCGCCAGCGCGGCATCGGAACCAGACCGGGCTCCACCATGTCGTACCCCTCGAAGAACCGCGCGATCTCCTCGCGCGAACGCATGATCAGCGGATTGCGGATGTCCTTGTACACGTCCACCGCGTCCCCGGCCCGCTCGGCGGGCAGCGGGATCCCCTCGTACGAGGCGTGCGTGAGCACGAGCAGGCTGCCGGGCGCGAGCGCGTCGCTCAGCTCGGCCACCGCCGCATACGGGTCGTCCGCGTCTTCCACGAAGTGCAGTATGGCAACCAGCAGCAGGGCCACCGGCCGATTCAGGTCGATCAGCCGCTCCACCCGGGGGCTGGCGAGGATCTCCCGCGGCTTGAGGAGGTCGGCGGCCACGACGTCCGCGTCGTCGTTGCCCGCCAGTACGGCCTCGCTGTGCGCGACCGCCACCGGGTCGTGGTCGACGTACACGACGCGGGCGCCGGGGCGGCTGCGTGCGGCCACCTCGTGGACGTTGCCGAAGGTGGGGATGCCGGAACCGACGTCCAGGAACTGGTCGATGCCCTCGTCGGCCGCGAAGCGCACGGCGCGGCGCATGAACGCCCGGTTCGCCTGCATGATCTTGGGGAGGCCCGGCATGAACTCCATGGCCCTGCGGGCCGCTTCCCGGTCGACCTCGAAGTTGTGCGAACCGCCCAGGTAGAAGTCGTAGATCCGGGACACGCTGGGCACCGAGATGTCGATGCTGCGAGGGGCCCAGGCGGGACGCTCCATCTAGCTCTCCAAGGCATTGGCGATCCGGTGTTCGAGCTGAGGCTACTGATCGCCTGCCAAACGGGCGAGCCCAAACGGAAATTGACCGTCCGTTCCCGGTCACTGCCTGCGGCACGTGCCGCGCGCCAAGGCACACCAAAGCGCGCGAACGGGACCGTCCCCTCCGCCTGGGTACGGAGGGCACGGTCCGCGGGTCGCGCGCCGGGGGCGGCGGGCGGGAGGCCGCTACTTCTTCGGCGCGCCGACCGGCTTTCCGTCGGGCGAGACGGCGTACCAGGTGCCGCCGACGCCCTGGCCGTTGGTGTCGCCGGCCTTCTTGTCACCGGCGAAGGTGTAGATCGGCCAGCAGTCGACCGTCTGCTGCTCGGCGCCGTCGGGCCGGGTGAAGGTCATCAGGTCCTTCTTGACGACGCCCTCGGTGTCGTTGGGCTCCACGGGCGCGACGACCGGCCACTTCTCCAGGCAGGCGCCGGTGCAGGCCGACACCGGCTTCGGCCAGGCCTCGTCCTTCATGAAGCGGTAGACGGTCATGCCGTTCTTGTCGACGACGATCTCGCCGAGCTTCGCGTCGTTGCGGGTGGAGAGTCCGGGCGCCTCCTCGGCCTTGGCCTTCTTGCCGTCGGCGGCCAGCGCGTACCACTTGCCGCCGACGCCCTGGCCCTTGACGTCACCGGCGGCGGTGTCCTTGGCGTAGCGGTACGCAGGCCAGCCGCCGATGGTCAGCTGCTTGGTGCCGTCGGGGCGGGCGACCTCGCCGAGCAGCGCCTTGTCGATGCCCTCGCCGGCGAGGGCGTCGTCGGCGGCCACGGGCGGCCAGGCGGTGGCGCAGTCGTTCTCGCACGTCGTCTTGGGCGGCTTGGCGGTGTCCGCGTCGAAGCGGTAGAGGGTGCGGCCCGCTCCGTCGGTCACCAACGCGCCGATCTCCGCGTTGGTGGAGACGGACAGCTTGCCCGCGGACTCCGGCGGGCTCGCCGACGCCTGCGCGCCGCCGGTGCCGCTCGCCAGTCCGTCGCCGGCCCCTGCCCCGATGTCGCCGACGTCGCCGGGCGCGGCCGTGGCGCCCACGTTCTGGCTGCCGGTGGCGCCGCCGCCGTCCTGGCCGCACGCCGTGGTCAGCGCCAGCACCACCGCAGCGCTCGCCACGAGTGAGGCGCTCCGCCAGGAGGTCTTCATCGTCAATCCCCGATCGTCACGAAGGTGTTGGGGCGGCCGCTGCGCCGCCGCACGACACTGGGTACGCATGGCGCAGCCGGTTGTGTTCAACCGGGCCGCGGTTTTCTTTCCCGGCCGGACCACCACGGCGACCACCACGGTGTCGCCCGACGAGCGGCGGGCCCGCCTCGACCTGCGACCCGCGCCCGCCAGGCCCCTCCTCGTACACACGTACGCTTCCTTGGGGGCAGAGGTGTGCGCCGGTCAAACCTCCAGCCGCCCCGTTTCCCTCCTTCGGGGCAATCGTCCGGTAATCGGGCGCGGCCCGGCCCGCCAGGCTCCATGATCTGCGTCGTGCATGGACCCGAACCGACCCGATCCGCTTCTGCCGGACGGGTGTTGGCCCTGGTGACGCTGACGTTCACACTCGTCGGCGTACCGGTCGGCCCGGCGCAGGCCGACGCCTGCGCGTACGCGTCGACCGGACCGGGCGGCATCGACGCGGTTGCCGTCGCCGGGAGCGACTCCTGGCCCACCTTCCCGCCGTGCCCCAAGCCCTCACCGACGCCGACCCCGCCCCCCAAGCCGCCACCGCCGCCGCCTCCGCCTCCTCCGCCGCCGCCGCCGGAACCCACTCCCCCGCCGCCCCCCGCGCCGAAGCCTCCCCGGCCGACGCCGCCCGACCCGAAGCCCGAGCCGCCGCCTCCGCCGCCCCCTGCGCCGGCCCCTGCGCCGGCCCGGCCCGCACCGGCACCGCCCCCCAGCCCCACCCCTGCGCCGACCCGTCCCGCGCCTCCCGCGCCCGCCCCGTCATCGGCCACGCCCACGCCGCGGCCGTCGCTGAGCCCGGTGCACTACCCCCGCTATCGCGCCGCCCGGCCGCAGCAGCGGTCCCCGCGCGGGGCCACGTCGCCGCTCGTCTTCGTCCTGCTCATCACGGTGCCCGCGGTGGTCGCCGTCGCCGCGCTCCGTGCGCGCTGATCTTCTGGAGCCTCTCTTGCCGGAATGGCTTGTTCTCACCCTCGCGATGCTGGCGGCCTGTGTCGTGGTCGTCATCATCACCCTCCTACGGCACCGCCGGGCGTCCGACGACGAGGACATCACCGAGACCCCGGACGTCATCGAGTACATGACGATGTGGATCGGCGTGGTGTACGCCATCGTCCTGGGCCTGGCCATCGCCGGTGTCTGGGAGGCACGCAGCGCCGCCCAGGACCACGTACAGGCGGAGGCGGTCGCGCTGCACGAGATCACGGAACGCGTCCGGGTCTATCCGCCCGACGTCCGTGACCGCATCCGGGAGGATGTCAACGCCTATGTCGGACACGTCGTCACCACCGAGTGGAAGGCCATGGCCGACCGCGGCGAGGTGACCGAGCGCGGTACCGAACTCCTCGACCGCGTCCGCGCGGACGTCACCGACTACGAGCCGAGGTCCGACTTCGAGGCCCAGGCGTACCAGCCGCTCGTCGACCAGGTGACCGCGGCGGACCAGGCGCGTATCGCCCGTGCCGAGTCGACCGGGGCGACCATGCCGGGTGTGGTGTGGTTCGGGCTCGTCACAGGAGGCGTCGTCACGGTCGGCATGGTCTTCGCCCTGCAGATCCGGCGTACGGCGCGCGAACTGATCCTCGCCGGACTGTTCTCGGCGCTGATCGCCTTCCTGCTCTTCCTGATCTGGGACTTCGACGCACCGTTCAGCCGCGGCGTGGCGGCGTCGACGGATCCGTTCCTGAGCCTGTTCCCGGAGGCCAAGGACTGAGGCACCCACGGACGGGCGCCCCCGGCGGCCCCTGCACCGGGGCACCCGCCGGGGGCGCCCGACACACCGGCACCGTCCCCTGAGCGGCCCACACCCTTGCCCCATTCGCGCGACTGCGATCGCGTCCACGTGCACGGTTTCCTACCGTTTCGGACATCGAGGTTCATTTCTGGCGCGAGCGGAACAGGTCCGCCGCTGCTCCTCGGGGACCCGGAGGATTCACCATGCGCGCGATACCCGCCGCCTCGGTCGCTCTGCTGGGCGTCGCCGCCCTTTCCGCCTGCGTACCGGCCGGGGCTGCCGTAGGGGGCGGCAGTTCGACGTTCGGCTTCACCGTCCACCCCGCCACGGTCGCGCCGGGCGGCGAGGTCACGCTGGGGGTGGGCCGCGGTGCCGACGGCTGCCGGGGACGCGTCACGGTCTCGTCGGCGGTGTTCGACACGGTCACCATCCCGCGGCACGAGTCGTCCGCGACGGCACGGGTCGACCGGGACGCCGGACGTGGGGCGGTCTACCAGGTGACGTTCGCCTGCGCCAAGACGACCGGCACCGTGAACCTGACCATCGCGGGCCACCACTCCGACCACCCCACGCACGAACCCCGCCACCCCTCCAAGGGCGTGCACGCCGGCGAGGGCGGCAGCGCCGCCGGGCTCGACGTGAAGGAGATCGGGCTCGGCGCCCTGCTCATCGCGGGCTCGGTCGGCGCGGCCTACCACCTCTCGCGCCGCCGCTCCGCCGGGGACGGCGCCTGACATCTCCCTGTCCCGCGTGCCGGACAGGGCTTCGCCCCGGATCCACATCGGGTCCGGGGCGAAGCCCTGTCGACGTGCGACGTTCGGTCCGGCCCGTGCGACGCCGGCGCGCGGCCCGAGGGGGGCGTACGGACCCGCCTGTGCAGGCGAGCCCGTACGGTGCCGGCAAAGCGGACGGGGACGGTTCAGATACGCCGCTCGGCACGGCGGCGCATCCAGAACAGGCCACCACCGGCGACGGCCGCGGCGACGAGCCCGCCGCCGATCGCGATGTCGGTCGGAGTCGCCCCGCTGGAGCTGCTGCCGCCCACGCCGCCGCGGACGCCGCCGATGACGGTGAAGGCCGCCGGACGCGTCAGCCGCCTGCCCGAGCAGTTGACGGTGATGTCGTAAGAGCCCGGCCGGGCGTCCTCCCTGATGGTGGCGGTGCCCTTGGAAGTCTCGTTGGCACCCTTGACCGGGGTCAGGTGGGTCGTCCGGAACGCGTCCGAGGTCATCGTGCCGCCCTGCGGGCAGCCGTCGACCGTGACGGTCATCTGACCGCCGCGGGCGATCACACTGGGCAGCGCGACGATGTTGGACGGCTGGTTGTGGTCGCCGCCGGCGGTGGCCGTGGGGGCGGCCAGCCCGAGGACAGCGACCGCGGCGCCGGCTGCCGCGAGGGCACGAGTGTTACGCATGTGATCCTCCGCGGAAGACGCCCCGGGTCCCGTCCCCGGTCGATCGGCGAGAAAGCGCCTCCCAGAAAGACCCTCAGTTGACCTGCGCGGAGCCGCATTTCGGGAATGGTCCGTCCTGGTGAGGGGGCGTACCGGACCGGTGCCGTGAGAGTGGATATCGCCGCAGGTCACGGACCGTCAGAAATTTCCTGCCGGGGAAATCCCGGATGGCTCATGGAAGGGCGTGCGTGCCACCCGTTCGCCGCCGCCCCGTCGCCGGTCGGGCGCACGGCGCTTAGCGTGCTCGTATGCGCGAATGACACGGCGACGGCCGCGTCGAGAGGGGATGGCGAATGTATGCGTCCGAGTTGGCCGAAGAGGAGGAGCGGACCCGGAAGCGCGCTCCCTGGGGCGTGATAGCGCTTGTTCTGCTGACCGGGCTCGCGCTCATCCGGAACGGTTCGGGGGAATTCGACGCGGGCCCGCCGCAGCCGGCGTCGGCCGCCGCCTCGGACACCCGCGTCGCAGGGGACGACGGCGTCGCCGCGGGCCTCACGCCGCTGCCGTACTCGGTGCCCGACCGGGTCGGCATTCCCGCCATCCAGGTGGACGCGCCGATGATGCCGGTCGGTCTCGACGCGGAAGGCTGGGTCGGCGCGCCGCCGCCCGAGGATCCGAATCTGGCCGGCTGGTTCACCGGCGCGGTCTCCCCCGGGGAAAAGGGCACCGCGGTCGTCGTGGGCCATGTCGACAACCAACAGGGTCCCGCCGTCTTCTACGGGCTCGGGGCGCTGAAAAAGGGAAACAAGGTCGACGTGCACCGCCAGGACGGAAAGACGGCGGTATTCGAGATCTACGGCATCGAGGTTTTCGAGAAGGACGATTTCCCCGGCGACCGGGTGTACGCCTCCAAGGGCAGCCCGGAGTTGCGGGTCATCACCTGCGGCGGCGGTTTCTCGAAGCAGAACGGATACGAGGGGAACGTCGTCGCCTTCGCCCGCATGACCGGGATCCGCTGAGCGTGCCCCGGCCGGGCGGGCGTCGCGGGCGTCAGACGTGGCGCCGCCGGGGGACGGTGAGGTGGTAGCCGGAGTCCAGCAGCTTTGGCAGGTAGGAGCGCAGGGCGCGGACACTCTGCGAGCGGTCGCCCCCGGCGTCGTGCGAGAGCACCACGACGCCGGGGGCGGCGCCGTCCTCGACCCGGTCGACGATGGTGCCGGTGCCGGGGGTGGTCCAGTCGAGGGTGTCCACGGTCCAGGCGAGCGGTTCCATGCCGAGTTCGGCACCGAGTTGGAAGGCGGCGCGGTTCCACGCTCCGTACGGGGCCCGGAACCACCGGGGCGGCTCGCCGTAGGCCTCCTCGACGACCTCGCTCGTGCGCTCCATCTCGGAACGGATACGGCGCCGGCCGAGGCTGGTCAGCAGCGGGTGGGACCAGGTGTGGTTGCCGACGACGTGCCCTTCGTCGGCCATCCGGGACAGCAGGTCCCTGTTGTAGTCCGCCATCTCGCCGCACACGAAGAACGTCGCGCGCACGTCGTACTTCGCCAGTGTGTCCAGGATGTCCGGGGTGTAGCGGGGGTCGGGCCCGTCGTCGAAAGTGAGCAGCATGGTGCGGCCCCGGCCCGACACGCGCAGGATCGGCTCGCTGCGCACCGGGGTCCGCGCGGGCGCGGCACGTGGCGCACCGTATCCGGTCAAGGGCTGAAGGCGGTACGCGGAGGGCTTGAGCGGGCGGTGCGCCGGGGGGCCCGGGGCGGGGGCGAGCGGCCGGGCCGGTCCGTCCCCCAGGGCAACCGCGAGCGCGCCGGCGGTGCCCGCCGCTCCCACGGCCGCGGCGCCGGCCAGCAGTGCGCGGCGTCGTGTCAGCAACTGATCCTTCTTCATGACTCATCAGTCGCCCGGCCACGGTCCGGCGCACCTGAGCAACACCGGTGCGGCGGCACGGAACCACCCGCACGGCCCAAGATCACGAGCGACCGGATAACCTCACCGCGTGACGGAACAGCACTCCCAGCGGTTCGAACGGGGCACGGACGGGCCGAAGGTCATCGTGGCCGGGGTGGACGGCTCCGACTCCTCGCTCCGGGCGGCGGCCTACGCCGGTGGCCTGGCCCGGCGGCAGCGCGCGCTGCTCGCCGTGGTGTACGTGCAGCCGGTGCTGGCGTCGGGCGCGGCGCTCGGGGCGCCGGTGGCGGAGACGACCGACGAGATCGCCGAGGACCTGGTGGCCCAGATCCGGGAGGCCACCGAGCGGTCCAAGGGCATATTCGACGTGCGCTGGGAGTTCCACACCTTCCGCGGCGACCCCTACAACGGGCTGGTCAGCGCGGCCGACGAACTGAAGGCCGACGCCGTGGTGGTGGGCGCCTCCGAGCAGGCCGGACACCGGATCGTCGGTTCCGTCGCGGTGCGGCTGGTGAAGGCGGGGCGCTGGCCCGTGACAGTGGTGCCGTAGCTCCGGAGGGTGCGGTGCGTGCGTCGTGGCCTTTGTCGCGGGCGGGTGTGAGTCATCATGATCCACCGTCAGCCGTTTGCCATTCACAACAGACGTGGGCGCGGTTCGCCGTGTGGTGCGCGCTGGGGCCGGTGATCCACTTCGGGTACTCGTACCGGAGGTCGGAGCTGGCGCGCCGTCAGCCCGGCCTACTCCCCCATCACCAGCCCGTCCTCGGCCGCGCCCCGGCTGAACACGACGTCGCGGATCCGGTCGCGCACGGCACGCAGGTCGGCGCCCTGCTCCAGCGCGCGGTTGAGGTTCACCACCCGGCCGGCGTCCACGTCGAACAGCTGCGGGACGAACTCGGCCCGGGTCACCCGCCAGCGTTCACCGGGCCGGACGGGCGGGGCGAAGGTGAAGCGGCCGATGGCCGACTGGTTGCCGCGCGGGTCCCGGGCACCCTCGTCGTTGATCATCTCGCCCGCGATCTGGTCGCCCATCCCGTAGATCACCCAGGTGCCGTTCACCTTCTCGTACGCCTGCGGGACGTGGGCGTGGGTGCCGAGGATCAGGTCGATGTCGGGGCGGTCGCCGGTCCGGGCGGCGGTCAGGCTCCGGGCCAGGGTCAACTGGTCCTCGTCGGGCTCGTCCTGCCATTCGGTGCCCCAGTGCAGGGAGACCACGACGATGTCCGCGCCGGACTCCCGGGCGGCCCGGGAGTCCGTGACGATCTGCTCCTCGTCGATCAGGCCGACCGCCCAGGGCTGCTCCTCGGGAACCGGGTGGCCGTTGGTGTGCAGGGTGTAGGCGAGGTGGGCGACGTCGGCGCGGCCCGCGCGCAGGACCGTCGTGGTGCGCGCCTCGGCCTCGGTGCGGGCCGTACCGGCGTGCCGGACACCGGCGCGGTCGAGGGCGTCCAGGGTGCGGCGGATACCGTCGGCGCCGTCGTCGACGCTGTGGTTGGAGGCGGTGGAGCAGCCGTCGTAGCCGGTGGCGGCCAGCGCCTCGGCCACCTGGGGCGGGGACTTGAAGAGGGGGTAGCCGCTGTAGTCGCCGTTCGCGCCGTACACGGTCTCCATGTGACACAGGGCGAGGTCGGCGCGCGAGACGACCGGTTCGGCGCCGGCGAGCATGGGGCGGAAGTCGTAGCCGGTGCCGCCCGCGTCGAAGCGGGCCCGTTCGATGATCGAGTCGTGCGGGAGTACGTCGCCGGAGGCGACCAGGGTGAAGACGCCGGTGTCCGCGGCGGACGGGGCCGGGGCCGGCCGTTTCGGCGGTTCGTGGTCGCGGGCCTGGCAGGCCGCGCCCACCGTGAGAAGGGCGGTCAGGGCCAGGGCCACCTGCCGACTGCGTGTGATCATCCGTTCACTCCGCTGGGGTCGCACACACCGATGAATAGTCACATTTACTTACAAACAGGTAATGATGCTCACGGTGTCCCGGGCGGCTCCGACACGCCCATTAGCCCGTCCGGCGGGCGCGAACGGGGTGCACCGGCCGGTCGAACGGGGGGCGCCGACCGTTCGTCGAACCGTTCGTCGACGCGATCGACCGTCCGTCGCACACCCGTGCGCGCGCCCTGTCCCCGGGCGGCGGCCTGCGATGCCATACGGCCATGACGGCCGGAATCACCCTGACGGACAGAACGAACGGGACGACCGCCGAGCACGAGCTCGCCGCACTGCAGCGCGAGCACGGCCGGCCGCTCTTCGCGTTGCTGCTGCGGCTCAGCGACGGCGACCGGCAGCGCGCCGAGGACCTCGTGCAGGAGACCCTGGTCCGCGCCTGGCAGCATCCCGAGGCGCTGCGCGCCGACGACTTCGACTCCGTACGGCCCTGGCTGCTCACCGTGGCCCGGCGACTCGCGATCGACGCGCGCCGGGCCCGGCAGGCGCGGCCCGCGGAGGTCGGCGACGCCGTGCTGGAGAACGCGCGGGTCTGTGCCGATCACGCCGAACGGGCCGCGGCGGCCCTGGACGTGCGCGAGGCTGTGAAGACACTCACTCCGGAGCACCGTGAAGTCCTGGTGCTGGTGTACTTCCAGGGGGCGAGTGTGGCGGAAGCCGCGGCAGCCCTGGGCATCCCGCCCGGTACCGTGAAGTCCCGCGCGTACTACGCGCTGCGAGCCCTGCGCAGGGTGCTACCGGGATACGCCGCCGACCTGCGGTGAAACCGACCCTATGGTCAAGCCTCCGTAAAGCGCCTTGCCCTGGACCCCGGTTGAGTAATCGGCTGTCCCCATCCGTGTTCCGGACGGGGGCCCATGACCCGGGTCGGGCGACGCGTACGCACCGGAGGAAGGCAGGAAGGAATGCTGCACAGAGGTCAAGAGAGCACGGACGGCACCGGTGGGGGCGAACTGACCGTTCCCATGGCGTGGTTGTACGCCGAGTACATCGCCGACGAGCTGCTGCGGACCGGCGACCTGATGCCGCCGACGTCCTTCGAGTTCCGCGCCGGGCGCGACGCCCTGGCGCTGACCGTCTTCCTGTCCGACACCGATGACGAGCTGGGCGGCATCCGGGTCATCACCCGGCTGGAGACCTGGCTGTCGCTGACCGCGTACGACCAGCCGTGGCACGAGTGGGTGCGGGTGCGGCTGGCCGAGGTCACGGCCGACGCGATCGCCGCCGGCCGGCACTCGCCGGACCTGGAGCTGGCGCGGGACGCCTGGCGCTGGCTCCAGGACACCGAGCTGCTCGCCCCGGACCTGAACGCGGTCCCGGGCGGGGCGGTGACCGGGGAGGACGAGGGGCCGAAGGTGTGGACCCCGGCGTGGCAGCTGGGGCTGCCGCTCGGTCACCTGGCCATCCATCTCTTCTAGGAGGCGGGCCGGTTTCCCGGGGGAAACCGATTTCCCGAACTTTTCCACGGACGGACCAATCCACGGGCCGGGCCGCTCCGAACCCCTTGGTTGCGATTCTGTCCGTGGCTTGAGTGATTCGGCTGTCCGGTGCGTACGGGTGGGAGCAAGGAGTGACCCCACCCACACCCAACGGCACGAGGATTCGGCATGAGGTCCCTGGAAAGGCATCGTGACGTCGGCGCCTACGCGCTCGGCGTGCTGGACGAGGCGGAAGCGTTCCGCTTCGAGGACCACCTCATGGAGTGCCCCCGGTGCGCGGCGCAGGTGACCGAATTCGGCCCCGCCACCCGGCAGTTGATGCTCTACCGGCGAGCGACGCCACGCCTCGTCCACCCCATGGCCAGGCCCGGGCCGAGACTGCTGGACCGCCTGCTGTCCGAGGTGACCACGCGCCGAAGGGCCGGCCGCAGGCGGGTGCTGTACGCCGTGGCCGCCGCGGTGGTGTGCGCCGTGGCCGGTCCCGGCGTCGTCATCTACGCGGGACAGGCCGACCCGGCGGCGCGGATCACCGCGACCGACGAGCGGTCCGGGGTATGGGCGCGGGTCACCACCGAGGACGAGGCCTGGGGCACCGATGTGGAGCTCGAGGTCAAGGACGGGGCGGGGCCGCGCTCCTGCCGGCTGGTCGCCGTCGGACTCGACGGCACGGAGCAGACGGTCACGAGTTGGAACGTCCCCGGGCACGACGCCCGGCCGAACACCATGCACGGCGGCGCCGCCCTGCGTCCCGACCAGATCGACCGCTACGAGGTGCGCACCGCGGACGGGGAACACCTGGTGACGCTTCCCGCCGGCTGAGTGGTCACCGTCGGTCGAGCGTCTCGCGCCGCGGCCGGGCGCGGGTCTGGCCGAGCCGCCGGGAGACGTGCATCTGGGAGATGCCCATGCGTTCCGCGATGCGGCTCTGCGCCAGTCCTCGAAGAAGCGCAGGTAGAGGATGGCGCGTTCCCGTGACGGCAGCCGGCGCACCGCCTCCTTGACGCTCTCCCGGTCGACCACCAGCTCACTGAACCGGGCGGCGCTACTTGAGCAGCCGGGACAGCCTCCGGTCCGCCAGCGGCTTGCCGCCGGTCTGGCAGGCCGGGCAGTACTGGAGCGAGGAGTCGCTGAAGGAGACCTCGCGAACGGTGTCGCCGCACACCGGACAGGGTTCGCCGGTGCGGCCGTGCACCCGCAGCCCGCTCTTCTTCTCGGCTTTGAGCCGGCCGGCGGCGATGCCCCGGGAGCGTTCGACCGCCTCGGTGAGCGTGCCGCGCAGCGCGGCGTACAACCGTGCCGTCTCCTCGTCGGTGAGCGACGCGGCCAGTTTGAAGGGGGACATCCTCGCCGCGTGCAGGATCTCGTCGCTGTACGCGTTTCCCACCCCCGCGATCAGGCTCTGGTCGCGCAGGGCGCCCTTGAGCTGCCGCCGCTCGCCTTCGAGGAGAGCGGCGAAACGCGCCTCGTCGAAGTCGTCGGCGAGCGGGTCGGGGCCAAGACGGGCCACGCCGGGCACCTGCCGCGGGTCGGCCACGACGTACACGGCGAGCCGCTTCTGCGTGCCCGCCTCCGTCAGGTCGAAGCCGGCGCCGGTCTCCAGGGCGACGCGCAGGGCGAGCGGGCCCTTGCCGGGGCGGGGAAGGCCGCTGGGGAGGCTGTCCTTCCAGTGCAGCCAGCCCGCGCGGGCCAGATGGGTCACCAGATGCGGGCCGTCGGCGGTCTCGACGTCGAGGAACTTGCCGTGGCGGTGCACCGCGGTCACCTGGTGGCCCTCCAGAGCGGTGAGCGGAGGGTCGTACGTCTTCAGGACGCTGATCGCCACGGGCAGGACGCGGACGATCTCTCGGCCGGTGAGGTGCTCGGTCAGGAAGTCCCTGAGCGCCTCGACCTCGGGCAGTTCGGGCATACGTCCAGAGTGCCACCGCGGACCGGCAGTGCCAGTGCGACTCAGCCCGCGCGGTGGGACACCACGAACTCGGACCACACGCACTTGCCGCCGCCGCGCGCCTCCACGCCCCACTCGTCGGCGAGGGTCTCGACCAGGAGCAGCCCGCGTCCGGAGACACCGGCGTCCCCGGCGTCGCGGCGGCGCGGCAGGGCGCTCGAGGAGTCCTCGACCTCGACCCGCAGCCGGCGGTCGGTGCCGGTCAGCAGCCGCAGGGTGACGACGGCGGAGCCCTCGGTGTGCATGAGGGCGTTGGTGACCAGTTCGTCGGCGACCAGCTCGATCTCGTCGCTCTGGCCCGCGGCGCCCCAGGCGCGGACGGCGGCGCGGATCATGTGCCGGGCCTCGGTGAGGGCCTCGGGGTCGCCCGGGGACACGTGCTGCTGGACCCGGCCGAAGGTCCGGGGAGTGTTCACCCCGTGGCGACGCAGCAGGAGCAGCGCCACGTCGTCGTCGCCGCCACGCTCCTCGGCCACGTCGATGAGCCGGTCGGCCAGGTCCCGTACGTCCTGCGGGCCGGAGGCGACCAGCGCCGTGAGCACGTCCATCCCCTCGTCCAGGTCGGCGCCGGGCTGCTCGACCAGGCCGTCGGTGCACAGCAGCAGGGTGTTGCCCGGATCCAGCTCGACGGTGGAGACCGGGTAGGCGAGGCGCCCGAACTCGGCGGACAGGCCGAGCGGCAGCCCGCCCTCGACGGGGACGCGGCGGCAGGTTCTGTCGCCGCGTCGCAGCAGGGGGTCGATGTGCCCGGCGCGGACCACCTGGACCACTCCGGTGCCCAGGTCCGCCTCCGCGTACAGGCAGGTCGCGAAGCGGTCGGTGTCGAGTTCGTGGAGGAAGACGGAGGCCCGCGCCATCACCGTGGCCGGGGGATGGCCCTCGGCGGCGTAGGCACGCAGCACGATGCGCAGCTGGCCCATGACGGCGGCGGCGTGCGTGTCGTGGCCCTGGACGTCACCGATGACGGCGCCCACCCGGCCGCCGGGCAGCGGGATCAGGTCGTACCAGTCACCGCCGATGTCGCGCCCGAGGGCACCGCCGATGGTGGCCGCACGGTAGCGGACGGCGACGTCGCAGCCGGGGACGCTGGGGATGCTGCGCGGGAGCATGGCCTGCTGGAGGCCCTCGGCGAGGTCCATCTCCTGCTCGTAGAGCATGGCCCGCTGCAGGCTCTGCGCGATGCCGCTGCCCAGCGCCACGAGTACGTTGCGGTCCTCGGCGGAGAAGCCGCGCCGGTCGCTGTAGAGCAGCCCGATCGCGCCGATCGGCCGGGCCTGGGCGATCAGCGGAAGGTAGGCGGCCGCGGTGATGTTCAGGTGGGTGATGCTCTGCCACAGACGGGGATAGCGCTCCGCGAACTCCTCCGGCGACTCGATGAAGCGGGGGCTGAGGGTCCGTACGGCCTCGCTCATCGGATACGGCTCGTCGATCCGGGTGACGCGGGTGCCCGGGACGAAGCTGTTGTAGGGGCCGTCGGCGACCAGCCGGATGCGGCCGGCCTCGACCAGGCCCATCACGAGGCTGGTGGCGCCCAGGCGGGTGAGGCCGTGGGTGTCCCGCAGGACCTCGATGACGTCGTCCACCGTACGGGCGTGCGCGAGAGCGGCCGTGGCGAGCTGGACGACGTTGGTGAGCCGGCGGCGGGCCTCGTCCTGCGCGGCCTGCTCGCGGCGGGCCTCGATGTCGCCGACCTCCTGGGTGGCGTCGCGGACGATGCCGATGATCCGGCGGGGACGGCCGGTCTCGTCGCGGCGGATGTAGCCCTGGGTGCGGGTCCAGCGCAGGGTGCCGTCGCGGCAGCGCAGCCGGAAGTAGGTGCCGTAGTTCTCGCTGCCGTCCTTCATGGCCTGGGCGACCAGGGCGTCCAGGCGGTGGCCCTCGGCGGTCGGTACGCGCACCGACAGCGACTCGGGGCGCCCGTCGTACTCCTCCGGGCGCAGGTCGAACACCTCGTAGGCCTGGGCGTCCATGTGGAACAGTCCCGTGTCCAGGTCCCAGTCGAAGCTGCCCATCCGGTTGAGCGCCAGGATCGGGTCCGGGTGTGCGGGCCAGTCGTCCGGGAGTGACAGGGCACTCGCACCCCGATCAGCCATGGGCCCCACCTTGCCAGGATTTGCCTGTTTCTTCGACTTGTTCGGCTTCTTCGCGCCGTCAGACGACATCCGCGGGAACGCCGCCGTCGGGCAGGTCTTCGTACGGCTCTTCGTACGGCTCCTCGTACGAATCGCCGTACGGGTCTTCGTACAGGCCTCCGTACGGGTCGGCGTACGGCACTTCGTACGGCACTTCGTACGACTCCTCGAACACCTCTTCGCTCTCCTCCCCCTGGCTCGGCGGGGCGCTGGGCGTGTCGGCCGGCGGGGTGGTGGGCGGCGAGGACGGCGGGGTGGTGGGCGTGTCGGCCGGCGGGGTGGTGGGCGGCGAGGACGGTGCCGGGGTCGGTGCGCCGGTGACCCACGCGGGCGTGGGTACGGGCCGGTCGTGGCGGGTGTCGTGGCCGAGCCGCCGCCCGATCCAGGTGTCGTCCACGGTGCTGACGAGGGTCAGGTCGGTGATGGCCCGGGGTGCCGGGGTCACCACGATCACCTCGGAGGGCCGGTAACCGGGCCAGGGCGTGCCGCGGGTGGCGGGCTCGTCGCCGGCCGCGGCCGGCGCCTTCAGCGGGTTGCCGCAGGCGCAGCGGACGCGCGGCACTCCCCGGTCGTCGACGAGGACGGCGGTGCCCGACTGGAGGACCGCCTGGTATCCGGCGGCCCGGCCGTCCCGGTAGCCGTGGTTGGTGACCCGGGTGTCGGCGCGGAGCACGACCGGGGTGAGCCCCCGCAGGTAGGTGGGGAGCGCCGCCGCGGAGACCCCGGCGACCCCGGCGAAGGCGCGTGTCCGGGCCGGGTGCGCGGCCAGCCGGCCGATCTGCCGGGTGACGTCGCAGCTGCCGACGTGCCGGATGCCGCCGTAGAGGCCGGGGGTCCCGCCCGAGAGGGGGCGCAGCCCGTCGAGCGCGACGGACGCGGCGTCGGCGGAGACGGGCCGCGGCGTTCTGACGGCCGGGGGCGGGGTAGCCGTCGAGACGGCCGTGGAGTCCGTGAACGGGTCGGGGCCCTGGGTGGCGACCGGTTGGAGGTGGAACACTCCGTCCGTGGCGGCGGCCGGGTCGCCGTCGGCACCGGCGACGCCGCAGCCGGTGGCGGCGGCCAGCAGCGCCATCGAGAGCAGGCAGGCGCTGACGAAGGGGCCGAGAGGTGTCCGCACCGCGCGCTCCTGTCGATCGAGAGGGAAGAGGATTCACGGGAAGAACAAACATCAACAATTCAGGCAGCCGACCACTATTGTCTGCTTCGCTCGCTCACGTCACGCAACCGGAGCGACGTCGTACGGAGAGTGACGCACGCTAGGAGCACCGTGGAGTGGTTCACCGCACCCGACTACTGGCTGAGCCGGCTGGTCTTCCAGCGGGCCCTGGCCGTCATGTATCTGGTCGCGTTCCTGACCGCGGCCCTGCAGTTCCGCCCGCTGATGGGCGAGCGCGGCCTGACGCCCGTGCCCCGGTTCGTCGAGCGGGTGCCGTTCAAGCGGGCACCGAGCCTGTTCCAGCTGCGCTACTCGGACCGTCTCTTCGCGGGCGTCGCGTGGGCGGGCTGCGCGGTGTCGGCGGCGCTGGCGGCGGGGCTGGACTCGCTGCTGCCGCTGTGGGGCGCGATGCTGCTGTGGCTGGTGCCGTGGGTGCTGTACCTGTCGATCGTCAACGTCGGACAGACCTGGTACTCGTTCGGGTGGGAGTCGCTGCTGCTGGAGACCGGCTTCGTCGCCGTGTTCCTCGGCAATGACGAGGTGGCGCCGCCGATCGTCGTGCTCTTCCTGCTGCGCTGGCTGCTGTTCCGGGTCGAGTTCGGGGCCGGACTGATCAAGATGCGCGGCGACGAGTGCTGGCGGAAGCTGACCTGCCTGGACCACCACCACGAGACCCAGCCGATGCCGGGCCCGCTGAGCTGGTTCTTCCACCACCTCCCCCGCCCCCTGCACCGCGTCGAGGTGGCCGCGAACCACGTCACACAGCTCTTCGTGCCCTTCCTGCTGTTCACGCCGCAACCCGTCGCGACGGTCGCCGCGGCACTGATGATCCTGACCCAGCTGTGGCTGGTGCTGTCGGGGAACTTCTCCTGGCTGAACTGGATCACCATCGTGCTGGCCCTGTCGGCGGTCCGGTTCCCGGCCGATCCGCCGTCCGTGTCCGACGCGCCGCTCTGGTACGAGGCCGTGGTCCTCGCGGTGGCGGCGCTGCTGGTGTTCCTGAGCCACCGGCCGGTCCGCAACATGCTCTCCCGCCGCCAGGTGATGAACCGCTCCTTCGACTCGCTCCACCTGGTCAACACCTACGGCGCCTTCGGGACCGTCGGCCGGGTCCGCTACGAGGTGGTGATCGAGGGCACCGCCGACGAGGCGGCCCGCGAGGACGGGGACTGGCGGGAGTACGAGTTCAAGGGCAAGCCCGGTGATCCGCGGCGCTGGCCGCGCCAGTTCGCGCCGTACCATCTGCGGCTGGACTGGCTGATGTGGTTCGCCGCGCTGTCGCCGTCGTACGCCGGGTCGTGGTTCGGCGCCCTGGTGGAACGGCTGCTCGAGAACGACCGGGCCACGCTGAAGCTGCTGCGCCGCTCCCCGTTCCCGCCCGACGCGCCGCCGCGCTTCGTCCGGGCCCGGCTGTTCCGGTACCGGTACACGACATGGCGCGAACTGCGCGAGACGGGCGCGTGCTGGGAGCGGACGTACGTGCGGGAGTATCTGCCGCCGACACGGCTGGTGGACACGGGACCGCGACCGTGACGGGCGGCCGGGCCCGGCCCGCCGGGCGGGCCCGGCCCGGCCCGCGCGCTACGCGCGCTTCAGGCGCAGGGTCATCAACTGGAACGGGCGCAGCCGTACGGCGATCCGGTCGCCGTCGGCCTCGACCGCGGACTCCTCCCCGGCGAGCGGACGCTCCAACAGGTCGGTGGCCGCCACCCCCGCGACCGGGAAACCGGCCGTCAGCGTGGCCCGTGCCCGGCCGCCGTGGGCCTCGTGGAAGCGGACCACCACGTCGCCGCTGCCGTCGTCGGCCAGCTTGACGGCGGTGACCACGACCGCGTCCCGGTCGGCCGACACCAGCGGCACGACCTCCCGGGCGCCCTTCACGCGCCGCTCGGGCAGGTTGATCCGCCAGCCCTCGCGCACGGCGTCGCCGATGCCCGCGCCCGGCACCAGCGCGTGCCGGAAACGGTGCACGCCCTGGTCGGTCTCGGGGTCGGGGAAGCGCGGGGCGCGCAGCAGGGAGAGGCGGACCGTGGTGGTCGTACCGGCGTCGCCGTCCGTACGGACCGTACGGGTGACGTCGTGGCCGTACGTCGAGTCGTTGACGACGGCCACGCCCCAGCCGGGCTCCTCCAGGTGGACGAAGCGGTGGTTGCAGGCCTCGAACTTGGCCGCCTCCCAGCTGGTGTTGGTGTGCGTGGGCCGGTGGAAATGCCCGAACTGCGTCTCGGACGCGTACCGTTCGGCGTGCACGTCGAGCGGGAAGGCGAGCTTGAGGAACTTCTCCGTCTCGTGCCAGTCGACCTCGGTGTCCACCTCCAGCCGCCGCTCTCCCGGCGCCAGCGTCAGCACCTGGGTGACGCGGGAGGAGCCGAAGGAGCGGACGATCCGCACCGAGGCGCCGTCGTCGCCGGGGACGACCTCGGCGGCGTCGGTGAGGTCGGTGACCGTGTTGCGGTAGAACTCGTCGACGTCCCAGGCGTCCCACATGTTCGGGAAGTCCGGGTGGAGTTGGAGCAGGTTGCCCGCCCCGCCCGGCGCGATCGTCTCGCGGTCGGCGGCGGTGTCGTACGCCGAGACGACCAGTCCCCGGTCGTCGATCCCGACGCGCAACAGGCCGTTGTCGAGCACGTGACCGCCGCCGGGGCGCGCGGTGAGGGTGGTGCGGCCCTCGGCGGCCGGCGCCGCGGCGGCGCCCGCCCGGACGCCGGACCGGGTGTGCGGGGCGGAGTTGAAGACCAGCGGGGTGTCGCCCTCGCCGGCCAGGGCGCGCTGGGCGGCTTCGATGATCCCGTTCAGCTCGTCGGCGACCCGGTCGTAGGTCGCGCGGGCCTCGCGGTGCACCCAGGCGATGGACGAGCCGGGCAGGATGTCGTGGAACTGGTGCAGCAGGACGGTCTTCCAGACGCGGTCCAGGTCGTCGTACGGGTAGGGGAACCCGGCGCGCACGGCCGCCGTCGCCGCCCACAGCTCGGCCTCCCGCAGCAGGTGTTCGCTGCGGCGGTTGCCCTGCTTGGTCCTGGCCTGGCTGGTGAGGGTGGCGCGGTGGAGCTCGAGGTACAGCTCGCCGACCCAGACGGGCGGCTCGGGGTTCTCGGCCTCCGCCTTCTCGAAGAAGGCCTGCGGGGTCTCCCACTCGACCGTCGCCGAGCCTTCGAGGTCGCGCAGCCGGGCCGCCTTGGCGACCATCTCGCGGGTCGTGCCGCCTCCTCCGTCACCCCAGCCGGTCGGGGCGAGGGAGTGCTTGGCGACTCCCTTGTCCTTGAAGTTGCGGGCGGCGTGCGCGATCTCGCTGCCCTTCATCGAGCAGTTGTAGGTGTCGACCGGTGGGAAGTGGGTGAAGATCCGGGTTCCGTCGATGCCCTCCCAGCGGAAAGTGTGGTGCGGGAACTTGTTCGTCTGCGACCAGGAGATCTTCTGCGTCAGCAGGTACTTGGTGCCGGCCGCCTTGATGATCTGCGGCAGTCCGGCCGCGAAGCCGAAGGTGTCCGGCAGCCACGCCTCGTCGTTCTCGACGCCGAACTCGTCCAGGAAGAACCGCTTGCCGTGCACGAACTGCCGGGCCATCGCCTCCGAGCCGGGCATGTTGGTGTCGGACTCCACCCACATGCCGCCGGCCGGCACGAAACGGCCGTCCGCCACGGCCTTCTTCACCCGCGCCCACACCTCGGGCCGGTGGTCGCGCACCCACGCCCACTGCTGGGCCTGCGACATGGCGAAGACGAAGTCCGGCTCGTCCTCCAGGAGGGCGGTCATGTTGGAGGTGGTGCGGGCCACCTTGCGCACGGTCTCGCGCAGCGGCCACAGCCACGCCGAGTCGATGTGCGCGTGCCCGATCGCGCTGACGCGGTGCGCGGAGGGCACGGCGGGCGCGGAGAGGACGCCGGTGAGACGGGCACGGGCCTGCTCCGCCGTGCCGTTCACGTCCTGGAGATCGACGGCGTCCAGCGCCTTGTCGACGGCGCGCAGGATCTCCCAGCGGCGCGGCGACTCCACCGGAAGCTCGGCCATCAGCTCGCCGAGCACCTCCAGGTCGAGCACGAGGTGCCAGACCGTCTCGTCGAGGACCGCGAGATCCATACGGGTGAGCGTGTACTGCGGCTCGCCGCCCGCGGTGTCCTTGTCGCCGAGCCGCGTGGGCACGAAGGGGTGGTAGTCGAGGATGACGGGGTTGGAGGCGGCCTCGATGTGCAGGCGCACCTCCTCGCCACCCTCGGCGGGGGCGCCGACGCGCACCCACTGGTTGCGCGGGTTGAGGCCCTTCACCGGTGTGCCGTCGGGGCGGTAGACCAGGCCCTCGCACTGGAAGCCGGGCATGTTCTCGTCGAAGCCGAGGTCGAGGATCGCCTCGACGGTCCTCCCGGCCCACTCCTGCGGCACGGTGCCGGTGACGCGGAACCAGCTGGTGCCCCAGGGAGCGCCCCAGCGGGCGCCCACCTCGACGGGCTCGGGGTCGGCCGCGAGTCCCTCGGCGACCGGCACGGGCTCGCCGGGGGCGTTCCACACCGCGACGTCCAGCGGCACGGACTCGGGGTACACGGCGGGGCGGAGGCGCTCGTCGAGGACGCGCTTGAGGCGGGCTTCGACCAGATTGCGGTCGTCATGCATGCGGGTGCTCCGGGGTCGGTGGGGCGGTTGGTTACCAGGGGTGGGTCACGGTGACGGGGGCCGACGTGGTGTACAGCTCCCCCACGGCGCGTACCTCGAATCGTGCGGCGCGCTCGTCCTGCTCGCGGCGCAGGCCGCCGGCGAACCAGGCCCGCTGGCAGGTGCCGCCGAGGAAGCGGCGGGTGCCGTCGGGCAGCACGCGGTGCAGGGCGTAGTGCCGTACGTCGTCGCCGTGGGGGTGGTTCCAGGCGAACCGCAGGTCTGTGCCGTTCGCGGCGGTGACCCTGGCGGCGGTGGGAGCGGCGGGCGCCGTCACCGCGCCGGTGCGGACGGCGAGTCCGCCCGCCCGCCACCGCACGGGCCCGTCGGACGCCGTGAGCCGCACGCCTATCGCGTGCAGGGTGCCGGACAGGCCGGTGAGCGGCACGGTGGCCGTCTGCCAGCCGTTGGCCGGCTTCACGGTCCGCGCGGCCGTCACGGGAAGCCAGTGGTACGGCGGTGCCTCGCCCGGCTCGCCGGCTTCGGCGGTGGCCAGGGCGAGTTCGATGTCCACCGCGCCCGCGTCCGTGCGGTGCGTCAGCTCGACGACCGTGTCGGCACCCAGCGGCAGCCGTGTCGCGTACAGGTCGAGGACCGCCGGCCGGTCGAGTTCGCCGTCGACCAGGACGCTGCTGCCGCCCCGCCAGGCGTCCGCGAAGTCGAAGGAGACCGCCGGGCGCTCGCCCTCCGTGCGCACCACCCAGCGCCGGGACGGCAGCCGGTCCTGGAGGCCGAGGTGGTTCCAGGGTGCCTCGGAGGTGACGGTGCCCTCCTCGTACCACCGCAGTCCGTGCCCGGTGTTGAACGCGCTCGCGAACGGCAGCGACGTCACCGTCGACCGGTCGGCGACCGACACGGCGGGCGCCCGCCAGCCGTCCGCGTCGTCCCCGCCGTCCGGGCGGGACGGGTCGAGCGACGGGCCCGTCCAGAACCGGTCGTCGGCGGCGTGGAAGTCCCCGGGCGTCCGGCGGTCCTCGGGCAGGTGGTTGCGGGTCCACTCGGGCCGGTACAGGCCGATCGACGTGATGTGCGCGGTGTCGCGCGGCACGATCGCGTCCCAGTTCTCGGAGGTGTTCCAGCCGTCGCTCTCCACGTCCACGCCGGCCCACAGCTCGTAGCGGCTGCGGCCCAGCCGCTCGGCCCGCTCCCCGGAGCCGGCCAGGCGGTCGGCCGTCCAGCGGAAGTCCACGAACATGTCGTCGGCGGCCTCGAAGAAGGTCTCGTTCCGGTCGTTGAGCGCCCCCTGCCAGCTCACCGCCCCGTCCACGGTCATCGAGTCGTACCAGGTCACGCGCTGTCCCTTGGCCGCGGCGAGGGACTTCAGCTCGCGCAGGAAGCTCCGCATGTCCGCGCCGAGCGCGGCGTCGCCTCCGCCGGTCTCGGCGTTGACGAACCAGCCGTCGAAGCCGTACGCCTCGGCGACGGCGACCAGTCGCGCGGCGAGCGGGTGACGCCCGGCGGCGTCCTTCTGCACGAGGTCGCGGGTCCAGTCCAGTTGTCCGCCGTAGGCGGCGGGCGGCAGGAAGACGTTGCCGAGGACGGGTACGCCGTGCCGGTGCGCGGCGTCGACGACCGGCGCGTTCGGGGCGAGGATCAGCCCCTCGCCCGAGGAGCCGCCCCAGAAGACGAGTTCGTCGACGTAGGCCCAGTGCGTGAGGGCGTAGTAGTCGGCGGTGGCGGAGCCCTGCGAGGGGTTGCTCGCGGTGGGTCCGAAGGAGACCAGGGACTGGAGGCGGGCCTGCCCGGCGCGGGCCGTGGTGCTGGCGGGCGTCGGGGTGAAGCGTCCGGCGAGCGGTACGGCGGCGCTGTTGAAGGCGAGGTCGGGGTCGTCGGCCGCGCGCCACGCCTTGAGGCTGCGCCAGGTGATTCCGTCGCCGGGCGTGCCGGAGGGCAGCGAGTCGGGGAACCAGTAGGAGGCGTACGGCTGGAGCGCTGTGCCGGCCTTTCCGGGGCCTTTCGGGGCGGCGTGCGCGGGCAGCGCGGGCCACAGGGCGGCCGCGGCTCCGGCGAGCAGGACGGTGCGTCGGGTGGGGGTCACGAGCGGGTGCCTCCTTGGCGAACCGGGGATCCGACGGGCCCGTGCGGGGTGGGGAGTACCTGGTCGGGGGTGACGACCTCGGTGATGCCGCGTGCCGCGAGGTGCGCGGTGTCGGCGGCACGCGTGTCGAGGACGGTGGTCGGGCGGGCGCCGTCGGCGACCAGCCGGAAGTAGGCGTCGAAGACCGTGCCGCCGGGGGCGCAGGCCGAGCGCGCCGCCGGGTCGGCCGGGACGGCCAGCGCGGTCGTGCGCGGGGCGGGGGCGGGGTGGCCTCCCTCGCGCGCCGCGCGGGCCGCGCGGGCCAGCGCCCGGGCCGTGTCCTTGGGGCGGCGGTCGTTGGTCAGCAGACCGAGCCCGTACTCCAGCTCGGGGAAGTCGGCCAGCTCCCGCGACACGTCGTGCGAGCACCACCAGGTGACGCCCCACAGGCCGGGGCAGTCCAGGGCGTTGGCGACGGTCGCCTCGGTGAAGGCGGCGGCGTGCTCGGCGGGGACGAGGGGTGCGGGGGCACCGACCTCCTGGAGCCACACCGGGCGGTGCGGGTCGTCGGCCCAGGCCTTGCTCAGCTCGATCAGGTAGGCGGCGTGGTGCTCGCTGGGCACGGAGGTGCGGCCGTGGCGCTGGGCGGTGCCGTTGAAGACCCAGGAGTGCACGGCCGTCACGGCGCCACGGCGGGCGGCCTGGGCCGGGGTGAAGGGCTGGTCGTCCTGGTACCAGGTGGCGTCGTACTCGGCGTGCAGGTGCATCCGGCCCGGGGCGCCCTCCTCGCAGGCGGCGAGCATCCGCTCCAGCCAGGCGTCGATCTGGCCGGCGGTCGCCCGGTCCGGGTCGGGGTGGGGGCCGGCGGAGAACTGGTTGACCTCGTTGCCGAGGGTCATGCCGAGGAAGTTCGGCCGGCCGGCGAGGGCGGCGGCGAGGGTGCGCAGGTAGGTGGCCTGGCCGTCGACGACCTCGGGGTCGGTGAACAGGTTGCGGCGGTGCCAGGTACGGGTCCAGGCCGGCAGGTGGTCGAAGCTGCTCAGGTGGCCCTGGAGGCCGTCCACGCTGACGTCGAGGCCGCGCTCGCCGGCCGCGTCGACCAGCTCCACCAGGTGCCCGACCGCGCGGTCGCGGATCAGGGTGCGGTTGGGCTGGAAGTAGGGCCACAGCGGGAAGACCCGGATGTGGTCCACGTCCAGGGCGGCTATGGAGTCGAGGTCGGCGCGTACGGAGTCCGGGTCGAAGTCGAGCCAGGAATGGAACCACCCTTCGCTGGGCGTGTAGTTGACGCCGAAGCGCACGGCAGAAGGCATGCGGTGTCCTTGTGAGGGGGAGTCGGTGGGTCAGCCCTTGACGGCGCCCTCGCCGACCCCGCGGAAGAAGTACCGCTGGAGGCAGGCGAAGAGGATGATGAGCGGCGCCACGGCGATGATCGTGCCCGCGGCGACGAGGCGTTCGTCGTTGGCGAAGGTGCCGTGCAGGTAGTTGAGGCCGATGGTGAGCGTGAAGTTGGAGGGGTCGCTCAGCACGATCAGCGGCCACAGGAAGTCGTCCCAGGCGCCCATGAAGGCGAAGATCGCGACGACCGCCAGGGTGCCCTTCACGGCGGGCAGGGCGATGCGCAGGAACCGCTGCCAGACGTTGGCGCCGTCGACGTAGGCCGCCTCCTCGATCTCGTAGGGGAGGTTGCGGAAGGCGTTGCGCATCAGCAGGACGTTGAGGGCGCTGATGCAGCCGGGCAGCAGTACGCCGACGAGGGTGTTGTTGAGGCCGAGCTCCCGCATGGTGGTGAACTGGGCGATGATGATGCCCTCCACCGGGACGAGCATGGTCAGGATGAAGACCAGGGTGGCGACGCGGCGGCCGCGGTAGCGCAGCCGGGCCAGCGCGTAGCCCGCCAGCGCGGCGCCGACGCAGTTGGTCACCACGTTGGCGACGGCGACCTTCAGCGAGTTCAGCGCGTAGTCCCAGACGGGGATGGTCTCGGCGACCCGCTCGTAGTTGTGCAGGGTGGGATCGGAGGGCAGGAACTTCGGCGGGGAGCTGAAGATGTCCTCCGTCGGGCCCTTCAGCGAGGTCGACAGCTGCCACACGAACGGGCCGATGGTCAGGGCGAGTACGCCGAGCAGCAGCAGGTAGCGCAGGGCGAGTTCCCAGACGCGTACCCGTCGGCCGTGCTCGTCGGTGATCCGGGGCTCTCGGGCCGGGGCCGGAGCCGGCTGCTCGGGGCCGGCCCGGACCTTGTCCAGGACGCTCACGACTCCTCCTTCCGGTCGGCGCGCAGTACGAGCAGCATCAGGACGAGGGTGACGACGAAGACGACGACGGAGATGGCCGAGGCGTAGCCGACGCGGCCGGTCAGGCCGGTGCCGGTGCGCTGGACGAGCATGACGAGGGTGGTGTCCTCGCCCGCCGGGCCGCCGTCCGGGCCGGCCATCAAATACACCTCGGAGAAGACCTTGAACGCGGCGACCGAGGCGAGGGCCGCGACCAGGACCATGGTGGAGCGCACGGCGGGCATGGTGACGGTGACGAAGCGGCGCAGGGCGCCCGCACCGTCGACGGCCGCGGCCTCGTGCAGTTCGCGGGGCACGTTGGCCAGCGCCGCCAAGTAGATGATCATGTAGTAGCCGAGGCCCTTCCAGACCGTGACGGCCATGGCGCTGAGCAGGATCAGCCACTGGTCGCTGAGGAAGCCGATCCGGCCGACGCCGATGGTCTCCAGCACCGAGTTGACCAGGCCGCGTTCGTCCAGCAGCCACACCCAGATCAGCCCGACGACGACGATCGAGGCGACGACGGGGGTGTAGAAGGCGGACCGGAAGAAGGTGATGCCGGGGATGGCCTTCCGCACCAGCATCGCGAGCAGCAGCGGCAGCAGGACGAGTGCCGGTACGACCCCGAGGACGTACAGGGTGCTGTTGCGCAGGCCGATCCAGAACATGTCGTCGTGGAGCAGCTCGCGGAAGTTGGCGAGGCCCACGAACCCACCGGGCACCAGGGTGCGGCGGTCGGTGAAGGAGTTGACCAGCGTCGAGACGAACGGGTAGAGGATGAAGGCGCCGGCGACCAACAGTCCGGGGGCGGCGAACAGCCAGGGGCTGGTGAGCAGTTGGCGCCGGACCCGGCGTGTGCCACCGGACACGGTGGAGCTCGCCATGGCGCTCAGCCCTGCTGCTTCAGGAGCCGGTCACACGCCTTGACAGCGTTGTCAAGAGCTTCCTCGGGGCTCTGCTTGCCCTGGAGCGCCTTGGCGACCTCGTTGCGCAGCTCGGTCTTCATCTGCTCACTGAAGAGCACCGGCGTGTAGTTGACCGCGGTCTTCAGCGACTTGGCGGCGGCCACCCGGACCCGGGTCTCGTCGGTCCCGTCCTCCTCGGTGAAGTACGGGTCGTCCAGCGAGCCGGCACTGCTGGGGAAGACGGCGACCTGCTTCGCGAACGACATCTGGTGGGCGGCGTCGGTGACGAAGCGGGCGAAGGCGACCGCGGCGGGCTTGCGCTCGCTCTGCGAGTTCACCAGCAGGCCCATCACGTACATGTTGACGTGGCCGGTGCTGGTGATCTGGTCGGTGATGCCGATGTTCTCGTACAGGCTCGGGGCCTGCTTCCTGAAGTTGGCGAGATCGAGGGCGCTGCCGGGGTTCATGGCGACCGCGCCGGTCAGGAACTTCTTCCCGGACGACTCGGGCGTGGCCGTCAGCGCCTGCGAGTCCAGGCCTCCGGCGTCGTACAGCTCCTTGTAGCGGGTGAGGAGTTCGACGCCCTTGGCGCCGTCGAACGCGAAGGCCGTGCCCTCGTCGTTCATGAGCGGGACGCCGTAGCGGCCGAAGTCCTCGATGGTGGGCACGTTGGCGAGCGTGGCCACCTCGCCGTCGGTCTTCCTGGCGAGCTGCAGCGCGGTGCCGAAGAGTTCGTCGTAGGTCGTCGGCGGCTTGCCGGCGTCGAGACCGGCCTTCTCGAACAGGGACTTGTTGTAGAAGAGCGGGCCGGTGTTGAGGTACCAGGGGAACGCGTAGGTCCCTTCCAGGCCCGGTACCTGCTGGCTGGCCCAGGCAGCCTCCAGGTACTCCTTCTCGTACTGCCCCGCGGCCTTGTCCAGATCGAGGGCGAGCCCGGCCTGGGCGAGCGGGGCGGCGAGGTCCGGGGAGACGTTGACGACATCGGCCAGGGTGCCGCCGGCGGCGTCGGCGCTGATCTTGTCGGCGTAGCCCTCGGCGGGCTGGTCGATCCACTTGACGTGGGTGCCGGGGTACTTCTCCTCGAAGTCCGCGATCAGGCCCTCGAAGTACGGCTTGAAGTTGGCCCGCAGGTTCCAGGTCTGGAAGGTGATGTCGCCCTCGACCTTGCCGGAGGCGTCGGACGAGCCGCCGCCCCCTCCCGACCCGCAGGCGCTGAGCGGCAGGACGAGGGCGGCTACGGCTGCGACAGCGAAGCTTCTGCGCGATGTGGGCACGGTGACACGTCTCCCTGGAGGACGTCGGCGGCTGGATGCCAGCGACCATGCACGGCGAGTTCCCGCAAAGTCAATGGATTCAGTGGAACTAAAGCGAAACGCGCGGCATCAGTCCAGGTCACAGCGAGGGTGAGAGGCGACTTGGCACGAGCTACTAATGCGCTTTAGGATCATTCCGCTCAAGCGCTTTAGCTCGGGCTTCAACTTACGCACTGGGGAAAGGGGCGTACATGCCGGCCAAGCGGCCTGCCGCGCGCCGGCCGACGATGAAGGACATCGCGCGGCGGGCCGGGGTCTCCGAGAGCGCGGTCTCCTTCGCGCTCAACGACCGGCCGGGGGTCTCCGAGATCACCCGGGACCGGGTGCGCCGGGTGGCCGAGCAGCTCGGCTGGCGGCCCAGTACGGCGGCCCGCGCACTGTCCGGTGAGGGCGCGGCGACGGTCGGCTTCGTGCTGGCCCGGCCCGCGCACACCCTCGGCGTGGACTCCTTCTTCCTGCAACTGGTCTCCGGCATCCAGGAGGTGCTGGCACGGCGGCATCTCGGCCTGCTGTTCCAGGTGGCGCAGGACGTCGACGACGAGTGCGCGGTCTACCGGCGCTGGTGGGCCGAGCACCGGGTGGACGGCGTCCTGGTGGTCGACCCGCGCACCGACGACCCGCGTCCGGACCTGCTCGACGAACTCGGCCTGCCCGCCGTGGTGATCGGCGGGGCGCCCGGCCAGCGCCATCCGGGGCTCTCGTCGGTGTGGGCGGACGACGCGGGCGCGATGGCCGCGCTGGTGGACGGGTTGCACGCGCTCGGCCACCGGCGGATCGCGCACATCGCCGGGCTGCCGGGCCTCGCGCACACCGAGCGCCGCATCCGCGCCCTGCGCGCCGAGGCGGGACGCCGGGGCCTGACAGAGGTGCAGTCGGTGCCCACGGACTACTCCGACGCGGAGGGCGCCGCCGTCACCCGCCGGGTCCTGGAGGCCCCCGCTCCGCCGACCGCCCTGATCTACGACAACGACGTGATGGCCGTCGCCGGGGTCGCCGCCGCGGCCGGTCTCGGTTTCTCGGTACCTGGGGACGTGTCCGTGGTGGCCTGGGAGGACTCGGCACTGTGCCGCATGGTCAAGCCGTGGCTGTCCGCGCTCTCCCGGGACAGCGTGGAGTTCGGCCGCACGGCGGCGACGGAACTGACCGCCCTGCTCGACGGCGGCCCCGCGCGGACGGTGCGGGTGCCGGTGCCGCGGCTGATCGAACGGGACAGCACGGGGCAGGCGCGGTCGACCGGAACGGGATGAACGGGACGTCGGCCCGAGCGGAGGCGCGGGCGGCCGGCACGGGGGGACGGGACGATCGACCGGGGCACGGGGGCGGCCGGCACAGGGGAACGAGACGATCGGTCCGGACGCGGGAGCGGTCGGCGGGTCCGGGCTCTCGACGCGAGGGCGCCGGACGGGCAGGGTGCTTCCTGCGTACTCGCCAGTAATGACGCCCCGACACCACCCTAGGAGCCCTCCGTGACCGATTGGGCCGGCCGCACCGCCGCCGAGATCGCCGCCGCCGTCCGGGAGAAGCGGGCCACGCCCCGCGAAGTGGTGGCGGCGCACCTGGCCCGGATCGAGCGGCTCGACGGCCGCGTCGGCGCCTTCCGCGCGGTGCGCACCGAGGCGGCGCTCGCCGAGGCCGAGGAGGTCGGCGCCCGGGGCGACTTGGGCGAACTGCCGCTGGCCGGCGTGCCGGTGGCGGTCAAGGACAATCTCTCGGTGCGCGGCGAGTCCACCCGCAACGGCTCCGCCGCGACGCCCGACACGCCCGCCGCGGACGACCACGTCACCGTGGCCCGGCTGCGGGCGGCCGGCGCGGTGGTGGTGGGGCTGACGAACGTGCCCGAGCTGTGCGTGTTCGGCACCAGCGAGGGCGTGCACGGCACCGCCCGCAACC
Source organism: Streptomyces sp. NPDC097107 (assembly GCF_044762405.1). Classification (NCBI taxonomy): domain Bacteria; kingdom Bacillati; phylum Actinomycetota; class Actinomycetes; order Kitasatosporales; family Streptomycetaceae; genus Streptomyces; species Streptomyces sp. NPDC097107. The sequence continues at coordinate 126,794 of NZ_JBIWEF010000003.1, read as the reverse complement.
CGTGGGACCCGGCTCGTTCGGCGGGCGGCTCCTCGGGCGGGAGCGCCGCCGCGGTCGCGGCCGGAATGGTGCCGATCGCGCTGGGCAACGACGGCATGGGTTCGCTGCGCATACCGGCGGCCAACTGCGGTCTGGTCACCGTCAAGCCGGGGCACGGGGTGGTGCCGGCCGGGATCGGCGAGGGCGACTGGTTCGGCATGTCGGAGAACGGGCCGCTGGCCACGACGGTCGAGGACGCGCGACTGATGCTGGCGGTGCTGGCGGACGACCTCGCGGACGGCGGGCCGCCGCGCCGCGCGGAGCCCGGCACCCTCCGGGTCGCCGCCTCCCTGCGCAGCCCCCTGGCCGGCGTCACGGTCTCCCGCCCCTACACGGACGCCGTCCGCGAGGCGGCCGGGGTGCTGATGAAGGCCGGGCACCAGGTGCGGCGGGCGGACCCGCCCTATCCGGCGTCGCTGGGCCTGACCGCCCTGACGCACTGGACGGCCGGAGTGTCCGTGGACGCGCGGGAACTGGACCGGCGGCTGCTGACCAGGCGGACGCGGGTGCACGCTGCCCTCGGGCGGCCCTTCGTAGGCACGGTCGCCACCGGAAAGGGCCAGAACGGGCTGCGCGAACGCCTGGAGCCGTTCTTCGCCGAGCACGACGTCCTGCTCACCCCCGCGCTGGCCCGCCGCTCCCCCAAGGCCGGGCCCTGGCACGAGCGGGGCTGGCTGCTCAACATCCTGGCCAACTCGGCGTACTCGCCCTTCACACCGCCGTGGAACCTGACCGGCTGGCCCGCGATGACGGTGCCGGTCGGCGCCCTGCCCTCGGGCGCCCCCTGCGCCGTACAACTGGTGGGGCGCCCGGGGTCGGAGGCGGCCCTGCTGGAGCTGGCGGGGCGGATCGAGGCGCTGCGCCCCTGGCGGCGGACGGCGCCTTGGGACTGAACCGCGTTCTACAGCGTCCGGTACATGATGTGCAGGCCGACCCGCCCGTGCCGCGGGTGGTCGAAGGCGTCCGGCACCGTGCCCAGGATCGTGAAGCCGAGGGAGGTCCACAGCTTCACGGCCGGGTTGGTCTCGACGACGGCGTTGAAGACCATGCCGCGGTATCCGTCGGCCCTGGCGGCGGCCAGGATGTGTTCGGCGAGGGCCCGGCCGGTGCCGCGGCCGGCCCGGCCGGGGTCGACCATGAAGCCGGCGTTGGCGATACGGGCGGCGGGGCCGCCGTAGTTGGGGGTGACGTAGGCGGAGGCGACGACGGTGCCGGTGTCGTCCTCGGTGACGTAGACGCGTTTGGCGGGGTTCGTCCACAGGGCCCGGGCGTCCTCCTCGGACGTGTCCGGGTCCCAGGCGTAGGTTTCGCCGGCGGCGACGATGCGGTGCCAGAAAGGCCAGATCTGCGGCCAGTCGTCGGCCGTCGCTTCCCTGATCAGCATGGGCGTGAGTCTCGCACGCCCATGCTCGCGGCGGCTTCGGCGGGTCAGTCCACGCTGGGCAGGATGTGGGGCTCGGCGAGGTCGTCCTCGTAGCCCGCGAGACGGATGGGGGCGGACCGGGCCCACACGTCGAGGCTGCCGATCTCTCCGGGCCGGCGGCCCGCACGCTGGGTGCGTTCCTTCGGGCGTTGTTCTGGATTCGTCGTCGTCTCCGGTGTCACCGCGCACTCCTTATGTGTCGGATCACCCTCGGGGCCTGTCGGGCCGGTCTCCTGTCCGGCGCCCGGCGCCCGCTCGGGTGTGAGTCGAAATGCAGTTCGGACGCGGTGGCGCCGGTCACTCGTGCGAGAGCAGGCCGTTGTGAACCGGCTTGTCCCATGACGGACCTTGGGTGTGGGTAGTGCCCTGTGCTGCCGTCCGTCCGCTCCAGATTAACCAAATGAGCGGGGGTGCGCTCTATGGGGCTCAAAACATGGGAGAACCATTGCCCTTCGTTGCGCGCACAGTTGGGCCCAGTCTGCCCGGGTTCGCCCACCTCTGCACCGTGTGCAACTCACCCATTCGGCCCACATCGCCGCCCGTACCTTCGATTGTCGGCGGCGACGGGTAGCGCAGTTAAGTTGCCGTTGGCTGCGGCGCAAGCTCGCCATGGTCTGCTGCCGGTCGGCAACGGCTGTCTCGTGGGAGGACCGAGGCATGGAACTGCGCAGCGTCGAGGAGCTGATGGACCTGCTGTACGCCTGCCGGGGCGAACGGGCGGCGGCCGAGCACGGCAGCGGGCCCGGGGACCTGCACGGGCACGCGCTGCGGACCGCCGCGCTGCTGCGCCGGCGCCGCCCCGCCGACAAGGAGCTCCAGGTCGCCGGTCTGGTGTCGCCCGTGGGCCGGCTGCTGTGGCCCGGCAATCCGGCCGGCCGGACCGCCGACGCGGTGCGGCCGCTGCTCGGCGCGCGCGTCGCCCGCCTGCTGCGCCGGCACGCCCACCCGGCCGCCTGGACCCACGACGACGACCTGGTCAGCCTGCGCCAGGCGGACGAGGAGGCCCGCACCGCCGTCTTCGACGCCGGGGTCCTCGAGGACTGGCGCACGGTGCTGGAGCTGACGGCGGCGCGGAACTCGCGGCTCGGCGCCGTCGACTGAGGCGTCCGGCGCACCGGGCACACCGGCGCTCGCCCCGGAGGAGGCCGGCGCCCCGCCGACGGACCAGCGGATTACCGCCGTTGACGCCCGGCGTGCCCTGCCGCCGTCCGCCCGGTGGGGGCCGTCACCACTTACCGGGCGCGTAGTCCTTGAGGAAGACGCCGTACAGGTCCTCGCCCGCCTCGCCGCGCACGATCGGGTCGTAGACGCGGGCGGCGCCGTCGACCAGGTCGAGCGGGGCGTGGAAGCCGGCCTCGGCCAGCCGCAGCTTGTCGTAGTGGGGCCGCTCGTCGGTGATCCAGCCGGTGTCGACCGAGGTCATCAGGATGCCGTCGGTGTCGAACATCTCCTGGGCACTGGTCCGCGTCACCATGTTCATGGCGGCCTTGGCCGCGTTGGTGTTGGGGTGGCCCGCGCCCTTGTAGCCGCGGGCGAAAACGCCCTCCATCGCCGAGACGTTGACGACGTAGGCGCGCCCCGCGGGCGCCTTGCGCGCGGCCTCGGCCATCGCCGGCCGCAGCGCGCTGATGAGGATGAACGGCGACGTGTAGTTGCACAGCTGGGTCTCGAGCAGTTCGACCGGGGAGATCTGCTCGATGGTCTGGACCCAGGTGTTGGTGTCGACGACGTCGGGGACCAGGCCGCCCGCGTCGATGGCGGTGCCGTCGCGGTGCCGCACCACACTGGCGTTGCCGGCCACCAGCGCGAGGTCGGCCACCTTCTGCGCGTCGAGCCCCGTGGCACCGACGGGCAGCGCGGCCAGGCCGTCCACCGCGCCCGAGTTGAAGGCGCCGATGACGTGGTGGGGCGGCAGTTCACCGGCGGGCAGCGGGGCGCTCTCGCCCTCGACGAGCGCGGCGTACGCGGAGGGCAGGCGGCGCACGGTCTGGGTGGCGTTGTTGATCAGGATGTCGAGCGGGCCCCGCTCGGTGACCTGGTCGGCCAGGGCCACGGCCTGCGCGGGGTCGCGCAGGTCGATGCCGACGACCTCCAGGCGGTGGATCCAGTCCGCGGAGTCGTCCATGGCCTTGAAGCGGCGGATGGCGTCCTTGGGGAAGCGGGTCGTGATCGTGGTGTGCGCGCCGTCACGCAGCAGCCTGAGCGCGATGTACATGCCGATCTTGGCGCGGCCGCCGGTGAGCAGCGCCCGCTTGCCGGTGAGGTCGGCGCGGGCGTCGCGGCGGGCCCGGTTCTCGGCGGCGCAGCTCTGGCAGAGCTGGTGGTAGAAGTAGTCGACCTCGACGTACCGCTGCTTGCAGATGTAGCAGGAGCGGGGGCGCTGGAGTATCCCCGCGATGCTGCCCTCCTCGGTGCGGGAGGAGGGCAGGATGCCTTCGGTCTCGTCGTCGATGCGCTCGGCGGATCCGGTGGCGGTGGCCTCGGTCACGGCCTTGTCGTGGGCGGTCTTGGCGGCGCGGCGCTCCTGGCGGCGGCGCTGCTTGACCATCCGGTAGATGTGCGAGGTGGCCCGGCGGACCCGGATCGCGTCCGGGTGGTCGAGGTCGATCCCGTCGAGCTCCTCCAGCACGCTCAGGCAGACGGCGAGCCGCTCCGGGTCGATACCGGGGCCGTACGCCGCCTCGTCGCCGGACGGGTACGCCGCCGCCTCGTCACCGGACGCGTGCACCACCTCGTCCGTGGTCGCCGAACCGTCCTGTGTCACCGTCATCGCCGCTGCCGTTCCCTGGTCACCGTCGCGGCGCTCCGAGACGCGTCCGCTTTCGAACAGCGGATTTTATTCAGCGCCGGGGCACGGAGCCAAACCCGTTCGCCTCAGGGACCGCAGGCGGTGAGCAAAGTCTCCACCTCCTCCGCCACGGCCAGGGCGAACCGGTCGAGGTCCGGCACCGCCTTCGCGTCGGCGACCAGGCCGTAGTGGACCTGTCCGCGGTACGTCGAGACGGCCACCGCCAGGGAGTGGCCGCGGGCCAGCGGCGCCAGCGGGTAGACCTCGGTGAGCGGGTGGCCGCCGAGCCGCAGGCCCGGGCTGGGCAGGGGGACGCTGGTGACCAGGATGTCGAACCAGAGCCGGGCGGCCTGCCCGACCAGGGGCCCGCCGAGCCGGTGACCGAGCGCGGGCACGTGATCGGCGAGCAGGGCGACGGCACCGGCGCCCCGGCCGGGCCCCGCGTCCTTGTTGCGGTCCATGGCGGCGCGGACCGTGCCGAGGCGGGACAGCGGGTCGGGGTCGCCGACCGGAAGCCGTATCAGGTAACCGGAGAGCCGGTTGCCCTGCGGGTGGGCGGCGCGCGGGCGGCGCTTGGAGACGGGGATCAGGGCTCGGGGCGCGACGCCCTCGCTGCCGTCTCCGCGCTCGTCCAGCCAGCGGCGCAGGGCGCCGGCGACGACCGCGATCAGGACGTCGTTGACGGTGCCGCCGACGGTCTTGCGCACGCGGTGCACGTCGTCGAGGTCGACGGCGACGCCCGCCGTGCGGCGGGTGCCGGAGGACTCGGCGGTGAGCGCGGTCGAGGAACGCACGTCGAGGGTGGACAGGGCCGCGGCGGCGCCGATGTCGAGGGCTCGGCCAGCGTCGGACAGCGCGCCGCGCAGCTTCCCCGGTAGCCCGCGCACGTCCGGGAGAAGCCCTCGCGGAGGCTCCTCGGGCCGGCGCCGGGGTGCGGGGAGGTCCATCGGGTCGAGGATCCCGGCCGCGAGGGTCAGCGCCCGCAGTCCGTCGGCGAGGGCGTGGTGGAACTTGAACAGCACGGCGAACGAGCCGCCGTCCGCGCCCGGCAGCACGTGCGCCTCCCACGGCGGCCGGCCGCGCTCCAGCGGGCGTCCCATGAGGAGGCCCGCCCGGGCGTGGAAGTCCGTCGTCGGGGCGTGCAGCCGGACGTGGTCGAGCGGGTCGAAGGCGGGGTCGGGCTCACGGGTCGCGCCGCCGAAGGAGAACGGCCGGCGCAGGGCGAGCGGCGGCTGCCAGGTGTCCCGGATCCGCATCCGCAGTCCGGGCACCGCGGGGGCGCGGGCGGCGAGCAGGTCGGCCGCGTGGGCGCCCGCGGTGGGCGAGTCGGCCGTGAAGACCCCCAGCGCGCCGAGGTGCATGGGGTGCTCCGCGGACTCGATGTTCCAGAACGCGAGGTCGAGGGGAGCGAGCGGATCGGGAGTCAAGGGCTTGCCTCGCAAGGACGACGCATGAACGACGGGTGGACAAGCAGTCAATCGCCCTCCGCCGATTACGGTCAAGGACGATCACGCTACGCACAGTTAACAACAGATTAAAGTCCCGCCCCTGGCGGCAGGGCGGGACTCCAGGGACTCATGGGGCGTCTGTGCCCAGGTCGGCGGAGGTGGCGCAGCCTGCGGTGACGTTCCCCACCCGGACGGGTGCGGGCCGACCGTGAACCCGAGCGGCCGGATGGAGCGCGGGGCGTCGGTCGTCAGGCGGGTCCGGTCGTACGCCGTGCCTTCCGTGCGGGTGGACCGGACGTAGCGGCCGGTGTCCGAGGTGCCGGGCGCCGTGATGGTCCAGAGCCGCGCGGGTGGTACCGGCGGTCCAGGCTCAGGCCGACGCGTGGATCTCCGCGGCGTCCTCGGCGGCCGCGCTCGCGTCAGCACGTACATGACCACGACCCCGGACGCACCGCGCGACCCGGGGCCGTCACCCGCCCGTCACGGCACCCGCTGCCCCTTCCCCAGCGCGATCACGCCGCCCTTGGAGACGCTGTACAGCTCGGCGTCCCGCTCCGGGTTGACGCCGATCGTCGCGCCCGGCGGCACGTCCACGTTCTTGTCCAGCACCGCCCCGCGCACGACCGCGCCCCGGCCGATGTGCACGTTGTGGTGCAGCACCGAACCCTGCACCACGGCTCCCGGATCGACCACCACGCCCGGCGAGAGCACGGACCGGGTGACCTGCCCGCGGATCAGGCAGCCCGCGCTGATGATCGACTCGCCGGCGATGCCGCCGGCGTTGAAGCGGGCGGGCGAGAGCTGGGTGGAGTGGGTGTAGATCGGCCAGTCCCGGTTGTAGAGGTTGAAGGCGGGCCGCTCGGCGATCAGGTCCATGTGGGCGTCGTAGTAGGCGTCGAGCGTGCCGACGTCCCGCCAGTAGCCCTGGTCCCGGGTGGTCTCCCCCGGCACGTGGTTGGCGCTGAAGTCGTACAGCGCGGCCTCGCCCCGGTCGGTGAGCCGGGGAAGGATCGAGCCGCCCATGTCGTGCACGGAGTTCTCGTCCTCGGCGTCCCGGTGCAGGGCCTCGATGAGGACCTTGGTGGTGAAGACGTAGTTGCCCATCGAGGCGAAGACGCACTCGGGGTCGTCGGCCAGCCCCGGCGGGTCGGCGGGCTTCTCCAGGAAGCCGGTGACGGTCCGGCCGTCGGAGCCCGGGGTGATCACACCGAAGGACGGCGACTCGGCGCGCGGGACCCGTATCCCCGCCACGGTCACGCCCGCGCCGGACTCGATGTGCTGGGTGAGCATCTGGCGCGGATCCATCCGGTACACGTGGTCGGCGCCGAAGACCGCGACGTACTCGGGCCGTTCGTCGTGCACGAGGTTCAGCGACTGGAGGATCGCGTCGGCGCTGCCCAGGTACCAGCGCGGGCCCAGGCGCTGCTGGGCGGGGACGGGGGTGACGTAGTTGCCGAGCAGGCTGGACATCCGCCAGGTGGTGGTGATGTGGCGGTCCAGGGAGTGCGACTTGTACTGCGTGAGCACGCAGATCCGCAGGATGTCGCCGTTGACCAGGTTGGACAGCACGAAGTCGACCAGCCGGTACGTGCCACCGAAGGTGACCGCGGGTTTGGCTCGGTCCGCGGTCAGGGGCATCAGGCGTTTGCCCTCTCCGCCCGCCAGCACGATCCCGAGCACCGAAGGACCTCCACGACGCATGGCCGCTCCCCTCCCCCTCGTTCACCCTCGGCTGCCCCGGAGCGGGGCGGCCCAAGCCTGCTTGACGGGCTCCTCGTCCTACGCCTGCTCGAGAATCTCCTCGTAGAGCCGGACGGTTCGGCGGGCGACCGCGTCCCAGCCGAACTCGTCCACCGCGCGTTTCCGGCCCGCCTCGCCCATCCGCCGGGCGGTCTCCGGGTCGCCGAGGACGGAGTCCAGTGCCCGGGCGAGGCCCGCCTCGAAGCCCTCGTCCCGGCTGCCGGTCGCGTCGTCGTCCTTGGGGACGAGCAGCCCCGTCGCGCCGTCCGCCACGACCTCGGGAATGCCGCCGACCCGGGAGGCGACCACGGGCGTACCGCAGGCCATCGCCTCCAGGTTGACGATGCCGAGGGGCTCGTACACCGAGGGGCAGACGAAGACCGCGGCGTGGGTCAGCAACTGGATCACCTCCGGGCGCGGCAGCATGCGCGGGATCCAGTGCACGCCCTCGCGGGCGCGGCTCAGCCCGGCGAAGAGGTCGCGGAACTCCTGGTCGATCTCGGGGGTGTCCGGGGCGCCGGCGCACAGCACGACCTGTGCGGCGGGGTCGATGTCCCGTACGGCGCGCAGCAGATGGGGCACGCCCTTCTGGCGGGTGATGCGACCGACGAACAGGACGTACGGGCGGGAGCGGTCCAGGCCGATCCGGTCCAGCGCGTCGGTGCCGGGGTCGGGCCGGTAGAGGGTGGTGTCGATGCCGTTGTGCACGACGTGGACCCTGGAGGGGTCCAGCGCCGGGTAGCAGCCGAGGATGTCCTCGCGCATGGCGGCGGACACGGCTATCACCGCGTCGGCGGACTCGACCGCGGTGCGCTCGGCCCAGCCGGACAGGGCGTAACCGCCACCGAGTTGCTCGGCCTTCCAGGGGCGCAGGGGCTCCAGGGAGTGGGCGGTCACCACATGCGGGACGCCGTGCAGCAGCTTGGTGAGGTGGCCGCCGAGACCCGCGTACCACGTGTGGGAGTGGACCAGTTCGCGGCCTTCGAGGGCGGCGGCCATGGCGAGGTCCACGGAGAAGGTGCGCAGCGCGTCGTTGGCGCCGTCGAGCGCGGTCCAGGGGCGGTGGCGCAGCACTCCGTCGGTGCGGCCCTCGCCCCAGCAGTGCACGTCCAGGTCGACGAGACGGGCGAGTTCCCGGGCGAGGAACTCGACGTGGACGCCCGCGCCGCCGTACACGTCCGGCGGGTACTCCCGGGTCAGCAGTCCCACACGCACCCGGAACCTCCCGTGCTCGGCGGCTGGTCCCCTCATGGTCACTCAGACGGGGCGCCTGGGGAAGAGCGCCGGAGCTGCGGGGATCGAGGAGGGTGGGAGAAGCAGCAGTCCCCGCAGACACCCGCGCCGGGCACCCGGTAGTACAGACAGCAACTGCGCCGCCGGAAGCCGTTACCGGTGAGGGCGCCGGTCCCGGTCAGCAAGGGGTGGGCCATCAGGGCGGCGGTGAGCGAGCGGGCGTGGGCGGCGGCGTCGACCCGGCCGTGGCGCCGGGACCAGCGCTCCAGTTCCCGGGCGGCACCCGCCAGCGCGGAGGCGGCGTTGCCCCACAACAGACCGGTCGCGACACGGTACCGGGCGTGCAGGGCCGCCGTCAGCGGTGCCAGGTGGCCGTCGAGCACGAGCTCCGCGATCGTGCCGGCGTCGCCCGGGAGGGGCCGCACCTCGGCGAGCCACAGGTCGTCGGGGGCGGCCGCGTCGGGGTCCCAGCGCAGCAGGCGCGGAGCGAGGTCGGGGACGCCGCCGCAGAGGACGGCGCATCCGAGCGTCACCGACCACAGGCGGGCCGCCAGCCCCTGGTGGGCCACTGAGGCGGCGACGCGGATCTCGGGGGCGCGGAGTGCGGCGGCGACCTTCCGGACGCGGAAGGCGAGCGGGTCCTCCCGAGCCGGTGCGTGAACGTCCGGCGTCGCAGCTCCGTATACCGGTGCCCAGGCATGTGCGAGGGTGGGCAGGGGCCGGGGCGGCGACGGCCGCGAGCCACGCAGGACGAAGAAACCGCCGAGCGGGCGGAGTGCGGTGAGGCCGGGGTCGAAGTCCACGTCGGGGTCCACGGAGAGCAGTAGTATCAAGGCCCCCTAGGGGCCTGGGTAAGGGGTCCGGTCCCTCGGTCGCCCACCCTGGGGAGGACGGCACCGCCGTCATACTCCATCGGCAGTAGGACCCAATGAGTGCTCAGGGACGACGACGGGAAGACCCTGAGACGGCATCGTGTTGTCCATGGAAGACGACCGTTCGCCGCGCCGGGCCCGGGGCCCCCGCCTCACGCAGAGGAGCAGCCGATGAGCGCCCTCGCGTTGTCCGTGCTGCTGTCGCTCGTCTCCGCCGTGGCGTACGCGGGCGGAGCGATCGTGCAGGAGCGGGTCGCGGCGTCCTCTCCGGGTGCTCAGTACGCTCCACTGCGCCGGCCCGGCTGGTGGGCGGCGGTCGGACTCAACGGCCTCGGCGGCCTGCTGCACGTGGTGGCACTCGCCCTCGGCCCGCTGAGCCTGGTGCAGCCGCTGGGCGCGCTCACCATCGTGTTCGCGCTGCCCATGGCGGCGCTGTTCGTGGGCCGCAAGGCCGGCGCGACGGCATGGCGGGGCGCGCTCATGGCGACGGTCGGTCTCGCGGGGCTGCTGTCCCTGGTCGGCGCGTCCGACGCGCAGTCGCTGGACACGGGGCAGCGGGTCGGGGCGGCCGTCGTCACCGGCGCCGTGGTCGTGGCGCTGATGATCGCCGGCCGGGCCGCGCACCGGCACCCGGCGGTCCGCAGCATCCTGCTGGCGACCGCGTCCGGCATAGCCTTCGGTATGTCCTCGGTCTTCACCAAGACGGTCGCGGTCGACTGGTCCGGCGGGATGTCGGCCGCCGACCTGCCCACCCTCGCCGTGATCGGTGTGCTCGCCACGGCGGGCATGCTGCTGTCGCAGGCCTCCTACCGGGGAGCCGGTCTCGCGGCCCCGCTGGCCACGTTGACGGTCGTGAACCCGGTGGTGGCCGCGGTGGTCGGCATCACGATGTTCGGCGAAACCTTCCGCTACGGGACGGCGGGCACCGCGCTGGCCCTGAGCTGCGGTGTGGTGGCCGCGGGCGGGCTGATCCTGCTGACGACGGAGCGGATCGCCCGGGAGTCCGCCGAGGAGGTCGCGGCCGTTGCGGCGGCGACCGAGTCCGCCGGGTCCGCGGCGGTGCCGGTCGAGGAGACGCTGGTCCCGGAGGCCGGGGAGGTCCAGGCGATTCGGGACGCCCGGGAGATTCGGGACGGAGACGGGGCGCGGGTCGCCCCGCTGCCCGACAAGGTCTTCCTGCCCTCCCCGATGTCACCGGCGACCCCCGACAGCGACCCCGCCGAGGACAGGTACGGGGACAGGGACAGGGACAGGTACGGGGACCGGTACGGGGACCGGTATCCGGCGGAGAGCGACGACACGCCGCTCTCCTACGGCCTCTTCCACGGCGGTCCGTTCGCCCCGCAGCCCGTTCTCAGCCGGAAACGGGTGCGGATCAGATCCTGACGCCGCCGGCCCGCAGATACGCCACCGGGTCGACGTCGGAACCGAATCCGGGCCCCGTCCGCACCTCGAAGTGCAGATGCGGGCCCGTGCTGTTGCCGGTGGAGCCCGAGCGGCCGATGCGCTGGCCGGCGCCGACCGACTGACCGTCCTTCACCGAGATCGCCGAGAGGTGCGCGTACTGGGAGTAGCGGCCGTCGCTGTGCCGTACGACCACCTCGTACCCGTAGGAGCCACCCCAGCCCGCGCTGACGATGCGGCCCTCCGCGACCGACTTGACCGAGGTGCCGGTGGGGACGGGGAAGTCGACGCCGGTGTGATAGCCCTTCGACCAGGAAGAGCCCGCCTGGTGGTACGGCGTGCCGGTGGAGGCGTCGACGGGCGCGACGACGCCTTGGCGGGTGGTGGCCTTGTCGGCCTTGCTCGTCGCCTTGTCGGCCCTGTCCGCCTTCTCCTTCTCGCCCGGCCCGCCCTGCTTCTCCTTGCCGCTGTCCGGGGCGGGCTTCTTCTGCTGCTCCTGCTTCTGTTTCTGCTGCTTCTGCTTCGGCTCGGTCGCCGTCGCCTCGCCGCGCACAGCCAGGCGCTGGCCCGGCAGGATCAGGTCGGGGTCCGTTCCGATCGCTTCACGGTTGGCGTCGTACAGTCCTCGCCAGCCGCCCCGGGCCTGCTGGGTGTCGGCGATGCCGGACAGGGTGTCGCCGGTGACCACCGTGTACATCCTGGCCTTGCCGGCCCGGGACTGCGGGGTGATCTGGGGCTGGACGTCCTTCACCGAGTCGGACTTCCCGGCGGGCCTTTCGGTGGACTTCCTGGCGGTCCGTTCCGGACTCTTCCCGGTCTCCGCGCCCCCGGCCGGGCGGATGTCCGGCGCGTCACCGCCCCGGGACAGTCCGGCGCGCTCCGAGCACACCGGCCAGGCGCCGGGGCCCTGCCCGTCGAGCACCTTCTCGGCGATGGCGATCTGCTGGTCCTTGGTGGCCAGATCCGCACGCGGGGCGTACTCGGTGCCGCCGAACGCCTCCCAGGTGGACTGGGTGAACTGCAACCCGCCGTAGTAGCCGTTGCCGGTGTTGATGTCCCAGTCGTTGGTGGATTCGCAGGCGGCGACCTTGTCCCAGGTCTCCACTTCGGCCGCCTGCGCCGTGCCGGTACCCATGAGCGGGAGCGCCAGTCCCGCACCACCAGCGGTGACGGTCAGTGACGCGCGGTTGATCCTGTTCGGCTGATACCGGCGGTGCCGGCCGCGTACGGCCATGGAGGTCCCCCTCGACATTGCGTCAGGAGTGGCAAAAGTATGCGCCGCTAACAGGCCATGACAAGACGGCAATCGGCCGGTTGGTCACGCCAAGTGGCCAAGAACGGGTGGCCGTTGGCCGGATGGGACGTCCGTACGCTGAGGCACCGGGCCCATCCGGTGCGTACTGAAGTCCGCCGGACCAGAAAGTGCGGCCCGAGTACCGGCACGTCAGGATGGTCGAACGGACAGACCGGCAATACTGGCGGACACCACGGCACCCCGGCGCCACGGACACAGGGCACCACGGACACAGGGCACCCCAGACAGACATCAAGGTCACTTAGGAGCCAACCCAATGAGCACTACAGCGCAGATCGGCGTCACGGGTCTCGCGGTCATGGGCCGCAACCTCGCCCGCAACTTCGCCCGCAACGGCTACACGGTCGCGGTGCACAACCGGACGGCGTCCCGCACGCACGCGCTGGTGGATGAGTTCGGGAGCGAGGGCGACTTCGTCGCGACCGAGACCGCCAAGGAGTTCGTGGCGGCGCTGGAGCGGCCCCGGCGCCTGGTGATCATGGTGAAGGCCGGTGACCCGACCGATGCGGTGATCCAGGAGTTCGCCCCGCTGCTGGAGCCCGGCGACATGATCATCGACGGGGGCAACGCCCACTTCGCGGACAGCCGCCGCCGGGAACGCGAACTGCGCGAGCAGGGCATCCACTTCGTCGGCACCGGCATCTCGGGCGGCGAGGAGGGGGCCCTGAACGGCCCGAGCATCATGCCGGGCGGCTCGAAGGAGTCGTACGACTCGCTCGGTCCGATGCTCGAGAAGATCTCCGCGAAGGCGGCGGACGGGGCGCCCTGCGTGACGCACGTCGGCCCGGACGGCGCCGGGCACTTCGTGAAGATGGTCCACAACGGCATCGAGTACGCCGACATGCAGCTGATCGGCGAGGCGTACCAGCTGCTGCGCGATGTCGCCGGGTACTCCCCCGCGCAGATCGCCGACATCTTCCGCACCTGGAACACCGGTCGCCTGGACTCCTACCTGATCGAGATCACGGCCGAGGTGCTGTCGCACGTCGACGCGGCGACGGGCAGGCCGTTCGTCGACGTGGTGGTCGACCAGGCGGAGCAGAAAGGCACGGGCCGCTGGACGGTGCAGATCGCGCTGGACCTGGGCGTGCCGGTGTCCGGCATCGCGGAGGCCGTCTTCGCCCGGTCGCTGTCCGGGCACGCGGCGCTGCGGGAGGCCTCGCGCGGGCTGGCGGGGCCGAAGGCGTCGGCACTCGGCGAGTCGGAGGCGGCCGCCTTCGCCGACCGCGTCGAGCAGGCGCTGTACGCGTCGAAGATCGTGTCGTACACGCAGGGCTTCCACGAGATCGCGGCGGGCAGCGAGGAGTACGGCTGGGACATCGACCTGGGCGCGGTCTCCGCGATCTGGCGCGGCGGCTGCATCATCCGCGCGGCCTTCCTGGACCGCATTCGCGCCGCCTACGACGCCCGGGCGGATCTGCCGAGCCTGCTGTCGGACGAGACGTTCGCCCAGGAGATCGCCGACGCGCAGGACGACTGGCGCGAGGTCCTGGTCGCCGCGACCCGCCAGGGCGTGCCGACGCCCGGCTTCGCCGCGGCCCTGGCCTACTACGACGCCCTGCGCGCCGAGCGGCTGCCGGCCGCGCTGACGCAGGGGCAGCGGGACTTCTTCGGGGCGCACACGTACCGGCGGGCCGACCGGGACGGCGCCTTCCACACGCTGTGGGGCGGGGACCGGTCGGAGGTCACCGCGTAGTCGTACGTGTTGCGTGGTGCCTAGGCCCTGTCGTCAAACTCCCGTCTGCCTCGCGACAGCATGCACGCACTCTCGCCGCACGGGGCCCTGACCCAAGTACATCCAGTACGAGGATCAGGGCCCCGCACGCCGAGAGCACGCACCTGACGCCGCGAGGCCCGCCCTTCGGGCGGGCGACGGGAGTTTGACGACAGGATCTAGTGGGAGGGGCGGCGGGCGACGGCCGGTGCGGTCGCCACCGGCACCTCCGCCACCCGCCGACCCCGGTGCATGCCCTGTGTGTCTGCGGGCGTGGCCTGTGGCTCAGGTGAGCGGTGGGCCCGGCTCCGGACTGGGCACCGGCTCCGGTCCCGGCGGGATCGGCGACGGGGAGGGCTCGGGTGGGCCCGGGGGCGGCGGCGTGGGCTGCGGTCCGGGTCCCGGAGGCTGAGGTGTGGGTTCGGGGCCGGGGCCCGGAGGCGGCGGCGGGGGTGTCGGCTCCGGACCGGGGCCGGGGTGCGGGGGCGCCGGGACAGGGCCCGGGGACGGCACCGGGCCGGGGTGCGGCTGTGGCTCCGGGTCCGGCCCGGGAGCGGGTCCCGGGGTGGGCCCTGGCGGGACGGGATCCGGATACGGGTTCGTCATGGCGCTGTCCTCCGGCCAGTCGGTCGACGTCGTCGGCTCTGGACTTGTCCCCCGCCTACCCGACAGCCGCCTCCCCACTCACTCCCCCGCGTGAACGGCCGGACCCGGGTGACCCACCGCGCCGGATCACAGGGGCGTCGGCGAGCGCTGTACGCGGCGTGCCGCCGCCGCCCCGGCGGCCAGCCCCGGCGCGGGGCTGGCCAGCACCGGGACAGGGGCCCTGGTCAGTTCCCGGGCCGGTGCCATGGAAGCCTGGGCCAGGACGATCACGTCGGCATCCGACACCCCGTCGGCCGCTTCCGCCACCAGTCGCAGATAGCCCTCGGTGTCGCCGCCCTCGAACCGCGGCCAGGCACCGTCGACCAGACGGGTCCGCACCTCCACGGGGCGGCCGGAGCGCCGGGCCTCCTCGCCGATCAGTGCCGCGGTCGGCGCGAGCGTGCTTTCCAGGGCGGCGAGGACGACGACGCGCAGACCCGCGGCCACCGCGGCGGCGGCCATCGGCCGGTCGACCCGCAACACCGGCACCCCGGCCCCGCCGGCGGCCGCCTCGGCGACACCGCCGATGGTCGAGCAGGTGCACAGAACGGCCCGCGCCCCCTCGGCGACGGCCTGCCGCAGCACGGTCCGCACGGCGTCCGTCACGGCCTCCGGCCCCTCGCGGCGTGCCCGTTCCAGCAGCTCGGCGTCGACGTGATGCAGCAGCTCCAGCCCCGGGTGCGCCTCGTCACGCAGGGCGTCGAAGACGGGGACGTGCACGGGCGAGGTGTGCAACAGCGCCAGCACGGACGCCCCTTCGTCGCAGGTCCTCGTGATCTTCAGGAAATCCTCGGTTCAGAACCGCTCGGGGTGGGCCACGAGCCACTCCTTCGCCGCACGCAGCAGCTCGGGGTCGGCCGCGGGCGCCTCGTCCGGGTGGCGCTCGGCCCACTTCACGACGTACGGACACAGCGGGGCGACGGCGATGCCCTCGCCCCGCGCCACGGCGTACACCTCACGCACGAGCGAGCCCGCGATGCCCTGGCCCTCGTGGGCCGGCTCGACGACGGTGTGCACGGGGACGAGGGCGCGCTCGGGGGCGTCCAGGACGAAGTACTCGATACGGCCGACGACCTCGCCGCCTGCGACCGCCTCCAGACGGCCCGCCGCCCGGTCCTCACGGATCTCGATGTCGCTCACGGCCACGCTCCTCGTCCGCACGGTTTCGTTACGTCAGGCCGACACGGCCTGCGGACTGCGCTCCTGGTCGGAGCCCGGCGCCGGCTCGGACGCGTCGGCGCCCAGGGCGACGATACGGTTGTCGCCGTCCACGTGCACGACCCGCGGCCGCAGCGACCGCGCCTCGGCGTCGGTGACCTGGGCGTAGCTGATGAGGATCACCAGGTCGCCGGGGTGGACGAGGTGCGCCGCGGCCCCGTTGATCCCGATCACGCCGGAACCCCGCTCGCCCTCGATGACGTACGTCTCCAGCCGGGCACCGTTGGTGACGTCCACGATGTGCACGAGCTCACCGGGCAGCAGATCGGCGGCGTCGAGCAGATCGGCGTCGATGGTCACCGAGCCGACGTAGTGCAGGTCGGCCTGGGTGACGGTGGCGCGGTGG
This sequence comes from Streptomyces sp. NPDC097107, assembly GCF_044762405.1. Lineage (NCBI taxonomy): Bacteria > Bacillati > Actinomycetota > Actinomycetes > Kitasatosporales > Streptomycetaceae > Streptomyces > Streptomyces sp. NPDC097107. The sequence goes on along the minus strand of NZ_JBIWEF010000003.1, from coordinate 110,609 downwards.
ATCTTGGACTTGAACATGGTGCGCAGCATGCTGGACTCCTGGAAGACGGCTCCCTGCCTGCTTTGTGCAGGTCAAGGGCGGTCCTCACTCTACAACTGGCACGCGCTCGACTCGAAGAGTGTGAGCAACATCGCTCCATGTCGGCGAGAAGGGAGTGGGCCTGTCGCTCCCGGACACGGGCGGGTCCGCCGGCAAGGTGTGGCGCGGTACCCACGGACGCCGCACTGACGCCGGGGGCCGACGAGCCTTCACCATGCGCACAGTCGGGTGGTCAACCAGCAGCTTCACGTGGCGGGACAGGCCTGAGTACGCCGAGACGCTGCATCTCGACGATGTGCTCTGCCGTGCGTCGCGGTGCTTCACCGCCGGTCACCAGGACACCCGCCTCGATGTTGCGCCGCGCGGCGGACTCGGTCAGGTTGGCGCTGCCGAGCAGGAGAGTGCGGCGGTCCGCGACGGCGAGCTTGGCGTGCTGGCGTGAGCGGCCCCGTTCGGCCGGGTCCCGTACCCAGACCCACAGCCGCAATCCGGGTACGGAGGCGAACGCTTCAGCCGGTTCCCTCCCCGAGAGCAGGCCACCTGCGCCGGCCAGGGTCTCGACCACGACATGCGTCTGGACTCCCCTGCCCGCAGCCTCGGTGAGGGCCCTGGTCAGGGCCGGATACGGACGAGCCGCATACGTCATCGCCAGCAGCTCGCGCTGCGCCTCGTTGATGACCTCGACCAGCACCTGAGCGGTGGCCCGCACCGGCACCGCCGGTGTCGAGGGGCCGCTCCACACGGTGCGGACCTGAACGATGTCCCGGGCTTTCCGCCGGGCGGCGACATAGCCTCGCATCATATGCAGCCGCCTCGGAGGGAGGTACCGACTCCGACTCCATGGCATCGCAGAACGCCGCGACGGCGGCCTCGGCGGCGCCCTCGAACGCGGGTCGGCTCACGGCAGCAGACCGATCGGCGTCAGCACCGGATCCTGGTCCCCGGTGAGCGGGACGAGGAACCGACGGTCCAGGAACCTGTTGCCTCGTTCGCACGTGGCTTCCGACACGAACAGGCAGACCTGGCAGGCGGCTCCGTGGAGGAAGTCCGCCGGGTCCTGCGGCAGGCGCTCGGCGCAGAGCGGGTCGGCCGAGCAGTGGCGGGCGTCAGTCAGGGCCCGGCGCACGATCCGGTCGAACTCCCGCTCTTCGGCCAGGGAGACCAGACCGCCCAGGGTGCCCTCGAAGTCCGGAGCACTCCGCGCAGTCGTCTCCCTGTCTCCCGGTAGCGCCTAACCACACAGCGTGTCACTTCAGTTGTGGATCCTCCGCGCAGCCTCGGACGGCTCCGCCGCCGCTCCTCCGAGCCAGGACGCCCTCCTGGTGAACGCCACCCGTTTCGCGCGACTGGACGGCCTCTGGGACAGGCTGAACGACCTGCGCGACGAGATGCGTAGGGATCTCGGGGTCACCGAGCGCGTGCAGGGGCCGAGCAGGTAGGCAGGCCGAAGCTATCCTGACCTGGCATAGGGAGTCTGCCCGGGGCTGAGCAGGTCACACGCCTCAGTCGCGATCGCTGGAGGCAACGAACCGCACGGACTCCGACAACACGGCCCGCGCGCCGTCGAAGTCGGCCAGGCGGGCCGCCACCGTGGCGACCGCCAGGCGTTCGGGAAGTGCGGCGGAGAATTTCAGGCCGCGTACGGCACGGGGGTCTCCGGCAGGACGAGACTCTCTCTCCCACACTCTCCCGGGCCGCTCGCCAGTCGGTGGGGGTGATGCCCTCGCGCAGGCGCAGCCAGCAGTCGGTGGGGCGTTGCAGCGGGTCGGTGACCGATTGGAGGGTGGAGGCGAGAGAGGCATTGGCACGGTAGCCCGCCCAGGTCCACCAGCGCACGTCGGCGCCGGTACGCGTGACCAGCGTGCCGGCGGGATCCACGGTGTCGGCTGCGTTGTTCTCCCGTTGCTCCGCCAGGCACGCCTCGGCGCGTCGTGTGAGTGACACGGGCAGGTTCTCGCCTAGCAGGACTCCACGCATGGCGCGGGTCAGGGTGTATGACAGCCCGGCGATGCCGCCGCTCATCCACTTGGGAGCCGGTCCGGTACACCTGCGGGGTCGGGGCCTCCGGGTGCAGCTTCTTGACGTGGTGCACGTGCCCGCCGAGCACCCGCTGCTCCAGGGCCTTAGCTCCGAGCATGTGGTACGGCACCAGCAGGAACTTCTTGCCGTCCGTGCTCAGCCACTCGTGCCTGGTCCGCACCGGGTCGAACTCGGTGCGGGCGCGGACGGCCGGGCCGCCGCTGAGCAGCGCGTACAGCACGGCCATGAAGTGCGACTTACCGGAACCGAACGAGCCGTGCAGGTACGCCGCCTTGGAGCGATTGCCCGTCCAGCGCGGACTTGACGAGGGCCAGCGCCTCGTCGAAGTTCTCCAGCAGCCGCTCGGTGACGACGTAGTCCTTGAGCGCGTGCTCGGCGCCCTCGGGTGTCGTCGCCTCGGCGAGGGACAGCACGAAGTCCGAGGTGGAGATGGCTCCCTCGATGTCGATGACATCGCGGAGCAGGGGCGGCTGGGCCATTGCAGGTACTCGCTCCCCCTGACGGCGATGGGTGCCGCTGCTCGTACTCGCTGTCACGCGGGTCCGCCGCCGGAGCCCGAGGCCGGTCCGAGGGGCGGGACGCGGCTCAGGTATACAAGGGGCCGGTGCGGCGGGCCGGCTGTCCTGCCCTGCGGCGAGGACGGATCCGGTCACGCGGTGACCGGACGGGAACGACGCTCACGGCGTCGGCCGATTCAGGTCGGACGGATTCGCGGCGTCTGCACTCGTCGTCCCCCTCGTACTGAACGTCACCCGTACAGCCTGCGCATAGCACCCTACATCGGTACTCCCCTCGCCCCCGTGCCGTATACCCTCGTGCACCGCCCGCGCGGGCCGCTCCGCTCCCGCCGTGGGCTCTACGGCCGCCACCGCCCCGACCGGTAGGCGTCCAGCAGCTGCCGGCTCGCGACGGTGAAGGGGTGTTCGGATCCCAGGCCGCGTTCCCGCCGCTGGACGACGTCGGTCATCAGCACCGTCGCCTCCTCCACGTGTCCGAGCGCGGCCCGGGTCCGGGAGAGGAGCTGCCGGGCGGCGAGCACGACCGGGTACTCGGGCCCGAAGCGCCGCACGTACGTCTCGGCGGCCCGCTGGATCTCACGGTCGGCCTCGTCGAAGCGGCCCAGGAGATACAGCGCCCACGCGTGGTTGTGCCGGGCGCCCAGGGTCACGGTGTGGTCGGGGCCAAGAGCCCGCTCGCATTGCGACGGCAGCGTGAGCAGCGCACCGCCTTCCTCGCCGATCACGTCGGCGGCGGGCAGCATCTCCAGCAGGCTGGCGCGGGCGCGCAGGGTCAGCGGATGCGTGGGGCCCAGCGCAGCGCGCCGCCCGGTGACGGTGCCGCGGAGCAGCGCGACGGATTCGTCTCGTCGGCCGAGGTTCGCCAGTACGAGCTGGAGGCCGTAGCCACTGTCTGCGGTGTCGGGGTCGTCCGCGCCGAACACGCGCTCCTGGGTGTCCCGGACCGTACGGAGCGCCGCTTCGGCCTCGGCGTACCGGCCCAGCCGGAACAGTGCCCGCCCCGCCCTGGAGCGGGCGGCGAGGACCGTACGGTGGTCGGCCTCGAGGTGTCGCTCGGCGAGGTCCGCGGCGTTTCGGGCGGTCTCCCAGGCGGAGAGGTAGTCACCGGTCCGGTGCAGGGCGACCGACAGCCGCGTCGCGACGGCCAGGGCGTCGGCGGCGGACGGCTCGCCGAGGTGCCGCAGCAGGGCCAGCGCGTGCGGTACCAGGAGCCGCAGTCGCGGATCGTGCGGACCGGCGTCGGGTACGCCGGGCACGGCCGCGTCGAGCAGCCGGACGGCTGTCGTGTCGAGAGCGGACACGAGGTCCGCGGGGGTCGCCGCCGAGACGCTGTCGAGCAGGATGCCGTGGCTCTGTACGCAGCGCGCCCCGGCGGCGTCGACCAGTTCGGACAGCGACTGGTCGAGGAGGGCTCTGAGCGCCGTCTCGGTCCGGGCACGGGGCAGTACTGCGCCGATGCCGGCGTGGTTGAGCAGGGCCAGCGGAAGCGGCTCGGCGGCGAACCGGGCCAGCAGCCGGAGCAGGGCCGCCGCTTCGGGCAGCCCGCGTGCCTCGAACGCGTCGAGGGTCAGTTGCCAGGTCAGGCCGACCAGATGCCGGGGGTCCGCTTCGGACAGCGCGTCGGCTCCCCGGTCGATCAGCTGGACCCGTTCGTCTCCGTCGAGCTGGTTCGCGTAGGCGTCCATCGTCCAGGGGTCGATGACCTGGTGGGAGAGGAAGCCGCCCGCCAGGCTCAGGGCGAGGGGCAGCCGCCCGAGCCGGTCCGCGACCCGTGCCGCCTGCTCCGTCGTCCCGCTGTGCGGTGCGAGGTCGCGCAGCACGAGCGCGGCGTCTTCCCGGGGCAGGACGCCGATGTGCTGCAGCTCGGCACCCGGCCACCACCGGGCGGCCGCTCGCCGTGTGGTCACCAGGACGATTCCGCGGGGGCTGGTGCGCAGCCAGTGGCCGTCCCGCAGGATCTCCGGCTCGTCGGCGTTGTCCAGGACCAGCAACCAAGGTTCGGCGGAACGGTCGAGGTACGTCCAGACGAGGTCGGCGGCCGGTCTGAGGCCGTTGCGTGCGGCGAGCAGTTCACCGTCGTCCGCCCCTCGGTCGGCGGCGACGGCGAGCATGCCGGCGCGCAGGCTCGCACGGTCGGAGGCGTTGACCCACAGGCCCGCCCGGCCCTGTTCTCCGGTGACCTCCTGGAACAGGGAGCAGGCGACCGCCGTCTTGCCCGAGCCGCCCATGCCGTACAGCACGTAGACCTGTCCGCCGCGCTCCGCCTCGACGCTCGCCCGCAGACGTTGCATGACCTCGCTGCGGTCGCGCAGCGCGACGGGGAGCCGGCCGACGGCCGGGCGGCGCACCGAATCCGGTCCGCCGTGCTCCGGCCCGTCACCGCCGTAGTGGTGGTGCTCGCTGATGTGCTGGTCGCCCCGCGACTGGTAGACGCGTCCGTGGTCCTCGGCGTGGCCGTCCGTCCCGCCCATCATCGCTCTGCGATGTGCTGGTCATGTCCCGCTTGGTAGACCCGGCCCTGGCCGGACGCGGTGGCGTGCTGGGTGATCTGCCGGGCGGCCGAGCCGGCGGGATCGAGCTGGTCCAGCAGGGCGCGCAGTTCCTCGACGGCGGCGGGCCGGGCCACGAGCAGCCGGCGCACCGCCCCCTGCCACTGGCGCCGTAGTTCGTCCAAGGTTTCCTGGTCGCCCGCCGTCGCGGCGACCAATACGTCCTCGCGACCGGCCTCCAACTCGGCGGCGACGGTCTCGGCGCGCTCGGGCTGCGTCCGGCGCCAGAGCCGTGTGATCCCATCACGCGCGCGGTGCCAGGCATCGGTCGCCATCAACGCGACCAGAGTGGTTCCCGCGCTCTGCGCGAGCAAGGCCACTTCTGCGTCCACAGCCGTCCCTCCGTTCACCCGATTTACCGACAGCAAGGGGAAATGTGCCACCTGTCAGGCGTTGACATGATTTTCTTCCTGATCAATAGCGTTCCAGCGGTGCGCAACACGAGACAAGGAGGAATCAATCCTCGCCATTACCCATGGGGGCAGGTTCCAACACATCGCCAGCCGGGCAAGATGCACGCTACAGTGAAGCACCCTGACCGATCGAGGGGGAAGCGGAATGGCCAGGCCATGGGAAGCGGATCCGGATACAGGTTTCAAGCAGCGCGTGGGAAAGACTCCCCAGGAACTCGGGAACACAACCGGAACTCCTGACTGTCCGGACATCTGGGAACTCACCAACGGCGACATCGCTGTCATCGGCCGGGACCTCACCCAGTCTCTGGGCAAGAACCTGCCTGACGGTGTCTCGATCGGGTCGGACGAGCGTCTCGTGGTCATCCCCAGGAACATGCTCATCGCGGCGAAACCGGACATCCCCAGTGTTTGACTGCTTCCCTCACGGCGCCTCCCAGCGACTGGACCGCCCGACCTACCACGCCGACCTGAGCCGGGTCTACTCCAGTGGGATCGGCTTCCTCAACAAACTCGAACGCGGCCAGCACTTCAAGGAGCGGGGCTTCCCGAGCTGGGAGGCCTTCGCCGACGGCGACTGGGAGAGGGCCCTGTCCCTGGCCGTGGAGAGGCGCGAGGACTACGCCGAGGAAATCCGCCGGGCGTCACAACTGGGCATCGCGCACCGCCGTCTTCGCGTCGTGGAATTCCCGGTCACGCCGTATGTGCAGTGGGAATTGTTCGTCCTGCGGGTGCGGGTGGGCCTGGGCGATGACATCAAGATTCTCGACGCTCGCGATATTTCGCACATCGAGCGGCATCGCCCGGTCCCGGAAGTGGTGATCGTCGGCGATGCGGCCATGTACGAGGTCGTGTACGACGAGGACGGAAATGCGGCCGGAGCAAAGCGTTACACCGACCGCTCGCTGATCCGGGAAACGAACGCCGGATTCGACGCCCTGTATGAGCGTGGCGAAGGGTTCCATGATTTCTTCAACCGGGAGATCGCTGACCTGGCCCCGCCCGGGGTGGCCAGTGCTCCATCGGGTTCTCGCGGTTCGCGGTGATCAGCGGGGCGGGCCGCGTTTCACGGATTCCTGGCAGTACTGCTACGACCTGGCCGGCTGTCCCACCTCACAAGGCACCGGCCGGGGCTCCCCGTAGCACTCCTACTGACGGTCATCTGCTGTCGCCTGCCTGATTGCGTAGTGTCGGGGCGAGCAACAACGGCATGGACGCGGTCGAGATGGGTGCCATCCCGTTCATGAGACCGTCAAGATCTTGCCCGCCAACGGCTTCTGGGTGCCCGAGGACCGACTGGCACGCCGAACTGCGGCTGGACGACGCCAACAACATCGCCTTCCCCTTGCGCGCCGGCGGCCAGGAGGGCTTTCGCGGGGTCAGGGCCTGGGGTCCTCGTCCAGCCTAACGGCAGTAGTGTCCGGAGCGCGCAGTTCAGGGTCCGCTGAGGCGAACGTCTCGTGTTCTTCCATGACTTCGCCGTCCACGACCTCCCCCTCAGTCACTCGGTGCGACGGGTCCGCCAGGGGCAGGCCGGCGAGGTGCTTCTTGAGTCTCTTGGCCATCGGAAGGTACGTCGACAGAGTCAGCCCGCCGGACACCACGGCTCCGACGATGGGGATGGCCTTGGAGACGCCCTTAGCGAAGGACTGCTTGGTCATCTGGACGCCGAGGTAAGCCGCGGACTTCTTCACGATCGGGTAGATGACACCTTTGGTGAGCGCCTTCTGTGGCAGCTTCTTCGCAACCTGCTTCGACATCATCCCGGCGACCTTGCCCACAGCGACATTCGCCGACTGGGTCCCGAACATCACGCCGAAGAACAGCGTGAGCACACTCATCGTCGCGTCATCAACGCCTTCGCCCTCGTCGGCAAAGAGATCGGGCCAGCTATAGAGGTAAGCGAGCTTCTGCGCGATGCGCAGCATGTGGCCGACGTACTGGGCCAGGTCGGCGGGCACCGTGGCGGGCAGGGCGAAGATGCCGGGCATCCCGGCTGCAGCCGAGAGAGCGCTGACTTTGGCGGTTTCGTAGCGGATGGAGTCGTTGGCGACCTTGTCGAGGAGCTCGACAGTGATGCCCGCGGCTGCGGGAGTCTCCTCTATCGCTCGTCGGATCTCTTCCTCGGAGCAGTGGCGAGCGAGCGCACTGCGGAGGTATGCCTCCCTGTTGATCCTCACACCGGGGAGCTTCGCCGCCGCCAGCAGCACCGCGAAGAAACGCGACTCGGGGTTCTCGACCTCTTTACCCTGCTTCATGGCAGGAACCTACAGTGCCTCCGACTTGCGAGGGTCAGCATGGATCAGCTTCGTTGAGACCTCGTTATGAGAGGCACGGTGGCGTGAGAGCCGGCTTCCTTCACGATGCCGATCACCGTCCGGGAAGTCGACCACGGGCGGGCAAGGCGCCGGGTCTGCTGAAGGTGTGCCGTAGGGGTCGGATACGCAGGGCCCTCGGCAAGCGCACGCCTGCCGAGGGCCCTGCGATCGGTGCCACCTCTGTCAGCGTGTCGCGAACTCACGAAGGCGGTCCATGCCGTGGGTTCTACGGCGAGTGCGGCGCGGGTTGCGTCCTTCGAGTCACGGACGTGGACTGTGGTGGGGCGGACGGCGACCTCGATGCATTCGCCGCCTTCCTCGCTGCTGTAGCTGCTCTTGCACCATACCAACTGATTTATCTGCATCTGCTGTAGGTGCGCGTTCATGGCTCTCCCAGCAACTTCTCTACCGAGCGGTCTCGGGCAGGTCGCTGTGGCGGGCGAGGTGGTCCGCCCAGGTCTGCCCGGATTCGAAGGACTTCCGCTCCAGCTCGTAGGGGCCGACCTTGTACTGTGCGTCGCTCTTGCGGATGCCGATGTTCGCCAGGGCCGCCGCGACCTCGCGTGAGCCGATGGCCGTGATGCGGCGGGGTTCGTCGCGCGCGGGCTGCTTGAGCATGTCGACCAGTTCGTCGACGGTGTACACGCCGTTCTGGTCGTGGGCGGGCAGCCGGACGCGGAGGCTGTTGTCGGTGAAGCAGACGGCCTCGGCGACCCAGACTCGCTTGGCGCCGGGCTGGGCGAGCAGGCCGGCCAGTTCCCTGGCCTTGCGGTTGACCAGGTGCAGCGGGTTCCCGTGGGTGCGGCGGCGGCCGCCGGGGGTGGTCTGGACCCAGGTGCCGTTCCCGGAGGTGACCGAGCCGTGCCAGTCCTTCAGCTCGATCAGGCAGAGGCCGCCGGGGGCAACGACCGCAGGTTGGAGAGCCTGCGCCCGGAGTTGACGGCGGAGCTCCGGGCCCGTGGCGGAGGCCGGCTGTTCCTTCTGTCACCGAAGGCGTTTTTGGAAGTCGCCGCCCCCGTTCTGCGACTCAGTCTTCAGGCCGGCTCCGTCGAGGACATCGAGCGGGTCGAGCGCATCGAGGCCGGGGCGACGTACGGCGGATGGACCGCCGAAGCCCTTGATTCTCTCTTCCGCGGGCTGGCGTACGAGGGTTACGCCAACCGCGTCGACGTCATCCGCCAGGCGACGGAGACGGACGGACATGTGGAGGCGGCTCGGTCCACAAGATCTGCGGCTACGACGACGGCCGCACTCTGAAGGGCTTCACCAAGCCGATCATGCGGATCAGTCGCAACCTGCAGGAGCAGAGGCTGATTCCGGCCTCGGCCGTGCCGGTCCTCACGGCTGAGTACAGGAACGGCCCAGGCCCTGCCTCCGGATTCAGGGTCCACCCGCTCCTCGTTCCCCTCATCGACAACGCGGGGGACGAAGACGAGGAGTCGTGGGGGACAACGGCGTCCGGCGGTCGCAGATTTCACTACATGACCGCCAAGCCCCGGCTCGACCGCAGCCGGACCTTGGACCGCTCGCGACTCGCATCCGAGCGATGGCTGAAAAGCGTGGGCGCACATGGATGGTCCCTTACCGTTGCCCCTGCTGCGCACCTTCCCGGAGGGTACGTCGGCGGTGTTTCGGAGGTCGGTTCCCGGCCGTGACTGACGAGTGGTTTCCGCTGCGTGTCGCACGCGGCGTGACTGCGGATGCCCGGAAGGGCGGTCCCGCCATTCCAGGTCACGCCAAGGAGTGGACATCCATGAACCCCGTTGAGTACAAGTCTGCACGTCGTCACCGGCTTCGCGAGATCCTGGTCGACGTCGCCGCGGGTGTCGCCACCCAGCTTGTGGTGACGGCCCTGGTGGCGGCAGCGCGTCTGCTCTTCTGAGCGGGCTTGTGGCGGGCCCGGAGAGCCCGCCACTCCCACACAGGCGGTGCGCGTCAGAACAGATAGAGGTCGGGCGAGTGTGGGCCTGTGCTCTGCCGCCTCCTGCGGGAGTTCCGTCCCCGGCGCGGCCGGGGCGGGTGCGGTACGCGGGCTTCCTCCGGCAGGTTCTCCCACGTGGCGAAGACCGTGGACCTGGACCTCGCCGACCATGCCCTTCAGGTAGGTGCGGGTCTCCTCGTCCGTGGAGTACAGCACCGTCGCCCGGCTCGCCCGGGTCATCAGCACGTGGTAGGCGTGGCGGACCAGCCGCGCGAACTCCCCGTCGTCGACGCTGGCGGCCTTCACCTTGGGGTCGAACGAGCCCGGAACGGCGACGCGCCTGAGGCCCGAGTCCGGGTCCTTCCGCTCCTTGCCGCGGCGGTACACCCACCGGTCGCCCCGCCGGACCATGTCGTCACCCATGATCACGCCGCACCAGTCCCACTCGAGGCCCTGGGCGGTGTACACGCAGCCGAGCTGGCCGAGCCCGTTCTCGTGCACCGACCAGATCCTGCACGGCGGTGCCCCGTTCTCGCAGAAGGCGTCGCTGTCCGCGTTCCAGGGCCTGTGCCAGTCCCCGATCCGTACGTCGGCCTCCAGCCGCCTCTCCTTGCCGATGGGCTTCGTCCACGGCCAGCAATAGCCCGCGACGAGACGGGCGGACGCTCCGGCGATCGCCTCGGTACGGATGATCCGTTCGAGTTCCTCCGGGCTGTCCGCCACCTCGACGTGCATCAGGCCGTCCGGCGTCCACTGTTCCGGCTCCTCGTCCGTCACCCCGAGCACGGCCCGCACCCAGCGGATGTAGGCGTCACTGCCGCCACAGCGGAACTGTTCCCGCAGCTCGTGCTCCAGAAGAGTGGCGCTGTGCCGTTGTGCCGCGTCCCTGATCAATTCAACGGTGCCGACCTCATGCGGTCGTACCGTCTGTCCTTCGTCGAGGAAGAACACGGTCAGGCGGGACGCGTCGAGCAACTCGTCGACCTGGGGCTTGGTCCCCTGGTTTTCGGGTTTCCAGAAGCGGTTGGTCGAGCGGTCCCGCAGGCGGTGCGCCTCGTCGCAGATCAGCACGTCAAGGGGCGGGTCCGGAGGGGTGACGAAGTTGCTGAAGTAGGTGAAGCTCTCCCTGAACTCCCGGTCGCCGTAGCCGACATGCTCCTGAAGCGCGCCATTGAAGGCTCTGCTGCCGCTGGCGTACTTGACCGTGCGGCCACCCGCCTCGAGCTCCGCCTTGATCTGGAGGCCGATGGCGCTCTTCCCGGTACCCGCACCGCCGGTCACCAGGAAGATGACACGTCGCTCGTCCGGCAGGAGGGCGGGGCGTTGCGGGTTTGGGAGCACCTTGGCCGCAGTCTCCAGGACCTGGTCGGCGACCTTCTTCTGCCGACCGCGCAGGGTGAACACGGTGTCCTTGCCGTGGGAGTGGATCATTGCGTCGAGGAGGGGCGTATTGCGTAAGCCCATGTTCTGCAGCAGTATCTCGGCCTCGGAGGCGCCCCCTTCTTCGGCAAAGTGCTTGCGGAGGTCGGAGATCAGCTGCGCGCGCCGGTCGTTCGTGTAGACAGCTGCGTAGGCGCCGGTCGGAGCATCCACGTCGATCAGTGGCCGAACGGAGGCGTCGGTGGCGTTGTGCAGATAGGCGAACCCTCCGCATTCGAAGTCCAGTCCATGCAGCGCTCCCCTGCCTCCCGTGAACGCCTCGTAGTACTCGCGCAATTGCAGCGCCGGGTGCTTCTTCCTGCCCATCCCCGGTACGTGGACCAGTTCCGCGGTGGCTCGCTCCACCCGGGTCACCATCGACCAGCGCTTCAGTTCAACCAGTTGAACGGAGAGCCGCCTCTCGGCGGGGTGGTGGCCCACGAGGACCACGTCGATGAGCCTGGGGGCGCCGGGGCGGTCGGCCTCGTCGAGGGTGGCGGCGCACTCGACGATCATCTCCACGTTTCCGCGCCCAGCGGCGACCAGGTCCTCCGCGAGGTGCACGAGGCTGTCGGCCCACGCGGAGCGTTCCGACAACGAGGCGTCGGCGCCTCGGAAGTGCCGCCATCTGGCAGCCAGGTGCGGCACCATACGCCGCCGTGAATTCAAGGTCAGCAGATCCCGTGCTGCGAGCCGCAGCAGGAGCATGGACACGAGGTGGGTCCCCCAGGGCACGAGTGGCTCGTGCGGGTGGGGGCATGTCCTCGTGAGGAAGCCCGTCGGGCCGCAATCGGTACCCGTGATCTTAGGGAGCCGGCCGTTCCGCGCACGGTGACGAGGCCGTGGTCGACGCGAAGCGTAGCCATCATGGCCGGATCCTGTGCCCCGTGGCGAAGACGTACCCCCTCACACCGAGGAAGCTCGCTGATCCAGCCGACCGCCCGCCAGCTCCCTGAGCCTTTCCCGCGTCTCCGGGTCCGTCGAGTGAACGATCGTGCCGACCATTCCCCGGGTCAGCAGCACCTTGTAGGTGTTGCGGATCAGGCGGTCCACGTCGTCGTCCGGGGTGGACTTCTTGAACACCGGGTCCTTGGACGCGGTGCGGTCAGTGATCCAGCGGCCTCCGCGCCACAGCAGGTCGGGGCCGATGATGACGCCGGACCAGTCGTACTCGAAGCCCTGGGCGGTGTAGACACAGCCGACCTGTCCGAAGCCCGCCGGGTCGGTTGCCCACAACGCGGCCGGAGGTGCGCCCGAGACCGAGCGGTCGCCCCGCAGATTCCAGGGGCGCGCCCAGTCGCCGATGACTACATCCAGCGCGAGCGGCGCGCCAGGCTTGGGCTCTGGGGACCAGCGCCAGCAGTAGCCGGCGGACACGCGTGCGCCGTACCCCTCCGCCCGCCGGGCTTCGAGGAACGCCTCCATCTCCTGCGGGCTTTCGGCGACCAGCAGTTGCATGCGGTCATCGGGCTCCCAGACGACCGGACCGCCGGGCTCGAGGCCGAGGAGCCTGACGACCCAGCGCAGGAAGGCGTCGCTGCCACCGCAGCGGAACTGGCTCTCCAGGGGGACGACATGGCAAGGAATGTCCCGCTTGGCCGCTGCCGCCTTGATGTCGGCCACAGTGCCCAGCTCACCCGGCCGCACCACCTGGTGCTCGTCGAGAAGGAAGACAGGCACGTGGGCGACGTCGATGAGTTCGTCGATCTGGGCCTTGCCGGTCCGATGCTCGGCACGGGTGTAGCGGTTCGCCGAGGTCTCCCGCATGCGGTGGGCCTCGTCGCAGATCAGGACGTCCAGGCTGTTCTTCTCGGTGGTCATGAAGCTGTTGAAGTACTTGAACAGGTCCTGCACCTCACGCTTGCGGGATCCGGCGACCTTCCTCATCGTCTTGGTGAACGACTGGGAACCGGTGGCGTGCAGGGCCGTGATTCCCCGCCGGTACAGCTCACCGAGCAATTGGAGTGCGATCACGCTCTTGCCCGTGCCCGGGCCGCCGGTGACGACGACGATCTCCTTGCGGTCGGCCCGCTTCGCCTTCTGCACCGCGTTGAGCACCATGCGGTAGGCGACCTGCTGTTCGTCGAGCAGCACGAACTGCTGCCGTTCGCGGACCTCCTCGGCCGCAACCGACATGAGCTGCTTCGACGGCACCGTGGCACCCGAGAGCAGTTCGTCCGCCGCCCGGGCACCAGTATGCCGGTCGCTCAACTTCGAACGGAGATGATCGAGGAACTCACCGCGGCGCTGCCCTGTGAACAGCAGTCCGCGACCGTCGCGCTCTATCTCCCGCAGACCGGCCACGTCGAACTCGGTGGCGTTGTGCAGGAACGCCACTCCGCTGACCCGGTGTCCGTGCTCGGCCACCGCTCCGTTGAAGTTGACCAAGTAGTCGCGGTAGCGACGCACCTGCTCGATGGGGTTGAGGACAGGGTGGGCGTAGGGCTCGACGTGGCACAGCGTGGGATCGTCCTCGTGGGGCAGCACCTCGCTCCACTGCTTCAGCTCCACCACGACGTACGAGGGTTCCCCTGTGGAGGGGTGCACGCCTGCGAGGACGACGTCGGCGCGCTTGCTGTTCAGCGGGAGGGCGTACTCCAGCATCATCTCCACGTCGCCCAGGCCCGCGTCGTTGAGCGCGGCGGCCAGGACGGGAATACTGCGCTCCCAGGAGCGGGCCTCCGAGGTGCTGGGCTGGTAACCGTGCATGTGGACGAACTGGTCGGTGAGGTGCAGGAACAGCGAACCGTCGAGCGCCATGACGGCGACCGTTTTCGCGGACGCGCGGAACAGCAAGAACTTCCCCCAGGCAGCACGAAGTGACTCGTGCGGGTGGGGGCGTGTCCTCTAACTCCACCAATGTGGAACGGAAGCCCGTCGGGCCGCTTTGACGATTCCTGCGAGATTACCTTGTGCCCTGCCGGCCCTGGTGGACTCCCCGGCAGGGACCCGTGCGACCGCTCCTCGACGGCTCACCGCTACGACTCACCCCTTTGACCGTCCACGCCACCGAGTTCGACGTAATCCCCCGCACCTCCGCACTCCGTACCGCCATCGTCCTGTCCACCACCCTGGCCGTTACCGTGTGGGCGCGGCGGCCCGACGGGACTCCGCGGGCCGCCGGCACGACCGACGTCCTGCCGCGGGCCTGCCTCGCCTCGCGGCCGTCGACGTACCAGCGGAGTTGGGGCGGGCGAGAGTGCCGGCGGGCAGGGTGGCCAGGGAGACGGAGAGGCGGCCGAACCGGGAGGTTCGGGTGGCGGGGTCGGCCAGCGGGGTGAGGGCGTTCGCCGAACGGTAGAAGCCGGCGATCATCGCCTCGCGACCGGGGAGGTTGAACCGGTCGGTGTTCAGGGAGTGCATGATGGAGTTGGCGGTGGGGCCGAGGCGGGCGTGCGTGGGCTCGTCCACCTTGGCGAACGCGTCGTCGAGGAGGATCAGGCGAGGTGCCTGCGGGGCGGTGGCGGCGAGGCCGGTGAAGTGCGCCGCCGCAGCGGCGAAGAGGACCAGACAGGACGGGACCCGCTGTTCGCCCTGGCTCAGGCCCGTGCGGCCGGAGAGCTTGCGGCGGCTGCCCGGTGCCGCGTCGTTCACCACCCAGGGGGTGAAGGGGAACCAGTCGCGGTAGTCCGGAGCGGTCCGCAGATGGGCCGCGTAACCGGCGAACGGGTCGGCGCGGCGGGCGTCCTCGATACGGCGCTGGAGCACGTCGCGGAGCTGCTCGGACTGTTCGCGGGTGCGCAGGCCGTAGGGGCTGCGCAGGAGGTCCACGGCCGCCTTGACGTCCGCTTCCACTCCGTCGGCCAGGCTCCGGTCGAGGGTGACGCCCAGACCGTGGGACGTGCGGACGGTGGCGAGGGTGGTGTTGAGGGCGGCGACCAGGGCGCTCGCGGCGAGCAGCTGCGAGGACGGATGGTCGCCCAGCTCTCCGGTCAGGAAGCGCTGGAAGACAGGCCCATTGCCGGCCTTCCCCGCTCCACACCGACACTCGCGAGGAAAGCTGAGCACTCCGGCCGAGCACGTCGCCCTCATGGGCTCGCACGTTGACAGCTCGCCGGACCGTCGTGACGCCCTCACCGGCGCCATGTGGCGCCGGGGCCCGTCCTACCGTGCCGTGCCGTTCGAGAGGGTCGCCACCGTGGTGGCGGCGACCCTCTCGATCATCAGCGATGTGTTCGCGCAGGCCTGGTCAGGCCCGGGTCCAGCGTTGGTTGTCGCCGTTCGAGCAGGAGTGAAGCTGGATCAGGGTGCCGTTGGCGGTGGCGCCCCCGACGGCGTCGAGGCAGAGGCCGGACTGGACGCCGACGATGGATCCGTCGGAGCCGAGGCGCCACTTCTGGTTGTCGCCGCCCCAGCAGCTGTAGATCTGCACCTTGGCGCCGTTGCCGGTGCCGGCGGCGTCCAGGCACTTGCCGCCGTAGACCTTGAGCTCACCGGCGTCGGTGTACGTCCACTGCTGGTTGGTGCCGTTGTGGCAGTCCCACAGCTGGACCTGGGTGCCGTCGGTGGTGCTGCTGCCGGGCGTGTCCAGGCAACGGCCCGAACCGACGCCCTTGATCGTTCCGCCGTCCGCGGGCGGTGTGGTGGAGCCGCCGTTGAGTGCGTTGAGGACGGCGGTGTAGGCGGGCTTCTTGCTGCCGTCGTTGTTGAACAGCAGCGGTGTGTGCTCCGATCGCCAGGAGTCGCTGTCGCGCACACCCCAGACGGTGACACCGAGGCAGCGCGAGACGGCCAGGCAGTCGTTTACCACGTTGGCGTAGGTCGAGGCGGAGGCACCCTGGATGTCGAGTTCGGTGACGGCCACGTCGACGCCGAGGGCGGCGAAGTTCTGCAGGGTGGTACGGAAGTTGCTGTTGTATGGGCTGCCACTGTTGAAGTGCGCCTGGAAGCCGACGCAGTCGATCGGCACGCCGCGCTGCTTGAAGTCCCGGACCATGGCATACATGGCCTGGGTCTTGGCCCAGGTCCAGTTCTCGACGTTGTAGTCGTTGTAGCAGAGCTTGGCGGACGGGTCGGCGGCGCGCGCGGCGCGGAAGGCGACCTCGATCCAGTCGTTGCCGGAGCGCTGCAGGTTGGAGTCTCGTCGGGCTCCCGAACTTCCGTCGGCGAAGGCCTCGTTCACGACGTCCCACTGCGCGATCTTGCCCTTGTAGTGGCCCATCACGCCGTTGATGTGGTCGATCATCGCCTGGCGCAGCGCGCCGCCGCTGAGGCTCTGCATCCAGCCGGGCTGCTGGGAGTGCCACGCCAGGGTGTGGCCGCGCACCTCCTTGCCGTTCTGCACCGCCCAGTTGTAGACGCGGTCTGCGGCCGTGAAGTTGAACTGGCCCCGCTGCGGTTCGGTGGCGTCGATCTTCATCTCGTTCTCAGCCGTCACCGAGTCGAACTCACGGCCCGCGATCGTCGCGTACGTCGAGTCGCTCAGCCTGTTCGCGGCGATGGCGACGCCGAAGTAGCGGCCGCTCTGCGCCGCCGCGGCACCGAGCGTGCTCTCGGCGGCCTGAGCGGGTGGCGGCGCGACCAGTGCGGCGACCACACCCAGGACGCCGGCGACCAACGCCAGTAGCAGAACGCGGACTTTGCGCCGGACAACGGGTCCGGGAAGGGCATACGAGCCCATGGCTGTGCCTCCAAGGCGGGAATGGCGGGAATGGCGGGAATGGCGGGATATCACCGGACACCGTGGTCATGGGATCCGGGAGGATCTCAATCGGCACGGACGGGGCCGGTCGGCCGCCGAGTGGCGTACGCCGGGCGGCAGCGGTCTTTCGACACAGGCACGGGTGTACTCCATAGCGGCTCAGCCGGGAGGCCGTCACGCGGCGTCGCATCCCTCTCCGTCTGCACGGAGAGTCAGGATGTGTCGGTGCGAGCCTCACCGGGACGAAATGCGGGGGTGGCGCAGGCGCTTCGGCGCGCGGATCGGTCGGGCAGCTGTGCACGGATCTCCATACGGCACAGTCCACCCAGGACCCGCATCGTTCGACATCTCGGCACCCGGTCGGGTTACCAGACAGATAATTGGGGGTTGATGGTGACTCGTCAATCCTCCGCGGCAGAAAAATTTCTGTTTGGGTACCGAAACTTTCGATGAGCTCCGTCAAGACAGGTGGGATGCCTGGCCGGCGCGCCACATCCCGAATTACCTGGTGGCCTGCAGTCGACGCAAGCCCTCGCCCCACTCCGAGGGAAGAGTTGTTTGCGGACAGATCGGTGACAGACCTTGACCGGAGAGCCCTGCCTTCCTAACTTGTGGCGTCGCAGACCCGAAATCGTATCGAAACTTTCGAACCCCCCTGTGCCAGGCCCGCCTTCCAAGGAGGCCCTCTGATGTGGCTTCGCCACCCGTCCCCGGTCCGCCCAAGACGCCTGTTCGGCGTCCTTACGCCCTTGCTGCTGGTGGCCGCCTTCCTCGGTGCCCGGCCCGCCGAGGCCGCGACCATAGACCCCAACGCCTCGTACGTGCTGGTCAACCGCAACAGCGGCAAGGCCCTGGACGTCTACAACATGGCGACCGACGACGGCGCCCGCATCACCCAGTGGACCAGGAACGAGCAGCGCCAGCAGCAGTGGCAGTTCGTCGATTCCGGAGACGGCTACTACCGCATCAAGTCCCGCCACTCGGGCAAGGTACTGGACGTCTACAACTGGTCCACCGCGAACGGCGGCTCGATCGTCCAGTGGACCGACCTGAACGGAACCAACCAGCAGTGGCGGCTGGCCGACAGTTCGGACGGCTACGTGAGGCTCGTCTCGCGCCACAGCAACAAGGCCCTCGAAGTACAGGGCGCCTCCAACGCCGACAACGCGAACATCGTCCAGTACGACGACTGGGGCGGCACCAACCAGCAGTGGCAGCTCGTCAAGGTCGGCGCCGACACGCCTGGCTCGTGTGATCTCCCGTCGGCCTACCGCTGGACGTCGACGGGCGCGCTGGCGCAGCCCAAGCAGGGGTGGATCTCGCTCAAGGACTTCACCGTCGCCCCCCACAACGGCAGACAACTCGTCTACGCCACCACGCACGACACGGGGACGAGGTGGGGTTCGATGAACTTCGGCCCGTTCACCAACTGGTCGGAGATGGCCTCGACGAGCCAGAACACGATGTCGGCCTCCACCGTCGCACCCACGCTCTTCTACTTCGCGCCGAAGAACATCTGGGTGCTCGCCTACCAGTGGGGCGGGACCGCCTTCTCCTACCGGACGTCGAGCGATCCCACCAACCCGAATGGCTGGTCGTCCGAGCAGGTGCTCTTCTCCGGAAGCATCTCCGGCTCCGGAACGGGCCCCATCGACCAGACACTCATCGGTGACGGCACGAACATGTACCTGTTCTTCGCCGGCGACAACGGCAAGATCTACCGGGCGGACATGCCGATCGGGAACTTCCCGGGCAGCTTCGGCTCGACCTCGACGGTGATCATGAGCGATACGACGAACAACCTGTTCGAAGCCCCGCAGGTCTACAAACTGCAGGGCCAGAACCGCTACCTCATGATCGTCGAGGCGATCGGCTCGCAGGGCCGGTACTTCCGCTCGTTCACCGCCACCAGCCTGAACGGCTCCTGGACACCTCAGGCCGCGACCGAGAGCAACCCCTTCGCCGGCAAGGCCAACAGTGGCGCCACCTGGACGAACGACATCAGCCACGGCGAACTGCTCCGCACCAGCGCCGATCAGACCATGACCGTCGATCCCTGCAATCTGCAGTTGCTCTACCAGGGCCGCAGCCCCAACTCCGGCGGTGACTACGGCCTCCTGCCCTACCGTCCGGGTCTGCTGACCCTGCAGCGCTGACGGCAGGACGCGAATCCGGCTCGGGTCAGCGCCGAACTCCCCCGCGAGGCGCTTGCGGTTCAGTGCCTGTCCCACGCCTGCTCGCCACGGGGCACGGGGCACGGGGCAGGCGCAGGACGAGCGCCGCCCGGTTCGGACATCGCGCAGAGGGCCCGGTACTGCGGGCGTGGCCGTCCCCGCGAAGGAGGCGGGGGCGGCCACACGGCGCGCAGGTGGCGTCAGCCGCGCCAGGTGTCGTTGAGGGTGACCCTGGTGGAGGTGACGTTCGCGGTGCGGTTGGCGCCGCTTTCCCAGGTCACGTTCCCTGCCGCGTCCTTGCGGACGTACTTGTACTCGAAGGACGTGCCCTCGGGGAGCGCCACGTCCAGTTTCCACACCGGATAGGCGGCCGGGTCGAGCTTGAGGGCGCTGCCCGGGTTCCAGTCGCCCAGTTCCGGCCGGTCGCCGGTCACGTAGATGTTCTGGCCCGGGTCGGTGGAGGCGTTGACGGCGAAGGACACGCCGGAGGTCACCGGGTCGGGACCGGGAGCGGTGCCACCGTCGCAGTTCCGGGCGTTGACGTGCAGGGCCACGGCCGTGTGGGCGCCGAGGGTGGCGGTGAACCGGCCGGATCCGTCGACGGTGACGCCCTTGCCGGACTGGACGTCGCAGTAGTCACCGGCGGGCAGCGACGTCTGGAACGTGCGGGTCAGCGAGGAGCCCTCGTGGTTGATGGCGACGTACGCCTTCGAGCCGCGCCCGAAGGCGATCCGGTCGCCGCCGTTGTCCCACCAGTCGGTCACCGACTGGCCGCGGGCGGTGTTGCGGAAGCCGACCATGGAGGAGATCTCGCGCCAGGCGTGCTGGCACTTCCAGCCGTCGCTGTAGCAGGCGTTCACCTGGCCGCCGTTCGGCGGGCCCGCGTCGCGGTCGGTGAACTCGTAGCCGGAGTGGACGTCGGGGTTGCCGTACGGCCAGGCCAGCATGAAGACGTGGGCCAGGGTGTAGTCGGCACCGTCCTGGTAGCTGAGGGTCTCGCCGTTGCGTTCGGTGTCGTGGTTGGCGACGAAGACGTTGGACTTGTCCGAGGGCATGTGGCCCCAGGACTCGCCGAAGTTCTTCAGGTACGCGAGGTTCTCGCTGTTGAAGACGCGCTTGAGGTCGCGTCCGTAGCGGAACTCCTGCACGTCGCCGCTGCCGAGGTACTCGGTCGGGGACACCGCCTCGCCGGCGCCGTGGATGGCCTCGTGCTTCCAGTACACGTTCGGGTCGCTGAGGCGGGCCTTGATGTCGGCCAGGTCGGCGGCGGCCATGTGCTTGGCCGCGTCGATCCGGAAGCCGTCGACGCCGAGTGACAGCAGGTCGTTGAGGTAGCCGGCGATCCGGCCCCGGACGTAGTCCTCGCCGGTGTCCAGGTCCGCGAGCCCGACCAGTTCGCACTCCTGGACGTTGAAGCGGTTGCGGTAGTCGCTGACCTGCGAGGTGCAGTTGTCGAAGTCGGGCGCCGAGTAGGTGCCCGGATAGTTGTACTTGGTGTACGACGAGCCGCCGGTTCCGGTGCCGTTCCCGGCCGACATGTGGTTGATGACCGAGTCGGCGACGACCTTCACACCCGCCGCGTGACACGTGTCGACCATGCTCTTGAACTGTCCGCGGTCGCCGAGACGGCCTGCGATCCTGTAGCTGACGGGCTGGTAGGAGGTCCACCACTGCCCGCCCTGGATGTGCTCCTGCGGCGGGGAGACCTGGACGAAGCCGTAGCCGGCCGGGCCGAGGGTGTCGGCGCACGCCTTGGCGACCGAGCTGAACTTCCATTCGAACATCACCGCGGTGACGTCCTTGTCGCCGGGCGGCGAAGCCTGCGCCGGTACCGCGGTGGTGAGGAGGCCACCGGCCACGCCGGCGGTGAGTGCGAGCGCTGCGGCGGTGCCTCTTCGCGCTCTGCTGGTGCTCCCGTGCATGGGGTCTCCCGTGTGAGGATGCGGGTGTCCTGAATGCCGTTCGATGGCTGACTGGGGAGTCGGCGCACTCTTGCAATACGTTGCTGCAAGATGACTGCAAGGTGTTGCGGACGTGACCGTAAAGGCACTGTTCGGTGCCGGTCAAGCCTTCGGACGAGGCCGGCTCCGGGACATGACGTGGCGTCATTTCTGCAAATTTCCGCATCCACTTGCAGCGGGAGAACGGTCGCGCCCGACCCCGCCGGAACCCGATCCACCTGGTGGAGCGTCCTGACGAGCGAGGACGAGTGGACGGGAACGATGGTCGAACGAACGGAAGCGCGGGCCAGGTCGGTCTGGGAGCGGGGGCGAGTGATCGCCGGGGCGGCGGTGCTGACGGCCGCCCTGCTGATGCTCCACGGGCTGGTTCCCAACGCGGTGGGCGGGCTGGGCAGTCTGCTGGAATCGTTCCTGCCGTGGCTCGGCCTGGTGATCGTGGTGCTGCTCCTCCTCGCGCTGCTGCGCCGTTCGGCCGTCGCGCTGGTGGCGCTGCTCCTGCCGCTGGCGGCCTGGACGTATCTCTTCGGCGGCCTGCTCCTGCCCGCGCCGGAGCCCGGCGCCGCCGACCTGGTCGTGGTGCAGCACAACGTCAGCGACGAGAACTCCGACCCCGCGGGCACGGCTCGTGCGCTGACCGGCGCCGGGCCCGATCTCATCGCGCTCCAGGAGCTGGTGCCGCCGGCACTCGATGTGTACGAGAAGGCCCTCGCCCCGGACTACCCGTACCGGACGGTGCAGGGCACGGTCGGACTCTGGTCGAAGCATCCGCTCACCGGTGCCCGGCCGCTCGACATCAAGCCCCGGGGCATCACGGACGAGTGGAACCGCGGCCTGCGGGCCTCGGTGCGCGCGCCGCACGGCGAGATCGCCGTGTACGTCGCGCACCTGCCCTCGGTCCGCGTCGGGGTGAGCGGCCTCGCGTCGTCCTGGCGGGACGAGAGCGCCGGCCTGCTGGGGGACGCCGTCGCGGCCGAGCGGCTGAGCCGGGTCGTCCTGCTGGGCGACCTCAACGGCACGGTCGACGACCGCGCGCTGGTTCCGCTGACGACGCGCCTGAACGCGGCCGAGCGGGGCGTCGCCCTGAGTTTCCCCGCCGCCTTCCCGGTGGCCCGGATCGACCAGGTCATGGCCCGATCCGCGACCGTCGGCCACATCCGCACCCTTCCCGCCACCGGGAGCGATCACCTTCCGGTTGCCGCCCGGGTCAGGATGGACTGAACGGGCATACGCTTATCATTTGCCGCAAAACCCCCAATACGCCCGGAGAGCAAGCCGCTTACGGAGTTTGCGTTAGCCTTTCGCTGTGACGCGACGACTTGCTCAGGTGGCCAAGAAGGTTGGGGTCAGCGAGGCCACGGTCAGCCGGGTGCTCAACGACAAACCGGGGGTCTCGGAGGCGACCCGGCAGTCCGTGCTGAGCGCGTTGGACGTCCTGGGGTACGAGCGGCCGACGCAGTTGCGGGGTGAGCGTGCGCGGCTGGTGGGACTGGTACTGCCGGAGTTGCAGAACCCGATCTTTCCCGCGTTCGCCGAGGTCATCGGCGGTGCCCTGGCCCAGCAGGGGCTGACGCCGGTGCTGTGCACCCAGACCAAGGGCGGCGTCTCCGAGGCCGACTACGTCGAGCTGCTGTTGCAGCAGCAGGTGTCGGGGGTCGTCTTCGCGGGCGGGCTGTTCGCTCAGGCCGACGCCCCGCACGACCACTACCGGCTGCTCGCCGAGCGCAACATCCCCGTCGTGCTCATCAACGCCTCCATCGCGGACCTCGACTTTCCCTGCGTCGCCTGCGACGACGCCGTGGCCGTCGAGCAGTCCTGGCGACACCTCGCGTCCCTGGGCCACGAGCGCATCGGCCTGGTGCTCGGCCCCTCCGACCACATCCCCTCCCGCAGGAAACTGGCCGCCGCACAGGACGCCGCACAGGCCATGAACGCCGAGCTGCGCGAGGAGTTCGTCGAACGGGCCATGTTCTCCCTGGAGGGCGGCCAGGCAGCCGCCTCACGCCTGCTCGAACGCGGAGTCACCGGCATCATCTGTGCCAGCGACCCCCTCGCCCTCGGCGCCGTCCGCGCCGCCCGCCGACGCGGACTCCACGTACCCCGCGACATCTCCGTCGTCGGCTACGACGACTCCGCCTTCATGACCTGCACCGAACCCCCGCTCACCACCGTCCGCCAACCCATCGAAGCGATGGGACGCGCCGCCGTCGACCTCCTCTGCGCCCAGATCCAAGGCACCGAAGTCCCCCACAGGGAGCTGCTCTTCGAACCCGAACTCGTCGTCCGCGGCTCCACCGCACAGGCATCCGCCAAGTAACCGCTTGCAAATGTCTTCGACAAGTTGTCGAGCAATTACGCAATCCGCACGAGATATTACGTCCATTTGGGCGCGCGGTGGTTGAGTGAGCGGCGCACCACACACATCGGCGGTGGGGCGCCTTCCACGTCAGTGGTACCTCCGTCTCTTCACCCCGCCGGTCGGCGCGCGCCGCGGACCGCCAGGACGCCGGCCCGGCGTCGACGCTCACGCTCCACCGCGAGGCGCCGCGCCCGCGGCGCTCCACGGACGGTTTCGGTGACGGCTTCCTCGACCGGCTGCCGGCACCGGACGACGGGCTGCCGCGGGACACGGCGGTGCGGCTGCGCGTCCGGGGCCAACGAGGCGGCCTCCTCGTCCGGTGGGCGGACCGATCGAGGCGCCGCCGTCGCCGGTCGCCCCGAGGCAGGGCAGAATCGGGGCAGGAGGCCGTGGGAGGAGGCGACGCGTGCGGGAACGACCGTGGCAGCGCGGGCTGCGCCGCCCTCGGAACCCCCTCGTCGGCGGGCGCCGCATCCTGCGGGGCACGCTGCGGCCGATGACGGAGGCTCTGGGCGCGCGGCGCCGGCTGGCCTGGCTGAACGAGGCCGGCCTGCGGATCGGAACCACGCTGGACCTGCGGCGCACTGCGGAGGAGCTGGCCGCGTTCACCGTGCCGGAGCTGGCCGACGGCTCCGCGGTGGACCTGCTGGACACCGTGCTGCGGTTCCAGGAGGGTGACCGCGTCCGCGGGACGGAGCCCCCGCAGCTCAGGGCCATGGCGGTGTCGGAGATCGACGGTCTGGACCTCGCGCCGGACCCGGTGGGCGAACTGTCCGTGCGCACCGCCGACCGGCTCGGGCTCAGGTGCCTGATCTCCCGCGAACCGGTGCTGCTCGCCCGGATGACGCGCTCGGACTTCGCCGTCGTCGCTCCCACGCCCGAGTCGGCCGACATCATGCGTCGCGCGGGAGTCCACTCCTATCTGGTGGTTCCGCTGGTGGCCCGCGGCGTGCTGCTGGGTCTCGCCGACTTCGTCCGGGCGGGGAGCCGGGCGCCGTTCACCCAGGCCGACGTCGCGCTGGCCATGGAACTGGCGTCCAAGGCGGCCGTGTACATCGACAACGCCCGGCTCTACGGGCGCGAGCGCGAACACGTGGTCACGCTGCAGCGGGCCCTGCTCCCCCGCTCCAGCCCGAGTACGCCCGGCCTCGAGGTGTCCTCGTGCTACGACCCGGCCGGTGATCCGGCCGCCGTGGGCGGCGACTGGTTCGACGTCGTCGCGCTACCCAGCGGCCGTACCGCGCTGATGGTGGGCGACGTGATGGGACGCGGCCTGGCAGCCGCCGCGACCATGGGCCGGCTGCGCACCGTGGCCCGGACCCTGATGGCGCTCGACATCGCGCCCGAGCGGCTGCTGGCCCGGCTGGACCTGGCCGCCCGCGACCTGGAGGAGGACCAGGTCGCCACCTGTCTGTGCGCGGTCTACGACCCGTTCGGCAGCACCTTCCGCATCGCCAGCGCCGGTCACCCGCCGCCGGTGCTGACCGGTCCGGACGGCACCGCCTCGTTCCTGGACGTGCCCGCCGGGGCGCCGCTGGGAGCCGGGGTGATCCCGTACGACCCGGTCGACTGCCCCGTACCCGGGCAGAGCCGGCTGACGCTGTACACGGACGGCCTGATCAGGTCGCGCGCCGCGGGCCTCACCGGCCGGATGGAGCGGCTGCGTGAGGCGGTCGGCTACGGGGTGCCCGTGGACGGCTCGGTGTGCCGGGCGATCATCGAGCGGGTCGGCGGAGACCGGTCCGACGACGCGATCGTCCTGTTCGCCGGCGTACGGCCGCTCGGTGCGGAAGGCGATGTGTACGTGCGGACGCTGCCGCCGGACGGCAAGGCCGCCGGGCAGGCCCGGACCGCGGTGC
Organism: Streptomyces sp. NPDC097107; assembly: GCF_044762405.1. NCBI lineage: Bacteria > Bacillati > Actinomycetota > Actinomycetes > Kitasatosporales > Streptomycetaceae > Streptomyces > Streptomyces sp. NPDC097107. The sequence goes on along the minus strand of NZ_JBIWEF010000003.1, from coordinate 85,401 downwards.
GCGAACAGTTGCTGAAGTGGGGTCTGGACGACCTGGTCGACACGACGGAGCTGGTGGTCAGCGAGCTGGTCGGCAACGCCCTGCGGTACGGCAACGCCCCCGGTGAGCTGCGGCTCCTGCGGCACGAACGGCTGTCCGTGGAGGTCTCCGACTCCGGGCCCGACCTGCCGCAGATCCAGCACGCGGACGTGAGCGACGAGAGCGGGCGCGGTCTCCAGCTGATCAACATGCTGTGCCGGCGCTGGGGTTCGTGCCGCACGCCCGGGGGGAAGGTCGTCTGGGCCGAGCAGGACCTGCCCGTGCGTACCGGGGCGGCCGGCCCGGCGTAGCGCCGCCCGTACCGTCCCGGCCCGCACCGCCCGCTCCCGGGCGCTCACGCCGCCTGATTCGCCTTCTCCGTCGCCCGGCGCCCGAACTGGGTGCGGTGCAGCTGGGCGTAGCGGCCGCCGACGGCCAGGAGTTCGTCGTGGGTGCCGCGTTCCACGATGCGGCCGGCCTCGACCACCAGGATCTGGTCGGCCGCCCGGACCGTCGACAGCCGGTGCGCGATCACCACGGCGGTCCTGCCCTCCAATGCCTCCGCGAGGGCCTCCTGGACGGCCGCCTCGGAGGTGTTGTCGAGGTGGGCGGTGGCCTCGTCGAGGATGACGACGCGCTGGCGGGCCAGCAGCAGCCGGGCGATGGTCATGCGCTGGCGCTCACCGCCGGAGAGCCGGTAGCCGCGCTCGCCGACCACCGTGTCGAGGCCGTCGGGCAGGGACCGTACGAGGTCGACCAGGCGGGCGCGGTGCAGCGCGTCCCACAGCTCGGTGTCGGTGGCGCCGGGGCGGGCCAGCAGCAGGTTGGCGCGGACCGTGTCGTGGAAGAGGTGGCCGTCCTGGGTGACCATGCCGACGGTGTCGCGCAGTGACCTGGCGCCCAGGTCGCGGACGTCGACGCCGCCGACGCGGACGGTGCCGCCGTCGGCGTCGTACAGGCGCGGCAGCAGCTGGGCGATGGTCGACTTGCCGGCGCCGGAGGAGCCGACGAGCGCGATGGTCTGGCCCGGTTCGGCGCGGAAGGAGAGGCCGTGCAGCACCTCGTCGCCGCCCCGGGTGTCCAGGGAGGCGACCTCTTCGAGCGAGGCCAGGGAGACCTTGTCGGCGGACGGGTAGCCGAAGCGGACGTCGTCGAACTCGACGGCGACCGGGCCGTCGGGGACCGGGCGGGCGTCGGGCTTCTCGTCGATGAGCGGGGTCAGGTCCAGCACCTCGAAGACCCGCTCGAAGCTGACCAGGGCACTCATGACCTCCACGCGGGCCCCGGCCAGCGCGGTGAGCGGCGCGTACAGGCGGGTCAGCAGCAGCGCCAGCGCCACGACGTCGCCCGGGTTCAGGGTGCCGCGCAGGGCGAACCAGCCGCCGAGGCCGTAGACCAGGGCCAGGGCGAGGGCGGAGACCAGGGTGAGGGCGGTGATGAACGCCGCCTGGGCGGTGGCGGTGCGCACGCCGATGTCGGCGACGCGGCGGGCGCGGTCGGCGAACTCGGCCGACTCGTCCTCGGGGCGGCCGAACAGCTTGATCAGCGTGGCGCCGGGGGCCGAGAAGCGCTCGGTCATCCGGGTGCCCATGGCGGCGTTCAGGGTGGCGGCCTCGCGCTGCATGCGGGCCATGCGGCGGCCCATGCGCCGGGCCGGGAACACGAACACCGGCAGCAGCACCAGCGCGAGCAGGGTGATCTGCCACGACAGGGTGAGCATGACGACCAGGGTGAGCAGCAGCGTGACCAGGTTGCTCACCACCCCGGACAGCGTGTTGCTGAAAGCCCGTTGTGCGCCGATGACGTCGTTGTTGAGACGGGAGACCAGTGCTCCCGTACGAGTACGTGTGAAGAACGCGACCGGCATGCGCTGCACATGATCGAACACAGCCGTGCGCAGATCGAGGATGAGTCCCTCCCCGAGCCTCGCCGAAAGCCTCCGGGAGAGGATGCCGAGCACCGCCTCGGCGACCGCGATGAGCGCGATCAGCAGGGCGAGGCGTACGACCGCGCTCTCGTCGTCGCCCGACACGATCGCGTTGACGACGTGGCCGGCCAGGACGGGCGTGGCGACGGCGAGCAGCGCCGTCACCACCCCGAGCAGGACGAACCGGGCGATGCGGCGGCGGTGTGGGCGGGCGAACGCGCCGATGCGGCGCAGCGTCGCGCGGGCGAGGGGTCGGCGCTCCTGCTCGGCGTTCATGACGCTGTGCAGTTGGGTCCAGGCTGTGCTCTCCATGCTCATGCGAGTGACGGTAGAACCTCAATCTTCCTTGAGGTCAACAGCCTGGGGGTGGACCGGCCGCCTGCCGTCCGTAAGACGTCGTCCGCGCGTCGGTCATCCGTAGTTGGCGCCGTACCGGGAATCTCTTGTGGTGTGACAGCGGTACAACTCCCCGAGAAGCCCGTCCCCGGCTTCGCCCCCGTCCGCCGCAACAGCCGCGCCCGCCTGGTCCGGCGGGTCTTCTGCGTGCTTCCGTTGCTGCTGGTCACCGTGGTCGCGGTGCGGCACCGGTCCGTGCTCGCCGAAGGCTTCGGCCATCTCGCCACCGCCCGGTGGCCCTGGTTGCTGGCCGCGGCCTGCGCGACCTGTCTGACCTGGGTCGCCGCGGCCTGCACCCGGCAGGGCGCCGTGGTGGAGCGGCTGCCGCGGCGGCGGCTGCTCGCCGCGCAGTTCGCGGCGGGCGCGGCCAACCACCTGCTGCCGACGGGGCTGGGCGCGAGCGCGGTCAACCTGCGGTTCATGGCGGTGTGCGGGCTGCCGCTCGCCCGTTCCTCGGCCGCTCTCGCCCTGTATCTGCTGGCGGAGAGCGTGGGCCGCCTCGCCCTGCTGGGCGCCCTGCTGATCGCGTTCCCCGACGCGCTGCGGCTCGGCACCCTGCTGCCCGAGGGGTCCGTGGGTCCGCTGCTGATCGTCGCGGGCGCGGTGCCGGTGGTGGCGGCGGGCGTACTCGCGCTGGCGCCACGGCTGCGCGGGGCGCTGGTCTCCTTCCTGCGAACGGCGCTCGGCGAGGCCCGCTCGGTGCACGCCCTCCCGGCGCGGGCACTGGCGCTGTGGGGCGGCGCGCTCGCCTTCCCCGCGCTCCAGGCGGCGGTGCTGGTGCTGGTGGGTGAGTCGCTGGGGCTGCCGGTGCCGGCCGCGCACATGGCGGTGGCGTATCTGGCGGCGACGGTCGCGGTCGCACTGGTGCCCACCCCGGGCGGGATCGGTTCGTTGGAGGCGGCGCTGGTCGTGGCGCTGGTGGCGGCGGGTGGCCCGGCGGCGGTGGCCACGGCGGTGGTACTCGCGTTCCGGCTCATGACCGTCTGGCTGCCGCTGCTGCCCGGGGCGCTGACGTTGGCGGCGCTGGTACGGATGAAGGTGATCTGAGGCCGAAACACCGCTCCTCGCACCTCGGCGCGGTACCGACCACCACGCGCGATACGGCAGGATGAACGCTCGCGCCGGTCGAACTCTCTTGCGGACCGGCGCGATTCGCGCATCCGGGATCCAGCAGGTATCGAGCAGGTGACTACGTGACGAGATTTCACATCCGGCCGTCGGCGAAGGACTTCGCCGCGGCCATGCCCCATGGAGGTGGCCGGTGGTGACGGACGACCTGGCCATGGACCACCTGGTGCCCGCCGGCATCGCGCTGGCGGCGGGCCTGCTGGGGGCGTTCCTGCTGCGCATGGTGCTGCGCTGGCTGGCCGGACACGCCGGGCGCACCCGCTGGAGCGGCGACGACGTCATGGTGGCCGCGCTGCGCACGGTGGCGCCGTGGGCGGCGGTCGCGGGCGGCGTGGCGGGCGCGGCGGCGGCACTGCCGCTGACCCGGACGGTGCAGCACAATGTCAACCAGGTGCTGACGGTCCTGCTGATCTTCGTAGCGACGGTGACGTCGGCCCGGGTGGTCGCCGGTCTGGTGCGATCGGTGACCCTGTCCCGTTCCGGGGTCGCCGGATCGGCCACGATCTTCGTCAACATCACCCGCATCCTGGTGCTGGCCATCGGCTTCCTGGTGATGCTGCAGTCCTTGGGCATCTCCATAGCGCCGCTGCTCACCGCCCTGGGCGTCGGTGGTCTGGCGGTCGCGCTGGCCCTGCAGGACACGCTGGCCAACCTCTTCGCGGGCGTGCACATCCTGGCGTCGAAGACCGTGCAGCCGGGTGACTACATCCAGCTCAGCAGCGGCGAGGACGGCTATGTCGAGGACATCAACTGGCGGCAGACCACGGTCCGCGACCTGTCCAACAACCTGGTCGTCATCCCGAACGGCAAGCTCGCGCAGTCGAACATGACCAACTTCATGCGGCCGGAGCAGCAGCTGACCATCATGGTCCAGGCCGGCGTCTCCTACGACAGTGACCTGGAGCACGTGGAGCGGGTGACGACGGAGGTGGTCGCCGAGGTGATGACCGAGATCGCCGGCGCGGTGCCGGAGCACGAGCCGGCGGTGCGGTTCCACACGTTCGGCGACTCGCGGATCGGTTTCACGGTGATCCTGGGCGTCGGCGAGTTCAGCGACCAGTACCGGATCAAGCACGAGTTCGTCAAGCGCCTGCACAAGCGCTACCGCCAGGAGGGCATCCGCATTCCGGCGCCCGCCCGAACGGTCGCGCTCCAGCAGGGGACCGTGGTGTTTCCGCAGCAGCGGGCGGGCGAGGACGTCGTTCCGTTCGCCTGATCATCCACCGGCCCGCTCGCGTGTTCGCTCACGGGTTCGACATGGGTCGTGCGGCCGGTTGGCCGGAATCTCCGCACGGCCCCTGTCGAGCCCGGGGCGATCACGAGATATCTTGATGTCGAGCAATGTTGCAGACGTGGAGCGGAGCACCCGGTGACTGACTCGACCATCATCTATACACACACTGACGAGGCCCCGGCCCTGGCGACGTATTCGTTCCTGCCGGTGGTCCGGGCGTACGCCTCGCAGGCGGGTGTCGCGGTCGAGACCCGCGACATCTCGCTGGCCGGCCGCATCATCGCCCTGTTCCCGGAGTACCTGACCGAGGACCAGCGCATCCCGGACGCCCTGGCGGAGCTCGGTGAGCTGGCCAAGACGCCCGCCGCCAACATCATCAAGCTGCCGAACATCTCGGCGTCCATCCCCCAGCTCAAGGCCGCCATCGCCGAGCTGCAGGGCCAGGGCTACGCGCTGCCGGCCTACCCGGACGACCCGAAGACCGACGAGGAGCGCGACATCCGCGCCCGCTACGACAAGGTCAAGGGCTCCGCCGTCAACCCGGTCCTGCGCGAGGGCAACTCCGACCGCCGCGCCCCGGCCTCGGTGAAGAACTACGCCAAGACCCACCCGCACCGCATGGGCGCCTGGACCGGCGAGTCCAGGACCAACGTGGCGACCATGGGTGAGAACGACTTCCGCTCCACGGAGAAGTCCGTGGTGATCGCCGAGGACGGCGCGCTGCGGATCGAACTGGTCGGCGACGACGGCACCACCACGGTGCTGCGCGAGTCCGTGCCCGTGAAGAAGGACGAGGTCGTCGACGCCTCCGTGCTGCGCGTCGCCGCGCTGCGCGAGTTCCTCACGGCCCAGGTCGCCCGCGCCAAGTCCGAGGGCATCCTGTACTCCGTGCACCTGAAGGCCACGATGATGAAGGTCTCCGACCCGATCATCTTCGGCCACGTGGTCCGCGCCTTCTTCCCGAAGACCTTCGCCCAGTACGGCGAGGCCCTCGCCAAGGCCGGCCTCACCCCGAACGACGGCCTGGGCGGCATCTACAAGGGCCTGGAGTCCCTGCCCGAGGGCGCCGAGATCGAGGCCTCCTTCGACGCCGAGCTCGCCGAGGGCCCCGAGCTCGCGATGGTCGACTCCGACAAGGGCATCAGCAACCTGCACGTGCCCTCCGACGTCATCATCGACGCCTCCATGCCGGCCATGATCCGCTCCTCCGGCCACATGTGGGGCCCGGACGGCCAGGAGCACGACGCCCTCGCCGTCATCCCGGACTCCTCCTACGCCGGCGTGTACCAGGCCGTCATCGAGGACTGCCGCGCCAACGGCGCCTACGACCCCTCCACCATGGGCTCGGTGCCGAACGTCGGCCTCATGGCGCAGAAGGCCGAGGAGTACGGCAGCCACGACAAGACCTTCGAGATCCCCACCACGGGCACCGTCCGGCTGGTCGACGCCGACGGCAACGCCGTCCTGGAGCAGGCGGTCTCCGCCGGCGACATCTTCCGCGCCTGCCAGACCAAGGACGCCCCGATCCGCGACTGGGTCAAGCTGGCCGTCACCCGCGCCCGCGCCACCGGCGACCCGGCCGTCTTCTGGCTCGACGAGGGCCGCGCCCACGACGCCAACCTGATCGCCAAGGTGAAGGCGTACCTGTCGGAGCACGACACCGAGGGCCTGGACATCAAGATCCTGTCCCCGGTGGAGGCGACCAAGCTGTCGGTGGAGCGCATCCGCCGCGGTGAGAACACCATCTCCGTCACCGGCAACGTGCTGCGCGACTACCTGACCGACCTCTTCCCGATCCTGGAGCTGGGCACCAGCGCCAAGATGCTGTCGGTCGTCCCGCTGATGGCGGGCGGCGGCCTCTTCGAGACCGGCGCCGGCGGCTCCGCGCCCAAGCACGTGCAGCAGCTGGTCAAGGAGGACTACCTGCGCTGGGACTCCCTCGGCGAGTTCTTCGCCCTGGTGCCGTCCCTGGAGCAGTACGCCGAGGTCACCGGCAACACCCGCGCCAAGGTCCTCGCCGACGCCCTCGACCGCGCCACGGCGACCTTCCTCAACGAGGACAAGTCCCCGACCCGGCGCATCGGCGGCATCGACAACCGCGGCAGCCACTTCTTCCTGTCCCTGTACTGGGCGCAGGAGCTGGCCAAGCAGACCGACGACGCGGACCTGGCCAAGGCCTTCGCCCCGCTCGCCGAGACGCTGTCCGCGAACGAGCAGAAGATCGTCGACGAGCTGAACGCCGTCCAGGGCAAGCCCGCCGAGATCGGCGGCTACTACCAGCCCGACCCGGCCAAGGCCGCCGGGATCATGCGCCCGTCGGCCACCTGGAACGAGGCGCTGGCGTCCCTCGCCTGATCCTCACCCGGCCCGAAGGCTGCGGCGCGCCCCGTCTCCGTTCGCGGAGGCGGGGTGCGCGTCTGTCTCGTCCCCGCGTCCTCGCCTCCCGTGTCCCCGCGTGCCCGCGTGCCCGCGTGCCCGCGTGCCCGCGTCCCCGCATTGTCTACGTTCCTGCGGAGCAGCCTCATGCCCTCGTTCGAGCTCGTCCCCGGCGCCCCCGTATCCCCGGTGATCCTGCACGTGCCGCATTCCTCTCGGCGGATACCCGCCGATGTCCGCCCCAGCATCGTCCTGGAGGACGCCGCGCTGGAACGGGAGCTGGACCACATCACCGATGCGCACACGGACCGGATCGCCGAGGCGGCGGCCGACCTGGCCGGTGTCATGCCCTGGCGGTTCGTCAACCGGGCGTCGCGGCTGGTCGTCGACCCGGAGCGGTTCCCCGACGAGCGGGAGGAGATGACGGCCGTCGGGATGGGCGCCGTGTACACGCGGACGTCGCACCGCGAGGTGCTGCGGCCCCACGGCACCGACCCGGAGCCGCTGATCGAGCGGTACTTCCGGCCGTACGCGCGGGCGATGACCGACGCGGTCGCCGACCGGCTCGCGGCCACCGGACGGGCCGTGATCATCGACGTGCACTCCTACCCCACCCAGCCGCTGCCCTACGAACTGCACGGCGAGGGGCCGCGCCCGCCGGTCTGCCTGGGCACCGACGAGTTCCACACGCCGTCCGAGCTGCTCGCCGCCGCCCAAAAGGCGTTCGCCCCGTGCGGGGAGACCGGGCTGGACAGCCCGTTCAGCGGAACGTACGTGCCGCTGGACTTCTACGGGAAGCGGCGCGATGTCCGCGCGCTGATGGTGGAGATCCGCCGGGACACCTACATGACCGAGCCGGGCGGCCCGGCCGGGCCCGGGCTCGCCCGCCTCGCCGAGTCGCTGGGGGCGCTCGTCGACGCCGTATCGAGCCGACCCGCGGCCCGCCCACCGGCTGGAGCACTCCCGCGCGACGGCCGCCCCGGGCCGCGGTGAACGTGGGTGCGTGACGCAGGAGACCACTGCGCCGACCGGTCGGCCCCCGCCCCCGGTACGGGACTGGCCCGCCCTCGACTGGACGGGCCGCGGTTCGACCCGGTGCTCGCCGGTCGTCGCTGGATCTCGCACCGCACCTCGGTGGGCCTCGCCCGCTTCGCGTCGGAGGACGTCGAGGTGCACGGGGTGCGCATCGGCGCCGGCGACCCCGTCCACGTGCCCTGCCTCGCCGCCGGCCGCGACCCGGACGTCCTCCCCGACCCGGACCGGATCGACCTCGGCCGCGATCCGTGCCCGCACCCGGCGACGGGCACCACTACTGCACGGGTGCCGTCCTCGCGCGGACGCGGACCGAGCTGCTCGTCGACACCCTGCCGGAGCGGCTGCCGGGGCTGCGGCCGGCGGTCCCCGCCGACCAGGTGGCCCGGCGCCGCAAGACCCTGATCCGCGGGCCGCGCACCCTGCCCTGCGCCTGGTAGGCCGTCACGGCGGACCGGCGGTTCAGGCGCGCAGCCACTCCGTCACGACCACCTCCCGGCCGGTCCGCAGCCGCAGCGCGAACGGGCCGGTGGGCGGGGCCCCGCCGGTGAACCGGCCCATGTCGTCCGCCGTCAGCCGCGCATGGGCCAGCGGACCGCTCAGCACCTCGATCCGGGCCGGCCCCGGCGGCAGCACCTGGCCGATCAGACCGTCCGCGGTCACCTCGACGTCGACGGTCATCTCGTCCGCTCGGAAGGTCAGCATCCGCGGCGGGTCCGTCTCTCCTCTGACCGGGATGGCGTCGACCAGCGAGTCGAAGGTCAGCTCGGCGACGCGGGCGTCGAGGTCGTGCAGGGCGAAGGCGTCGACGGCGGTCTGCCGCAGCCCGGCCGGGACCGGGTCCAGGATCGCGGCGGCCTGCCGCAGCTCCTCCTCCAGCAGTCCGGTGCCGAGTTCCTCGTCGGTGAACGTCCCGTCGGACGGTTCGTCCCCGAAGTCGTCGTTCATGTCGCTCATATCGTCCCCCGTGCCTCTAGCCGGGCCCGCAGCCGGCGCAGACAGCGCTGGCGCATCGGCCCGATGCTGCCCACCGCGATACCCAGCGCGGCGGACACCTCCTGGTAACTGGGCGGCGGCGAGGAGATCAGCACGCGCAGCAACTGGCGGCATCGCTCGCCCAGTTCCTCGAACTCCTGCCACAGCCGCCGCACGCGCTCGGTCTGCGCGGCGGCCTCCTCGGAGTCGAGCACCGACTCCTCCGGCGTACGGTCCTCGCTCGGCCGGTCGAGCAACTGCGCGTCGTCGGTCGGCGTCCACCGCTTCGACGCCCTGATCAGCTTCAGGCACTCGTGCCGTGCCGTGCTCGCCAGCCAGGAGCCGGTCTTCTCCGGTTCGCGGATCCGCCCCAGGTGCTGGGCGAACCGGAACCAGGCGGTCTGGTACACCTCGTGCGCGTCGGCGTCGGACAGCCCGTGGGCCCGCACCACGGACCACACCAGCGGGCCCAGCCCGTCCACCAGCGACTTCCAGGCCGCCGCGTCCCCGTCGGCGGCAGACTGGACGAGCACCCCGACATCCGCACGGTCCACGGTCCCACCCCTCGTGTACGACACGCCATCGTACGCCGTGGAGTGGGTGGTTCCGCCCGCCATGAGGCCGCTCACGCCTCACCGGACGGCGGGTCGAGGGTGACGGGGCGCCAGGTGGGCGGCAGCAGCGCCGGTACGTGCGCGCCGCGCACCTCCGCGTACTCGGTGTTGGCCGCGAGCAGCTGCTTGAGGGCCGCGCGCGGGTCCCGCTCCTTGTGCGCCGTCATGTGGGAGGCGACCAGGCCGGCGACGACGGGGGTGGCGAAGGAGGTGCCGCTCCACTGCGCGTGCCCCTCGAACATCACCTGGTCCGGCTTGGCGGGTGCCTCGCCCGGCTCGCTCAGGATCCCGTTGTGCCTGGGGAACTGGCAGGTGCAGGCGTAGCCGAAGCCGTACCGGCAGGCGTCGTAGGTGGAGTGCTGGTAGACGTACGGCACGGGTGTCCCGAAGCCGGTGAGGGCGCTGGTGAGGCGCTCGCCGGGGGCGTAGGCCTTGACCCAGCCGCCGTGGTTGCTGAAGCAGGCGCCGAACTCGCCGTCGGTGCGCAGGGCGCCGACCGACAGCACGGACTTCTCCCAGCCGGGCAGGTCGGCGTAGGCGGCGGGCCAGAAGGGCGTGGCACTCGCGTTGTTGCCGGCGGCGGCGACGAGCAGGGTGCGCCGGTCGCGCAGTTCCTCCATGAAGGCGTGCACGCCGAGCAGGCCGTCGGTGCGCCCGTTGGACGTGCCGGCGGAGAGGCTGAGGACCTCGGGCCAGCCGCTCCGGTCGACGGCCTCGAAGAGCTTCTCGCCCAGCTCCGACTCCAGGATGGCGCCCGCGTCGTTGAGGGTGTTGCGGACGGTCACCTCGGTGTTGGGGGCGACGGCGGCGACGAGTCCGGCGATGAACGTGCCGTGGCCGACGTACTGCTGGAGTATGCCGTCGTCGTCGCACTCCCTGAGCTGGGCGTCGCCGTCGGTGTGGGCCAGCAGCGGGTAGGACCGGTAGTCGTGCATGAGGCCGGTGTCGATGACGAGGACGCCGACGGCGGTCCCGGCGTCGTACGGCGTCCCGTCGGCGGCCGGGTTCGGCGGCTCGCTGATCGGTACGGGTACGGGCTCGTCGCCGGGGCAGGCGTTGACGGCGATGGAGACGACGTGGTTGCGGCTGATCAGCCGGCGGCCCGCGCGTCCCTCCACCGTCCTGAGCGAGCGCAGGGCGTGCGCGACGGTGGGATCGCCGGCGCGGTCGCCCTCGCCGGGATCGGCGACCTGGATGCGGGTGATGCCGGTGCGGTTGGTCTCGGGGCTCGCCCGGCGCACGTGGTCCGGGGCCAGGCCGGCCATCGTGGTGAAGTGGTCGCGCACGGTGTCCTCGACGAGGCGGGCCTCCGCACCGTCGCGGGCGAGGACGACGCCCTTCTCGTAGAAGAACTCGGCGGAGTCGTCCGGCCCCATCGCCAGCGGGACGTCCGGCATCGAGCGCTGGATCTGGTCGAACTGCTCGCGGAAACGCTGTGGTGCCATGGCATGTCCTCCACTGAGGCGGCGGCGGTGATGGTGCGGTCGCGTCGACGGTCGTGGCTACGGTCGACAATCAGAGTCCCGGGACGGCTGATTGATACAGACTCGAACCTGTGTGGTGCGGTTCCGGAGCACTACCATCCGTGGAGTGACAGCGGGAAGCGACTCGGTTCTCCAACTGCTGCCGATGGTGTTCGCCGCCCCCAACGAAGCGCTGGCGCGGGCGGAGGGCCTGCTCGGGGCCGATCCCTCACCGCTGCACGCCTCGATCGCCCATCAGGTGATCGGCATCTGGCAGCGGGACTTCGGGGACACCCGGCGGGCTCTGGCGCATCTGCGGCGCGCCCGCGATCTCGCGTCGCGCGCGGACTCGGCCGAGCGGGAGGCGGACGTACTGGCCACGCTGGGTGTCGCGCTGGTGCACTCCGGCCGCACCCGGGAGGGCCTGGCCGCCTTCGAGCGGGGCGTGTCGCGCGGTACCGGGCACACACGCGCGCGAGTGCTGTACCGGCGGGCGTACGTGTGGTGGGTGCTGGGCCGGCACGGCGCGGCGCTGGAGGACGTACGGCGGGCGATTCCGGTGCTGCGGCAGGCGGACGACGTGATCTGGACGGCGCGGGCGCTGACCCTGCGGGCCACCGTGCACCTGGCGCTCGGCGCGGTGGAGCGGGCGGACGCCGACTTCACCGCGGCGGAGGCGCTGTGGGACACCACCGGCCAGGAGCACGACAAGGCGGACGCGGTGGAGAGCCGGGGGCTCGCGGCGTTCCGGTCCGGTGACGTGCCGGCGGCGCTGCGGCTGCTGGACGAGGCGGAGGAGCGGTACGCGAAGCTGGGCACGCCGACGTTCATGCTCACCATCCGGCGCTGCGAGGTGCTGATGGCGGCGGGGCTCGCGACGGAGGCGCTGACCGAGGCGGACGGGGCGCTCGCCGCGCTGGACGGGATCGGCGGCCAGTCCACCCGCAAGGCGGAGTTGCTGCTGGTCGCGGCGCGGGCGGCCCGGCTGGCGGGTGATCCGCAGACGGCGCTCGCGCGCGCGGCCGTCGCGGTACGGCTGTTCGCCGGGCAGCGGCGCACCTGGTACGAGACGCACGCCCGGCTGGTGCTGATCGAGGCGCGCGTGGCGACGGGGCGCGGTTCGGGCCGGCTGGTCGCGGACGCGGCGGAGGTCGCGGAGCGGCTGGCCGCCTTCGGGGCGCCGGCCGCGCCGGAGGCGTCGCTGCTCGCGGGCCGGATCGCGCTGGGTCTTGGCTGGACGGCGGACGCCGAACGGCATCTGGCGGTCGCCGCGCGCAGCCGGCACAGCGGGCCGCCGCTGGCGCGGATGACGGGCTGGGCGGCGCAGGCGCTGCGGGCGGGGTCGGCGCGGGGCGTGCTGGAGGCCTGCCGGCGGGGTCTGGACGTTCTCGACGACCACCGGATGACGCTGGGCGCCTCGGAGTTGCGGGCACGGGCCACCGCGCAGGGCGCGGAGCTGGCGGCCCTGGCGCAGCGGGCGAGCCTGGTCTCGGGCGGGCCGCGGCGGCTGCTGGTGTGGAGCGAGCGCTGGCGCGCGACCGTGCTGTCCGCGCCGCCGACCCGGCCGCCGGCCGACCCCGCGCTGCTGAGCGGCATGACGGCGTTCCGCGAGATCGCCGCCCGCGCGGAGGAGGCCCGGACGGACGGCGGCCGTCCCGTCCCCGCCCTGGAGCGCGAACAGCGCCGCCTGGAGCGGGAGATCCGGTCCCGCACCCTGCACATGCGCGGCGAGGCGCCGGGGGACGGCGACCGGTTCGACGTGGGGCGCCTGCTGCGGCGGCTGGGCGACGACGTGCGGCTGGTGGAGCTGGCGGTGCTCGACGGACGCGTGCACGTACTGCTGTGCGGGCAGGGCCGGGTACGGCGGTTCGAGGCCGGGTTGCTGGCCGACGCGGAACGGGAGGCCGAGCACGTACAGGCCGGCCTCCGGCGCCTCGCCCACCCGGGCGCGGAGGCCCGGCTGCCGCTGGTGGAGGCGGCGGGCGGGCGCCTCCAGGAGCTGCTGCTGGGCCCCGCCGCGGCGCACCTCGGCTCCGGCCCGGTCGTCGTGGTCCCCCCGGGCCGGCTGCACCGGGTGCCCTGGGCCCTGCTGCCCGCACTGCGCGAACGGGTACTGAGTGTGTCGCCGTCCGCGAGCAGCTGGCTCCGTGCGAAGGAGACCGCGCCCCCGCGGAGCGGCCGCCAGGTCCTGGTGCGCGGTCCGGGGCTGGCGAGCGGCGGTGCCGAGGTACCGGAACTCGCCGACCGGTACGGAACGCCGCCGCGGTCGCCGGGCGGCGTGGAGGCGTGGGCGGCGCGCGGGGCCCGGCCGGCCGGACCGGAGGGCGGCGCCGGACGGCGTGAGGTGCCCACCGTGCTGGAGGGGACCGCGGCGCGGGTGCCGCGGGTGTTGCGGGAGCTGGACGGGGCGGCGCTGGCGCACATCGCGGCGCACGGGACGTTCCGCGCGGACAGCCCCTTGTTCTCGTCGCTGCGGATGGCGGACGGGCCGCTCATCGTGCACGACTTCGAGCGGCTGGACCGCAGCCCGTACCGGATCATCCTGTCCTGCTGCGACACCGCCCGCTTCGCCTCGGTCGGCGCGGACGAGTTGCTCGGGCTGGTCACCGCGCTGCTGCCGCTGGGTACGGCCGGGGTGGTGGCGTGCAGCGCGCCGGTCAACGACGCGGCTGTGGTGCCGCTGATGCTCGCGCTGCACAAAGGCCTGGACGCGGGGCTGTCCCTGGCGGAGGCGCTGCGCGACGCGCGGGCGGCGCTGCCGGACGACGCGGTCCACCAGGCGACGGGGTGGGCGTTCTCCGCGTTCGGAGCGGCCTGAGCACCGGTCTTTCTCCGTGGTCCCTCCCTGCTCCCTCCCTGCTCCCTCCGTGCTCCCTCCGTGGTCCCTGCTCCCTCCGTGCTCCCTCCGTGGTCCCTGCTCCCTCCGTGCTCCCTCCGTGGTCCCTGCTCCCTCCGTGCTCCCTGCTCCCTCCGTGGTCCCTCCGTGGTCCCTCCGTGGTCCCTCCGTGCTCAGGCGGATTGCGGCTCGGGCAGCTCCATCAGCCAGGGCAGGGCGCCCCGGTCGCCCGCGCCGAGGCGGGTGTAGGCGCCGTAGAGGTGGTTGCCGACGGTGCGGACGGAGAGAGTGAGTCTCTCCGCGATCTGCCGGTTGCTCAGACCGGCGGCGGCGAGAGTGACGATCTGCCGCTGGCGGGCGGTGAGTTCACCCAGCACCAGACCGGACAGGGCGGGGGTGCGCGCGCCCTGACAACGCCGGGCGAGGGCGACGGCGCGGGTGCGGGCGGTGCGGACGGCGCCGGGGGCACGATGGGCGCGTACCGCCTGGGCCTGCGCCTCGGCCGCGAAGAGCAGGAACCCGCGCCGTTCCAGCTCCCCGGCCACGCGGTCCAGCGCCGGCCCGTCGCCCCGTACGAGGGCGTCGGCGTGCGCCGCGAAGACTCCGGTCAGCCGGCCGGCCGACCCGTCGGGGGTACCGAGCCGGACGGCGTCGTACGGGTCCCCGGTGCGAGCGGCCGCCCGGACCGCCTCGTCCAGGTCGCCGCGTGCGGCGGCGGCCCAGGCCGCGGCCGCCCCGTGACTCTCCGCCGTCGCGTCGCCCGACTGGGCAGCGGCCAGGGCGAGTTCCTCGCGGCACCACGCGTCGTCGGGGCCCGCGCGCAGACCCTCGCGGGCCCAGGCCGCGGCCTCGCACAGCCGGCCGCGCAGGCGTGCGAACCGGGCCCGGAGCGCCGCGTACTCCGCCGGCAGGGGCGCTCCCTCGGCCACCAGCCACTCCCCCACCGGTGTCTCCAACGCCCGCACGTCGGCCTGCTCGATGCGCAGGGACAGGGCCGCCCGCTCCGCCGCCAGTGCCGGCGCGCACTGGTCCGGGGTGCGGGCCAGCCGCCGGGCCCGGAGCCGGCCGGCGGCGGCGCGCAGGACGGGGCCGTGCAGAGGGTGGGCGAGCCGGGTGGCACCGTGGTCGTCGACGGCGACCAGGCCCTCGGCCTCCAGCCGCTCCAGGGTCCGTACGTCGAAGGCGTCCGGGCCGAGGGGAAGGGGCTCGGCGAAGGCGAGGCGTTCGAGCGTCTCGCGTTCCTCGACGCGGGCGCGGTCGAGGACGTGGGCGGTGCGTTCCCGTACGGCCGCGGTGATCGGGACCGGTCCCCGCCACTCCCGCTGGTCCGTGTCCGGGACCCGTGCCAGCAGCCCCCGCTCGCGGACGGCGGTCAGCAGCTCGCGCAGCAGCCGCAGGTCCCCCCGGCACAGGCGGTGCAGCCGGTCGACGGTGAGCGGCTCGACGGCGGCGCCCGCACCGGCCGCGAGCAGGTCGGCGGTCTCCTCGCGGGACAGCGGCTCCAGGGAGAGACGCGGCAGCAGCTCACCGGACCACAGCCGGGACACCGCGCCCGGCACGGGGACGCCTTCCGTGGCGACGACCAGGAGCCGGGTGCGGCCGTGCACGGCGAGTTGGTGTACGAGGGCGGCGGATGCGTCGTCGAGCAGATGGGCGTCGTCGACCAGCAGCAGCCGTACGCCGGACAGGAGTTGTACCGCACGGTTCAGGGTGACGGCCTCGGGCAGCAGGTGGGCGAACGCGGCGAAGGGGATCTCCCGGGACTCGGGCGTCCCGGCCGCCCTGGCGCAGTCCGTGCCCCGGACGGCCTCCGTCACGAGCCTGCTCTTGCCGCAGCCTGCCGGGCCCGTCACCACGAGGCCGCCGCGTCCGGCGGTCAGGGACCGGCGCACCAGCTCCAGTTCGTCCGCCCGTCCGGTGAACGGCCAAGGCGTCTGGAGGGTCTTCGGGTCCCGCGGAGAAGTCGTCACGGCAACATGAGTCGGCATACTCATCCCTGATACAGGGTGACTTGAGTAGCCCCCGACTCAGGCGCCCGGAGCGGCCCGGACGGCAGTCTGGGGGTCATGACCGCACGCTACTGCTCGCTCGCGCAGCAGCCTGCCCCCGTGTTCGCGCCGGGGCTGGCCGCAGAGCGCCTCGCCGCGCTCGTCGGCGGGCAGCGGATGTGGGTCAACGGCACGGTTCTGCACTACTGCTTCCTCGGTGGCGACACCGACTCGTCCGTCGTTCCCATGCCGGGCACCGGCCGTCCTCGGCGGGTGTCGTGGGTGGGTACCGACGAGCAGCGGGAGGTGGTGCGCGACTGCTTCCGGGAGTGGCAGGACCTGGGCATCGGACTCGTCCTCGCCGAGGTGGGCGACCGCTCGGAGGCCGAGCTGCGGATAGGCTTCCAGCCCGGTGACGGCTCCTGGTCGGCGGTGGGCAAGGACGCGCTCCGGGTCGGTCTGAACGACCGTACGATGAACTTCGGCTGGGACCTGACCGCGCCCGGGGAGCGTGCGACGGCCCTGCACCAGATCGGGCACGCGCTCGGCATGCTGCACGAGCACCAGAGCCCGTTCGCCGGCATCCTCTGGGACGACGAGGCCGTCTACGCCGAACTGGCGGGCCCGCCGAACCACTGGAGCCGGGAGCGTACGTTCCACAACATCCTGCGCAAGCTCGACACGGACGAGGCCAACAACCCGGTCTGGGACCCGCAGTCGATCATGGAGTACCCCTTCCCGTCGGGGCTGATACTGGAGCCGGAGCACTACCGTTCGGGTCTGCACCCGCCCGGCACCCTCTCCACCGCCGACAAGGAGTTCGCCCTGCGCTGGTATCCGCCCACCGGCCGGCCGGGGCCGCTGGTGCCGTTCCGTTCGGTGCCGCTCGGGCTCGGGCCGGGCGAGCAGGCCGACTTCCGGATCGACCCGCCGGAGACCCGGGAGTACTCCGTGGGCACCTTCGGTGACAGCGACGCCGTCGTCGTGATCTTCGAGGAGCGGGACGGTGTGCCCCGCTACCTCGCCGGTCTGGACGACGGGGGAACACCCCGCAACGCCACGATCAGGGCCCGTTTCGTCAAGGGCCGCCGCTATGTCGTCCGGGTGCGTCTGTACTCCTCGTGGGGTGCGGGCGAGACGGCGGTCATGTGCTGGTGACCGCCCACGGAGCACCCGGGCCGCCGGCGGCCACAGGCCGGCGCCGGGGGTAGGCGGCCGGGGACGCCACCCTTGGGGGAGGGTGACGTCCCCGGCCACGCGGCGCCCGCCGCACGGGGGTCGGCGGGCACCGCGGTTGCACGAGGCCCGCGGATGCCGTCGGGCCCGCGAGCTCGGGGCACCCTTGCCTCCGCGCCCCCTTGCCCTCTTGCCCCTTGCCCCCTTGCCCCTTGACCCCGGAGTGAGGGTCAGTGGCATGGTCGGGACGTAGCGCGCCCAACGCGGGGGCGAGTAGGGCGCAGGAGGCTCCGTCGTGTGCCATCGCGCACACCGCGTGGTCCCCAGTCTGCCCACGCCCGCAGTCGTGACTCCACCGCCGGACGCTCCGTGAGACCTGCCGGTGCCATGACCGACGTCCCCCGGCCGGCCCCGGGCTTCCCCGCGCGGGCAGCACCGACCCGCGGGCGACACCTTGCACTTCGGTGAGTGAAGTGAGCCTCGAACAAGGGCGTGTTACCCGAACAGGTGTCGTGCGCGAGCGCGGGCCGGTCCATAGCGTTGTGCCAGGCGGACGGGCCGGTGAACGAATTGGGCCGCTCCGCCGGACCGTACCCGGCGACCGGGAACACCGGCGTCACCCGACAGATGGAGATGGCTTTCATGGCCAACGAAAACGAGAACGTGTACGAGGTTCCCACCCTGATCGAGGTCGGCGACTTCGCCGAGCTCACCCAGCTCACGTCGCGGGGCTACTGGATCGACAGCCCGTGGGGCGCCTGGTGGCTCTGAGCCGCCCGTAGGCCCCACGGGGCCGAGTGACACGGGAGACACCGCCGGGGCGGCAGTCTGACGAAGCGGCCGTTCCGCATCCCGGTCACTCCACCCAGGGGTGGCCCGACCGACGCCACATGCCGGTCGGGCCACCCCACTCTGGCACTCCGGTGGAGGATACGCATGGAGTTCGTGGTACTTCCCGATCATTCCGCCGGCGCCGAGGCCGCCCTCGCACCGGTACCGTCTCACGGGCTGCCGCATCCCAAGGTGATCGCACACCACTCAGGGCGCCCCTGGCTCGTGGGCAACTGGCAGGACGACGAGATCGTGTGCGTCTCCGCGGGCCCGCGCCGTCTGGCCCTGCTCGGCTGCGCGACCGCCCACCCCGGCGTCCTGGAGGCCCGGTTGGGCCGGGTCCGGTCCTTGGCGGACCTGGACGAAATCGCCCGGCTGCCCGCCGGCAGCTTCCACCTCGTGGCATCGCTCGACGGCGACGTCCGGGTCCAGGGCACACTGTCCACCGCGTGCCAGGTCTTCTACGCCCGCGTCGCCGGCGTGACGCTGGCGGCCTCCCGCGCCGACAGCCTGGCCGGACGCGTCGGCGCGAGCGTCGACGCGGAACGCGTGGCACTCGAACTGCTGTCCCCGTTCGGGCCCCCGGAGCCCTTCAGCGAGGGTTCGGTGTGGCGTGGTGTGCGCAGCCCGCGTATCGGGCACTGCCTGGAGATCAGCCGCGACGGCACCGGGCGCACTCGGCGTTGGTGGACTCCACCCGAGCCCGAACGTCCCCTGGGCGACGGCGGGTTCGTCCGCGAGGCGCTGTTCGAGGCCGTGGCGGCGCGGACCGCGAACCAGAAGGTCGTGAGCGCCGACCTCTCCGGCGGTCTCGACTCGACGAGTCTGTGCTTCGTCGCCGACCGTTCCGCCGGCACGGACCTGGCCACCTTGCACTACGAGGCACACGGCGGCCGGGGCGAGGACCTGGCTCACGCCCGCCGGGCGGCAGCGGCGCTGCCGCGGGCCCGTCACGTGGTCGTGCCGCCGACGGAGACGCCGGACTGGTACGCGCCGTTCGAGCACACTCCGCACGACCGGGAGGGCCCGCTGATGTTCGTCCGGGCCAGGGCCACCGTCGAGCACCAGGCCGCTCTCGTCGCCTCCCTGGGCGCACGCCGTCACCTCCAGGGTGTCGGGGGCGACGAGCTGTTCCTCCCGGGCACGATGTGCCTGCACGGGCTGCTCCGGCGCGACCCGGCTGCCGCCCTTCCGCACGTGCGGGCGCTGCGGTCCAAGCGCCGCTGGTCGATGGCCACGACGGTGCGCACGATGGCGGCCGCGCCGTCCTACCGTCGATGGCTGGCCACCGAGGCGGGCGAACTCGCCGCGGACAGGGCCTGGGGCTCGGGAGCGTACTGGGAGGTCTCGGCGAAGCTGCCGCCCTGGATCACCCCGGACGCCGCGTCGACCGTACGCCGCCTGATGCGCGAAGCGATCGCGGCGGGCCCCGAGCCGCTGGCCGCGCTACCCGTACAGCACGAGATGATGTGGATCAACCGGGTCAACGGCACGGTGATGCGCCGGAATTCCAGTATCGGCGCCCACGCGGGCGTCTCCTTCCACGCCCCCTACACCGACGACCGGGTGCTGGAGGCGGTCCTGTCCGTGCGACTGGCCGACCGGGTGGCCGAGGGCCGGCTCAAGCCCGTGCTCGCGCGGGCACTGGACGGCATGGTGCCGGCCGAGATTCTCCACCGCACCGGCAAGGACGACGCCAGTCCCACCCTGTTCTCGGGCCTGCGCCGGCGCCGCGGCGAGCTGCTCGACTTCGCGGAGAACACGCGCCTGGCCGGCATGGGGCTCATCGACGGGGCGGCCCTGCGTCGGCTGCTGGTCACCACCCACGCCGACACCCGGCCGCTGATGCCCTTCGACCCGACCCTCGCCTGCGAGTTGTGGCTGCGATCTCTGCCCCTCGCGGGCACGGCCGCCGCTGTGCCCTCGCTCCGAACCACGTAAGGAGGCATGATGACCTTCGCCCTGGTGCCCGGCGTGTCCGTCGCCGACACCGAGAACGGCACCGTGCTGCTCGACGAACGCAGCGGCCGTTACTGGATGTTGAACCGCACCGGTGCTGTCGTGCTGCGCTGTCTGCTGGACGGCGAGTCGCCACGGGAGGCCGCCCGGACACTGCTGCGGCGCTACCCCGACGCGCCCGAGCGGGCCGCTGCCCACGTGGAGAGCCTGCTCGACGCCCTGCGTACGGCCAAGGTGATGGTCCCGTGAGCGGCGGAACCACCTTGCGCCTCGAGTCCGCCGATCCGCCACCCTGGCTGCTGCGCCCGCCCGCCCTGCTCGCCGCCGGCGTCGCACGCGTGCTGACTCGGCTGCCGCCGGCCAGGCTGCGCCGCGTACTGGAGTTCGCCAGCCGGGGCGCAGGCCCGGCGAACGTGGCGCAGGCGCTGCGGGCGCGCAACGCCGTGGTGTACGTGAGCCTGGCCTGCGCCGGCCCACGCTGTCTGCAACGGTCCGTCGCGGTGGCGCTGTTGTGCCGACTGGGTGGCACCTGGCCCCAGTGGTGCACCGGTGTGGTCACCGAGCCCTTCGGCGCACACGCCTGGGTGGCCGTGGACGGCGAACCCGTGGGCGAGGACGACGCACACGTCGGCGCCTTCCACATCATCATGTCCGTACCACCCCGCCGGTGAGCGCCCCCGAGTCCACGGCGGTCCGCACCCGCGGCCTGCGGCGTGTCTACGGCGACACCGTGGCGGTGCACGGACTGGATCTGACGGTGGCCGCGGGAGAGAAGTTCGGTTTCCTCGGCCCGAACGGCGCGGGCAAGTCCACCACCATCAGCATGCTGTCCACCCTCCTGAGCCCCAGCGGGGGGCGGGCGGCCGTGGCCGGAGTGGACGTCGCGCGCCGCCCCGACGAGGTCAGGCGCAGGATCGGGGTCGTCTTCCAGGAACCGACCGCCGACCGCGAACTGACCGGGTGGCAGAACCTGCACTTCCACGCGCGCCTGTACGGCATGCCTCGGCGTGAAGTGCGCGCCCAGGCCCGCTCGTTGCTCGATCTTATGGGCCTCGCCGACCGCGGTGACGCTCCGGTCGGCACCTACTCCGGCGGTATGCAGCGCAGATTGGAGGTGGCCCGGGCCCTGATGCACCGGCCGCGCGTGCTGTTCCTCGATGAGCCGACGACCGGACTCGACCCGCAGAGCCGGTCCCAGGTCTGGCAGAAGCTGCACGAGCTCGGCCGGCAGGACGGGGTCACCGTCTTCCTGACCACGCACTACTTGGAGGAGGCCGAGAACTGCGACCGGATAGCGGTGATGGACCACGGCCGCCTGGTGGCGCAGGGGACACCTCACGAACTCAAGTCGGCGGTCGGCGCCGACATCGTGCACCTGCGGACGGACGACGACGCGAACACGGCCCGGTCGATCCGGGAGCGGTTCGGTCTGGACGCCGAGGCGACGCAGGAGGGTGTGCGGGTCACGACGGCGGACGGGGCGCGCTGGGTTCCGACGCTCTGTGCCCACCTGACCACGGGGGTCACGTCGGTGACCGTCACCCGGCCCAGCCTGGACGACGTGTTCCTGCACCACACCGGCCGCTCCATGCGCAATCCGTAGAAGACGAGCAAGAGGAAGAGGGAGGGAGCCGACGTGCTGGAGTCCATCACGCAGCGCCCACGCAGGCCCACGACGCGGTCGCCCGGCCGGCGCACCGCCGAGCTGGCCGCGCTGCGGGCACTGGTCCGACGGGAGACGACCCGGCTGGTCGCCAGCCCTGCCCAGGCGGGTCTGACGCTGCTGAACCCCCTGCTCTACTTCGTGGTCCTCGGGACCGGGCTGCAGGGCATGGTCGGGTCCACATCCGGCACCGGGGACTACATGACCTACGTCTACCCGGGAATCCTGATGATGGCCGTGCAGATGCCCGCGCTGAACGCCGGGATGTCCATCGTCCGCGACCGGGAGACGGGGCTGCTGCGTGCCGTGCTGGTCGCTCCGGTGCGGCGGGACACCTTCCTGGTCGGCAAGTGCCTGGGCAGCACGGCGACGGCGACCGCGCAGGGGGGCCTGCTCCTCGCCTTCGCCCCGCTCGCCGGCCTGCCCTACGACCCGCTGCTGCTCCTCGCCCTGCTCGGGGAACTGGCGCTGGTGGCGTTCACCCTGACCGCGTTGGTGACCCTGGCGGCCGTCCGCATCACCCGGATCGAAACGTTCCAGTCAGCGCTCGGCGTGACCATGCTGCCGCTGTTCTTCCTGTCGGGCGCGATGTTCTCGGTGGAGGGCCTGCCCGTGTGGCTGGCCGCGATGACGCTCGTCAACCCGTTGACCTACGCCGTGGACGCGCTGCGACAGACCGTGGCCGGGGCCGCGCCGGGCGGCGTGCTCCCGGCCGGGCCGGACTGGGGCGGCTGGACACCGCCGCTCCTCGTCGAACTGCTGGTGATGTGCGTGCTCGGCCTCGCGGCCCTGGTGCTGGCGGCCCGCCGCTTCTCCCGTGCGGGTTAGCGAGTGGCCCTTCACGCCGGTGGCGGCGTCCACTGGGGGGAGTCCGCGAGCTCGGCGGGGGTGACCAGGCCGTCCTCGATCGCCCGGGCCAGCATGTCGGTCTTCGTCGGTGCGGGCCGACCGACCTGGGCGTACTTGACCCGGGCCCTCTTGATGTACATGTCCACGGTGTGCACGGACACGCCCATGCGGCGGGCCACCGACGCCTTGGACATGGACTGGAACCACCACAGGAGCGACGTCCGCTCCTGCTGGGACAGCCGAGGGGCCACCGGACTGCGGTCGGACACCAGAACGCCGGCTGTCGTCGGCGGCACGTAGGGACGGTCCGCCGCGGCGGCGCGCACCGCGTGAAGCAGATGGGCCTGGCCCTCGCTCTTGGTGACGAACCCGGCAACGCCCATGTTCAACACGTCCAGCACCAGCGACTCGTCGGTGAACTGCGAGAAGACGACCAGCCTCCGGCCCTCGGCGGTCAGTTCACCGATGTCCGACAGCACCAGTCGACCGTTGAGGTTGAGGTCCACGATCAGGACGTCCACCGCGCCGGAGCGCAGGTCCGCCGCGGTGTCGCCGGTGTGTCTGACGCGGATGCCGGGGGCCTCGGCCAGCCAGGCCCGGACACCGTCGATCACCACCGGGTGATCGTCGACGATGCCGACGTCGAAGGCGGTCGCGGTACGCGCCATCGGGATTCCAGCCACAGCAGGTTCTCCTTCTCGTCGAACAGCACCGATGTGCCGGCGAAACGGATCGCGTGCGGCGCTGCGGGGGCCGCTGCGTCGGCCACCACGCTCACGGTCACCTCGCCGGCCGTCACCACGACGGTGACGCGGGCGACGGTCTTCGCCGACGCGAGCGCGAGGAGCGGGCCGTCGGTCAGCTGCCGGCGCGCCGCCACGGGGACGTCGGGCAGTTCCCCGTAGCAGACGAACGTGACGTCCACGTCCCGGCGTTCGGCGACGTCCGCGCAGGCGCGCAGTTCGTGCAGCAAGGGATGGGCCGCGTCCTCCGTCTCGGCGAACAGCCTGCGCAGTCGCGCCGCCTCGATCGCGCTCGATCGCCGGACCCCCTCGTCGCCCGGGTGAGCACGGCCCTCGGCCAGGTCCTGCAGCAGCGGTGCGATGCGGTCGCGCAGATAGCGGTAGCGCCGCCGCCGCTCGGCGTGCCGGGTCTCTTCGGCCGCCTGCCGGGCCATGCGGTCGGCCTGCGCCCGCGCCGCGCCGGTCGTGAGTCGCGCGGCGTGGTGCAACTCCCGGGTGAGCAGGACGAAGGCCAGTTGGATACCAGCCGTGGTGTAGGACTGGGCGATCAGACGGGACCACGCCTCACGGGTGTCCAGTTCGCCGTGCGCCCCGAGTGCCGCCATCGTCATCGCGACGGTACAGGCGAGGAGGGCAACCAACTCACGCATCGGGCGCTGCATCAGGAGGAGTACGCCGAACCAACCGACCGTGTTCGCGGCCCAGCTGAGGTCGCTGATCGCCGCACCCCGCGGATACGTCGCGACGGCGACGATGCCGGCCAGCAGTGCGACGGACGTCAGGAACGGGGCCAGACGGCCGCGTAACGCGGTCCGGAGCAGGAGGACGGAACCGACCAGCTGGACGACGGAGAGCACCAGCCAGGAGGTCAGCGCCGCCCACGCCGGCTCGTACCGCGACCAGCCGCGAACCAGGATCAGGGAGTCGTAGCCGAAGTGCCAGACGACAACGATGACCACGACCACGACGCTGATTACCCGGGTGTACCGAACCGCGACCGACTCGCCCGCGGGGGCGCCCGCATCGCTCCTCATCGTGGCCACCGGAGCGTGACGTGAACGCCGTCGCCGGGGCGCGTCTCGATGAGCGCGTCCCCGCCCACCGCGGCCATCCGGCCCCTGATCGACTCCCGCAGCCCCCTACGGTGTGCGGGTACGGTCGTGAGGTCGAAGCCGCGTCCCGCGTCCAGCACCTTGACGACCACACCTGCTCCGGCCGGTTCCACACGCACCTGCGCCGTAGTGGTGCCGGAGTGCCGGCCAACGTTCGTCAGGGCCTCCGCCACGGCATCGACGAGCGCGGTCAGGACCCGGCGGGGCAGAGGCAGCAGTACCGGAACGGTCCCGAGCTCCACGGTCAGCGGGGGCAGTCCTGGCCGCGCCGCGAAGGCCGCGGCGCGCAGCGCGGTATCGAGGCGGACCAGCGGAGTGGTCGTGCCGTAGGGGCCGACCGACCCGGTTGGGTATGCCGAGGCGTCCGTGCCGGCTCCGAGAGCCCGGATGACGCGGAGGTCGGACACGGCGCGGTCGCGCAGGACAGTGGAATGCCCGGTGATCGCTCCGGTACTCACCATGGTGAGGGTGGCGAGCACGGTGTCGTGCAGTCGCCGTTGCTGGTCACGTTCGTCCGCACGGGCCGCCGCCCTCGCCAGCTCGTTCGCACGGGCCTCGGCCTTGGCCACCAGCGCGGAGTCCGCCGATCGGGCGGCGCGGCGCAGCAGCATGAACATCCCGGCGCTCAGAGTGCCCTGGAGCAGGAGTACGACGGGAGCCTCCCGCAGCCCCGGGGCGCCGACCGTGTAGGCCGCGGTGATCACGACGGTCGCGAGCAGCCCGTGGGGCTGGCGCAGGAAGCACTGTGCGTTGAGCACGGTGACGCTGGCTATGAGGTCGACCCACCCGGAGCCGGCGGACGCCGCCAGTACCGAGGCGGGTACCAGTTGGCCGTGGAGCAGGCAGAGCACGGTGCAGACCACGACGTCACCCGCGGCAAACCGGGAGGCCGGTCTGCCGCGGAGTGTGTGGACGCCGAACGAGCCCGCCCAGACCAGCACCGCGGCGGCGGACAGCAACACCCACGCGGGGTTCGCCGCCGATCCCAGCCCCAGCAGTGCGACCACCGCGGCCACCGCGGCGCTGGACATCCGTAGAACCACGGTGACCAGCAGGGCCTGACGCTCGAGACTGAGTACGGCTGGACCGTGGGCCGGCAACGCGCGCTGCCCCCGGACGGGCGCCGATGCGTGGCCGGCGAGCTCGCGTTGCTCGGACATCAGTGCGGTGCACCCGAAATGGAGGGCGGGTCACCTCCGCCGCGACGGCGACACGGGGAGGATCGCGCCGGCGCGGAGGATAAGTGGTGACCGTCTCGACCGTGCCGGCGCCGTGAGTTCTCTCGGTGCCACCGGAGTTGCCCGCCCTCCGGGCAGCCCGCCCGGACCGTGCGATGCGGCGTGGACACTCGCTGCACGATGCGGTCCTTCCGGTCGGTGGCGTCGTCTCGGTGAGCCTCGACCCTGGACTCTAGGACCGTCGTGAGCCTCGGTCTTTGTCAGCTGTGCACGGGACTGTGCCAGTAGTGCACAGCCCGATCGCGCACTCCGATCGCCCACGGGACACTCACCGGGCGCGTAGGCAGGAGGCGCGTACCCAGGGCAAGGAGTCGGGGGAGGAGAGAACGACCGTGCAACGCATGCCCGCCCCGAGCAGGCCGTCGCGTACCCGGCAAGGGCTGGACGAAGCACTCGGCCAGGCGACGGGGCCCGGCGGCATCGTCAGGCGCCGGTCCTCGGCCGACCCCCAGCCGGTCCCCAAGATTGGTCAAGGGCCGGTTTCGAATGCCTCCGAAACCGGCCCTGAACTGCGACTGTCACCAGTCGGGACGACAGGATTTGAACCTGCGACCCCTTGACCCCCAGTCAAGTGCGCTACCAAGCTGCGCCACGTCCCGGTGCGCGGCCCACGTTGCGTGTGATCGCGCTGGTCAAGACTACCTCATCCGCGCTGCGGGGCGGAGCCACCACCGCGCGGGCGTCCTCGGAGAACAGGGCGCCGGCGCTGTCGGTCGCCGCCGTGAAACCTCCCGATGATCACATCGCGAGACGGCTTTGCGTCGCCCCGCCCGCCAGGCGTTACCTCGCACGGTGCGAACCGAACGACCCGAACACCTCAGCGACGACGCCGGCGGCGACCGCTCCGCGCGGCGCGCCGTGACCCTCTTCCCGATCCTCGTCCTCGCGGCCGGTGCCCTCGGCCTGCTGCTCCCCGGGAGTTTCACCGGGTGGAGCGAGTCGGTGCCGTACCTGCTGGGCGTCGTGATGTTCTGCATGGGCATCACCATGACCCCGAAGGACTTCCGCGGGGTCGCCAAGCGGCCCTGGGCGGTGGCCCTCGGGCTGGTCGCGCACTACGTCATCATGCCGGGACTCGGCTGGGCCATCGCCCACCTGCTCGACCTGCCCCCGCAACTCGCCGCGGGCGTGATCCTCGTCGGCTGCGCGCCCAGCGGCACGGCCTCCAACGTGGTGACGTACCTGGCCCGGGGTGACGTCGCCCTGTCGGTCTCCGTGGCGACCGTCTCGACGCTCGTCGCGCCGCTGGTCACGCCGCCGCTGACGCTGCTGCTGGCCGGCGAGTACCTCCCGGTGGACGCCGCATCCATGGTCACCGACATCCTCAAGACGGTGCTGCTGCCGGTCCTCGCCGGCCTGGCCGTACGGCTGCTGGCGGGGCGGTTCGTGGAGCGGGCGCTGCCGGCGCTGCCCTGGCTGTCCGCGCTGACGATCTCGGTGATCGTGGCGGTGGTGGTGGCGGGCAGCGCCGACGCGATCAAGTCGGCCGCGGGGCTGGTGTTCGTCGCCGTCGTGCTGCACAACGGCCTCGGGCTGGCGCTCGGTTACGGCGCGGGGCGGATCGGCCGGCTCGGCGAACCGGCGAGCCGTGCCATGGCCTTCGAGGTCGGCATGCAGAACTCCGGCCTCGCGGCGTCCCTGGCCACCGCCCACTTCAGCCCGCTGGCGGCCCTGCCGGCCGCGGTGTTCTCCGTCTGGCACAACGTCTCCGGCGCGGTCACCGCGGCCTGGTTCTCACGCCGGGGGCGGTGACCCCCGGCCGGCCGGGGAGGCCGGATCATTCCCCGTACTCCGCCCCGGGCTCGGCGGGAGACGTGTCCCCTTCGCCGACGTGAGCGTGTGTCCCCTCCCTTTCCCGGGCGGCACACCGTGACCGGCGCCGTTCGCATCACTCGGCCGCGAGCCGGCGATGACGTGGGCGCCGCCCCGCAGGGCGACGAAGTGTCCGCGGGCCCGGCCGGATGCACCACACCCTGTCGCCCCCGACGCACCGTGCGCCCCGGTTAGCGTCACGGCATGACCCACAGTTTCGTTGTCCACGTGCCCGACACCGAGCTCGAAGCCGAGCCCCTCTCCCCCGCGCAGATCGTTTCCGGCACACCCGAGGTGACGGGCAAGGTGGTCTGGCGGTCGGCGGACGGCCGCCAGGAGCGGGGCATCTGGCAGATCACGCCGGGCGTCGTCACCGACACCGAGGCGGACGAGGTGTTCGTCGTGCTCAGCGGGTCGGCCACGATCGAAATAGAGGGCGGCCCGACGCTGACGGTGGGGCCGGGCGACCTGGCCGTGCTGCGCGAGGGCGACCGTACGACGTGGACGGTGCACGAGACGCTGCGCAAGACGTACTCGGTCAACCTCGGGTAGGTGGACGGCCCCGGGCTCGTAGGGCACCGGGCCCGGACGGTGGACTTTGTCCTGTCAAAAGGTTGACATGATGCCGCTGCTCCGCCCAGGGTGGGCGGGACAGAGCAGGGACCGGTCCGAAGAGGGGCTTTCATGGTGGACGCACTGGGTGTCGCCGTCGTCGGTTTCGGCTGGATGGGCCGGGTGCACACCCAGGCGTACGCCCGTGTCCGGCACCACTACCCGCAACTCGCCCTGCGCCCGGAACTGGTGACGGTCGCCGAGGACGTGCCGGGGCGGGCGGAGGAGGCCGCCGCGCAGTTCGGGTTCGCTTCGACGACCCGGGACTGGCGCGACGTGGCCGCCGACCCGAGGGTGGGAGCGGTCAGCATCACCGCCCCGAACTTCCTGCACCGCGAGATCGCCGTGGCGATGGCCGAGGCCGGCAAGCACATCTGGATCGAGAAGCCGGTCGGCCTGACCGCCGGGGACGCCCGTGCGGTGGCGGACTCGGTCGCCAAGGCCGGTGTCCAGGGCGCGGTCGGCTTCAACTACCGCAACGCACCCGCCGTCGAGGCCGCCCGCGAGCTGATCACGTCCGGGGAGATCGGCACCGTCACGCATGTCCGCATCCGTCTCTTCAGCGACTACGCGGCCCATCCCGAGTCCGCGCTCACCTGGCGCTACGAGCGGGAGCGCGGCGGCAGCGGGGTGCTCGGCGACCTGGCCTCGCACGGTGCCGACCTGGCCCGCTTCCTGCTCGGCGACATCGCGTCGCTGACCGCCGACACGGCGATCTTCCTGCCCGAGCGGGCCCGC
Source organism: Streptomyces sp. NPDC097107 (assembly GCF_044762405.1). Classification (NCBI taxonomy): domain Bacteria; kingdom Bacillati; phylum Actinomycetota; class Actinomycetes; order Kitasatosporales; family Streptomycetaceae; genus Streptomyces; species Streptomyces sp. NPDC097107. Next base: position 56,681 of record NZ_JBIWEF010000003.1, on the reverse strand, counting down.
CCGGCCGCAGCCACCGCCGGTCACTCCCTGGCCGCGGGCGGCGAGCCCGGCCCGGTCGAGAACGAGGACTACGTCAGCTGTCTGCTGCGCTTCGCCTCCGGCGCCCGCGGTGTCCTGGAGGCCTGCCGGGTCTCGGTCGGCGAGCAGAACAACTACGGCTTCGAGGTGCACGGCACCAAGGGCGCGGTGTTCTGGGACTTCCGCCGCATGAACGAACTGGGCGTCAGCCGCGGCACGGCGTACCAGGACCAGCCAGTCAGTACCGTCTACGCCGGACCCGCGCACGGCGAGTTCGCCGCCTTCCAGCCGGGAGCCGCGAACGCCATGGGCTACGACGACCTCAAGGTGGTGGAGGCCCACCGCTTCCTGCGCTCGATCGCGGAGGGCACCCCGTACGGCGCCACCCTGCCGGACGCGGTGCACAGCGCGGCCGTACTGGACGCGATGGCGCGGTCGGCGGAGCGGGGGGCCTGGACCGAGGTCCGGCCGGAGGGGTGAGAGCGGGACACCCGCAGACGCCCGTAGGTCCCCGCACCGGTCGGCGCGCTCGCGCCGCGTGCCCGTCCTGCGTCCACCGGCCACCGGCCCCGGTCACCGTCCCCCGGCCACCGGCCCCGGTCACCGCCCACCGGCCACCGCCCACCGCCCACCGCCCACCGCCCACCGCCCACCGCCCACCGCCCACCGGCCACCGTCCACCGGCCATCGGTCACCGGCCACCGGCCACCGGCCACCGGCCACCGAAAGGACGACGATGTCCTTGTCTCCCGTCCCCTCCCGCCGGACCTGGCTGTCCGAGCGGGACTGCGACCTCGACACGTTCCGCGCGCTCGTCGAGCGGCCCACCGACCCCGCCGATCATCCGCGGGCCCGCGCCGTGGAGCGGAACGTCCCGGTCTACGACGCCGGCCGGCTGCACGACGACCGCGAGACGGCGGCCGAGCTGGTCCGCGCCCTCGCCGACGGCCCCGGCATCGTCGTCCTCGAGGGCGCGTTCCCGGACCCGTCGGTCGTCGACCGGGCCACCGCCGTCTTCGACGCCCTGATCGCCGAGCAACGCGCCTCGGGCACCGACGCCGGCGACCACTTCGCGGCGCCCGGGGCCAACGACCGGGTGTGGAACGCCCTGGAGAAGGCGGCCCTGCACGACGCCGAGGCCTTCGCCGACTACTACGCCAACGACGCGCTGGCCCTGGTCGCCCGGGCCTGGCTCGGCCCCGGCTACCAGGTCACCTCCCAGATCAACGTGGTCAACCCGGGCGGCACGGCCCAGAACGTGCACCGCGACTACCACCTCGGCTTCCTCTCGAACGAGGCCGCCGCCGCCTATCCGGCGCACGTGCACCGCCTCTCCCCCGCGCTGACGCTGCAGGGTGCGGTCGCGCACCGTGACATGCCCGTGGAGTCGGGGCCCACGATGTACCTGCCGCACTCCCAGAAGTACGAACCGGGCTACCTGGCCTGGCGCCTCCCTGAGTTCCGGGCCTACTTCGAGGCGCACCACGTCCAACTGCCCCTCGCCAAGGGCGACGCGGTCTTCTTCAACCCCGCGCTCTTCCACGCGGCCGGCACCAACCGCTCCGCGGACGTCCGTCGCATGGCCAACCTGCTCCAGGTCTCCTCCGCGTTCGGCCGCGCCATGGAGACCGTGGACCGGGAGGCGGTGGCGAACGCCGTCTACCCGGTGCTGCTCAAGCGCCGGGGCGAGGGCGTGGACGAGCGGTGGCTGGAGAACGTGGTCGCCGCGAGCGCCGAGGGCTACCCCTTCCCCACCAACCTCGACAGCGATCCACCGGTCGACGGTCTGGCCCCGTCATCGCAGGCGGATGTCGTACGGCGGGCGCTGCGCGAGGAGTGGACGCCGGAGGCACTGCGCGAGGTACTGCGGGCCGGCCGGGAACGCCGGGAGAGCCGAGGGAGGTGACGGGCGTGAGGGGACTTCTCGACGACAAGGTCGTCCTGGTCAACGGCGGAAGCCAGGGCGTCGGGGCCGCCATCGCGCGGGCCGCCGTCCGCGAGGGCGCGGTCGTGGCCGTCACCGGACGGCGCCCGGAGCCCGGTGACGCCCTGGTGGCCGAGCTGACGGCGGCGGGCGGCACGGCGGTGTTCGTACGGGCCGACCTGGCGGACGCGGAGCAGGCGAAGACCTGCGTGGCCCGGGTGGTGGAGGCGTTCGGCCGTGTCGACTGCCTGGTGAACTCGGCCGGGCTGACCTCACGGGGGACGCTGCTGGACACGACTCCCGAGCTGTTCGACCAGCACATCGCGATCAACCTCAAGGCGCCGTTCTTCGCGATGCAGGCCGCGGTCACGGACATGGTGGGCCGGGGAGCGCCCGGCACCGTCGTCAACATCATCACGTCCTCGGCGCACGGCGGGCAGCCCTTCCTCGCGCCGTACGTCGCCGCGAAGGCGGGGCTCGCGGGTCTCACCAGGAACGCCGCGCACGCACACCGCTGGGACCGGGTGCGGATCAACGGCCTGAACATCGGCTGGACGGCGACCGAGGGCGAGGACGCGACCCAGCGCTCCTTCCACGGTGCCGGGGACGACTGGCGCGAGGAGGCCGCCGCCCGGCTGCCGATGGGCAAGCTCGGGCAGCCGGACGAGATCGCCGACTTCGTGGTCCTGCTGCTGTCGGACCGGTCCGGGGTGGTCACGGGCTCGGTGATCGACTGGGACCAGAACGTCCTCGGTGGCCTGGACTGAGACCTCACCACCGCAACCACACACAGGGAGCAGCGGAGCACATGCGCATCGGAATCCTCGGCCTCGGCCGCATCGGCGCCTTTCACGCCGAGACCCTCTCCGGACTCGAGTCCGTCGACTCGCTGGTCGTCGCCGACCCGTTCGCGGACGCCGCGAAGGCCGCCGCCGGGCGGTTCGGCGCCGAGGTCGCGGACTCCCCCGAGGCGGTGCTGGCCGCCGGGGTGGACGCGGTGGTGGTCGCGGCGGCGACCGACGCCCACCCGGGTCTGATCCTGGCGGCCGTCGAGGCCGGCGTCCCCGTCTTCTGCGAGAAGCCCGTCGCCCGCACCATGGCGGAGGGCGTCGAGGTGCTCAAGGCGGTCGCCGGTCACGACGTGCCGATCCAGATCGGCTACAACCGCCGCTTCGACGCCGGGTTCGTCGCCGCGCGGGCGGCCGTGCGGGGCGGTGAGCTGGGCAAGCTGCACACCGTGCGGTCCACCACGCTGGACCCGGCGCCGCCGCCCGCCGCGTACATCGCCGCCTCCGGCGGCATCTTCCGCGACTGCTCGGTGCACGACTTCGACATCATCCGCTGGGTGACCGGCCGCGAGGTGACCGAGGTGTACGCCGTCGGCGGCAACCGCGGCGCCGACTTCATCAAGGACGCGGGCGACGCCGACACCACCGGAGCGGTGCTCACCCTGGACGACGGCACGATCGCCGTGGTCTCCAACAGCCGCCACAACGCGCGTGGTTACGACGTCCGCATGGAGATCCACGGTTTCGCGGACTCCATCGCCGTCGGCCTGGAGGACAAGCTGCCGCTGCGCTCGGTCGAGCCCGGCGTGACCTTCCCGTCCGGCACTCCGCACGACTTCTTCATGGACCGCTTCACCGCCGCCTACCGCGCCGAACTCACCGCGTTCACCGAGGTCGTCGCCGGTGACCGCAGCTCCCCCTGCACGATCGAGGACGCGCTGGAAGCGGGCTGGATCGCCGAGGCGTGCACGCTGTCGCTGCGCGAGCACCGGCCGGTGACGATCGACGAGGTTCGGCGGGGGTGAGCCGGGCGTGCGGGCCGGCGGGCCGCGCGATCAGCTCGCCGGCTCGCTGCTGTTCACCATCCAGGGAACGCCGAACCGGTCCGTGCACATGCCGAAGACATCGCCCCACATCTGCTTCTCCAGCGGCACGGCGACGGAGCCGCCGGCGGAGAGCTGCTCCCAGTAGCCGCGCAGCCCGCTCTCGTCCTCGCCGCTGAGACTCACCGAGAAGGTGTTCCCCGGGCTGTGCTCCGTCCCGGGCGGGGGTGTCGGTGCCCATCAGGGTGAAGCCGCCCGGTGTCTCCGGCATGCCGTGCATGATCTTGTCGGCGTCGGGGCTGTCGGCCATGCCGGACGCGCCGAAGGTGTTCAGCGCCAGCGTGCCGCCGAACACCTGCTCGTAGAACTCCATCGCCTGTCGGGCATCGCCGTCGAAGCTGAGGCAGGGGTTGAGACGTGAGGACATGACCGCCTCCCGGAACGGGACGAAGTGCCAGTGCTGTGCACGCTGGCGCGCGCCACCGGCAACGGCCCGCCGAGCGGCGTGCCGGCGGGACCCGCCCCGCCGGCACGGTCAGCAGTCTCGGTCTCAGGGGTCTCAGGGGTCTCGGAGGTCTCGAACGCCTCCGACGTCTCAGGCGCCGCAGGAGCGCAGGAACCTGCGGGTGCGGACGGCGATGGGCAGGGGCTTGTCGGGCTCGCAGGGGTACATGTCCTGCTCGACGATGGCGAACAGGTCCACGCCCAGTTTCTGGGCGGCCGTGAGCACCGGACCCAGCTCGGGAACACCGGTGGGCGGTTCGCACATCACCCCGCGCTGCACGGCCGGCCCGAACGGCACCCCTCCCGCCCGCACCTCGGCGAGGATCTCCGGGTCGACCTGCTTGAGATGCAGGTAGCCGATGCGCTCGGCGTACGTCTCGATCAGCTTGACGCTGTCGCCGCCGCAGTAGGCGTAGTGGCCGGTGTCCAGGCAGAGGTTGACCAGGTCGGAGTCGGTGGAGTCGAGGAAGCGCTCGACGTGCTCCTCGGTGTCGATGTGGGTGTCGGCGTGCGGGTGGACGACGATGTCGAGGCCGTAGGTCTCCCGCACCTCGTGGCCGAGGCGTTCCATGCCCTTGGTCAGGTGCGCCCACTGCTGGCCGGTCAGCTCCGGCGGTTCCAGGATCTCGGCGGTCTTGTCGTCGCGCCAGAAGGACGGGATGACGACGAGGTGCTTCGCGTCCATGGCCCGGGTCAGGGCGGCGACGCGGCTGACCTGCTCCCAGGTGGCGTCCCATTCCGAGGGGCCGCGGTGCAGGCCGCAGAAGATGGTGCCCGCGGAGACCTTGAGGCCGCGCCGGGTCACTTCGTCGGTGAGGCGGGCCGGGTCGGTGGGGAGGTAGCCGTAGGGGCCCAGCTCGATCCACTCGTAGCCGGCCTCGGTGACCTCGTCCAGAAAACGCTCCCAGGGCACCTGCCGGGGGTCGTCGGGGAACCAGACGCCCCAGGAGTCGGGGGCCGAGCCGACGCGGATGCGGTCGAGGGCAGCGGGCATGTCAGGCCTTCCCTTCGGCGGGTGCGGCGGAGTCGGGCGCCGCGGAGTCCGGGACGCCGGTGGCGGGCGCCGCGGAGTCCGGGACGGCGGAGGCGGGCGCCGCGGAGGCGGGCGCGGACACCTCCGGCTCCTCGTCCGGGAGCGCCTCCACGTCGACCCCGCCGACCTGCGCCAGTTCGTGCTTGAGGGCGGCGAGTTCGGCACCGCCCGCCATGTGGTTGGTCAGTTCTTCGAGGGTGATGTCGGCGCGGGCGGCGCTGAGTTCCAGGGTGCCCAGGCGCAGCACGCTGAAGTGGTCGCCGACCATGTACGCGTGGTGGGGGTTGTGGGTGATGAAGATGACGCCGAGGCCGCGTTCGCGGGCGGCGGCGATGTACTTGAGGACCACGCCGGACTGCTTGACGCCGAGGGCGGCGGTGGGCTCGTCGAGGATGAGGACGCGGGCGCCGAAGTAGACGGCGCGGGCGATGGCGACGCACTGGCGCTGGCCGCCGGAGAGCGTGCCGATGGGCTGTTCCAGGTCGTCCAGAACGATGCCCATGTTGCGCAGTTCCTCGTCGGCGGTCCGCTTCATGCGGGCGATGTCGAGGCGGCGCACGGGCCAGGGGCCCCTGGTCATCTCGGAGCCGAGGAAGAAGTTGCGCCACACCGGCATCAGGGGCACGGTGGCGAGGTCCTGGTAGACGGTGGCGATGCCCCGGGCGAGGGCGTCACGCGGGGTGGTGAAGCGCACGGCCCCGCCGTCGACGAGGAACTCGCCCTCGGTGTGCTGGTGCAGCCCGGAGATGATCTTGATGAGGGTGGACTTGCCGGCGCCGTTGTCGCCGAGCACGCAGGTCACCCGGCCGGGATGGACCGCGAGGTCGACGCCGTGCAGGGCGCGGATGTTGCCGTAGGCCTTGCCGGCGCCGCGCAGTTGGACGATCGGCCGGTCTGCCTCGGGCACGGTGTCGGCGAGGACGGCCCCGTGGGTGCCGGCGGTCTTGCTGGTCATTTTCCGATCACCTCCGGGTCGCCGCGCGGCGGACCCACAGATTGATGAGGACGGCGCCGAGGAGCATCACGCCGAGGAAGGCCTTGAACCAGTCGGGGTTCCAGCCGGCGAAGACGATGCCCTGGTTCACCATGCCGAACATGAAGGCGCCGAAGACCGGGCCGATGGCGGAGCCGTAGCCGCCGGTGAGCAGACAGCCGCCGATCACCGCGGCGGCGATGTAGATCAGCTCCTGGCCGACGCCCTCGCCGGACTGCACGGTGTTGAAGGAGAACAGCTGGTGCATGCCGACGAACCAGGCGCCGAAGCCGACCAGCATGAACAGCGTGATCTTCGTGAAGGCGACGGGGACGCCGACCGCGCGGGCGCTGTCCTTGTTGCCACCGACCGCGAAGATCCAGTTGCCGTACTTGGTGCGCAGCAGCATCCACGTGGCCAGGGCGGCGAAGACGAGCCACCACACGACCGTGATCTTCACCTGTACGCCGCCGACGTCGAAGGACGAGGCGAAGAGGGCCTTGGCCTGGCCGAAACCGTCCATGTCGCTGATGTCGTCGGTGGCAACGTTGCCGGTGACCAGTTTGGTGACCGCGAGATTGACGCCCTGGAGGATCAGGAAGGTGCCGAGCGTCACCAGGAAGCTCGGCAGGCCGGTCTTCATCAGCACCCAGCCGTTGAACGCGCCGACCCCGAGGGAGACGGCGAGGGCGACGATCACGCCCACCCAGACGTTCATGGTCAGCTGGTAGCTGAGCATGCTGGCGGTGAGCGCCGAGGCGATGACGGCGACACCGGCCGACAGGTCGAACTCGCCGCCGATCATCAGCAGGGCGACGGGCAGCGCCATGATGCCGATGGTGGACGACTGGTACAGGACCGTCGCCAGGGAGCTGCCGTCGCGCAGCGAGGGGGCTGCGATCAGGAAGAAGACGAACACGGCGACGGCGCCGAGGAAGACCCCGACCTCGGGCCGGGCGAGCAGCCGCAGCGCCAGCGAGCGCTGCCGGGTCCGTCCGTCGGTCTGCCCCGGGCCGGGGACCGGCGGTGTGGTCACCGCCGGTTCAGCCTGTTGGGTCATGCTCATCACCGGGTGCCCTTCGCGGCGAACTCGGCGACGGCCTTCACGTTGGACTCGTCGACGAAGGCCGGGCCGGTCAGCACCGGCTGCTCACCGCCGCCGCTGTAGTTGCCGTTGTTCTTGTAGAGCCACATGCCGTCGACCGCCAGGTAGCCCTGGAGGTAGGGCTGCTGGTCGACGGCGAACTCGATGTCGCCCTTCTCGATGGCGCCGGTCAGTTCCTTGTTGAGGTCGAAGGTGGCGATCTTCGCCTCGCTGCCGGTCTCGTCCACCGACTGCACGGCGGTCATGGCGAACGGGGCGCCGAGCGTGACGAGGCGGTCGATCTCGCCGTCCTGCTTGAGCTTGGCGGTGACGGTCGACTTCACCGAGGGCATGTCGGTGCCGTTGACGTAGAGGTTCTCGATGGAGCCCTCGAAGGTCTTCTTCACGCCGTCGCAGCGCTGGGTCAGGCCGACGTTGCCCTGCTCGTGGATCACGCAGACGGCCTTCTTGGCGCCGTCCTCGTTCAGCCGTTTCCCGAGCGCCTCGCCGGCCACGGTCTCGTCCTGCCCGAAGAACGACATCAGGCCGAGCTTCTTCCAGTCCGCCAGTCCGGAATTTAGGCCGACGACGGGTATGCCGGCCTTCTCGGCCTTGCCGAGCACGCCGCGGAGGGCGTCCGGCTTGGCGAGGGTGACGGCGATGCCGTCGACCTTCTGGTCGATCGCGTTCTGCACCAGGTTGGCCTGATTGCCCGCGTTCGGGTCGGCGGAGTAGACGAGCTTGATGTTGTCCTTGGCCGCGGCCGCCTCGGCACCCTTGCGGACGATGTCCCAGAAGGTGTCGCCGGGTGCCTGGTGGGTGACCAGGGCGACGGTCATGCGGGGGGTGTTCGCCTTGCCCGCGGAAGCGCCCGAGTCCCCTTCCTCGTCGGCCTTCTTGCCCCCGGAGCCGCTGGAGCAGCCGGCGAGGGTCAGGGCCGCGGCGGCGGCGAGGGCCACGGCGGGGGCGAATCCGCGGGAGCGGGCGTGCGAAGAGCGGTCCATCTTTCCTGCACCTCACTGTGCGACTGTGCGACGGGGAAGCCGTGTGCCAAGCCGGAGAGAACGGCTGTTGCGCTGGGACCGGATACAAGTCCTTGGGACGCCCGCTGTCAATACTTTGTCAAGACATCCTTTCACTCGCAGGTCCGAATGTAAGTACAAAGTATTGACACGGTCGCCTCGGAGTCATACACCTGGGAGGCGGCAGGCCCCCGCCCAGCCCGAGGAGCGTCGCACATGGCCGAGTCAGTCCCGCGTTTCGATCTGATCACGATGGGCCGCATCGGGGTCGATCTCTATCCCTTGCAGACGGGCGTACCCCTGGCGGAGGTTGAGACCTTCGGCAAGTTTCTCGGCGGTTCGGCCGCCAACGTGGCGGTCGCCGCCGCGCGTCTCGGCCGCCGCACGGCCGTCGTCACCCGCACGGGCGACGACCCGTTCGGCGGCTATCTGCACCAGGCACTCGGGGAGTTCGGTGTCGACGACCGCTGGGTCACCCCGGTCGCCGCATACCCGACGCCCGTCACCTTCTGCGAGATCTTCCCGCCGGACGACTTCCCGCTGTACTTCTACCGCCGCCCCAAGGCCCCCGACCTCGAGATCCACCCGGAGGAGCTGGACCTCGACGCGATCCGGGCGGCCGCCATCTTCTGGATCACCGGCACGGGACTCAGCGAGGAGCCGAGCCGTACGGCGACCCTGGCCGCCCTCGCCCACCGCGCCAAGGCCGGCACCACGGTCTTCGACCTGGACTGGCGCCCGATGTTCTGGGCCGACCCCGACCAGGCCCGCCCGTACTACACCGAGGCGCTGCGGCACGCGACCGTCGCGGTCGGCAACCTCGACGAGTGCGAGATCGCCACGGGCGTACGCGAGCCGCGCGCCTGCGCCGAGGCGCTCCTGGCGGCCGGTGTGGAGCTGGCCGTCGTCAAGCAGGGCCCGAAGGGCGTCCTGGCCGTGCACCGCGACGGCCGGAGCGCGGAGGTTGCGCCGGTGCCGGTCGAGGTCGTCAACGGCCTCGGCGCGGGCGACGCGTTCGGCGGCTCGCTCTGCCACGGTCTGCTCTTCGGCTGGGAGCTGGAGCGGACCATGCGGTACGCCAACGCGGCCGGCGCACTCGTCGCCTCCCGTCTCGCCTGTTCCTCCGCGATGCCCACCGAGGCCGAGGTCGACGACCTCCTCGCGCGAGCCACTCCCTGAACGGAGCTTCGTCTTGTCCCTCAGCATCCCCGACCTCACCGCGGTCAGAGCCCGGCACCCGGAGGCGATCGCCGAGGCGGCGGCCCGCCGGGTACGCCGCCCGCTGTTCGGCGCCTCCGGCCGCCTGATGATCGTGGCCGCCGACCATCCGGCGCGCGGAGCGCTCGGCGTGGGCGACCGCCGGCTCGCCATGGCCAACCGGGCCGACCTGCTGGAGCGCCTGTGCACCGCGCTGTCCCGGCCCGGCGTCGACGGGGTGCTCGCCACCGCCGACGTGCTGGAGGACCTGCTGCTGCTCGGCGCACTGGAGAACAAGGTCGTCATGGGCTCGATGAACCGCGGCGGCCTCGCGGGCGCCGCCTTCGAGATGGACGACCGTTTCACCGGCCACCGCGCCGAGGACATCGCCCGCCTGCGCTTCGACGCGGGCAAACTGCTGCTGCGCATCGACTACGACGACCCCGGTTCGCTGGCCACCCTGGAGTCCACGGCGCGCGCGGTCGACGCCATGGCCGAGCGTGAACTGCCCGTCTTCGTGGAGCCGTTCATCTCGCGCCGCGTCGGGGGCCGGGTCCGCAACGACCTGTCCGCCGACGCGGTCACCCGGTCCGTCGCCATCGCCTCGGGCCTCGGCGGCACCTCCGCCTACACCTGGCTGAAGCTGCCCGTCACCCACGACCCGGACGACATGGGCGAGGTGCTGGAGACCTCCACACTGCCCGCCGTCCTGCTCGGCGGTGACATAGGGGGCTCCCCCGCGGACCAGGTCGCCGCCTACGAACGCTGGCGCAAGGCGCTCAGGCTGCCCACCGTGCAGGGCATGGTCGTCGGCCGCTCGCTGCTCTACCCGGCCGAGGGCAGCGTGGAGCAGGCGGTGGACACGGCCGTCGGACTGCTGTGACCTACCAGGAGAGGACGAGGAGATGACGTACCACCTTCCGGCGGGCAAGGCGGCGAGCGGCGCCTACGCCGTGGACGTGACGCCCGAGAAGGCCGGCTGGGGCCATTCCGCCCTGCGCGTACTCCAACTGCCGCCCGGCGGCACCCACACCTTCGACAGCGGCGACAGCGAGTGGCTCGTCCTCCCGCTCAGCGGCGGCTGCACGGTCGCCACCGCCGACGACTTCGGCCAGGACACCTTCGAACTCACCGGCCGCGCCGACGTGTTCAGCGGCGTCAGCGACTTCGCGTACGTACCGCGCGACGCCCGCACGACCGTGACCTCCACCGGCGGTGGCCGCTTCGCCCTCACCGGCGCCCGCTGCACCCGCCGCCTGCCCAGCCGCTACGGCCCGGCGTCGTCGGTTCCGGTGGAGCTGAGGGGCACGGGGAACTGCTCCCGGCAGGTCAACAACTTCGGTGCGGCGGGGGTGTTCGAGTGCGACAGGCTCATCGCGGTCGAGGTCGTCACCCCGGGCGGCAACTGGTCCTCCTTCCCGCCGCACAAGCACGACGAGCACCGCCCCGGCGAGGAGTCGGTACTGGAGGAGATCTACTACTTCGAGTTCGCGGACCACGAGGGCACCCCCGGCCTCGGCTACCAGCGGGTCTCCCCGTCCGGCCGGGGGCAGGGCACGGACGTGCTGGCCGAGGTCCGCGACGGCGACGTGGTCCTCATCCCCGACGGCTGGCACGGACCGTCGATGGCCGTCCCCGGCCACCACATGTACTACCTCAACGTCATGGCCGGCCCGGCGGCCGAACGCGCCTGGCTGATCTGCGACCACCCCGACCACGCCTGGATCCGCGACACCTGGGCGGGCCGGCCCGTCGACCCCCGACTCCCCCTCTACACCGCACCGGAGAGGTCCGCATGAGCGCCGCCACCCGCCGACTGACGACCGCCCAGGCCCTGGTGCGCTTCCTGGCCGCCCAGTACACCGAACGCGACGGTGTACGGCACCGCCTGATCGCGGGCACCTGGGGCATCTTCGGCCACGGCAACGTGGCCGGCCTCGGCCAGGCCCTCGTCGAGTACGCCGACGTCATGCCTTACCACCAGGGACGCAACGAACAGGCGATGGTGCACGCCGCCGTCGGCCACGCCCGCCAGCTGAACCGCCTGTCCGCGCAGGCGGTGACGACGTCCATCGGCCCCGGCGCCACCAACCTGGTCACCGGCGCCGCCCTCGCCACCATCAACCGCCTGCCGGTCCTGCTCCTGCCCGGCGACTACTTCGCCTCGCACGCCGCCGATCCGCTGCTCCAGCAGCTGGAGCACCCGATCGAGGCCGACGTCTCCGTCAACGACACCCTGCGCCCCGTCTCCCGCTACTTCGACCGCGTCACCCGCCCGGAGGCCCTCGTCGCCTCCGCCCTCCAGGCGATGCGCGTGCTCACCGACCCGGCCGAGACCGGCGCGGTCACCCTCGCGCTGCCCCAGGACGTGCAGGCGCAGGCGTACGACTGGCCAAAGGAGTTCTTCGCCGACCGGGTCTGGCGGGTACGGCGTCCGGCGCCCGACCCGGTGGAGCTGACCGAGGCGGCCGGGGCGATCCGGGCCGCCGAGCGCCCGCTGATCGTCGCGGGCGGCGGCATCCACCACAGCGAGGCGGAAGAGGCGCTCGTAGCCCTGGTGGACGCCACCGGCATCCCGGTCGCCTCCACCCAGGCAGGCAAGGGCGCGCTGCGCCACGACCACCCCGCCGACCTCGGCGGCATCGGCCACACCGGCACCGCCGTCAGCGACGACCTCGCCCGCACCGCGGACCTGGTGATCGGGGCCGGCACCCGCTACTCGGACTTCACCACGGCCTCCGGCACCCTCTTCCAGCACCCGGACGTCCGCTTCCTGAACCTCAACATCACCGCTTCGGACGCCCACAAGCTCGCCGCCCGCACGCTGGTCTGCGACGCCCGGACGGGGCTCACGGCGCTGACGGAGGCGCTGTCCGGCCACCGGGTGGACGCGGCGTACGAGGCCGAGTACCGCGCCGGCAAGGCACGCTGGGACGAGACGGTGGAGGCGGCCTACCGCGCCGACGACGACAGCGCCGTGCCGACCCAGACGCAGGTCCTGGGCGCGCTGGACGCGGTCGTCGGCGACGAGGACGTGGTCATCAACGCGGCCGGCTCGCTCCCCGGCGACCTGCACAAGCTGTGGCGGGCCCGCTCGCCTCGCCAGTACCACCTGGAGTACGGCTACTCCTGCATGGGTTACGAGATCCCGGCCGCGCTCGGCGTCCAGCAGGCCGCGCCCGGTACGCCGGTGTGGGCTCTGGTCGGCGACGGCACGTACCTGATGAACCCGACGGAGATCGTCACCGCCGTCCAGGAGAACCTGCCGGTCAAGCTGGTCCTGGTCCAGAACCACGGCTACGCCTCCATCGGCGGCCTGTCCGAGTCGGTCGGCGCCGAGCGCTTCGGCACCGACTACCGCCACCGCGCCGCCGACGGCACGTTCACCGGCGCCCCGCTCCCCGTCGACCTCGCCGCCAACGCGGCCAGCCTCGGCATGGACGTACTGCGCGCCAAGACGGTGCGGGAACTGCGCGAGGCCCTGCGGGCGGCCCGCTCGGCGGACCGTCCGACGTGCGTGTACGTGGAGACCGATCCGGCGCCGCAGGCCGCTCCCCCGGCCGCGGCCTGGTGGGACGTGCCGGTGGCCGAGGTGTCCGCCCGCGAGGCCGCCACCGGCGCCCGCGCGCAGTACGAACGCGCCGTCGCCGACCGCCGCCGTCACCTCTGACGCCGGCCCGTCACCTACGCAAGGGAGGTACGTCCATGGCGAAGACCGGCGTCCCCGCACGTGCCGTGACCGCCCCCGCGCTCAGCACCCTGGACTTCGCCCTGGACCGGGGCAGTCCGGTGCCGCTGTACTACCAGCTGGCCCAGCAGTTGGAGGCGGCGATCGAACAGGGCGTCCTCGCCCCGGGGAACCTGCTGGGCAACGAGGTGGACCTCTCCGTCCGCCTCGGCCTGTCCCGGCCGACCGTCCGCCAGGCCATCCAGTCCCTGGTCGACAAGGGGCTGCTGGTCCGACGGCGCGGGGTCGGCACGCAGGTGGTGCACAGCCAGGTCAAACGCCCCCTGGAGCTGAGCAGTCTCTACGACGACCTGGAGGCGGCCGGGCAGGGACCCACCACACGGGTGGTCCGCAACGAGGGCGTGCCCGCCCCGGCCGACGTGGCGGCCGCCCTCGGTATCGCGGAGGGCGGCGAGGTCACCGTCCTGGAGCGGCTGCGCCTCACCCACGGCCAGCCGGTGGCGCTGCTGTGCAACTACCTGCCGGCGACGCTGCTGGACCTCGACGACGCCCGGCTGGAGTCGACCGGCCTGTACCGGATGATGCGCGGCTCCGGCATCACCCTGCACAGTGCCCGCCAGACCGTGGGCGCCCGCTCGGCCACCCGCGAGGAGGCGGACCGCCTGGACGAGAAGGAGGGCGCCGCACTGCTGACCATGCAGCGCACGGCGTACGACGACACCGGGCGGCCGGTCGAGTACGGGACGCACATATACCGCGCGTCCCGGTACGCGTTCGACTTCCAGCTGCTGGCCAGGGGCTAGGGGTGGGCGTCGTCCCGAGCGGCCGGCGGGCCCGGAACAGGGAGTGCCCCACGTCGCCCTCCGGGACGTACTCCTCGTGCTCGACGGTCAGCCCGGTACTTCATGGTGTTCCTCCCCTTCGTACCCGGTCGTCCGGGCACGAGAGGGAGTCTTCGGTTTGAAGTGCACTTCAAGTCAAGCGGGTTCGGCGTCAGCCCTTTCCGGCAGGGCGGGCGAAGGGGCCCTCCAGCGCCGCCCACTGGAGCAGCATGATGGTCTTGGCGTCGGCGATCTCGCCCGTTCGGATCATGTCCAGGGCCCGGCGGAAGGGCAGTTCGAGGCTCTCGATGTCCTCGCCCTCCTCGTCCAGGCCGCCGCCCTGGTGGGTGCGGGTGACGGGGCCGTAGGCGGCGGCGTAGAAGCTGACGCGTTCGGTGACCGAACCGGGGCTCATGTAGACGTCGAAGACGTGCCGGACCTCTCCGACGCTGTGCCCGGTCTCCTCGACGACCTCGCGCCGCACGGCGACCTCGGGGTGCTCGTCCTCGTCGTCGAGCAGCCCGCCGGGGGTCTCGATCAGCATGCCGTCGGGGTGGCCGTTGACGTAGACGGGCAGGCGGAACTGGCGGGTGAGAAGCACGGTTTCGCGTTCCGTGTCGTAGAGCAGGACGGTGGCGCCGTTGCCGCGGTCGTGGGTCTCGCGCTCCTGGGTGCTCCAGGTGCCGTCGGCTCGCCGGAAGTCGAAGGTCGTGGTGCGTTCGACGTACCAGTGGCTGGAGAGGAGCCGTACGTCCCGGACCCTGACCCGGGGGTTGCCGGTCAGGTCCCGGCCGGCCCGGTCGAGTCCGGTGCGGCCCCGGCGGTCCGGGGTGTCGATGCCGGCGGTCATCGGCGGCCGTCCGGACTCGGACGCTTCAACGGCATGGGGCGGGGCGAGTTGGTCATGCCCGCTTCTATCACCCGGTCGGGCCGCGCACGAAGTAGTTCCCCGGTGAGCGGCAGAAGCCGAAGCCGCCGGCGGTGAGCGGCTTCTCCTCCCGCTCGCCCCGGGGTCCGCCGCACGGGCCGGCCGGCGCCCTGCGGACCGCCCGGACGCCCGGCGAGGCTGCCCGTATGCTCGGAGCCGGAGGAACCCGAGGAGACATGACGGAAACCGTACAGAACCTGCCCCTGCTGCTGGCCGGGGCAAAGCGCTGGCTCGACGACGCGCTGACGGCGAGCATGCGGGCAGCCGGCGAGCAGCCGCTGAGCAGTGCCCAGGGCCAGATCTTCGCGCTCCTGGACGCGGAGGGCACCACGGTCGCCGAGCTCGCCCGCCGCCTCGGCGTCACCCGTCAGACCGCCCACCAGGCCGTGCACGGGCTGCTCGCCCTGGGTCTGCTGGAACAGGTGCCGGACCCCGCCTCGGCACGCAACCGCCTGATCCGCATCACCACGGAGGGCACCCGCGTCCACCGACGCGCGCAGGCGACCCTCGACCTCGTCGAGGGCGTGCTGGCCGACCGCATCGGCGGCGCGCAGGCCACGGCACTGCGGACCGCCCTGACCCTGCCGCGCGGCGAGCCGCCGGTCGTGGAGGCCCCGTGAACAGGCGACGGCACAAGAAGCTGTCCCGGCGTCTCGTGGACGCGACACTGGTCGGTGACATCGCGCTGGTGAGAGCGGTACTGCGAGCCGGAGCGCCGGCCGAGACGGCCGACGCCGCGGGCACCACACCGCTGTACCAGGCCTCCGTGAACGGCGCCGCCGACATCGTCCGCGTGCTGCTGGCGGCCGGCGCCTCGCCCGACACGGAGAGCGGGACCGGCTCGGAGGGCACACCGCTGTGCGGGGCCGCCTGCTGGGGACACACCGAGGCCGTACGCGCACTCCTCGAACACGGCGCCGACCCACAGCTCCGGGAGGATCACGGCACGGGCTGGGCACCGCTCGACTGGGCCTCGAAGGGGCCGTATCCGGAGACGGTGGACCTGCTCGTCGCGGCGGGGGCCCGCCCGCGCTCGTGACCCACGGCGCGGTCGTGACCCACGGCGGGGAAGGGCGGCAAGCGAAAGGGCCTCCACGGGTTCTCGCCCGTGAAGGCCCCTCACACCGTCGGGACGACAGGATTTGAACCTGCGACCCCTTGACCCCCAGTCAAGTGCGCTACCAAGCTGCGCCACGTCCCGGTCCGCTGACACGCGGCGAACCGCGCGATCACGCGGACAGAACACTACCTCACACCCCGGGCCGCTCCTAAGCGGGCACGGGCGGTGCACAATCGGTCCCATGGACAGCCCTGCCGACAGCCCCATGGACAGCACAGCCTCGAACCGGCCGGTGGACGCGCGGGACCGCGACGACGAGGGACGGGCGCGCAACGCCCGGCCCCGGGACGGCCTCGGCCGCCCCTTGCCGTACGGCACGGACGGCGTCCCCCGCCAGCCGGAAGGCATCGTACGGGCGCCCGAGGAGACGGTCGCCGAGGCGCAGCGGCTGCTGGGCGCGGGGCGGCCGTTCCACGCGCACGAGGTGTTCGAGGACGCCTGGAAGTCGGGCCCCGAGGAGGAGCGGGAGCTGTGGCGGGGAATGGCCCAGCTGGCCGTGGGACTCACGCACGCGGCCCGCGGCAACGTCACCGGCGGGCCCAGGCTGCTGCGGCGCGGGGCCGGGGCGGTGACCGCGTGGGCGGCTTCGGCGTCCGGTCGGGGGCGGCCGTACGGGATGGACCTGGACCGGGTCGCCGGGTGGGCCCGGGAGCTGGCGGAGGACGTGGAGAGCGGCGCGACCGTGGACGCGGGGGCCCGGGCACCTCGGCTGCGGGGCTGAGGCGGACCTCGCCGCGGGGCTGAGGGAAGTCTCGCCGAAGTGCTGCGGGCACCCCCGCCGCGGGGCTGAGAGCAGCCCGCCGCGAGGGCTGAGAGCAGCCCGCCGCGAGGGCTGAGGGCAGCCCGCCCAGGGCGTTGTCAGCGGCGTACGGCAGACTCGTGGCGTGCGGAAGATTCATGTGATCGGTATCGGCGCGGGCGACCCCGACCAGCTCACCCTGCAGGCGGTCAGGGCGCTGCGCGGCACGGACGTGTTCTTCGTCCTGGACAAGGGCGAGGTGAAGGCCGACCTGGTGCGGCTGCGCCGGGACATGCTGGAGACGCACATACCGGAGGGGACGTACCGGATCGTCGAGGCGCGCGACCCCGAGCGGGACCGGAGTGCGGGCGGCACGGCGTACTCCCCCGCCGTCGGGGACTGGCGCAGTGCCCGCGCCGGCATCTACGAGCGGCTGATCGCCGAGGAGCTGGGCGAGGACGAGAGCGGTGCCTTCCTGGTGTGGGGCGACCCGGCGCTCTACGACAGCACGCTGGGCATCCTGGAGGAGATCCTGGAGCGCGGCGCGGTGGCCTTCGAGTACGACGTCGTACCGGGCATCAGCAGCGTCTCCTCACTCGTCGCCCGGCACCGGACCGGGCTGAACCGGGTGGCGCGGCCGGTGCAGATCACCACCGGGCGGCGGCTCGCGGAGGGCTTTCCGGAAGGGGTGGACGACGTCGTCGTGATGCTCGACGCCCACCAGGCCTTCCGGCAGTACGCGGACCAGGACATCGACATCTACTGGGGCGCCTACATAGGCACCCCGGACGAGATCCTCGCCTCCGGCCCGATCGCCGAGGCCGCGCCCCGCATCGAGCGGCTGCGCGCCGAGGCGCGGGAGCGCAAGGGCTGGATCATGGACACGTACCTGTTGCGGCGCAACCCCAGCGACCGCTAGCCGGACCGACCACCCGGCCACCCCGAGGGGCGCACCCGGGCGGACCGTCCCGCATGCGTGGCCGGTGCACCGGTGTGATCGTGACCGTGTGACAGTCGCCGAGGAAACCCCGCGGAACGCCACTGCCCAGCCGCCCGTGCTCGACAGGCGCCGCCGCAACGTCGTCTTCGTCACGATCATGCTGGGCATGCTGCTCGCGGCCCTCGACCAGACGATCGTCGGTACCGCGCTGCCGACGATCGTGTCGGACCTGGGCGGCGGCGAGCACATGTCGTGGGTGGTGACCTCGTACCTGCTCGCCGAGACCGTGGCCACGGTGCTGGTCGGCAAGTTCGGCGACATGTTCGGCCGCAAGGTCGTCTTCCAGGTCTCGGCGATCGTGTTCATCACGGGCTCGTTCCTGTGCGGGCTGGCCACGAGCATGCCGCTGCTGATCATCTGGCGGGCGATGCAGGGCATCGGCGCGGGCGGCCTGATGGTCACGTCGATGGCGCTGATCGCGGACGTCATCCCGCTGCGGGAGCGCGGCAAGTACCAGGGCGCGATCGGCGCGGTGTTCGGGGTGGCGACGGTCATCGGCCCGCTGCTGGGCGGGTTGTTCACCGACCACCTGTCCTGGCGCTGGGCCTTCTACGTGAACGTGCCCATCGCGATCGTCGTCGTCATCGCCGCCGCGCGCACCATCCCGGTGGTGAAGTCGGCCGTCCGGCCCGTCATCGACTATCTGGGCATCGCCCTGGTGGCGGTGGGCGCGAGCGCGCTGATCCTGGCGGCCAGCTGGGGCGGCAACGAGTACGGGTGGGGCTCGGCCGTGATCATCGGCCTGTTCGCGGGCGGGCTGATCGCACTCGGGCTGTTCTGCTGGGTGGAGACCCGGGCGGCCGAACCGATGCTGCCGATGCGGCTGTTCTCCAGCCCGGTGTTCACGGTCTGCTCGGTCCTCAGCTTCATCGTCGGCTTCGCGATGCTCGGCGCGCTGACGTATCTGCCGACCTACCTGCAGTACGTCGACGGCGACTCGGCCACCGTCTCGGGCGTCCGCACGCTGCCGATGGTGGCCGGGCTGCTGATCGCCTCGGTCTTCAGCGGGACTGTGGTCAGCAAGACCGGACGGTACCGGCTGTTCCCGATCGTGGGCACCCTGGTGATGGGCGTCGGCCTGTATCTGATGTCGCTCATGGGGCCGTCCACGGGCGCCTGGCTGGAGTCGCTGTACATGTTCGTGCTCGGCACCGGCATCGGCCTGTCCATGCAGGTGCTGACCATCGCGGTGCAGAACACGGTGGACTACGCCGACCTCGGCACCGCGACCTCCGGCGTCACCTTCTTCCGCACGCTGGGCAGCTCCTTCGGCACCGCCGTCTTCGGCACCATCTACGCCAACGCACTCGGCCCCAACCTGCGGGACGGCGTGTCCGCCGCCGCGGGGACCGGCGCCGCCGATCCGGCCGCGATCAGCAGGGCGGCGACCAGTCCGGAGGGCGTGCACCGGCTGCCGCCCGATGCGTCGGTGCCCATCGTCGGCGCGTACGCGGACACCATCCAGACCGTGTTCCTGTGGACGGTCCCGGTCGCGGCGCTCGGCTTCCTCGTCGCGCTGTTCCTCAAGCAGGTCCAGCTGCGCGACAGCGCCCGGCTGGGCTCCACCGACATGGGCGAGGGCTTCGCCTCGCCGCACGACGCCGACAACAGGCGGGCGCTGGAGGCCTCCGTCGGAAAGATCATCGGCAGTACGGAGCTGGACACCGCGCGCCGGATCATTACGGACAGCGACACCCGGCTCGACGTCGCCGGTGCCTGGGCCGTCATGCAGGTCGACCTGTTCACGCGGCTGGTCGGGCACGCCAGTCTCGGCCTGATCGCCGCTCGCCGCCGGCTGCCGCCGGAGGTGCTGCTGCCGGTCTTCGACCGCATGGTCGAGGAGGGTTTCCTGACCCGCCACGGCTCCCTGCTCTCCCACACCGACGCCGGCGCCCGCGAGGCCCTGGTCATCGGCCGGGCCTGGTCGGCGTGGCTGGAGGACCGGGTGGAGCGGGACATCGGCCGGCCCTCGGACACGGACCTGCGTGCCGCGGTCGACTCGATCGCCAAGCGTCTGCTGGTCGAGGACCTGAGCAGCGGTCTGCCGGAGCGTGTGCGGCAGCCGGTCAGGGCGGCCCGCTGAGCCCCAGCCGCTCCAGCCGTTCCAGCCGTTCCAGAACCGCCGGTACGTCGGGCACCACGTCCGCGCCCCGCGGCAGCGGGGGCCTGCGGACGACCACCACCGGGAGAGCCAGCTCGCGGGCCGCCGTGAGTTTGGCCGCGGTGGCCGCTCCCCCGCTGTCCTTGGTCACCAGTACCTCGATGCGGTGCTCGCGCAGGAGGTCCCTCTCGTCGGCCTCGGTGAACGGGCCGCGGGCCAGCAGCACGCGCGTGTTTGGTGGGAGGGGCGGCTCGGGGGGCTCCACCGAGCGGGTGACGAAGTGGTGGTCGGGCAGGTGCGCGAAGGCCGCCAGGCCCAGTCGGCCGGTGGTCAGGAGGACGCGGCGGCCGAGGCCCGGCAGCAGGCCGGCCGCCTCGGCGAGGGAGGCGGCCGAATGCCAGTGGTCGCCTGGTCCGGCCTGCCAGCCGGGGCGGCGCAGGATCACCACGGGGGTGCCGGTGGCCGCCGCGGCGCGGACCGCGTTCGCCGTGATCGTCTCCGCGAACGGGTGGGTCGCGTCGACGAGGGCGTCCACGTGCCGCTCGCCCAGCCAGGCGGCCAGCCCCTCGGGTCCGCCGAAGCCGCCGGTCCGCACCTCCCCGGCGAGGGGACCCGGCCGGGTCACGCGTCCCGCGAGGGAGGTGGTGACGCGGACCCCGGATCGCGCCGCCAGGTCGGCGGCCAGGCGGCGGGCCTCGGTGGTGCCGCCGAGGATCAGCACGTGCGGGGACGGGGGGAGGAGGCGGGACATGGTGTCGAGACTACGGTCCGTCAGGACAGGAGGAGCTGGAGGCCCCCCACCACCGTCGCCGCGATCACCAGCCGCTCGAAGAGGAGTTGATTGATCCGGTTCACCGCCCATGTGCCGATGAACGCCCCGGGCACCACGAAGACCACGAGCGCGGCGTCGAGAAGCAGGGAGCGGCCGTCGATCAGGCCCAGGCCGGCGCTGAAGGGCAGCTTGGAGACGTTGACGATCAGGAAGAAGAAGGCCGACGTACCCAGGAAGCCGAGTTTGCGGAAGCCCGCGGAGAGGAGATACATCGACATCACGGGGCCGCCCGCGTTGGCGACCATCGTGGTGAAGCCGCCGAGGACGCCGTACGAGCGGGCCTTCACGCGGCCGGTCCGTGAGGTGACCTCGTCGGGCTGCCCGTCCGCGTCGGCGGCCGGCCGCCGGCGCCACATCGTCACCCCGGCCATGAACAGCAGGATCACACCGATCGACGTCCGGACGATCGCGTCGTCGGCCCACACCAGGAACAGGGTGCCCGCGACCACGCCGACCGCCACCGCCGGGAACAGCCGCCACAGCGTGGGCCAGTGCGCGTGGCGCCGGTAGGTGAGCACGGCCAGGACGTCACCGGCGATCAGCACCGGCAGCAGGATGCCGGTGGAGGCGCGGGCGGGCAGGACCGCCGCGAAGATCGCGAGACTGACCGTGTTGGCCCCGCTCACGGCGGTCTTGGAGAAGCCGACGAGCAGGGCCGCGAAGGCGAGTGCGGCGAATTCCCAGCCGGTGAGGTGCCACAGCGTCATGGTGTCCATTGCGGGCACCGATGCTATGTGCACCTGTCCGGTGCCCGTAAGCACCGTCTCGCCTGGTGACCCCTCAGCCGACTACCCGGCCGCGTACCGCACCCGCAGTTCCCGCTTCAGCACCTTCATGCTCGGGCCCAGCGGCAGCGCGTCCGCGAACTCCACGCGGCGCGGGTACTTGTACTTGCCGAGGTACTGCTTGGACCACTCGGTGACCTCGGCGGCGTCCGGCGTCGCGTCGGGGGCCGGGACGACGACGGCGCACACCTCCTCGCCGTGCAGTTCGTCCGGAAGGCCGATGACGGCTACCTGCGCGATGCCGGGACAGCGCATCAGCACCTCCTCGACCTCGCGCGGATAGACGTTGTAACCGCCGCGGATGATGATGTCCTTCTTGCGGTCGACGATGCGGAGGAACCCGTCGTCGTCCTTGGTGCCGAGGTCCCCGGTGCGGAACCAGCCGTCGACGAGCGCCTCGGCGGTGGCCTCCGGGCGGCCCAGGTAGCCGGAGAAGACGTTGTGGCCGCGTACGACGACCTCGCCCAGCTCACCGGGCGGCAGCAGCTCGACGCGGTCCTCGGCCTCCGCGCGGGCGATCTCCACGTCCACGCCCCACAGGGGGTGGCCGATGGTGCCGGGCCTGGCGCCGAACACCGGCTGGTTCACGGCCGCCGCCGGGGAGGTCTCCGACAGCCCGTACCCCTCGTAGATCTTCGCGCCGAAGGTCTCCTCGAACCGCTCCAGGACGGCCACCGGCAGCGAGGCACCGCCGGAGACGCACACCCGCAGGGCGGGCAGGGCGTCGGCCCCGGCAGCCGCGGCGGCGAGGGCGACGAACATGGTCGGGACGCCGTGGAAGGTGTTGACCTTCTCCCGCACCATCAGCTCGATCGCGCGCGCGGCGTCGAAGCGCGGCAGCAGGACGAGGGTGGCTCCGGCGCGCCAGGTGGAGTTCAGGGAGACGGTCTGGCCGAAGGCGTGGAAGAGCGGCAGCGCGCCGAGTGCGACGTCGTCGGGGCGGATGTCGTTGGCGTCGAAGGCGTTGACGGTCGCGTTCATCACCAGGTTGAAGTGGCTGAGCACAGCGCCCTTGGGGACGCCCGTGGTGCCGCTGGTGTAGAAGACGACGGCCGGGTCGTCGGCGTCGCGGGTGACGTAGGAGGGCAGTGGCTCGGCGCCGGCCGCGAGCTTCTCGAGCTCGTCGCCGAGGGTGACGACCCGTACGCCCGCCTCCCGCGCGGCGGCCGCTCCGGTCTCCGCCTGGGCCGGGTGGCACAGCAGCAGGGTGGCGCCGCTGTCGCGCAGGACGTGCTCGACCTCCCCCGGTGACAGCAGCAGGTGGACCGGGACGACGACGCCACCGGTCGCGGCGATGGCGTAGTACGCCTGCGGGAACTCCGCGGTGTTCGGCGCCATCAGCGCGACCCGGTCCCCCGGCCGGACCCCCAGACCGGTGAGGGCGCCGGCCTGGGCCCGGGCCCGCTGCCACACCTCGGCGAAGGTCAGCCGCAGGTCGCCCTCGACCAGTGCCTCCTTGCCGGGACGGCGCCGGGCGTTCTCGGCGAGGATGGCGGCGACGGAGAGGGTTGCCATGGGGTGTTGCTCCGTTTCCTTGCTGCTTCCTTGCTGCGGCTTGGCAGCGGGGGCGGATCATGTGCGTCCGGCTGGGGCCGGGGGTGTCGTTCGGATCAGGTCGGCTCCGGGGGACGGCGCCTCGCGACCCCGGCAGGATCCGAACGACACCCCCTAGTGCCGTTCGACCAGCACCGCGCTGCCCTGCCCCACGCCGACACACATCGTGGCGAGCCCGCGGGCCGCTCCCGTGCGGCGCATGCGGTGGAGCAGGGTGGTGAGGATGCGGGCGCCGGAGCAGCCGAGCGGGTGGCCCAGCGCGATGGCGCCGCCGCTGGGGTTCACGAGGTCGGGATCGATGCCGAGCTGGTCCACGCAGGCGAGGGCCTGGGCGGCGAAGGCCTCGTTGAACTCGGCCGCCGTGAGGTCGTCGACGCTCCAGCCGGCGCGGGCGAGGACCTTGCGGGTGGCGGGGACCGGGCCGATGCCCATGACGTCCGGGTGGACGCCGGCCGAGCCGCCCGCGACGTAGCGGCCGAGGGACTCAAGGCCCAGGTCGTTCAGGGCCTCCTCGCTGACCAGGAGGAGGCCGGCGGCGCCGTCGTTCATCGGGGAGGCGTTGCCCGCCGTGACGGTGCCGCCGGCACGGAAGACCGGCTTGAGGCGGCCCAGCTTCTCGACGGAGGTGTCCTCGCGGACGCACTCGTCGGCGTCGACGACCACACCGTCGGGGCGTTCGACGGGGAGCAGCTCGTCGTCGAAGTGGCCGTTCTTCCGGGCCTCGGCGGCGAGGCGGTGGCTGCGCAGGGCGAACTCGTCCTGGCGTTCGCGCGGGACGCCGTACCGCTCGGCGACCTCCTCCGCGGTCTCGCCCATGGCCAGCAGACCGTGCAAGTCCTTCATCGCCGGGTTGACCAGGCGCCAGCCGAGGCGGGTGTCGACGGTCTCGATGCGGTGCGGCAGGGCCTCGTCGGGGCGGGGCAGCACGAAGGGTGCGCGGCTCATCGACTCCGAGCCGCCGGCGAGCACGATGTCGGCCTCGCCCGCGGCGATGGTGCGGGCGGCGGTGGTGACGGCCTCCAGGCCGGAGGCGCACAGCCGGTTCACCGTGGCGCCGGGCACGGATTCGGGCAGGCCGGCGAGCAGGGCGGCCATGCGGGCGACGTTGCGGTTGTCCTCGCCGGCCTGGTTGGCGGCGCCCCAGTAGACGTCGTCGACGCGGGCGGGGTCGAGCGCGGGGACGTCGGCGACCAGGCCCCGGATCACGGCGGCGGCGAGATCGTCGGGCCGCACGGTGGACAGGGCGCCGCGCAGCTTGCCGATCGGGGTGCGGCGGGCGGCCGCGAAGTGGACGGGACGCACGGGGGACTCCTGACCGTCACTCGGTCGCCGGACGGCGAACGAACACTTAATTAGCACTGCTAGTTTTGGACTATAGACCGCCGGACGGCTCCCTGGGAAGATCCTCCGGTGACCTTCACCGACGCAGCTGGAGGAGAGATGACCGAGGCCCGCGAGCACGTCCTGAGCGGAACACGGGGACGGCTCACCGCCCGCGAGTGGCCGGCCGGGCGGCCCGCGTACGTGGCGCTGCTGGTGCACGGATACGGCGAGCACATCGGCCGCTACGAAGAGGTGGCCGGCGTCCTGACCGGGCACGGCGCGGCCGTCTACGGCGTCGACCACGCCGGGCACGGGCGGTCGGACGGCGAACGCGTGCTGATCGAGGACTTCGAGGACGTGGTCACCGACGTGCACACGGTGGCGGAGCGGGCCCGGACCGCCCACCCGGACCTGCCCGTCGTCATGATCGGGCACTCCATGGGCGGCCTGATCGCGTCCCGCTACGCCCAGCGCCACCCGGGCGAGCTGACCGCACTGGTGCTGTCCGGGCCGGTCATCGGCGACTGGGAGCTGCCGCGCACGCTGCTCGCCCTCCAGGAGATCCCCGACACCCCGATCAGCCCGTCCTCGCTCTCCCGGGACCCGGCGGTCGGCGCGGCGTACGCGGCGGACCCGCTGGTGTGGCACGGCCCCATGAAGCGGCCGACGGCTCAGGCGTTCGTGCGGACCCTGGACACCGTGGCCGAGGGCGGCGACGTCGGCCGGCTCCCGCTGCTGTGGGCGCACGGCGGCGACGACCGGCTGGTGCCGCTGCCCGGCAGCCGCGTCGGCGTCGAACAGCTCAGCGGCGGCGACCTGACCGAGCGGATCTACCCGGGCGCCCGGCACGAGATCTTCAACGAGACGAACCGGGCGGAGGTGTTCACCGACGTCACGCGCTTCCTGGACGGCGTACTCGCCCGCTGAGCGGCCGGGCGTTCACCCCCGGGTGCCCCGGCGGGGGCGTTTGCCCCGGAGCCCCATGGGCACCCGCGCCCCCATGGAGTGGTTGCGCCGCGCCGCCTGCGTGGATGAGGACCCCGGACCGTTCTTCCCGGTGGGCACGGCCGGACCGGCTCTGCGGGACACCGAGGCCGCCAAGGACGTCTGCGCCCGGTGAGCGCCCAGTGCCTGGCGTCCGCCCTGGAGCTGGGGCAGACGTCGGGTGTGTGGGGAGGCACCGGCGAGGAGGAGCGCGTCGCTCTGCTCCGTACGACCGCGCAGTACGCACCTGCGCACGACTACGCACATACGCACGACGAAATGAGGGGCAACTCATGGCCGACGCCCTCGAACTCGACGCGCTGTGGGAGGACTTCCACCGCGTGGTGAACATGACCTCCGCGGAACTCTCGGACTGGCTCCGGGTGCGCGACTCCGGCGAGCTGACCGAGCCGCTGCCGGACGACGCCGGCTCACCGCTGGGGCAGCACGTCCTGGCGATCCTGCAGAAGCGGCGCACGGACCTGACGGAGGACGACCTCCGGGCGATGCGCAAGGTCGTGGACACGGTGACCTCGCAGACCGACCCGGAGAACGAGCCCCGGTCCGAGGACACCCGGCTCAGGCACCGGCTGATGACGGTCGGTCACGACCCGCTGAAGCCGTAGCCGTGAGCCGTGACCAGCGGCGAGTCGTACGCGCACTCGTCGACGCGCACGGGCGGACCTACGCCGAGGAGGCGGGCATCCGGCTGAAGGACACCCCGCAGCCGCTGTACCGGCTGCTCGTCCTCGCTCATCTGCTCAGCGCCCGCATCAGCGGCTCGATCGCCGTGGCCACCGCCCGTGCCCTGCATGCGGCGGGGCTGCGCGACCCGCGCCGCATGGCCGCCGCCGACTGGCAGGAGCGGGTGGACGCGCTCGGCCGGGGCGGCTACCGGCGCTACGACGAGCGCACCTCCACCCAGCTCGGCGACGCGGCCGAACTGCTGATCGAGCGATGGGGCGGGGACCTGCGCCGGCTCCGGAAGAAGGCGGACGGCGACGTGCCCGAGGTGCGGCGGCTGCTCCAGGAGTTCCCCGGGGTGGGCCCGACCGGCGCGGACATCTTCCTGCGCGAGGCGCAGCGCGTCTGGCCCGAGGCGGCTCCCCACCTGGACCGCAAGGCCCTCCAGGGCGCGCAGCGCCTCGGCCTGCCGGGCGACCCCGACCGGCTCCTCGACCTCGCCGGGACGACGGAACCGGCCGTCCTCGCGGCGGCGCTGGTGCGCGCGTCGCTGGACAAGGAGGTCGCGCGGGACACCCTCGAACGCGCCGGGTGAGCCTTCCGGGCTCCGGCCGCCGGTCACCCGAACAACCCCGTGCGCTGGTGCGTCCGCGGGCGCGGTGATGCGCTGAGGACACCGTGTCACGTCCCAGGAGGCATCCGCGATGAGCCGTCGTCCGTCCCAACCCGTCCGTCTCATGGCCTCCGCCCTGGCGGCGGCCGCGCTGCTGACCACGGCGGCCTGCTCGGACGACGGCGACGGGCCGGGTGCGGCCTCGGACACCGCCGCAGCACAGGCCCGCGCCGCCGAGAAGGACGCGGACAGGGACGCCGCGGAGAAGCAGCCGACGGGCTCCCCCGCGACGTCGCCCACGGGTTCGCCCACCGCGTCCCCCGCCACCCTCACCGAGTCCGGCGCGAAGGCCGCCCTGCTCACCGAGGCCGACCTGGAGGGCGGCTGGAACCAGGTCCAGGACGCGGACAAGTGGCGCGACCGGCTGCTCGTCGGCGAGGTCGACGTCTCCGACTTCCTCACCGCCAGGACCGACGCGGCGGACTGCCAGAAACTCCTCGACGGCCTCTACCGCGACGATCTTCTGGGCGAGCCGTCGGGACCGTCGGCGCTCACCGGCTTCGAGCAGGGCGACTCCCGTCTCCTCGAGCAGGTCGCCGCCTACGACCGCGCCGGCCTGGACGACAGCCTGAAGTGGATGGACTCCCTGCCGCAGAAGTGCGACCAGTTCACGGCGACCGGCGAGGCGGGCGAGAAGCGCACGGTCCAGGTCACCGAGGCCTCGGCGCCCGAGGCCGGCGACGCGCGTGAAGGCCTGCACGTGACCGTGCGGGGAACCGCGGCCGACAACCCTGCCACGCTCACCCTGGACCTCGTCGCCGTACGCGTCGGCACCTCCGCCCTCACCGTCACCGGCGGCGGCCTCGACGGCGACGAGGCCGCGTCCGTGGAGCAGGCGGTGCGGCAGGGGACCGAGCGCCTGAAGACCGTCCTGGACGGCGGTACCCCTTCTCCGCGGCCCGCCGACCTGGACTGACCGACCGCGAGGGCTACCCGCCTCCCGCACACCTCGGGCGAAACCCGGACAGCGTGATCACGGGACGGCACAATGGTGCGGGACGGACGGCGCACGCGCGAAGGAGCCGAGACGTGAGCGAGAGCGACCCCGTCCCCGGCGGGCGTCCGGGTGAGGTCGAGCGTGCCACCGCACTGAGCGGGGAGCTGTCCGGGCGGGGCGTGCACGGAGTCGTGCTGTCCTACGTCGACACGGCGGGGATCGGCAGGGTGAAGACCGTTCCCACCGCGAAGCTCCCCCCAGGCCGCGGCCCGGGGCGTCGGCATGTCGCCGGTGTTCGACACGTTCCTCGCCGACGACACGATCGTCACCACGGACGTCCTCGGCGCCCCCGACGGCGATCTGCGCCTCCATCCCGACCTCGACGGGCTGGTCGTGCTGGCGGCGCAGCCCGGCTGGGCGTGGGCGCCGGTCGACCGGATCACGCAGGAGGGCGAGCCGCATCCGGCGTGCGGGCAGGAGCGGGTGGACGCCGACGAACTGGCCCTGCCGGACGCGCTGCGCATCGCGCGCTGGGCGGGGCGGGACAACGCGCGCCGGGTCTACCGGCTGCCGGGGGCCTGGTGGACGACGGCTGAGCGACGTGGGACCGGTCACACTCCCGGAGCGCCGCCCGGGAAGCAGGAACGGCTGAAAGTATGATCAAGCGATGTCTGACATGACCGAAACCACGCCGGGCTGGCTGTCGACCGACGAACTCGAGATGGCACGCGCCCGCATGCCGGTCCTCTACGTCGAGGCCGTGCCCGTGCGCGTCGACGACAGCGGAGAAGTCGCCAGCGTCGGACTGCTCCTGCGCATCGGTCCCGACGGGACGGTCAGCCGGACGCTGGTCTCCGGCCGGGTGCTGCACCACGAACGGGTCCGGGACGCCCTGCTGCGTCACCTGGAGAAGGACCTCGGCCCGGTGGCGCTGCCCCGGGTGCCGTCCTCGCTCCAGCCGTTCACGGTGGCCGAATACTTCCCCACGCACGGCGTCACGCCGTACCACGATCCCCGGCAGCACGCGGTCTCCCTCGCCTACGTCGTGCCGGTGGCCGGCGACTGCCGGCCGCGCCAGGACGCGCTGGACCTGGTCTGGTTCAGCCCGCAGGAGGCTCTGTCACCGGCGGTGCAGAGCGAGATGCCGGGCGGACACGGGGTGCTGCTGAAGCAGGCGCTGGCGCATGTGGGCTGCGTGGTCTGAGGGCCCGGTGGCCGGCCCGCCCCCGCGGAGCTACTCCCCGGGCCGCTCCCCGTCGCTCAACTGCGGGTCCAGGTCGTCCCGGAGCAGACCCCGGGAGCCCGTCTGGCCGGTGCGGTAGGCGGAGCGGGCCACCAGGTGGGAGGCGACCGGGCCGGTGAGGAACTGGAAGAAGACGATGAGGGCGAGGGTGCCCAGGTCGATGCCGTGGCGCAGCCTCAGCGCCACCCCGGCGAGGACGAGGAGCACCCCCAGGGTCTGCGGCTTGGTGGCGGCGTGACTGCGGGAGAGCACGTCGGGGAAGCGCAGCATCCCGATCACACCGAGCAGGCACTGCAGGCAGCCGAGGAGCAGGAGGACCGCCCCGATCAGATCGGCGGCATCGGCGAAGGCGTTCACCGGTGGTCCTCCGTGCCGTCCGCGCGCACCGACGGCCGGTCGCGTACGGCGATGAACCTGGCGATGCCCACCGAGCCGGTGAAGCCGAGGAAGGCGAGCACCAGCATCACCGGGAAGTAGAAGGAGTCGCCGTCGTGGGCGGCCTTGACGCCGAGGCCGGCGATGATGAGCGCCGCCGCCACGTCCAGGGCGACCGCGCGGTCCAGCATCGAGGGCCCGTACCAGATGCGGTACAGCAGCAGGGCGCCCGCGACGAGGATCATCACGGCCGCGCCGGCCAGCACGGCCTCTTCGACGGCGTGCAGGGTGGTCACGGCGAGGGTTCCCCTTCCGGTACGGGCTGGGCGACGAGGGCGATGTCCTCGGCGGTGCCGAAAGCGCGGGCCACGAGTTCCTCCATGCGCCACACCGACCGCTGGGCACTCTCGATCTCGCCCGGATCGTCGGCGTCGAGGACGTGCAGGAACAGGGTGGCCGTCGACCGGCGCACCTCGATGACGGAGCCGCCGGGGACGTTGGAGACGGCGACGGCGGTGGCCGTGAGCATGAGGTCGCTGCGCACCCGCAGCGGTACGGCGACGACCGCTGCGGGGTACGGGCCCCTGGCGAAGATCTGCCGGGTGACCTCGACGCTCGAGGAGAACATGTCGTACAGCAGGTAGGCCGTGAGCCGCAGGATGCCCAGCGGACGCAGTCGCAGACCGAGGTCGACGGCCGGCAGCGGGAAGGCGAGGCACAGGCACACCGCGACGATGACGCCGTTGACGAGGTTGGCCCAGGACAGGGTGCCCCACAGCAGGATCCAGATGACGGTGAGCCAGGCGGTGAGCGGCAGGTCCAGAACGCGTCTGCCGCTGCCGACGCGGAAGGACCAGCTGTAGGGGGAACGGTCGCGGAAGAGATTGCTCATCGGCCGAGCACCGCCTCGATGTAGGGGGTACGGGCGAGGAGTTCGGTGGCGGCGGCCTCGGTGAAGGTGGTGAGGGGGCCGCCGAGCACGGTGTAGAGGAGGCCGAGGGCGACGGCGGCGCCGGTCGCCACCACCATCGGCCAGGGCAGCCGCTTGGTGGTGGTGATGGACTGCCCGAGGAAGCCGGCGGAGACCACGGCACCCGCCGGTTCCGGCAGGCCGCTCCCGGCGCCGGTCGCCGCGGTGTCCCCGCCGGCCCCACCGTCCCTGCCGTCCCCGTCGTCGTCCGGCTCGTCCTCGGCGGACTCCAGCACCCTCCCCTCGCCCTCGGACCCGGGCGGAGCGTCGCGCCAGAACGCGAGGTTCCAGACCTTCGCCATGACATAGAGGGTGAGCAGGCTGGTGGCGGCGGACCCTGCGACCAGCGCCCAGGCCCAGCCGCCGCCGTTGTCGACGCCCGCCCGCATCAGGCCCAGCTTGCCGATGAACCCGGAGAACGGCGGGATGCCCGCGAGGTTCATGGCGGGCACGAAGAACAGCACGGCGAGCAGTGGCGCCGTCTTCGCCAGACCGCCGAGGCGGGTGAGTTCCGTGGTGCCGTCGCGGCGCTCGATGAGCCCGGCGACGAGGAAGAGGGTGGTCTGCACCGTGATGTGGTGGGCCACGTACACGATCGCCCCGGCGATCGAACCGCGCCCGGCGAGCGCGATGCCGAAGACCATGTAGCCGATGTGGCTGATGAGGGTGAAGGAGAGCACCCGCTTCAGGTCGGTCTGGGCGACCGCGCCGAGGATGCCGATGACCATGGAGGCGAGCGCGGCGAGCATCAGCAGGTCGCCGAGGCGGTGGCCGGGGAAGAGCAGGGTCTGGGTGCGCAGCATCGAGTACACGCCGACTTTGGTGAGCAGACCGGCGAAGACCGCGGTGACCGGTGCGGGCGCGGTCGGGTAGGAGTCGGGCAGCCAGGCCGCAAGCGGGAACACCGCCGCCTTGATCGCGAAGACCGTCAGCAGCATGGCCTCCAGCAGGGTGCGCACTCCGACCGGGACTTCCTGGAGCCGCCCCGCGAGCTGCGCGAAGTTGACGGTCCCCGCGACCGAGTACGTCATGGCGATGGCGGCGAGGAAGAGCACCGAGGAGAACAGCGAGATGATCACGTACGTCGACCCGGCCCGGATCCGGGTCGCGGTCCCGCCGATGGTGAGCAGGACGAAGCTCGCGACGAGCATGATCTCGAAGCCGACGTACAGGTTGACGAGGTCTCCGGACAGGAAGGTGCAGGAGACGCCTGCCACGAGGATGAGGTAGGCGGGGTGGAAGACGCCGACCGGTGTCTGGTCGTCGCGGTCGGCCATGCCCTGGCCCAGCGAGTACAGGTTGACGAGCAGGGTGACGGCGCTGGACACGGTGAGCATCAGGCCCGCGAGCCGGTCGGCGACGAGGGTGATACCGACCGGCGGGGCGAAGTCGCCGAGGTGCACGCTGAGCGGGCCGTGGCGGTCGGCGGCCACCATGAGGAGCACGGAGAGGACGAGGACCGCGCCGAGTACGGCGAGGGTGATGAAGCGCTGGAACCGCTGGAGGCGGGGGCCGATGGCCAGTTTCAGGCCGGTGACGCACAGGGGAAGCAGGACGGGGAGGGGGACGAGCGCGTTCACCTGGTTCCTTCCGTGCCGGCGCCCTGGGGATCGTCGGGCTGGTCGGGCGTTGGGTGGCCGGAGTCCTCGCCGGGGTGCGAGTCGGGCTCGCGGCCGGTCTCCTCGGGGTCGTTGGAGGGCCCGGCGACGCGGGCCGGTGCCGGTCCCGGCCGGCCCGACGGGTCGGTGGTTCCCAGTTCGCGGCCCTCGCGGTAGTCCTCGGGGTCGGCGCCGAGGATGTCGTTCCACAGGTTGCCGGAGACGTCGTTGGCGCGGGCCTGGTAGGCGCGTTCCTCGCGGACCCGCCGGCGCAGCCGTTTGCGTGCCGCGCGGTAGCGGGCGCCGAGTTCGGGGTCGGTGCCGTGCTCGGCGCGCGCCTCGCGGTAGCGGTCACGCAGTTCGCCGCGCCGGTCGAGGAACTCGGCGCGCAGGGCGACCAGTCGGTCCTCGGTGTCGTCGCTGATCTCGTCGGAGCCGGTGACCTGGTGGCTGCGGTAGGCCATGGCGAGCAGGAACGCGGTGGTGGCGAGGGTGATGACGATCGCAGTGAGGGCAATGGCCTGGGGCAGCGGGTCGGTGACCCGGTTGCGGATGACGTCCGGGTAGAGCAGCGGGGCGGCGCCCGCGCTGCCCGTCGAGGTGAGGATGAGCAGGTTGACGCCGTTGCCGAGGACGACCGCGCCGAGCAGGATCCGGGTCAGGGACCGGGTCAGCAGCAGGCTGGCGCCGACGGCGCTGAGGACGGCGGCGGCCACCAGGAGGGAGAGGCTCACGGTCATGCGGGGCCCGCCTCACCGCGCGGGGCGGTCCGGCCGGCGGCCGCCCGCTCGATCTGCCGGTCGATCCGGGCGCCGAGGGCCCGCACGATGTCCAGGACCACGCCGAGGACGAGGAGGTAGACGCCGCAGTCGAAGAGGACGGCGGTGGACAGGTGGGCCTCGCCCCACACGGGCAGCTGGCCGTGCCAGGTCCAGCCGTGCAGCACGGTGCCCTCGGCCAGGCCGCCCAGTGCGACCCCGGTGGACAGGAACAGGCCGAGCCCGGTGAAAACGCCCGCCTTGAAGGGCACGGCGTCGGCGAGTTCGTGCCGGCCACCCGCGAGATAGCGGGCGATGAAGGCGACGCCCGCGGTCAGGCCCGCGACGAAGCCGCCGCCCGGCAGGTTCTCCGCGCACATCAGCAGGTAGACGGAGAGGACGAGGATGGGGTGGAAGATGAGGCTCGCGACCACTTCCAGGACCACCGAGCGGCGCTCGGGGGCGAGGGTGGAGCTGGCCGCGAGCCAGGTCCGCTCCGGTGCGCCCTCGTCGCCGCTGGGCAGGCCCGCCGATTCGTACGAGGTCGCCCGCCAGGCGGTGCGCAGGCCGGCGTACGGGTGGTCCCCGGGCAGCGGCAGTACGGGCTGCTCGGCGCTGTCGGTGCGGCGGTGCAGGTAGATGAGGCTGGTGACACCGATCGCGGCGGCGGCGAGGACCGCGGACTCCCCCATCGTGTCCCAGGCGCGCAGGTCGACGAGGATCGTCGCGACGACGTCCTTCAGGCCGTGGTGGGCGGTCTCCTCGACCATCGCCGCCCCGGCGCTGTCGGCCCGGCGGTGCCCCGCCATGATCCAGACGACGAGGGCGACGGCGGCGCTGCCCGCGAGTGCCACCGGCATCCTCAGCGCGCGCCGCGACCGGCTGTAGTTCTCCTCGAAGTTCACCGGCATCCGGCGCAGCACGAGCACGAAGACGATCATCGAGACGGTCTCCACGCAGAACTGGGTCAGCGCCAGGTCGGGAGCGCCCTGCACGACGAAGAGCAGCGCGGTGCCGTATCCGGTGAGCCCGGCGAGCACGACGGCCTTCATCCGGCGCCGCACACCCAGGCACAGCACGGCGGCGGCACAGGTCAGCAGCGCGACACCGGCCTGGGCCGGGTGGTCCCACAGCCGCGGGGCGGGCACTCCGGCCCAGGGTTCGTCCGCGAGGAGCACGGCGATCTGCCCGGCGAGGACCACGCTCATGGTCGTCACGAGGTACACCGACAGCGAGCCGCGCTGCACGAAACCGGTGCACTGCAGGGCGGTGCGTTCCAGGCCGAGCAGGAACCGTCCGAAGATCCGGTCGGCGGAGCGCCAGGCCAGGGCCTGCCCGATACGCCCGACGGGGCTCGCGGCGAGAAACAGCAGGACACCGCCCGCCCAGGCCGCGCAGGACAGTCCGAGGGCCAGACCCGCCCCGTGCCACAGCGCCAGGTGGTACGGGTGGGCGGGTAGGGGGAACTGCCCGGCGTAGGTGCCGAGGAGCCCTTGGAGCCAGGACACGCCGGGTCCGAGGACGAGGCAGGCCAGGGCCAGCACGGCGGGCGGCGCGAGGAAGGCGGACGGGACGGCGTGCGCGTCCGTGTCCGGGACACCGGGCTTGCGGGCGAAGGCGCCCCAGAGGTAGCGCAGGGTGTAGGCGGTGGTCAGGGCCGAGCCGACGACGGTCATGGCGAGCGCCCAGCGGTCGGCGGTGTCCCCGCCCAGGAGGGACTGGAAGGCGGCCTCCTTGGCGGTGAAGCCGAGCAGCGGCGGTACGGCGGCCATGGACAGTCCGGCGACCACGGCGACGGCGCACACGGCGGGCAGCCGCCGCCCGAGCCCGGAGAGTTTTCGCAGGTCACGGGTGCCGGTGGCGTGGTCGACGATCCCCGTGACCAGGAAGAGGGGGGCCTTGAACAGGGCGTGGGCGAGGATCATGGCGGTGGCGGCGATGGCGGTGTCGTGGCGGCCCGCAGCGGCGAGGACGGTGAGGAAGCCGAGCTGGCTGACCGTGCCGTACGCGAGG
The DNA here is from genome assembly GCF_044762405.1 of Streptomyces sp. NPDC097107. NCBI lineage: Bacteria > Bacillati > Actinomycetota > Actinomycetes > Kitasatosporales > Streptomycetaceae > Streptomyces > Streptomyces sp. NPDC097107. The sequence goes on along the minus strand of NZ_JBIWEF010000003.1, from coordinate 21,969 downwards.
ACGAGTTTCAGGTCGTTCAGGCGCAGCGCCCGCCAGGCGCCCAGCAGCATCGTCGCGGAGCCCAGGACGAGCAGGAGCGGCCGCCAGGGTGTGACCTCGGCGAACGCGGGAGCGAGCCGGGCCATGAGGTAGACACCGGCCTTGACCATCGCGGCGGCGTGCAGATAGGCGCTGACCGGGGTGGGGGCGGCCATGGCGTTGGGCAGCCACAGACTGAACGGCCAGATCGCGGACTTGGAGAGGGCGCCGACGAGGATCAGCACGATCGCCGTGGACAGCGCCGTCGACGCGGGCGGCGGGTCGGCGAGGATTGCCGAGATCCGGTAGGTGCCCGCCTGGCGCCCCAGGAGCAGGAAGCCGACGAGCATGGTCAGTCCGCCGAGCGTGGTGACCGTCAGGGCCTGCAGGGCGCTGCGCCGGTTCCGTTTGTGGTCGCTGGTCTGGCCGATCAGCAGGTAGGAGAAGACGGTCGTCAGTTCCCAGAAGATGTACAGCAGGATCAGGTCGTCGGCGAGGACCAGGCCGAGCATCGCCCCGGCGAAGGCGAGGAGGTTCCCGGCGAACCTGCCCAGCTGCCGCGACCGGTCGTCGAAGTAGGAGGCGCAGTAGACCAGCACGAGGGCGCCCACTCCCGCGGCGAGCAGCACCATGAGTTCGGCGAGGGCGTCCAGCCGCAGCGCCCAGTCCACGTGGTAGGCCGGAAGCCAGGCCCACTCGGTGGTGTCGGCGCCGCCCGCGGCCGTCGTGCTCCACCGGGTGGCCGCCCAGGCGGCCGTCGCTGCGGGCGGCAGGGCCAGCACGATGAAGGCACGGGTCCCGCACCACCTCACCAGCGGCGCGGCGAACAGCGCGAGCGCGAAATGGCAGAGGATGAGCACGGACACTCGACAGTGATATATCGGGCATCTCGCCTGGGCGCCCAGCCACGCCGCAGGGCAGACAATCGAGGGGCGGTTTCGGATCTCTCCGAAACCGCCCCTCGACCAACGACCGTCTCCAGTCGGGACGACAGGATTTGAACCTGCGACCCCTTGACCCCCAGTCAAGTGCGCTACCAAGCTGCGCCACGTCCCGTTGCCCGCCTGACCTGGGGTTTCCCTCCGGCCGAACGCGCAGGAAAACCATACCGCACTCGGGCCGGTGGTCGCGCATCGCTTTTCCGGGTCGCGGTCCGCCGTCAGCACTTCTCCGCACGGGACGGCTCGGGTGTGGCCGCCGTACGCTCGGAGCCGGCCGCGGCCGGGTCGACCCGCACCAGTCCGCGTACCGCCGGTATCAGCAGCAGCGCGGCGCAGACGGCGAAGCTCGTCGCGCCGGCGACGAGCAGCACCTGGTCGGCGCCGATGGCCGAGGCCGCCGGTCCCGCGAGGGCCTGGCCGACGGGCATCATGGCCAGCGAGCCCGCCACGTCGTAGGCGTGGATGCGGTTGAGCACGTCCGGCGGGACCTGGGTCTGCACACTGGTCGCCCACATGACGCCCCAGAAGGACATCCCGGCCCCGGCGACGGCGGCTCCGGTCGCCATGGCGGGTACGCCGAGCCCGGCTCCGACGCTCGCGGGGAAGGCGGCGAAGCCGACGAGGGCGATCGCGCCGGCGCGGAGCATCCGGAGGGGGCGCAGCCGCAGCGCGAGGAGCCCGCCGGCGACGGTTCCCGCGCCCAGGGCGGAGTTGACCAGGCCGTACGCGCGTGGGCCGTGCTCCTGTACCACCTCGGTCGCCACCAGCGGGACGGTCGGGCCCCACACGGCGATCATGTAGACGCCCCAGACGGCGATGACGCTCCACAGCCACCGCCGGGAGCGGAACTCCCGCCACCCCTCGACCAGGTCGGCGCGGAACGCCTTCGTCCCGCCGCCGACCACCACTCGGCGGCCCGGCGCGAGCGGTGGCAGCCGGAGCAGCAGCAGGCACAGGGCGCTGATTCCGTAGGTGGTCGCGTGGGCGGCGAAGACCCCGCCCGGTGAGGCGAAGCCGACCAGGAGACCGGCCGCGGCGGGTCCCGCGAGCTGGGCGGCGGACTCGGCGACGCGTATCGCGCCGTTCGCGCCCTGGATGTCGGAGGCGAGCCGGGGCACGGTGCTGGCGACGCCGGGCTGGAAGACGGCGCCCGCGACGCCGTTGACGAAACCGATGGCGCAGATCTGCCACAGCACGACGTGGCCGGAGAAGAACAGGGCGGCGGCCAGCGCCTGGGTGCCGAGCCGCACCAGGTCGGCGCCGATCATCAGTCTGCGGGTGCTGAAGCGGTCGGCGAGGACCCCGCCGAAGACGACCAGGCCGGCGAACGCGGCGGCCGTCGCGGCCATGGCGAGACCGACCGCCCCCGCCCCGTACCCGTGCTGGAGCAGACCGGCGGCGAGCGCGACGGGCAGCATGGCGTCGCCCAGCCGGGCGATGGCCCGGGCCACGAAGAACAGCCCGAAGTCCCGCGACCAGACGGCTCGCGTCGTGCCCACCCCGGCCGCCCGCTCGTGCCTGGGCTGCGACGACGTCCCGGCCATCCAGCGCTCTCCCCTCCACGGCCGGCCCCCGCCGGCCACCCGCCCCGTGCGGCCCCTGCTGATCCCCGCGCGCGTCGTACGTCCGACAGCCGGAGCCCCCTTTGGCCCCGGCTCCACGCACGCCCCGGATCATGCCACGGGGCACTGACAACGCCCGAGGGGATTTCAGCCCCCGGCCGGCAGCCCCAGCCGGGGGTGGGCCTCCAGCAGCCGGGTCGGTGCCGCCTGGCGCCAGGAGTCGGCGAGGATGTCGCGCAGCTCGTCCTCGCCCTCCAGGACGGCGAGGCGGGCCCGCACCCAGGCGAACTGCGCCTCGTGGCCCGCGATCCAGAACTTTCCCGGCTCAGCCAGCACGAGTTCGTCGCGCTCCTCCTTGGGGCAGCGCACGGCGATGGAGGTCTCGTCCTCGGGCAGCGTGGCGAACATCTTCCCCGCGACCCGGTAAGTGGGCATGCTCCAGGCGGCCTTCTCCGTCGTTTCCGGCAGGGACAGGGCGATACGGCGTACGTCTTCTGCGTCCGGCATGTCAGGCACGGTAGCCGCCGCCACTGACATTCACCCGGCGCCGGACGGGGCGCCCGACTCCCTGCCGACCTGCTTGAAGTAGAGCGTCGTCGGCCGCAGTTGCCCGCCCGGGTCCGCCGCGTAGTCGGGAATCGTGCCGGCGCGGGTCCACCCGGCGGAGCGGTAGAGGTGCTCGGCGGGGCTGCCGGTCTCGGTGTCCAGGTGGAGCAGGGTGATGCCGGCCGCGGCGGCCGCCTCCTCTGCTGCGGTCAGGAGCCGGCGGCCCAGCCCCCGGCCGCGCGCCGTGCGCGAGACCATCAGCTTGACCAGCTCGGCGCGGTGGCGGCTGTTGGGCTTGTCGGGCAGGGCGAGACTCACCGTTCCGAGCGCCCGGTCCCCCTCGTGCGCGACCCAGACGGCGAGTCGCCCGGCGGCGACGGCCGCGGCCCGCGCCCGCCACCAGGCGACGGAGTCCGCCCGGTCGAGCGGCGCGAGGAAGCCGACGGACGCGCCGCCCTCGACGGTGTCGGTCAGCAGGTCGGCCAACTCTTCCAGCAGTGCCGTGAGCCGCCCCTCGTCCACTCGGGTCACGATCACGGCAGCACCACCGCCAGCACATAGCGCGCGTCCTCGGGACCGGCGCACCGGAACCTCGTCGGCCCCCACACCCGCATCCGCAGGCAGTCCCCGGTGCCGAGGTGGTGCTCGACGTCCTGGGCCGTCACCTTGAGGGCTCCCTCCAGGACCCAGATGTGCTGTTCCAGGCCGGGCACGGGCGGCCGGTCGTAGGCGAGGTCGGCGCCGGCGGCGAGCCGTCCCTCGACCAGTTCGCCGCGCAGCCCGGCATGCGGCGGGGACACGGAGCGGCGTACGAATCCGGCGGACCGGTCCTCCCACAACGGCTGCTCGCCGGCCCGCACCAGCAGCGCGGGTTCCGCCTCGACCTCACTGAGCAGCCGGGACATGGTCCGTCCGTAGACGGCGCACAGGCGGTTCAGCAGGGAGGCGGTGGGGCTGGTCTCCGCCCGTTCGGCGCGGGACAGGGTGGACCGGCTCACTCCGCTGCGCTCCGCCAACTCCCCGAGTGACCAGCCGCGTTCGGCGCGCAGCTCGGCCAGCCGGACGGCGAGCCGGGCGTCCACGAGGTCGGGAGCCTTCGGGTCCTCATCCGTGTCTCTCATATTCGGGACGCTATCCCGGATATGAGACGGCCGTGTTACGGAGACCTCACGCCCGGGCCGCCTCGTCGAGCGCGTCCAGGACCGGGCGGATCAGCGGGTGCTCCTCGGCCCCCCGGCGCACGGCCGCGAAGACGCGGCGGGTGGGCGCGATCCCGTCGACCGGGCGGACGACCACGCCCGTGAGGTCCGTGCCGTGCAGGGCCGAGCGCGGGACGAGTGCCACCCCGACATCGGCCGCGGCGAGCGACACGACCGCGCGGAAGTCGTCCGAGGAGTGCTCCATACGGGGCTGGAAGCCGGCGTTCTCGCAGGCCAGCACCACCACGTCATGGCAGGGGTTGCCCGGGTAGGGGCCGATCCACGAGTCCTTGGCCAGCTCTCCGAGCGGCACTTCGTCGGCATCGGCGAGGCGGTGGGCGAGAGGGACGACCGCGTCGAAGGGCTCGGCGTACAGGGGGACGTGGGTCAGCCGCGGATCGTCGGCGGGCGGCGCCCCCCGGTACTCGACGGCGACGGCCACGTCGACCTGCCGGTCGAGGACCATCGGCAGGCTGGCGTCGCCCTCGGCGTCCTGGACGCGGATGCGGATGCCGGGCGCCGACTCGGCGAGGCGGGCCAGCGCGGGCGCGACGACCAGTGCGATACCGGTCGCGAAGGAGGCGACCGTGACCGTGCCCGCGTCGCCCGAGCTGTACGCGGCGAGTTCTGCCTCGGCCCGCTCGAGCTGGGCGAGGACGGCGTTGGTGTGGCTGAGCAGGATCTCGCCGGCCGGGGTCAGCCGTACGCCCTTGGCGCCGCGCTCGACCAGGCGGTGGCCGGTCTCGTGCTCCAGGGCGGCCAGCTGCTGGGAGACCGCCGACGGGGTGAGGTACAGCGCGGCGGCAGCCGCCGTCACGGTGCGGTGGTCCGCCACCGCTCGGAGGATGTGCAGCCGCCGCGCTTCGATCACGGGATCGATTCTCTCACTCGCCGCACCCGCTGCGCCCGTGACCGCAGGTCACGTCCGCGTCAGGCGGTCAGCTCCTCGCGTGCCGCCACGAAGGCGTCCACCGCGCGGTTCACGTCCTCCGTCGAGTGGGCGGCGGACAGCTGCACCCGGATGCGGGCCTGGCCCTGCGGCACGACCGGGTAGGAGAAGCCGATCACGTACACCCCGCGCTCCAGCAGCAGCTCGGCCATGCGGCCCGCCTTCGACGCGTCGCCGATCATCACCGGCGCGATGGCGTGGTCGCCGGGGAGGATGTCGAAGCCCTCCTCGGTCATCCGGCGGCGGAACAGGGCGGTGTTCTCGGCCAGCCGCACGCGCAGGTCGTCGGCCGACTCCAGCAGGTCGAGCACCTTGAGGGAGGCGGCCGTGATCACCGGGGCCAGCGTGTTGGAGAAGAGGTACGGCCGGGAGCGCTGGCGCAGCAGGGCGACGATCTCGGCGCGCGCGGCGACGTAGCCGCCGGAGGCGCCGCCGAGGGCCTTGCCGAGGGTGCCGGTGATGATGTCGACGCGGTCCATGACGCCGTGCAGCTCGGGGGTGCCGCGCCCGCCGGGTCCGACGAAACCGACGGCGTGCGAGTCGTCGACCATGACCATGGCGTCGTAGCGGTCGGCCAGGTCGCAGATGTCGCCGAGCGGGGCGACGTAGCCGTCCATGGAGAAGACGCCGTCGGTGACGATCAGCTTGCGGCGGGCGTCGCCCGCGGCCTTGAGCTGCGCCTCCAGGTCGGCCATGTCGCGGTTGGCGTAGCGCAGGCGCCTGGCCTTGCTGAGGCGGATGCCGTCGATGATCGACGCGTGGTTCAGGGCGTCCGAGATCACCGCGTCCTCGGGGCCGAGGAGGGTCTCGAAGACGCCGCCGTTGGCGTCGAAGCAGGAGGAGTAGAGGATCGTGTCCTCCTGGCCGAGGAACGCGGAGAGCCGGGCCTCCAGTTCCTTGTGCACCTCCTGGGTGCCGCAGATGAAGCGCACGGACGCCATGCCGTAGCCCCAGCGGTCCAGCGCCTCGTGGGCGGCGGCGACGACCTCGGGGTGGTCGGCGAGGCCGAGGTAGTTGTTGGCGCAGAAGTTGAGGACCTCGCCGGGGCGGCCGCCCGCGGTGACGTTCACGGTCGCGGACTGCGGGGTGCCGATCACGCGCTCGGGCTTGTGCAGGCCGGCGGCGCGGATCTCGTCGAGGGTGGCGCGCAGGTCGTCGCGCACGGAGTCGAACATGTCGAAAGCTCCTGGAAGAGGCGTTGGAGAGGGCGCTGGAAGAGGCAGGTGACTTACGCGGTCCAGTCGAGGATGACCTTGCCGCCCTTGCCGCCGGCCGCGTCCTCGAACGCCGCCTCGTGGTCGCGGTGGCTGTAGCGGCCGGTGATGACGGGGGCGAGGTCGAGGCCGCCTTCGAGCAGCACCGACATGGCGTACCAGGTCTCGAACATCTCGCGGCCGTAGATGCCCTTGACGGTGATCATCGAGGTGACGATCCGGGCCCAGTCGACCGGGAACTCCTCGGACGGCAGGCCGAGCATCGCGATCCGGCCGCCGTGCGTCATGTTCGCGATCATGTCGCGCATGGCCTCGGGGCGGCCGGACATCTCCAGGCCGATGTCGAAGCCCTCGCGCAGGCCCAGTTCGCGCTGTCCGTCGGCGATGGTCGACTTCGACACGTCGAGGGCGAGGCTCACGCCGACCTTGAGCGCCAGGTCCAGGCGTTCCTCGCTCACGTCGGTGATCACGACGTTGCGGGCCCCCGCGTGCCGGGCGACGGCGGCCGCCATCAGGCCGATCGGCCCGGCGCCGGTGATGAGGACGTCCTCGCCGACCAGCGGGAAGGACAGGGCGGTGTGCACGGCGTTGCCGAACGGGTCGAAGATCGCGGCGACGTCGAGGTCGACGGGGACGCGGTGCACCCAGACGTTGGCGGCGGGCAGGGCGACGTACTCGGCGAACGCCCCGTCCCGGCCGACCCCGAGCCCGACGGTGGCGCGGCACAGGTGGCGCCGGCCGGCCAGGCAGTTGCGGCACTTGCCGCAGACCAGGTGTCCTTCGCCGCTGACCCGGTCACCGGCCTTGATGTCGGTGACGTCCCGCCCGGTGTCGACGACCTCGCCGACGAACTCGTGACCCACGACGAGCGGAGTACGGATGGCCTGCTGGGCCCAGCCGTCCCAGGCCCGGATGTGCAGGTCGGTGCCGCAGATGCCGGTGCGCAGCACCTTGATGAGCACGTCACCGGGTCCGATGACGGGCTCGGGTACGTCCGTGAGCCGGAGGCCGGGCTCCGCCTTCTCCTTGACCAGCGCCTTCAACGCTACGGCTCCTGACGGTGAGGTCCCGGCGCCGGGCATGCAGAGGCAGCCCGCGTCCGGGAAGGGGAGGGGAATCGCACAGCAATCTGCCGTACGACACCGTCCCGGGTCCATCGAGCGTTTCTTAAGCCCGGTCGCAGCTCTGCTTCACGCCCTCACACCGGTCGCGCCCGCCTCACAGGGGGAGCCCGTCCTCCGCGCTGCGTTCGATGCGCCGCACGAGATCGGCCGCAGTCGACTTGATCGTCGCCAGTCCCGCCCTGCCCCAGGGCCGAGGCCTCACGTCGGCGGCGGACACCGCGCCCAGCACCGTCCCCGTGCTGTCGATGAGCGGGGCCCCCAGGTAGGAGCGGATGCCGAACTCGTCGACGACCGGGTTGCCCGCGAAGCGCGGATAGTCGCGCACGTCCTCCAGGACCAGGGCCTTGCGCCGGACCACCACATGGGGGCAGAAGCCGTGGTCGCGCGGCTGGACCCGGGCGAACTCGGGACTGGTGCCGTCCCCCCGCGTCACCGGCGCGATCTCGGGCACCCGCAGGCCCGCGAAGAACTGCCCGCCCTCGACCAGGAAGTTGACCATCGCGTACGGCGCCTCGGCGAGATGGGCGAGATGGGCCGCGTAGGCGTCGAGGGCGGGATCCGGTCGTTCCGCCAGCCCGAGCCGGCGCAGCCGTCGCACCCGTGCCGGGGCCTCCCGGTCCTCGGGAGTGAGCAGCAGCCGTCCGACCGGGCGCGGCGGGTCATAGCTCATGGGCGGGCTCCGTCGCTGTGGGCGTGCGTCATGTGCGGCTCCGTGGCGGTGGGTACGGGAATCACCTGGGGTCACCTGTGGGCGCCGTGCCCCGTCGTGGGGGCCGGTGTGTGGGCGATGAGGTGGCGTACGAGGGTGAGCAGGGTCTGTACGCCGGAACTGGAGATCCGGGCGTCGCAGCGCACGATGGGGATCTCGGGATTGAGGTCCATGGCGGCGCGCACCTCCTCGGGGTCGTAGCGGTACGCACCGTCGAAGTCGTTGATCGCCACGATGAAGCCGAGTCCGCGCTCCTCGAAGAAGTCGACGGCGGCGAACGACTCCTCGAGGCGGCGGGTGTCGGCGATGATCACGGCACCGAGCGCGCCCTCGCACAACTCGTCCCACATGAACCAGAACCGTTCCTGGCCGGGCGTCCCGAACAGGTACAGCACGTGTTCCGGGTCGAGGGTGAGGCGGCCGAAGTCCATGGCCACGGTCGTTTCGAGTTTGCTCTCGATTCCGTCGAGGTTGTCGGTCGCGGCGCTGACCGTGGTGAGCAGTTCCTCCGTGCTCAGCGGTGCGATTTCGCTGACCGCGCCGACGAAGGTCGTCTTGCCCACCCCGAACCCGCCCGCCACCAGGATCTTCAGCGCGGTGGGGAAGGGGTCGGTGGTGTCGTGGCCGGGTCCCGGGACGGGTCCGTGGCCGTAGTCAGAGCTGTCGTCGTAGTCCATCGAGCACTGCCTCCAGAAGGGCCCGGTCCGTGGGGTTGTGGTGGAACGAGGCGGGGGGTTTGGTGGTCAGCGCGCCGCAGTCGACGAGGTCCGACAGCAGCACCTTGGTGACTGCCACCGGAAGCCTCAGATGGGCGGCGAGCTCGGCGACCGGGAGGGGCGCCCGGCACAGGTCGAGTGCCTGCGTGTGTTCGGGACCGAGGTAACCGAGGGGGGTCGCCCCCGTGGCCATCACCTGGGACATCAGGTCGAGCTCGACGGTGGGCCGGGTACGGCCGTTGCTCACGGTGAAGGGGCGCACCAGCCGTCCGGCCGCGTCGTCGAGCCAGGGCCCGTCGCCGGCCGCGGCCACCCTCAAGGCCTCATCGCCGGCGGTTCGACGGCGTGCTGCCGGGGCGCGGTGACCAGGTAGGGGCGGACGCTCTTGACCAGCATCGCCATCTCGTACCCGAGCACGGCCGCGTCGGCCTCGCGGCCGGCCAGCACGGCGAGGCAGGTGCCGGAGCCGGCGGTGGTGACGAAGAGCAGGGTCGAGTCGAGTTCGACGACGACCTGCCGTACGTCCCCGCCGTCGCCGAAGCGGACACCGGCGCTGCGGCCGAGGGAGTACAGGCCGGAGGCCAGGGCCGCCATGTGGTCGGCGCTGTCCGCGTCGAGGCCGTGGACGGACTTCACCAGTCCGTCGCAGGACAGGAGCACCGCGCTGGACGTGTGCGGCACGCGCTGCACGAGGCCGCTCATCAGCCAGTCGAGGTCGGATACATGGCCGGTCGGCGCGTCGCTCGCCATGGTGGATCGACTCCTTGGGGTACGAAGGTCTGCGGGAGCGCTGGTCGTGGTGGTGGGGGTGGGGGTGAGGAGGAAGCGGGGGGTGGTCACGGGGTTGCTCATCCGGCCGGGTCCCTGTGCGTCGGCTCCATGGGGCTGTGCTCCATGGAGCTGTCCTCCATGTGGATGGGCTCCATGTGGATGGGCTCCGCGGGGGCGGGTTCCATGGAGGCCGGCGGCGGATCGACGCGGGTCGGTTCCACGGGGGCCGAGTCCCTGTGCTGCTGGGCCTCCGCCAGGCCGATGCCGCGTTGGAAGGCCGCCATGAGCCCGGGGTCGTGGCCGGTGTGCTGCTCGGGTTCCTGGCGTGGTGCGGGTCCGCCACGCAGTTGGGGGACGAGGTGCTCCTGGGCGCGGCGGCGGGGCAGTTGGGGCTTGCCCATGGTGCCGCGCACCGCACTGTGGCGCGGGACGGGCGGGGTGGCCGCGTGCTCGGCGAGGACGCCCCGGCCCTCGGGCCGGACACCGGGCACGGCGGCTGCCGGAGTGGGCCGGTCCCGGTGGGCGCCGCGCACGGGCAACGGCACGGGTTCGCCCGCATCCGCCCTGCGGGCCGGGGCCGGCGTGGACACCGTGGGGCCGGGCTCGAAGGGGACGGGAGCGGGCGCGGCTGCGGGTGCGGCGGGAGCCGGCGGTGTCGCGGGGGCGCCGGGCCGCGGCTGCTGCCGGGGCGGCGGCAGCGGCACGGGTTCGGCCCCGCCGACCTCCGCCTGCCGGGCCCCGCCTCCGGGGAGCGCTCCCGGCACCGTGCCCAACAGGGCCTGCGGCACGACCAGTACGGCCTGGACACCGCCGTAGATGTTGGTCTGCAGGCGGACGGTGATGCCGTGCCTCTTGGCGAGCTGGGAGACGACGTACAGCCCGATGCGGCCGTCCGCGAGCAGGCGGGCGACGTTGACCTGGTCGGGGTCGGCGAGCAGGGCGTTCATCCGGCTCTGCTCGCCGACGGGCATGCCGAGTCCGCGGTCCTCGACCTCGACGGCGAGGCCCGAGGTGACGAGGTTGGCGCGCATCAGCACCTGGGTCTGCGGTGCGGAGAACAGGGTGGCGTTCTCGACGAGTTCGGCCAGCAGGTGGATGACGTCGGCGACGGCGTGGCCGCGCAGGGTGCCGTCGATCGGCGGGACCAGCCGGACGCGCGAGTACTGCTCCACCTCGGCGATGGCCGAGCGGAGCACCTCGGTCATGTCGACGGGGTTGCTCCACTGCCGGCGCGAGACGGCGCCGCCCATCACGGCGAGGTTCTCGGCATGGCGGCGGATGCGGGTGGCGAGGTGGTCGACGTGGAAGAGGCCCTTGAGGAGGTCGGGGTCCTCGATCTCGTTCTCCAGCTCGTCCAGGATGGAGATCTCCCGGTGCACCAGCGATTGCAGGCGCCGGGCGAGGTTGACGAAGACCTCCAGCTTCTGTTCGCTGCCCGCCTGGCTGGAGAGCTGGGCGGCCCGGACGACGGCGGTGACGGCGCCGTCGTGGGCGCGGGACAGATCGGCGGCGAGCAGTTCGAAGTCGTCGGCGTCCTCCGGCGGTCCGCCGCAGGGTTTGCGCTGGGGCGGGGTCTCGCCGCGGCGCAACGCCTCGACCACGGCACGCAGATCGCCCTCCGAGCGCGCGGTGCTGCGGCGCAGGGCGCCGACGCGGTCGTGCACGGACCGCGCGGCACGGTCGGCGGCGACGGCGGCGATGACGACGGCCGCGAGGGTCACCGAGACCGCACCCGCGAGTACGCCCCACAGGACGAGGCCGGGCCGGGCGCCGGTGGACCGGATGGTGAACAGGACGACCGCGCAGGCGCCGAGGGCCACCGCGACGGGCGGCAGCACGGCGAGACGCAGGAGTTGGGGGCGTATGTGGGTCTCAGGCAGCGCGGGTGCGGTACGGGAGGCCGGCCGGCCGTGCCGCCCGCCCTCGCGGCGGTCTGCTCGCGCGGCCGGGGCGCGGAGGTGAGACATCGGGGTCCTCGTACTGGTCCGTTGGTCCGTCGGGCCCGGATCGGGCCCTGATGCTCGCGCGTGGTGGCGAATGGCCACGCGGACACGCGACGCCACGCGGGCACGCGTCGTCGCGGTGTCGACCGAGCGGACCGGGGGATCCGGTCTACGTCGCCCGACGGACACTGACAGTAGTCGCCCGCACATCATGTGCGGTGGGCAGTTGCCGAACTCCCTCGGACAACGTCCCGCTCTGGTATGAGGCTTCGTACGACAGCCCGATAAGCCGGTGAAGCTTTCACTCGCGAAACACTGGCAACCGGTCCGACTCGATCAAATTCGGTCACCATGCGTGACGACGGGGGATTCGCGGTCGCACGCCCGGGCGCCGTCGGGGGCCCGGGCCGGTCACCTGATCCGCGCCCTGTCCGCGCGCGGGATCGTCGTCGGCACGGTCCGCACGGCACAGTTGCCCACCCTCTACGCCGCCACTTCCCCCCGGGCCGCGGGCGGCGGGATCTACGGGCCGAGCGGGCCCGGACACCTGGGTGGCCCTCCGGCCGAGCAGAGGCTGTACAGCCGCCTGCGCGGCACCGAGGAAGTGCGGCGCGTGTGGCAGACCTCCGAGGAACTCACGGGCGTTCGATCCCGCCCGATGCCGCTACTCCGGGAGGCCCGGCCTCGCCCGAGGCCCCCGGGGCCGGACGGGGCCTCGTGCTCAGTCCAGCGCCGACCGGCGGCCCGGGCGCTGATCAGGACAGCTGCGGCACTACCACCAGGATCTTCCGCGGCCCGCCCTCACCGCTCGCCCGCGAGGTCGAAACCGCTGCTGCCCGTATCGGCCTTCTTCTCGGCGTCACCGGGGCGCCGCCACGCATGCCCGAGCGGACCGGACACCGCCCGCCACCACGGTTCCCCGGGCAACTGCCCCGCCGGCTCGAACGGCTCGCCGGGGCGAGGGAGAGCCACCGCCTGTCCCGCCTCCCCGGCGGCATCCCTCGTCCACTCCGCCGGCTCCGCCCACGCGTGCGGTGCGAGATTGAATGTGCCCCAGTGGATCGGCAGCAGGGCGCCCCCCGGCCGGCCTCCCTGGAGGTCGAGGTGGGCGCGTACACCCTCCTCGGGGGTCATGTGGATGTCCGGCCAGAACTCGGCGTACGCCCCGAGCTGGATCATCGTGGCGTCGAACGGGCCGTGTGCGGCGCCGATGTCCCGGAAGCCGTCGAAGTAGCCGGTGTCGCCGCTGTGGTAGACGCGGTGCTCCTCCCCGGCGACGACCCAGGACGCCCAGAGGGTGTGCTGGGTGTTGCGCAGGCCCCGTCCGCAGAAGTGCCGGGCCGGGGTGGCGGTCAGGGTGAGGCCGCCGACGCGCGTCGACGCGTGCCAGTCCAGCTCGCGCAGCCGGCCGGCGGGGACGCCCCAGTGTTCGAGGTGGGCGCCGACGCCGAGCGGCACCGCGAACAGGGTGTCCGTGCCGGCCAGCGCCTTGATCGTGGGCATGTCCAGGTGGTCGTAGTGGTCGTGGGAGACGACGACGACGTCGACCGGGCCGAGGGCCGCCAAGGGCACCGGGACCGGGTGCAGCCGCTTGGGGCCGGCGAAGGGGAACGGGGAGCAGCGCTCGCCCCAGACCGGGTCGAAGAGCACCCGCTGTCCGTCGATCTCGGCGAGCACGCTGGAGTGCCCCGTCCAGGTCAGCCGCAGTCCGGTGGCGGGCGGCCGGGCGAGGTCGGCGAGCGTGGTGGCGTGCACGGGCACGGTGCCCAGCGGCGCGCGACGGAGCCGGGCCTGCCGGTCGAAGTAGATCTTGGCGAATTCCGCGGCCGACCCGGAGGGCCGGGTCCGGGCGCCGCCTCCGGGGTTCTGGAAGACGCCGTCGCGGAAGTGCGGCGATCTGCGGATGCGCGCCATGCGCTCACCGCTGGGGTCCGCGCCGAAGGCCGCGGGTCGCGGCACGCGGAACCCCGGGTTCGGGGAACGGAAACCGGCCACGGTACCTCCAGGTGGAGTAGGTCAGGGTCCCATTGTCGCCCCGTCCGACGTCACCTCGAACGCCCGATGTCACATCCGAGTTCCCCTCACCCGTCGTACCGGTGAGGGCGCCCCCCGCCGGAGCGCCCGGAAACCAACGGCACGCCTCACGGACAGGAAGGTGGCCCTCATGGCCCGTGTATCCCTCACCCCGCCCCGGACGCTCCTCCTCCGCGTCATGGAGTGGTACTCCCGGCGCACCTACGGCAAGGTCCTCGACCCCGGCAAGGCGCTCGCCCACAACCCGCGCGTGCTCTGGGGCGACCTGCGCTTCGAGCAGGCCGTGGCCAAGTGGAACAGGCTGGACTCCGACCTGAAGGCGCTCGCGGTGATGGCCTCGGCGGCCTCGGTCGGCTGCTCCTGGTGCATCGACTTCGGGTACTGGGAGAACGCCGGGCGCGGCATGGACCGGCGCAAGCTCCACGACGTTCCGGTGTGGCGGGAGAGCGAGGCGTACACGCCGCTGGAGCGGGACGTCATGGAGTACGCCGAGGCGGTGACGGCGACGCCGCCCACCGTCGGCGACGACCTCGCCGGGCGGCTGCGATCCCGGCTGGGCGAGCCGGCGTTCGTGGAGCTGACCGCCATGGTCGCCGTCGAGAACCTGCGCTCCCGCATCAACGCGGCGCTCGACCTCACCAGCCAGGGCTTCAAGGACTCCTGCGATCTGCCCGGCACGGGGCGCACCGGCCCGGTCACCGCGACGACGGACTGAGTGAGCGGGCCTGAAGCGGCCGTCGCCGCATGTCCGGGTGCGTGTATAGGGTGACGGGCGTGGTGAGAGTCCGGTTGGGTGTCGCGGAGCGGCGCGAGGAGTTGCTGCGCGCGGCGATCGAGCAGATATCGGCGCGGGGTGTGGCGGCCTTGCGGATCGCCGACGTGGCCGCCGCGCTCGGTGTCAGCAACGCGCTGGTGCTCTACCACTTCTCCACCAAGGAGAAGCTCGTCGCCGCCGCGTTCACGTACGCCGCCGAGGATGATCTCTCCCGTCTGCGCAAGCTGCTCGGCCGCCGTACGTCGGCACTGCGCCGGCTGCGGGCGGCCGTGCGCTGGTACGCCCCGACCGGGCAGGCCAAGGGGTGGCGGCTGTGGATCGAGGGCTGGGCGGTGGCGTTGCGCGAGCCCACGCTGCGGGAGGTCGCGCGGGAACTGGACCGTCAGTGGAAGGCGGCGATCGCCGAGGTCATCACCGAGGGCGTGGCCGCCGGGGAGTTCACGTGCCCGGAGCCCGACGGCGCGGCCCTGCGTCTGACCGCCCTGCTCGACGGGCTGGCCGTCCAGCTGACGTCCTACCCGGGTGCGGTGTCCCGGGCCAAGGCCCAGGAGTGGACGGACGAGGCCCTCGCCCGCGAACTCGGCCTGAGCCGCGAGGCGTTGACGACACCACGCCGCTAGCGACGGCCGTGCGCGGGACCGGCGGCACCTCACCGCGGACGGGCGCCCCCGCACCGTCGCCCGGGGACGACGGGCCGACCCCTCGATCACCGTTCCACGACGGCCGGACCCTTCCCCACAGCCGCAGCACGACCGACCGGCCCCCCAGCCACCGTTCCACCGGCGGCCGAGCACGCCCCCGCGCGCCGCCGGCCGGCGCGAGCCCGACCCCGGCCGACCGCCCGCACCCGAGCCACCGACCATCCGCCGGCGTCCGCCCGCCCGGCCCACGACCACCCGCGCAACCGGCAAACGACCCCGCGACCCTCCGCCGCACGCCCCACACCGCGCCGCAAGCCGCGCTCCCGCACACCCCGCACCGCCGTCAGGCCACCGCCACGCGCCCCGCACCGCCGTCAGGCCACCGCCGCGATCCACACCTCGCACCCCGCACCGCCGTCAGGCCACCGCCGCGATCCACACCTTGATGTCGTCCGGAGACAGCGTCCCCTTGGCGGTCACGTGGTCGCCCGACGACTCGCCTCGCAGTCGGCGTCCGATCCACGGCACCAGGTACTCGCGCGCCCACTGCACGTCGTCGCGCCTGACGAGCAGGGTGCCGCGGGGCGGGAGCGGTGGCCAGGGCTGGTCCGGATCGGCGGGGACGCGCAGACCGAGGGCCTGGCCCGCACGCAGCGCCACGCGGGTGTGGCCCTCCGGCGACAGGTGCAGCCGGTCGGCGTCCCACGCCCTGCGGTCCTGGACGCTCCGGAGCGACCACAGGTCGAGCACGGGGCAGCCGTAGCGGTCGGCGACGGCACGGACGTGCCCGTTGTAGGTCGCGATCTTGCCGCGCAGATGCTTGAGGACGGGCACTCCACGGGTGTCGAAGCCGGTCGTCACCAGGACGGTGCCGGCCGCCGCGGCCAGCGCGGCCACCGCGCGTTCGAACCGCTCGGCCACCTCGTCCGGATCGGTGCCGGGCCGGATGATGTCGTTGCCGCCCGCCGCGAACGAGACCAGGTCGGGCGCGAGTTCGGCGACCCGCGGGACCTGCTCCGCCACGATCTGGTCGAGCAGCCTGCCGCGCACGGCGAGGTTCGTGTACCTGAAGTCGCCCTCGGGGCGCCGGTCCGCGAGCAGTACGGCCAACCGGTCCGCCCAGCCGACGAACGACCCGCCGGGGCCCGGGTCGCCGACGCCCTCGGTGAAGCTGTCCCCCACCGCCACGTACGACCCGATCACTTCTCTGCTGTCACTTCTCGAATCGTCTGCCACGTCGGCCCATGATTCACCTTGCAATGTGACCTACGCGACCGTAGGAAGGGGTTGACGGGCGGTGAGAAAAACCACGCCTAAAGTGTTCGTCAATTCCGGAATACACCGAAGGCCGGACCCGGGGATCGGGGTCCGGCCTTCAGCGGCGCGGAGGCCGCGCCCGAGCGGTCGTCAGAGAGAGACGCCGTGCGAGCGCAGGTACGCGATCGGGTCCACGTCCGAGCCGTAGTCCGGCGTGGTGCGGATCTCGAAGTGCAGGTGCGGACCGGTCACGTTGCCGGTGGCACCCGAGAGACCGACCTGCTGACCCGCCGTCACGGACTGACCGGCGGAGACGGAGAGCGAGGACAGGTGGGCGTACTGGGCGTAGTGGCCGTCGGCGAGCTGGATGACGACCTGGTTGCCGTACGCGCCGCCCCAGCCGGCGGAGACGACGGTGCCCGCGCCGACGGCCTTGAGCGAGGTACCGGTCGGGATGACGAAGTCCGTGCCGGTGTGGTAACCGCTGGACCACATGCTGCCGGTCTGGTGGTACGGGGTGCCGACGGTGCCGCCGGGAACGGGCGACACGAAGCCGCCGGTGGTGCCGACGGGCTGGGCGCTCGTGTTGGACGAGTCGGAGGAGTCCGAGGACGAGGTCTTCGCGGCGTCCGACGACTTCTCGGCCGGCTCGGACTTCTCGGCGGACGACTTCTTCGGCGCGGCGGGCTTCTCGGCCGGCTTCTCGGACTCGGCGGAGGAGGGGGCCGAGGACTTGGCGGCCTGCTCGCCGACCGAGAGCTTCAGGCCGGGGTGGATCAGCGACGGGTCCGAGCCGACGACGTCGCGGTTGTCCGCGTACAGCTTCTTCCAGCCGCCGTCGACGTCCTGCTCGTCGGCGATCTTCGAGAGGTAGTCACCGCTCTTCACGGTGTACGTCCGGGAGTCCGAGTTCTTCTCGGCGCTGCTGCCGGCGGCCTTCTTCGCGGTCGTCGGTATGGACTGCACGGCCTGCTCGGAGACGGACTGCGCGGGAGCGGCGTGGGCGCCGGCGGCACCCAGCAGCGGCAGCGCGAGCGCGGCGCCACCGGTTCCGGCGACGGCGATGGTGCGGGTCAGGCGCATGGCCCTGGTACGGCGGTGCTTACCCTTCGCGGGCATGGCGTTTTCCTCTCCGGCGCCTACGAGGTGAGCTGTCGGGTGCGAGCTGGAGATGCCCGGCCGCGCCGAGACGCGGCTTAACCCCAAGCCGTTCCGGGAACCGGAACAGGCAGTTGTACCTGTGGGTCCCCCGCTCCTGCCGTGTACGGGTGGTGGATGAGTGCGGGCTCCGGTCGGCGGCAGGATTAGGCGTCCGTCCGGATCGGTGGTGAACGTAAGGGACCAAGACGCGCGGGGACAAGCGAGGGGTTCCATTGACAGGTGTTCCGATTGATCCTTTACGGGAATTACCGGTCACCCTCCGTCGATTCACGCGGTGCCCTTTCGCGTGAACAGCCTTGAAAACCGGCCGCATTACGTGAGCATGACGGGCAACGCACGGTCACGGATATGACGCTGCTCACGCGCCGTCTCTCCAGCCCCTTGCATTTCAGGGCTACTTGGAACGAAGGCATCAATTCGGACAGACGGTTTATATGCGACGTAGTCGGGCGGCTGTGCCGCCGAGGCCCCCGGACCGTGCCGTATCTTCGAGTGGTGCCCGTCGGCGAGCAGCGCCGACGGGGCGGAGTGGGAGGAGCCCCCGTGACGCAGCAGGTCCCGTCGACCGAACCCGAGCTGGCCGGTGTGCGAAACTTCCGTGACGTGGGCGGGCTGCCGACCGTGGACGGGCGGCGGGTGCGACAAGGGGTGCTGTTCCGCAGCGGCCACCTGGCGCACGCCACCGGGGAGGACGCCGCGTTCCTGGCCTCGCTGAGCCTGCACACCATCTTCGACTTCCGCAACGCGGCCGACCAGAAGCTCGAGGGCCCGGACGTCGAGCTGCCCGGCGTGCGCAATGTGAACCTGCCGCTGAGCGATCCGGCCGACGGTGCCGAGTTCTGGAAGATGGTCCGCGACGGCGACCTCGACCAGCTGCACGAGATCCTGGCGGACGACAAGGCCGCCAACCGGATGATCGAGTCCTACCGCATGATCATCAAGGAGCGCACGGCGGAGCACTCCCGGGTGCTGCACGCGCTCGCCGAGGACAGCGTCCCCGCCCTGATGCACTGCGCGGCCGGCAAGGACCGCGCGGGCCTGTCGATCGCGATCACCCTGCTCGCCCTGGGCGTCGAGCGCGACGCCATCGTCGACGACTACCTGAAGTCGAACGCCACGCACCGCCGCTACAAGGTGCGCCGCAGCAGCTCCGCCGCCTCCGCCTACTCCCCCGAGGTCATGGAGCTGCTCAGCCCCCTCTTCGACGCGCGCGCCGAGTATCTGGCGGCGGCCTTCGAGACGGTCGAGGAGACCTGGGGCGGGGTCGACACCTACCTGGAGAAGGGCCTGCGGGTCACGCCGGAGATCCGGGAGCGGCTGCGCGAGCGGATGCTGGACTGAGCCACCCGCTCACCGGCTGTTGGCGCCCACCTCGAAGAGCAGGTAGATGAAGGCCGCGAAGACGTGGCCCGCGACGAGGTAGATGAAGAGCCGCACCCACAGGGCGCGCGGGAACTTCTCCTGCAGGTTCATGGCGTCTCTCCGAGTGTGGGGTGGGCCGGCGTGGTGGCCGGGCCCAGGCACAGCGCCGTCGCCGGGCTCTGCAGCAGGGTGTGGACGAAGAGGAGGACGACCCCGTCGGCGTCCTGAGCGACGATCCGGTGCGGGGTCAGCGAGTCGAAGTGCGCGCTGTCACCCGGACCGAGCCGGTGCACGGTGTCCCCGAGGCGCAGACGCAGCCGGCCGCGCAGGACGTGCAGCCACTCCTCCCCGGGATGCACCCGCACGATGTCTCCCTGTGAGCCGTGCGGCACATGGACCCGCAGGGCCTGCATCCCGCGCCCGGCCCCGCCGGCCTGCCAGTACGTCCAGCCGCCCGCGAACGTCGGCTCCATGGCGTCGGCGCGCACGACGGCGTCCCGGTCCGCGGCCGTCTCGCCGAGCAGCTCCGAGACGGTCGTACCGTAGACCCGGGCGAGGGAGAGCAGCATCGGCAGCGAGGGCTGGCGTCGCCCGGTCTCCAGGCGGGAGAGGTGGGCGGGCGACAGCCCGGCGGCCCGGGCCGCCGCCTCCAGGGTGAGGTCGGCCCTGCGCCGCAGGGCGCGCAGCTGCGGTGCCACGACGGACACCGCGTCCGGCGACGGCGGACCGGTCTCATGGGAGGTCATGCCTCCATTCAGCCCGAGACTTGTCCGTCAGGCAATTTTCTTGCCTCAGAGGCAAACGACGCGAACAAGCCGACGGGAGGCAGTCCTCCAGGGCCAGGACGGTCGCGGGCGGGACGCGCTAACGGTTGCCCACCGCCTGCCTGACCAAGGTCCTTCCGAAGTCCCACATGAGGCCGCCGCCGTTGTGGGCGTCGTCCATCACCTCGGTGAAGGCGTCGACGAACCGGTCGGCGTCCGCCACGTCGATGATCAATGGCGGGATCAACTTGATGACCTCCAGGTGGTCGCCGGACACCTGCGTCAGGATCCGGTGCCGTTGCAGCAGCGGCACCACGACCATCTGCGCGAACAGACCCTTGCGCGCGGCCTGCAGCATCGCCCAGCGGCTGCGCAGCTTCAGGGACCTGGGCCGGCCGAACTCGATGCCGATCATCAGCCCCCGCCCCCGGACGTCGGCGAGCAGCTCGTAGCGGTCCACCAGTTCCGTCAGCCGGGACTTCAGCCGCTCCCCCACCGCGGCCGCGTTCGCCACGATCTCCTCGTTCTCCATCACCGACAGCACCGCGAGTCCGGCCGCCATGGCCTGCGCGTTGGATCCGAAGCTCGCCGAGTGGACCTGCACCCGGTCCATCGAGGAGAACACCTTCCGGAAGATCCAGTCCTTGCCCAGCGTCGCCCCCACCGGCACGTATCCGCCGGACAGCGCCTTGGCCACGCACACCAGGTCGGGCTCGACGCCGTCCTCGTGCTGGAAGGCGTAGAACCTGCCCGTCCGGCCGAGGCCCGTCTGCACCTCGTCGGCGATCAGCAGCGCCTTGTGCCGGTGCAGCAGCTTCTGCGCGGCGCGCAGATAGCCGGGTGGGGCCTCGTGCACGCCCTTGCCCTGGACCGGCTCCACGATCAGCGCGGCCACGTCGCCGTGCTCAAGCTCCCGCGCCAGGGCGTCCAGGTCGCCGAGCGGGACGGCGGTGTCGGGAAGCAGCGGGGCGAAGCCGTCGCGGAAGCCGTCCTCGCCGTTGACGGACAGCGAGCCGGTGGTCAGCCCGTGGAAGGCGTGCGAGCAGTACAGGATCCTCGGCCTGCCGGTCGCGTACCGGGCGAACTTCAGCGCGGTCTCGACCGCCTCCGTGCCGCTGTTCCCGAAGAAGACCCGGTCCAGGTGCGGGCTGTAGGAGAGCAGCTTCTCGGCGAGCAGCCCGGGCAGCGGCGGACAGTCGAAGCGGGTGAGGTCGGCCAGCGAGGCGTCGAGGACGTCGTGCAGCGCCTTGCGTACGACAGGGTGGTGGCGCCCCAGGCCCATCACCGCGAACCCGGCGAGCATGTCCAGGTAGTCGTTGCCGTCCGCGTCCCAGAAGTGCGCGCCCTCGGCCCGCTCGTAGACCTTGTCGAAGCCGATGGTGTGCAGCACGCGCGGCAGCTGGTGGTTGAGGTGCCTGGCGTGCAGCTCGTACCGCTCGGCTCCGCGCTCGGCCAGGAGCGCGGCGAGATCGAACCCCTTGGTCATTCAGTTCTCTCCTTGGACTGGCGTGACGGTCCGTACGTCCACGGCCTGATCTCCGGCCTCTTCCCCGGCCGGCGTGCCAACGGCTCGGGCGCCGACGGCCTGCGCCCCAACGGCCAGGCTCGCGCTGATCCGCCCGGCGATCCCGACCGGCGTGAGACCGATGTCGGCGAGCACCTCGGCGCGCTTGGCGTGCGCGAGGAACCGCGCGGGGATGCCGAACCGGCGCACGGGTACGTCGGCGTCACCAGCGCCAGCGGCACCGCCGAACCGGCCCCGGCGGCACGGCTGTCGTCCTTCAGGTCGCGTGGTCCCCGGATGCTCTCCAGAATCGTCACGCTCGGGCCCCCTTCGGTCCGTGCTGTTCAGCTCACGGTGACGGCCGGCTCCCCCGACGCGCCGTCCTTCTCCATCTGCTCGGCGATCCGCGTCGCCTCCTCGATCAGCGTCTCCACGATCTTGGACTCGGGGACGGTCCTGACGACCTCGCCCTTGACGAAGATCTGGCCCTTGCCGTTGCCGGAGGCGACGCCGAGGTCGGCCTCGCGGGCCTCGCCGGGGCCGTTGACGACGCAGCCCATGACGGCGACGCGCAGCGGGACGTCCATGCCCTCCAGACCGGCCGTGACTTCCTCGGCCAGCTTGTAGACGTCGACCTGGGCACGCCCGCAGGACGGGCAGGAGACGATCTCCAGGCCGCGCCGGCGCAGGTTGAGCGACTCCAGGATCTGGATGCCGACCTTGATCTCCTCGACCGGCGGGGCGGACAGGGAGACCCGGATGGTGTCGCCGATGCCCTG